>QCIV01000006.1 GCA_003216455.1 Prochlorococcus sp. AG-402-N17 | reverse complement strand
AAGTGCCTCCTATTTGATTTGCTTCGATGATTGCAACTTTTGCTCCATAACTAGCCGCACGTTTAGCAGCCGCGAGTCCTCCAGATCCAGCGCCAACAACAATTAAATCAAATTCAAATTCCAAGACTTTTTTTAATCAATTACTATAACGTTAGTTTATAGCTTTAATTCAAATAATGAATGGGATTTTGACATGGGATGATTTAAATAAATTTGAAGTTGAAGATCTTGATAGAGTCCATGGTATAAATAATTCCTACGCAAATTTAAGATTATTTGGACATAGTGAAAATGATGTATTAGTTACCCTCTATAGGGATAGGCATTCTTGGTGTCCTTACTGTCAGAAGATATGGTTATGGCTTGAATTTAAGAGAATTCCATACAGAGTCAAGAAAATAAATATGTTTTGCTACGGCCACAAAGAAAGTTGGTTCCTTGAAAAAGTCAGATCGGGGAAATTACCTGCAATTGAATTTAAAGGGCAAATTATAACTGAAAGCGACGATATCATAGCTTTTTTAGAAAATGAATTTGGATCACTTGGTTCTTTTATAACATCTAGTCACCTTATCAAAATTAGAGAGTTAGAAAGAGAAATTTTCAGATCCTGGTGTAATTGGCTCTGCCGAGAAAGCTTTAATTTTATAGATAACTCTTTTAGAAAAAAAAGATTTAATGAATCCATTTCTAAACTCGATGAAATCTTAAGTAGGTCAAAATCAGGGTTTGTTGATCCATCAGTTTCTAACACGGGTGATATAGAGCCTGGTGTTGGAGATATAATTTTTATTCCCTATATGGAGAGAATGAATGCATCACTGATTTATTATAAAGGGTTTAATTTAAGATCTAATTACCGTCATATAGATAACTGGCTTACCCTTCTTGAAGGGAGAAGTGCTTATAGAGGCACTCAAGGAGATTTCCATACTCATTCTCATGATTTACCCCCACAAATGGGCGGATGCTATAAAGAAAGCAATGAACAACAGATTACTTTCTCAAAGCTAATAGATACTGGGGAGGGTCTAGGTAATTATGAATTAAATCAAAATTATGAGTCAAAATATTTCGCAAAAATTGCTCTAAAAAGAGTGATAAAGCATAAAGACAATTTACTAAAGGTTAACCCATATAATAAAGAATCCTTTGACGAATCATTGAGATCAGCTTTGAGCCATATGATGACAGGTGAAACATTAATCCCTAAAAAACTTTCAGGAGTCTCTTTAAGATACTTAAAAAATAGAATCTCAGTTCCAAGAGATATGCCAATTATTTCAGCAAGGTTATTAAGGCAATCATTAAATAAAATTGAATCGCTTAGTGATATCAATGAAACAGATAAGATACCTTTAAAGCATAGATATGATCAAGATCCTATAAATTTCATTTCTAGTTAATAGTAAAACTATAAATTTTTTCTTGAATCTATTTGAAGTAAATCTCTTATTTTTTGAACTTGACTTGCAATATTTGGATCAATAGATAATTTTTTTTCAACTTGTTCAATAGCATACATAACTGTTGTATGGTCCTTGCCACCAAATTCATCTCCAATTCTTGGTAGGCTTAGATCTGTCCCATGTCTCATAAGATACATACCTATTTGTCTAGCTTGACTTACTGGTTTTCTCCTACTTGAACTGATCAATTCATCAGTAGAAACTTTAAAGAAATCTGAAACTTTATTAATAACTTGTTTTGGAGTAACAACTACTCCAACACTATTCGGATCAAGCATTGGAGCAATTGATTGGACTGTCATTGGTAAGCCTGTTATTGATGCAAATGCAACAGCTCTAGTAAATGCTCCTTCCAACTCTCGAATATTCGAAGTGAATCTTCCTGCTATAAATTGAATTAAATCTCTTGGAAGACTCATCCTCTCTTGTTCTGCCTTTTTTTGAAGGATAGCTGTCCTCGTCTCAAGGTCAGGTGGTTGAATATCTGCGGTCATACCCATTGAGAACCTAGAAATTAATCTCTCTTGAATTCCCGACAATTGATTTGGTGGTCTGTCACTTGCAATAACTATTTGACTTCCTGATTCGTGAAGAGCGTTAAAAGTATGAAAGAATTCTTCCTGTGTATACTCTTTGCCCTCTAAGAACTGTATATCGTCGATTAAAATCAAATCTACATTTCTATATTTATCTCGAATAGCTGTCATTCCATCTCTTCGAATACCACTAATAACATCATTCGTAAAAGTCTCTGTAGATACATATTTAACTTTTGCCCCTGGATCTATTTCTACTCGATAATGACCTATTGCTTGCATTAAATGAGTCTTACCAAGACCTACTCCTCCACAAATAAATAATGGATTGAATTCTCTCCCAGGAGATTCGGCAACGGCTAAAGCTGCGGCATGAGCCAACCTACTATTTGGACCTACGACAAATCTTTTAAATACGTAGCGTAAATTTAAACCATTGGGATTTTTGAATTGGTTTTTTGAAGAATTATTTTGATTATTACTAGAAAAAGATCTTGTTTTATGATGAACGTTCTGTTCGTTTGGTTTTTCTTCATTTGTTAAATCGCTGCTGGTATTCGTTTCAGATTTAAAAACAACTTTTACATCATGACCGCAGATTTCCTTTGCAGCTTTTTCAATAGTTTCACAATAATTCTTTCTCAACCAATCACTAGAAAATGTATTTGGAGCTATTAAAGTTAATAAACCGTTTTCAAAACAATTAAATTTAGCAGGCCTTATCCAAGTCTCAAATGAAGGCTTACTTAAAGTTTTTTGGAGTAATTGTTGAACTTCCGCCCAAATAGGATTAGTTGCTTGCAAAGTTTTATTCTCTAGATTATTAATCTAGTTGGAATTTAATAATTGGCCATTATCAAATCACAAGATCACGACAAATTTAAAATTATTTAACAAAGCATCGACTAAATTTATAAAAATAAATTTTATATTTTTTAATAGGCATATAATAATTTTAAATCTCTCTAAAGTATTGGATAAGGCATTACTTATTATCATGGCGAAATGGCATGGTTTTGGAAGATGCAAAACAAGATTATCAAAAGATATAGGTAAAAGTAATTCGGCAAAAGTACAAAGTGTGATGACCAAACACACAATTTCAGTCGCAAAATTTCTTCAAGAAAATAAACTGATTGATATTTCTATTGCCATAAATGGTTTGGGAGTAGGAAATTGTAGAAAATGGTCTAGACAATTAGGCATCAAAAAATTTAATTTGCAGGGGAAAGGCTGCTTGGGAGAAAAAATGAAAAGGCAAATAATTATCAATAAAAAATTTTGTGCTAAACATAAGATCAAAAATATTATTTTTATTGGTACTGATCTTCCAGATTTATGCCATCAAGATTTATTAAATACTGTAAAAGAGCTTCAACAAAATGATCTTATTTTAGGGCCATCTAATGATGGAGGATATTGGCTTATTGGTTTATCAGGAAAAATAATTTCAACGCATCTATATTTACCTTTTATTAACATTAGGTGGAGTACAGAGAATGTTCTTCAAAATACAATTGATAATTTTGCGTCTATAAAATTGAAATATAAGCTTTTAGATAAAAAAATAGATATAGATACAATATTTGATATCGAAAATAGAAAGTAATCAACTTGTCTAAAATCTCAATTATCATTCCAACTATTAATGAAGCTAATAATTTGCCATTATTGCTTTCAGATTTGTCAAGCATAGAAAAGGAGAGCGAAATAATAATTGTTGATTGTGGAAGTGAAGATAAAACTATTGATATAGCAAATATTTATGGAGCGAAAGTATTTATATCCAAAGAAAGGAATCGAGGTTTACAATTAGATATTGGTGCCAAGAATTCAAAAGGAGACTGGTTCATATTTTTGCACGCGGATACAAGATTAAATCATGATTGGTTTAGAAAAATTAATTCATATTTAGAGGGAAACAAGAATAGTATTTACTATTTTGAATTCAAAATTAATCACAAAAAGATAATTTATAGAGTCCTCGAAATTCTCGTGAATTTTAGAAGTAAATTTTTTAAACAACCATATGGTGATCAAGGATTAATAATTCATAGAACTATCTATTTTAAGAATAATGGTTTTAGAAAAATACCTTTGATGGAAGATGTAGATTTTTTAAGGAGATTAAACAAAAAAAAAGATTTAAAACAATTAAATTTACCTATTTTTATAAGTTCAAGGAAATGGGAACGAACTAATATTTTTCTCCAAGCAATTAAGAACTGGCACTTTAGAAGAAGATGGTTAAAAGGCGAATCGTTAAAATCTATTTATTCTGACTACTACAAAAAATGATTAATTTGCATACCAAAAAGCACATTTAGAGCCTCTAGGTTCTAATATCCAACCTTGTCTTTTGTAAAATGAAACCACTTCAGCATCAGCAAAAAGGGTTACTTTAGAAATTCCAATATTTTTTAATTCTTTTAGGACATATTTCATTAACTCTTTCCCCAATCCAAGTCCTTGATAGACAGGATTAATAGCCACATCCCAAACTGTTGCTTCTAGAATTCCATCGCCAGTGCATCTTGCAAATCCTACTAGTCTGGGGAATTTATCATCATGACGCCATAACCCAACCACCAAAATACTGAAATCTAAAGCTCTTTTTACCCTCCTAATAGGTCTTCTGCTCCAACCAACAGTTTGCAAAAGTTGATCAAGTTCTATTAGATCTAAATCTTTATTTTTACTACATACAAATATTTCTTCTTTATTTATTTGAGTGAACTCATAAGAATTTAAACCGTAGAGATCTATCAGCTCATCCCTTGATATACTGTTTGATTTTTTTATTAACGATCCTTGGTTTCTAAAAATCATTAAAAATTAACGAATCCTTTTTGTTGAAGCTCTGAGAGCTGAAAATATAAACCCTTTTTTAGTCTCAATTCACTATGTGTTCCCTCTTCAACTAATGATCCCCCTTTTAAGACTAAAATCTTATCAGAACTTTCAATAGTTGCTAATCTGTGAGCTATTACTAATGCTGTTCTCTTCGAAAGAATTCTCTCAAGATCTTTCTGCAAAGTAGCCTCTGTAGACGGATCCATAAACGCTGTTGCTTCGTCCATTATTAAAACAACAGGATTTCTAATAGCTACTCGAGCTACTGAAAGAAGTTGTCTCTCTCCAGAAGATAGATTTCCCCCCCGTTCTCTTAGGAAGGTGTTCAAACCTTCTGGTAATTTTTTTAACAAATTATCTAATCCTAATTCGTTACAAAGATTTTCTAATTCAAGATTGTCTACATTCGAATTAAGTTTTAAATTATCTGCGACATTTCCACTAAAGATAAAGGTATCTTGCAAAACTACTCCCAACATATTTCTAAGAGTTGCAATAGGAATATTTTTGATATCTATATCATCAATTAAAATTTGGCCTGATTGAGGTTCATACAATCTACATAATAGTCTTATTATAGTCGTCTTACCTGAACCAGTTGGCCCTACAAAAGCCACATGCTCTCCTGGATTGATCTTGAAAGATAAATTCTTTATGATATGTTCTCCTTCGTTGTAGAAAAAATTAACATTTTTGAACTCAATTTCGCCCTTAAATTTTTTATTTACATTTTTAGCATTTTTTAAAAAATGTTTTGCGGAAGTGGAGTCCTTAATCTGTATTTCTTCGTCCAATAATTCGTTTATTCTCTCTACAGCTGTTAAACCTCCTTGTATTTGAGTAAATCTTTCTGCAAGCTGCCTTAAAGGTTCAAAAAGTCTTTGGGAATATAAAATAAAAGTTGTTAATGTTCCTAAACCAATATTTCCTGAAGTAACAAGATATCCTCCAACTGCCAAAACTAAGGAAACTGCGGCAAGAGAAATCCATTCTATAAATGCCGAAATACTACTGTCATAAAATATTGTTCCATTAACTGCTTTCTTATAAGCAACGCCAGTTTTGGAAAATTTCTTGCTATTAAAAGCCTCTCTTCTGAACATCTGAACGACTTCTAAACCTTGAAGATTCTCTTGAAAATCAGAGTTGAGTTGAGATAATTCTTCCCTTACTTGATAATTGGCTTTTCTATAACGTTTTTGAAGCCAAATAATAAAATACGAAACTGGGATTTGAGTCAAAAGTAATAAAATGGCAAGCCCTTGATCAATTGACAGCATTGTCAAAGAAATTACTATCAGACTTACGAAATCAGCTATGACTCCAACTGCTCCACTACCAAAAACCTCGGCTAAAGCATCAACATCATTTGTTAATCTCGTTAATAATTTCCCTACAGGCATTTTATCGTGATACTTAAGAGATAAAGATATTGAATGATCAAAAAGTTCTCTTCTTATTCTTGCTGTCAAACGTTGTCCCACTGCTTGGATATTGTAAGTTTGGTATCCCTGCAGAACTAATCTGAATAATACAGTTATAAATAAGGTTAGGATTATGGCATTTATTGACTGCCCAAAGAAAGTTTTACTTAGCCAAACATCTGTAGTTTCGTTCTTTAGAATGGTAATTGCTTGACCAACTAATAATGGTTGAATAGCTCCAGAGAAAGAAACAGGTAACAAAACTATCAAGATTAGATAGATTGTTTTTTTATCTTTAGTTAAATATTTACCTAACTTTTTAATCCTTCTAAAATCTTTAAAAAACATTTAACTAATCTTCTATAAAGCATTAGTAGATTCTATTGATAAAATCGTATCTCTGAGATGATTATCATCTAACCTCATAGATAAAGGATTTCCAATTAGTCTTGCAGTCGAGTAATAAAGATCATCAATTTTAATTAAACCATTCTCTTTAAGAGTCTTTCCAGTTGCCACCAAATCAACTATTGCCTCAGCCATACCTGTAATAGGGCCAAGCTCGACTGATCCTGTCAAATGAACTATTTCTACAGGAATATTTAATTCTTCAAAATAAGATCTTGCTGTTTTTATAAATTTACTTGCTACTTTACAATTCGCTGGAAGATCAGTAGGTTTTGAATAATTGCTATTTTTCTTAACCGCCAACGACATGTGACAACCACCAAATCCTAAATCTAATAACTTTGCGACTTTTAATTCAGATTCTCTTAAAACGTCATACCCAACAATACCCAAGTCAGCCTGACCATAACTTACATAAACAGGCACATCTCCATTTCTTACTAATAAAGCTTTTGCCCGTTTGCAATTTGATTCAAAGGTTAATGATCTATTATTTTTGTCCAACGCATCAGAGAAATCTAACCCAGCTCTTTTAAAAGTTGAAATTGAATCTTTTAACAAAGCTCCTTTTGGTAAAGCTATAGTAAACATAGATCAATTTCTTCCAAGGATTCTTCATTCTAAGTTAATAATGGAATTTAATAAAGCTCGAAATATAATCGGACTTAGAGTTTTAAGTGATAACGTCATTTGGTTGTTGGTAAAAGATAAATCCGTTGTGGTTGTAGATCCATCTGTTCACGAACCGGTTATTAGATATATAAATGAAAACAATTTTCACTTAGAAGCTATTTTTCAAACTCATCATCATTCAGACCATATTGGAGGGACAAAGTCTCTTATTGAAAGATGGCCAAATGTAAAGGTGATTGCTTCCTCTAAAGAAAAAAAGCGAATACCTTTTCAAAATGTATCTGTAGAAGATGGAGAAACTTTTAATATTTTAGGTGAAGAAGTAAAAATAATTGAAGTATTAGGACATACAAGCTCACACATTGCGTTCTTTTTGGATGGGGAAAATCCTATTCTTTTTATTGGTGACACATTATTTTCTGGAGGCTGTGGAAGAATTTTTGAGGGAACTTATCAACAAATGTATTCTTCGCTAGAAAGAATCAAATCTTTACCAAAAAATACTCTCATATATTGTGCACATGAATATACAAAGGCAAATATATTGTGGGCATTGAATCTCAGGCCAGAAGATCAAGATATAAAAAATAAACTTTCGGAAGTTGAAAAAAAACTTTCTCTTAATGAATTGACAATTCCATTTTTACTTGATGAAGAGATTAAAATAAACCTTTTCTTAAGAGCAAAAGATTTAGAAGAATTTACTTTTTTAAGAGCAAATAAAGATTTATGGGTTTAAATAGATAGGTATCTTCTTAAACAAATGTCCCCCAAACAAGTAATTAAAACACCAAATGCTCCAGATCCAGTAGGACCTTATAATCAAGCAATAAAAGCTGGGGATTTTATCTATTGTTCTGGTCAAATTGCTATAGACCCAGTTTTAAATGAAATAACATGTTTAGGTGATATAGAGAAGGAAACTATTCAAGTTTTAAAAAATCTCGCAGAAGTTCTTAAAGCTGGTGGGGCCAAAATAGATGATGTAATAAAAACAACTATTTACTTAACGGACTTAAGTAATTTTCAAATTGTCAACAAAATATATAGTGATTTTTTTAATATTGAGAATCCTCCAGCAAGGGCCTGTGTGGAAGTTTCATCTCTACCAAAAGGAGTTTTAGTTGAAATAGATTGCGTTGCATTTCTAGATTAATTTCTAATTATTGAGAAATTTGAAATATGAACCAATTGTGCACCATAGTTGTATAGATTATTAGTTGATAATTCATCTTTGATCTATGTCAGCAGCAAAGCTTAATATAGATGAACTAGAAGCAGGTTATCCTTTATTTTGCAAAGCTCTTAGACTATTAATTTTAAAAGGAAACTCAGTTAAAGATATAGAAAAGACCGTGTGTTGGAGTCATCTTGAAACTTTAAATAGATGTCTACCTGGCAGATATAAAGCACCAACATATTTAATGGCTTTAATCAAAAGAGATATTGCAAAGCCAAATAATTATTAAAAAAGACTAATCTTCTAAATAAAATTTATCAATCTCCATTGAAAAGTCTTTTTCCTTGTCTGATATCTCTTTATTGTCTAAAAATATTGAAAGACTTACAAAATTCTTTCCGAAGCTGATATTTGGATAGATATCCCTTTCTTTACATAATTTCTCAATTTCCCCCATGAATTTACTAATTTTTGAGTATTGATCAAATTCAAATCTTTTTTCAATCCTCAAAGGTGATTCTCTTTCTTTCCACATTACATTCTTTATTCAAGACTAATTACACTATACCTTCAACACAGTTTCTCAATAAAATTTTTGAAGTTAAAATTTTTAGTCACTCTCCCAATAATCAATAATACCGCCAATTGTTAAATCGGTTTGAACTTCTGGATTAGGACATGCAAATCTTGCGGCAGAGCCACTAGAAGTAAAAACCCAGTTACCTTCTCTAGCTCCAACAGGATCAACAGCAACTAATTTCTTTCCTTTATTATTTTCTAAAATTCGTAAATTCATATGACCTAAGCCAGCGACTCTTTGAGTGCATACCATCCTTCCTAATACCTTCATAATTTCCATATTTATATCCTCCTTTTTTACGAGTTGTCAGGATCCCAATGATCAATTATTCCAACAATCGTTAAATCGCTTGGATAAGATTTGCTTCCTGCTGCTTCTCTGGCTGCAGAACTTCCAACACAAATAACCCAATCTCCTGGCTTACAGCCAACAGCATCAACTGCAACTTTATTAGAAGAACCATCTAATACAACCTGCAGATGTTTATGTTCAAAACCAGGAATCCTATTTGTAGAAACGAGTGGTTTTATAACCTTACAAATTAACATAATTAGTGAGCCTCCTCTGTTTTTTTATCTAAAGACATTCCAATAATTTGGGCGGAATGAATTTTGTCCCTATCTCTAATAGTAGAGCAAGTATGTAACAAACCTTGATCAACTAAATTTTTATATCTAATTGATATCGCATTATTAACTCTTTCACAATCTTTTATTGCCCTCTCTTTTGCGCCGGGTACTTTGCCAGAGTAATCAAATCTTATTACTACTGGAATAGGTAGATCTTGAGAAACATTTAATCCAGTAAAAATCTTTACTCCTACATCTAAATCTGGAGCCCCTTCTTCGACTGTATCTAAATGAGCAAAATAAGTTAAATTTCTGAGATGTACTTCTTTAAAACCTATACCAACTCCTATAAATCTTTCTGAATGTCCAATATCTTCATAAGAACCATTATGAAAACTCTTAACATAATCAATTTGAGAAATATTATTGACAATTAATTTATACGTAAATTTTTCCAGTCCACTGAGTTTATCTTTTGAAGATTGTTTAGAAATTATTTGACAAATTTCTCTCTCTGCATCCTCTTGTGAAAAGTTTATTGTTGAATTATAAATTTCTAAAGTAGAAATAGTTTTTTCTAAATCAATCCCTCCATCCCTTGTTGATAAATGTATTTTTAATGAATCAGTGTCTGTATCAAGTCCAATTAACATTAAATCTACAGAAGCACCGCAGCAAAAGCTGTTTTCTACAGCTTCTTTGAAAGCATATAATTTATTTCTACCTTCTTTTGCAGCTAACTCGTCGTTACTCCCATGAGCTGCGCATCCCTGATGCAAAGGATCAACAGAACTAAAATGATAAGTTACAACTTTTAAGTACCTCGTATCTTTATGAGATTCATTAGGAATATTCTCTCTATATCTTTTATGTTCAGTTTTTACCCATCTATTTACAGTATTTTCAATATCAAATAGTGCACCAGCGTGGGATCTTCTTCTTACTGAACTAAAGGGTATTCTCATTACATATGCGACTGAATGAGCTAATCTTCCATCTGAACAAGGAGTTATATCAAGTAAATGAATCCCACAATCTAAAAGATATTTTTCAAAATCTTCCGCACCCTTACTTCCAGCAGCACCTTCAAGTGGATCATTTTTAAAAAAATTGTCGCTAAGTTTCTCATGCTGTTTGAAAGCACACCATGCATATAAAGCTCTCATATCAAGAGGTTTAACCCAAGATTTATCTAATATATGAAGGGGTAAATCTATTCCCAAATTTTTTCTTGATATTTTCTGAGCCTTATTTATAAAATCTTCGTGATGTTGAATTCGAGCAATTTCCTTGAGAGTTGGAACAATTTCGTCAAAATCACTTTTTATTTTACTTTCATACCTAAATAGATTTTCATTTTGGATATTATTGGTTAATTTATGAGACTTTCCAGAATTTCGGAAATTATTTGATTCTTTACTTTGTATATGGATATTTTCAGTAAAAGTTTTCATTGGAGCTGTTGGCCCCAATGTGAAGTTCTTGGCTTTAGCCAGTCCTCTTAAAGGCATTATTTACTTAACCTCTTGCACCACCTGAAAAGGTAACAAGTTGTCCTTCACGAGTATTACCACTTGATCCAGTTATCAAGAAATCTGGTTTTTCTGTTTCGTCATTTCTTTTAACTTCCATAGGGGGCATTGCACTCATGAATCCTGCTCTTGATGGATTTCTCTTTCTAGAAGAAGCTCCCTCTGTGCCTGTTACCTTATCACCACGATCCCAATCGTCACCAGTTACATTTCCCACTGATTGTCCTTCACCAGTAATCCTTGATGCGACTCTTTTTTCTGGTGTCTTTGCGGCACGGTCTGTTTCTTCAATTTCCATTTTTTGTTTATAAGTAATATTTTTATTCGGTTCAAATCTAAATTTTTCAGTACCAGTGACCTTATCAACTGCCATATCAAAAGGTCCTGTCACCTTCGAACCATTTTCATATTCATTACCCGTAACACCTTGAGTATTTTTTTCAGAATATTTATCTCTTGATGGTGATTTAACAGAGAATTCCTTCCAAGAGTTACCCGCTGACTTTTCCGGATTCGCATAAGCCGTATCATGTGGAGGATTATCACAAGCTTGTGAGAGCTGATCTCCACCAACATAGGGAGTACCTGTTAGATTTTTACAAGCACCTTTCTTAGCCCCTGTCATTATTCCGCCAATTCCTGGTTGCTGTCCAGTAAGTCTGGCATTTGAATTATTACCAGAATTAACTTTTGATCGGGATTTCATATCTTCAGAAATCTCAGTACTACAATTTTCGTTAATCTGATCTAAGCCTGCGTATGGTGTTCCTGTTAATACTTTGCATGAACCTGGTTCATCTCCAGTTACTATTTCTGATCTTCCTGTCATAGTGCCGCTTATTAGATTTGACTTTGAAGAAAGACTTAAACCTACTTTCCTAGCTTCTGGTTTTGGTTTTGAACCGCAAAACTTCTCGTATTGTTGAGATCCTATGTACTCATCGCCAGTTACATTCTTACAACTCCCATGTTCATTGCCTGTCATATGGTCTGATCTTCCAACTCCTGTACCAGTTACATTATTCCCATTAAGAGTGTTGTAACTACCTACTTTTTCAAATGCTTTACCTTTTGGATTTGGCTCAGAGCCAAGATATTGATCTCCAGTTAATTGATGTCCAGAACCTGATTCATCTCCAGTAACTAGGGTTGATCTACCAGGAAGTGATCCAGATACTTTTAATCCATCGGTTGTAGTACTGTGTTTAACTTTTGAAGGATTTTTTGGAACATCACCACAATACTTCTGTGATTGATTAGAAGATACATATTCAGTACCTGTAAGGTTTTTACAAGTCCCTGGCTCATCGCCTGTGACCCTATCAGATCTACCAACTTCATTCCCAGTGACTTTATTTCCTGATGTTGTTGCAGTAACAGTAGATCTAAGTGGTTGTTTATAACTTGGTCTATCTTGACAAAATTGATCAACAACTTCTGCTCCCATGTATTGGGTGCCAGTAACTGTTCTACATGTACTTGCTTCATTACCTGTAGTTTTTACAGATCTATTAGCTTGTGTTCCTGTCACTATTTGACCTGAATCAGTTTCACTTTTACCAACTTTCCAGCTAGCATCTGCAATATTTTGTTTGGCGCCATTTTTATTTGGACCACATGGTCTACATTTACCATTACCTTTTTTGCCTGTAGCACCAGTTTTACTTCTTAACTCTCTCACTCTCTGAGAAATTTCTCTACTACTTAAATCTGGGTCTCCCCTTCTAGCTAAAGAAGCGGCACTGGTATTTTGTTTAGTTGCTGATTTACCATGCTTAGATTGAGCTTCTCTTCTCGCTAAAACAATATCTCTACTTGTATTAGTAATAGGCTTTCTCTTCTGATTAATTCTTCTCTTAACGTTGGGTTTTATGGACTTAGATTCTGTACTAGTTGAATCCAAAGCTTCTTGATTTTTATTTATAGTTGATTTAACTACGTTTACAGGACTTTCTTTTTTAACATCCGTACGGGTTCTATCGGATGAAGTTATAGCTGATTTCCCATGAGTAGACATTGCTTTTCTTCTCTCTATTACTAATTCTTTACTAGATAAAGTTGTTGAAGAATTTCTGTTGACCTGAGTTTTTGGAATATGTTTTGTAGCTGGTTTAGAAATATTTTGATTATTAGGAGAAGACTGAGTCCCAGAAATCTGTATATCTTCAGAAGACCGAACTCTGTCTTTGGTAGTTGAAGAATAAGCAGCAGCTTTTTTACCGCTATCACTCATCGCCTTTCTTCTTTCAAGTGCAATCTCTCTACTGGTTTTTTTTGACATAATCTTCAAGTTTGAAATTCTTTAAAAACACTTTTAAAAAACTTTCTCCAAAAAATTTTTTGGAGAAAGATATTAATTAGGATAAGTAGCTTTAACGTCCTTGGAAAACTACAAAAGCTGTTCCTTGACTTTGAGTGTAAGCATCGTATCCGATGATTCTTACATGATGATCAGGGTATGCTCTATGGCATGCCTCTAATTCGCTCACGATCAAGTTAAGATCTTTTTCCCCAAAGAATGGGAGTTTCCAATAAGACCAATAAGTTTGCATACATCCACTTGGATGAACATGCTCAATAACTGGACTCCAACCTTGAGCAATTATGTACGCAATTTGGTCATATATTTCTTCCTGGGTCATCGGTGGTAAAAAACCGAATGTTTCCAGGGTTGCAACTGTTTGATAGTCGCTTACTGTGCTCTGGAAAGGCATAATTAATCAAAATGTGAATGTAATTACTCGTAAAAACGAGATTTTAATAAGTTTGAGGAGAATTAATCTCCTCAATTTTGAAACTTGAGTTAAAAGTTAACCCTGAACATCAAGCTTGTCGACAGTGTCAAACTCGAACTTAATTTCCTTCCAAGTTTCTAGAGCAATAGCTAATTCAGGACTATGCTTAGCAGCTTCCATAAGAATGTCTCTACTCTCTTTTTCGATTTCGCGACCAGCATTACGAGCTTTTACACAAGCTTCTAAAGCAACTCTGTTAGCTGCAGCTCCAGCAGCTGAACCCCATGGATGACCATGTGTTCCTCCACCGAACTGAAGACAGGAATCATCACCAAATATCGCTAGAAGTGCAGGCATATGCCAAACATGGATACCACCTGATGCGACTGCAAATACTCCAGGCATTGAACCCCAATCTTGATCAAAGAAGTTACCTCTTGATCTATCTTCAGGAACAAATGACTCTCTTAAGTTGTCAATATAACCAAGAGTTGTTTGACGATCACCTTCTAGTTTTCCAACAACGGTTCCAGTATGTAATTGGTCTCCTCCAGATAGTCTCAAACATTTTGCAAGAACCCTGAAGTGAATACCATGCTTTGGATGTCTATCAATAACAGCATGCATAGCTCTGTGAATATGCAGAAGCATGCCATTTTTACGACACCAATTAGCTAATCCAGTATTTGCAGTAAAACCACCAGTTATATAATCATGCATGATGATTGGCATATCTAGCTCTTTTGCAAATTCAGCTCTTTCATAGAGTTCTTCAGGAGTGTTAGCAGTACAATTTAGATAGTGACCTTTAACTTCTCCAGTTTCTCGCTGAGCAAGCTTAACTGCTTCTGCAACAAACTCAAATCTTTCTCTCCAACGTTGGAATGGTTGAGAATTAATATTCTCATCATCCTTCGTTAAATCAAGACCGCCTCTAAGACATTCATATACAACTCGACCATAGTTTTTACCAGATAATCCTAATTTAGGTTTGATGGTACAACCAAGTAGAGGTCTGCCGTATTTGTTAAGTCGATCTCTTTCAACTACGATTCCGTTTGGTGGACCACCGCAAGTTTTAATGAAAGCAATTGGGAATCTAATATCTTCTAGACGTAGATGTCTTAGAGCTTTAAATCCAAAAACGTTTCCTACAAGGGATGTTAATACGTTTGTAATTGAGCCTTCTTCAAAAAGATCTAAAGGATATGCAATAAAAGCATAAAAAGCTTCAGGATCTCCAGGAACGTCTTCGATTCGATAACAACGTCCTTTATAAAATTCTAAGTCTGTAAGTAACTCGGACCAAACTGTTGACCAAGTACCTGTTGAAGATTCAGCGGCAACAGCTGCTGCGACTTCTTCTCTTGGAACACCTTCCTGACCTGTACATTTAAAACAGGCTAGTAAATCGGTGTCTAGGGGTACATATTCTGGAGTCCAGTAGGTATCTCTGTACTCCTTTACCCCTGCGTCATACTTCTTACTCATAAGGATAAATTTAGGTCTGTATAGGGAAAATAATTATTGTGCAAGATTTATAAATCTTGTTTTAATTAATTAGTCCTTTTGACCAAGAAATTCACCGTTACCTAGAGCAGGTTCAACTTCTCTATGAGGACGAGCAATAATGTGAGCTGCAACTAAACCGTCACCAACTCTTTCACAAGCATCAGCGCCAGCTCTTACAGCTGCGTTAACTGCGCCTGTTTCGCCTCTAACTAATACTGTGACATAACCGCCACCAACGAATTCACGACCAATTAGGCGAACTTCTGCTGCCTTTGTCATTGCGTCTGCTGCTTCGATTGCAGGTACAAGTCCGCGTGTCTCGATCATGCCGAGAGCGATACCCATTGTTTCTGTAGCCATTGTCTACTAAATACTAAATGTGGAATGTTCAATTCGAAGAATGCTTCATTAAGTACTTATAAGTCAAGCGTTTTCGACAAAATCTCCATTAATGTTTTTTCTATCATTCATAAGTTAAACTTATCACCCTTGGTACTATTGATATGTCAATACTTATGCAAATTAGTTAGTGCATCAAAACATACTGTTGTGTTAAGAAAAAATTTACATTATGTTATTTACCGTACGAGACAGGCCCTGTCTGCACAGGTGTGGAATGTTCAACCTTTCCTGTCTCCGTATCAAGCTTTGAAGTAAGATAATATTCACAATAAATTTTTATATTATTTTGAACCTTCCAGTTCTAACTATTGCGAGTGGCAATCAAAAAAAGGTTTCTGAAATTTCAGAGATGCTGGATGTTTTGTCTTTAAAGGTTGAGAAGCAACCAGAATATTTAAATGTCGAAGAAACTGGGGAAACATATTTTGAGAATGCACTACTTAAAGCCAAGGCAGCTTCTCTAGAGACAAAAACTTGGGCATTAGCTGATGACTCGGGTCTTGAAGTAGATGTTTTAGATGGTCGACCAGGAATTTATTCTGCTCGATATGCCAAAAATAATGATGAGAAAATTAAAAAATTAATTAATGAACTTTCTGATAGTCCTTATAGGAGTGCAAGATTTATAAGTTGTATGGTTTTGTGCGATCCCTCAGGAAACTTAGTTAAAGATACAACAGGAATATGCTGGGGAGAAATTCTCAAGAACCCCAAATATCCTGATGGGGAATTCGAATCTATTTTTTGGGTTAAAGAAGCTAATTGTGTTTACGGTGAGCTCTCACAATCACAACTAAATAAATTAGGTAGTAGAGGTAAAGCCGCGAAAATTATGTCACCTTTTTTAAAAAAAGAAATAGGTTTATCTTAAAAAAGGTTTTAGTTAAAAAATTCTCAATAATTTGCAATTTCTTCAATCGCTCTTATAGCAGCAGCTGCAGCCTCTTCTACATCCCCTTCTTTCCCAGCGAGAGTTAATCTACCAAAAGCTCCAACTGCCTTCACATCAACAACAGTTATGTTAGATGCTTTTTCAGCTTCATTTGCTGCTTTTAAAACATAACCAGCAGGTTCAGTTTCTAATATAAACATACTCATTCCAGATTGAATCATTGATCCGCTTCTGTTTTGTCTATTTATTAAAACAGCATGATCTGGAGTAATTGCTCTGATAACTTCAGTCCAACTTGTTGAAGGTTTTGTTCTTTTTCTAACTTCACTTCCAATAGCATCTAGAACCACATCTCCAGAATGTAAAACAGTGCTTTGATCTTTGTGGTAAAGAGCAAGTGAACCAAATGCTCTTTCAACAATCATCTGACCAAGTCTTACATTACTTGCTTTTAAGGCAATATCAGTGACTCTATGAACGGCCATCCCAGGCGAAACTTCCATCCAAAGACATGAATCACCAGGGATAGGTAAAAAACCTCTACTAACCGTACCCATATATGCAGCTAATTGAGGTTGAAGAGAATCTAAAAAAACATATGTTCTCAACTCAATTTGCTCAACTTGACTGGCTTGTCTGGATACCAAAGACTTTTCTGAATCAGTTGTAATAAAACAGCTAGCACCACTGGCCTGAGATTGCACCTCAGATCCTGTGACAAGAGAACTCCCTTTTTTTCGGTTCCCTCTATTTAAACTAGAAGTTGGTTCCATTCACGAGACTATAACGGATAATGGTTCATTTTTTCTATTAAATTTACTTGCATGCTTCCCACAAAACGATAACTTCAAGTAAAAGATATGCATTTTTATGGGAACTTCTCAAAAAAAAGAACCAAATGTTTCTGGTACTGAAAAAGAATTAACTCCTGATCAAACTCTTGGATTAGTTAGCCTAAGTTTGATGCAAAAACTATCTCAGAAAGACCCATCTTTTAGTTGGTTAGAAGAAGATAAAATAGAGAAAGTAAATCTTAAAAACCTTAGAGATAGATTGGAGTTAACACAATTAGCTATAGATACGGGAGCCCCTTTAACTACTTCAGAAGTGACAACTTTAATTGGAGCTAAGCCTGGGAAATCTAAGTTAGAAAGAGCAGGATTATTAGCTACGAAAATAGCCAGAAATGTATGGAAGATATCAAAAACTAGTCAAGGAAATTCTTTTTATAGAAATTAAAATACGCCCTAAAAATAATTTTCATAATTCTCATTTAAGTATTTAAACATTCATATAAGTTTTTTAAATGTGTATATTTTTGTAAGAGAACTTATTAATTACTTTCTTAAATTAAAAAGTTTATGCAAGCTTGAAATACAAGCTCTTGAAAATTTTTAATGAGTAAAGTTGAATTTAATAAGGAAGCTGGGCCCAGGGAAGTTTTTTGTGGTTTAACTTCAATAGTTTGGCTACATAGAAGAATGCCGGATGCATTTTTTCTGGTAGTAGGCTCGAGGACATGTGCTCATTTAATTCAAAGCGCTGCTGGAGTCATGATTTTTGCTGAACCAAGATTTGGGACAGCTATTCTTGAAGAAAAAGATCTTGCCGGTCTTGCTGACGCTCATGAAGAATTAGATCGAGTAGTTAATGATCTTATTGCGAGAAGACCAGAAATTAAAACTCTTTTTCTGGTTGGATCATGTCCAAGTGAAGTAATCAAACTAGATCTTGCAACTGTCGCAGAGAAATTAAATAATAAATTTTTAGGTCAAGTAAGATTCGTTAATTATTCTGGCAGCGGGATAGAAACAACATTTACCCAAGGAGAGGATGGTGCCTTAAAAGCTTTAATTCCATTAATGGAGTCTTCAAATGAGGAGAAATTATTATTAGTTGGGACTCTTGCAAATAATGTAGAGGATAGGTTTAAAAAGATTTTTGGAAATTTAGGGATTTCAAATGTTGAGAGCTTTCCACCAAGGCAATCAACAGAATTACCAAAAATTGGCAAAAACACAAAAGTATTACTAACTCAGCCTTATTTAAGTGAAACAGTTCGAGACCTTAAACATCGCGGTTGTGAAATAATTTCGGCTCCATTTCCTCTAGGTATCGAAGGAAGTACTGAATGGTTTTTTGCTGCAGCCAAAGCTTTCAAAATTAGTGAACTTAAATTTCATGAAATTATTTCGCCTTTAATCAATAGAGCAAAACTTGCTCTTGAATCTCACAAGGAAATACTTAAGGGGAAAAGATTATTTCTTCTTCCTGAATCGCAACTGGAAATATCTTTGGCAAGATTTTTGCATAATGAATGCGAAATGGATCTTATAGAGGTAGGAACTCCTTACCTAAATAAGGAATTAATGAAAGAGGAGATTAATTTATTACCCGATAATACAAAAATTGTCGAAGGACAACATGTAGAAAAACAATTAGATCGAGTAAGGGAATCTAATCCAGACTTAGTAGTTTGTGGGATGGGTTTAGCTAACCCACTTGAGGCAGAAGGAATCAGTACTAAGTGGTCGATAGAAATGGTATTCAGTCCAATTCATGGTATTGATCAAGCCGCAGATTTGGCAGGTCTCTTCTCTAAACCTTTAAAAAGGAATCAAATACTAACTTCAAAAACTTTAGTAACTCATTAAAAGACTATGGAATTAACTCTATGGACATATGAAGGGCCTCCACATGTTGGGGCTATGAGAATCGCCTCTTCAATGAAAGATATACATTATGTGCTTCATGCCCCTCAAGGAGATACATACGCAGATCTTCTCTTTACAATGATTGAGAGGAGGGGGCAAAGGCCTCCAGTAACTTATACAACTTTCCAGGCTAGAGACCTTGGAGGTGATACAGCTGAATTAGTGAAGAAAAATATTAAGGAAGCTGTAGAACGTTTTAAACCCAAAACTCTTTTAGTTGGAGAAAGTTGTACAGCAGAACTAATCCAAGACCAACCAGGGGCTCTTGCAAAAGGAATGGGGTTTGATATGCCAATTGTTAATCTTGAATTACCTGCCTATAGCAAGAAAGAAAATTGGGGGGCTTCAGAAACTTTTTATCAATTAACAAGAACTCTTTTAAAAGAGAAATTAAGTTCCTCAGAAAAAATAAGTCCTCTAAGGTGGAAGGAATTAGGTCGCAGACCTAAAGTTAATATACTTGGTCCTTCATTGCTTGGATTTAGATGTAGGGATGATGTTATCGAAATCCAACGTATACTCTCAGAACAAGGAATAGATACAAACGTTGTTGCTCCATTAGGTGCTAGTCCAGATGATATTGAAAGACTAATTGATGCTGAAATAAATATTTGTCTTTATCAAGAAATTGCTGAAGCATCATGCGAATGGCTTAAACGGAACTTTGGAATGGAATATACAAATACTATTCCAATTGGAATAAAAAATACAATTGAATTTATAAATGAAGTTCATAAGAAATTAGATCTTCCTTTGACTAATAAAGAAGAATTAGAACACAAGTCAAAACTTCCTTGGTACTCAAAATCAGTTGACTCAAATTATCTAACTGGCAAAAGAGTTTTTATTTTTGGTGATGGAACACATGCAATTGCAGCAGCCAAAATTGCTAAGGAAGAATTGGGTTTTGAAGTAGTGGGTCTTGGAACATACAGCAGGGAGATGGCCAGACAAGTAAGAGCTACTGCAAAAGATCTAAATGTAGAAGCTCTGATAACTAACAATTATCTAGAAGTGGAAGATGCTATGAAAAAAGCCACCCCTGAACTAGTTTTAGGGACACAAATGGAAAGGCATAGTGCAAAAAGACTCGGCATTCCATGCTCAGTAATTAGTACTCCAATGCATGTTCAAGATGTTCCTGCAAGATATAGCCCTCAAATGGGATGGGAAGGAGCAAATGTGATTTTTGATGACTGGGTACATCCCCTAATGATGGGCTTAGAAGAGCATCTTATTGATATGTTCAAACATGACTTTGAGTTTGTTGATGGTCATCAAAGCCATTTAGGACATACAGCGACAAATACAAAGGATATTTTAAATTCTGACGAAAAAAAAGAAAGAAATAGTAAAGAAGGAATTATCTGGACTGAATCTGGTAGAGCTGAATTAACAAAAGTTCCATTTTTTGTAAGAGGTAAAGTTAAAACAAATACTGAAAAATACGCAATTTTGAGAGGAATTCCAGAGATAAGCGATGAAACTCTTTATGATGCCAAAGCATATTTCAGTTAATTTTTACTAATAAACTATTATTAAGTCATGAGTATTTTCACTCATAATCTAATAGATTTAATTCTAAAAATTAAGTTATAAGAACATATTTCCCGCTTTTAATACAATTAAATACATATTTGTTTATAAACATATTTCATGTGTATTTGCGCTGCAAGAATATAAATAATAATTTGTTTTAAGCTTTAAATGACAAGTACTATTAATAGACCTCTTGATGGAGAAGGAAGTGTTCAAGTAAAGCAAGATCCAAAAATAAATATTGAGGAAGGGGCTTTAGTAATTGCCGTGTATGGAAAGGGTGGCATCGGAAAATCAACTACATCATCAAACCTTTCTGCAGCATTCTCAAAATTAGGTAAAAAGGTTCTACAAATTGGATGTGATCCGAAACACGATAGCACTTTCACTTTGACGCACAAAATGGTTCCTACAGTTATCGATATTCTCGAAGAGGTAGATTTTCATAGCGAAGAATTGAGGCCAACCGATTTCATGTTTGAAGGTTTTAATGGCGTAATGTGCGTTGAAAGTGGAGGTCCTCCTGCTGGGACAGGGTGCGGGGGATATGTAACCGGTCAGACAGTTAAACTATTAAAAGAACATCATTTATTAGAAGATACAGACGTTGTTATTTTTGATGTCCTAGGAGACGTCGTTTGCGGAGGATTTGCAGCTCCATTGCAACATGCAAATTATTGTCTAATTGTTACCGCTAATGACTTCGATTCAATATTCGCTATGAATAGAATTGTCTCTGCAATTAAAGCAAAAGCAAAAAATTATAAAGTCAGATTAGGTGGAGTAGTCGCAAATAGATCAAAAGACACAGATCAAATTGATAAATTCAATGAAAGAACAGGTTTAAAAACTATGGCCCACTTTAAAGATGTCGACGCCATTAGAAGATCAAGACTTAAAAAATGCACCATTTTTGAAATGGAACCAACTGAAGATGTTATTGAAGTTCAAAATGAATATTTATCTCTTGCCAAAAATATGCTTGAAAACGTAGAACCTTTAGAAGGTAATCCACTTAAAGATAGAGAAATTTTTGATTTATTAGGATTTGATTAGTCTAAATTAATCTAATCCAACCAATTGGCTTGTTAAATCATAAGTTTGTTGAGAGGTCTTCGTATCAATTATTCTTTTTGACAACTTTTGAGAAAAAGCTTTTCTGCCAGTTTTCTGACGATTTCCCCAGCTCCAATGGACTGATGGTTTAGCAAATTCTTTATAAGTTGCCACTTTAGCGACCCTCTCTCCTGCCAGTCTTTGTGAAACATATCCTTTTGTTATAAATTTTTGAAATATCGGGAAAAGGAATCTAAATAACCAAGGTGTATCTCTAAAAAGTTTTGTATCAGCAACACATCCAGGATATAGAGAATTTACAATAATCTTCTCTACAGGATATCTTTTTGATAATTCCTGAACGGTCACCATATTGCAAAGTTTACTATCTTTATAAGCCTTACCAGGTTTAAATTTCTTTCCATTCGCCATACTTATTGGAGATAAAAAACCATTTTTGAATCCAGATAAATCTCCCAAATCAGCTGGAGCAGGAATGGGGATCCTTCCTCCAAGTTCTGAATAATTAGCCGTAACAGTCCCTAATACTGTAATTCTTGGCTTGAATACAGTTGATTTGGCATTTAAAACAATTTCTCTTTCAGAACATAAAATATTTTCCATAAGTAGGTTTATCATAAGAAAATGCCCAAAATGATTTACTGCCATAGAGTTTTCAAACCCCTGAGCAGACCTTTCAGGTCTCTTTAGTCTCGGTTTATAAACTGCTGCATTACAAATAAGAGAATTTATTGGCTTCTTAAATCTTTCTAATATTTCATCGCAACCTTTTCTCACATCATCCAAGTTAGAAAGATCTATTTCTATAAAGTGAACATTTTTAACTTCCTCTTTTGTTAATAATTCCTCAGCTATTTTTATAGCTCTTTTATTTGATCGATTAACTGCTATAACCTCCCATCCAAATCTTAATAGAGGTTTTAGAGTATTTAATCCAACTCCTGAAGTTGTTCCTGTTATTAGGACTAAACCCTTAATGTTCTTACTCACTAGCAAAAAATTTAATTGAAAAATGAAAAGTAGAACGATTCAAAATCATCCTTATCAACGCCATATTACTCTGATAATGTCCCTAGAAATTATTTGATCCTGATCCTTCATAAATCTTTGCTCACCTTCAGAAGAGAATAAATCATCAAACTTATCTGTTAAAACATTAAATCTATATTTTTCGTATAAAAATGATTCTTCAATTTCCCTTAATCTGGTCAACCTTACTTTAGAACTATAGCCAAGCTTAAACAGGCTTATCATTGCTAAAAGGGAAAAGCTAATTTTTATAATTAAAAAAATCAATGATACAAAATTATCCTGTTTATGTTGTCTTTTTATAAATACAGACCCCAAATATTTTTTGTGGAAAATACTATTTTTATAAAAAGATTTTGACAAATTAAGTACTTGATATTTTTACTGAATAAATCAATTCAGTCTTACTTTATTATTACCTTATAAATTTTAAATTTTCTAATAGACTTTAGTTTCTACCTAAACTAATTCCTAGTCTTAATGCTAAAACTCCTGCATGCATAACAACTATGAGGCTTAATGCAATAAGATTTATTGTTTGAGTTGGCTCCATGGTAAAAAAATTATTTTCTATATTCTCCACCGAAAAGAGAAGATTTGAAACACTATTACAAAATGATGTTACGTAATTAACAAATTGAAAGAAAAAATTTATTGAAATTATCATAAATAAACCTACAAAGTTAATTTTGGGAATTGAAAATCAGGCTTTAATTTTTTCAACAAATAATTTACCTGGATTTGATCAAATGGCTTTAGATTTAAATTCTTTAGATCAGACAATTTCGAATCCTGAAATAATTCTCACATTGAGGTTCTACTATTGGACTGGGGATTGGCTTTCAATTGGCTATCACCAAAAAGAAATTCCTCTTCATTGGAAAAATTTATTAAAAAATGGGGAAATTAATATTGTTAGACGTCCCTCTGGAGGGGGTGCTGTTCTGCATTCAGGAGGCATAACATATGCATTAACTTTTAAAAAAACTTTCTATAAATTCTTAAGTTATGAAATGGTTAATAATTGGTTAATTAAAAGTTTTAGAGAATTAGGTCTAAACTTACAATATGGTAATTTACGAAAGTCAAGCATTAGAACAAATTGTTTTGGGACTTCATTAATTTCGGATTTAGTTGATCAGGATGGGTTTAAGAGAATAGGTAGTGCTCAATTTCGTAAAAAAGGCGCATTCCTTCAACATGGAGAAATTCAAACAAATCCTTCAAGAGATTTGTGGTTCAAATTATTCAAAGAAGAAGCTCCACCAAAAGTAAATTTAAAACTAACAAATGATGAAATAGTTCAACATTTGAGAAATTCATTCGTGAAAAATAAATCAAATATAAATTTCAAAAATATTGCCATAGATAATAAAAAATAGAAAATTTTAATGACCAGAATTATTAAAGATCTCCTTTCTGCTTCATTGAATTAACTATTCTCGGCAATTCAATTCCAAAGGGATAATGATTTTTATAGTTTAATTTGTTAACAATATCTGAAGGGAAATTAAAACCTAATTTATTCAATACAAAGTTTCCAATTTTTGACCTATCAATAATCCCCAAAGGGATATCTGCAGCATTAAGAACCAATAAAAAACCTTCATTTGTTTCTTCAAGTCTTTCTACAGTTCTCCATAATTTATAGTTATAAGACACACTTTCAAAACTACCGATTGGTTTCTTAAAATCTCCTACAAAGTTCCGTTCCCATTTTTTCAAGGGAACAGTTTTTAAAATATTTTCATCAACAAAACCGGTCCATCTACCATTATTAGTAACAAAAAAATATTTATCCGATGCATCCTTTTTATTTTTTATTAATCTATTAAATTCTGAGAAATTTGAATCGTATTCAATTTTCCTCAAAGGCTTTAATTTGATCTCAGAAACTTTACTAAATTTAAGTATGTTTTCAATTTTAAAAAATTGACTTTCTGATTTTGAAGAATTAACTCCAAACAAGCCCAAAAAAGAAAGAATAAAACCAAAATAAAAGTTAAATCTAAATAAACAAACTATCCCAAAAAATAAAACAAAAAAAGATAATAATAAATTTACTTTATTGAGGAAATTTCTTCCTTTATTTTTACTTCCTGAGAAATGCCAAATAATACTTTTCAATAAATTTCCCCCATTTAAAGAACCAATTGGAATCAAATTTAAGAAACCTAAGAATAAATTGAATATACCTACTCTAGAAATTACATTAACTGCTATTTGTTCTTGAGATGCAATGTTATTACTAATTAAAAGAAGGATAGATGCTGTAGCGAAACATAAAAGAGGTCTAACAATTGCAATTTTTATATTACCTAAAGCAGTTTGACAATACCTATCTATTTGTAAAATTGCTCCTAGGAAATAAAAAGTAATTTTTTTTATTTTCACACCCTGATTAAGTGAAACAAAAGTATGAAAAACCTCATGAAAAATAATTGAAGATAATAAGAAAAAAGAAGTTAAAAATCCTATAATCCAAGATTCTTTAATATCA
Source organism: Prochlorococcus sp. AG-402-N17 (assembly GCA_003216455.1). Lineage (GTDB taxonomy): Bacteria > Cyanobacteriota > Cyanobacteriia > PCC-6307 > Cyanobiaceae > Prochlorococcus_A. The sequence continues at coordinate 37,063 of QCIV01000006.1, read as the reverse complement.
TAAATATTTCCTGAAGTTAAATTAACCTGATTACTTATACTCCATGAGAATAAAAAGAGAATAGCAAACCAATAAGGATGAACTTTAAAGGGAATTCCCCATATTTTAAAAATTTGCCAACTTCTCAAAAATAATCTCCGCTATATTTAGCAATAATATTAATTTTACATACAGGCTAATTATATGCCCAAGAGTAATACTTTAATTAAAATTTGTGGCCTAACTTCAGAAGAACAAGTTCTGCAAGTAGCAAAATTAGGAGCGCATGCTATCGGTATTATTTCAGTGGAAGAGTCACCAAGATATATATCACCTCAAATTAAGAAAAATATTTTTACAACCTTAGAAAGGTTGTATCCAAAAATCGAGAGGGTATCAGTTGTTCAAAATTGTCCAATAGAATTAATTATTAAAAATTTCTTAGGAAACCCAAGTGAAACTATTATTCAATTACATGGGGATGAAGATATTGATTATTGCAAAAAAATAAGGGAAAAAATTCCCAATATTGGCCTATGGAAGGCTTTCAGGATAAAAACGGAAAAGGACATTGATAAAATAAAACCTTTTGAGGACTTTGTAGATGCGATACTACTTGATTCTTGGAATAAAGAAACTTATGGAGGTTCAGGGAAAAAAATAAATTCTACTTATCTAAAGAATTTGAAATTTAGAAAACCATGGTGGTTAGCAGGTGGAATATCAATTGAATGGATTGACGAAATCCTCACTGACTTCAAACCTGATGGATTAGATATTTCAAGTAGTATTGAAGTATCTCCAGGTTTAAAAGATATTAAAAAAACAGAGGATCTTTTTAAGTTTTTAAAAACAAATTAGTAATTATTAGTAGCAGACTGCTGTTTTACAAGCTCAAAAAATTCTTGTTTTAAACTTAAATCGTGTCTAAAATCGCCTCTCACCACAGAATTAATCATACTTGTATTTGGTTCTTTGACTCCCCTCCACTTCATACAATAATGTTGGGCCTTTACAATAATGCCTAAACCTTTAGGTTCACACAGTTTTTCAATTTCATCTGCGAGGATCATTACAGCTTCTTCCTGAATATGAGGTCTTGAAAAAACCCAATCTGCAACTCTCGCAAATTTTGAAAGTCCTATAACTTTATTTCCAGGTTTAATACCTATCCAACACTCTCCAAGAATTGGCACTAAGTGATGTGAACATGCAGATCTGACAGAAATTGGGCCAACTGTATAAATTTCATCAAGATTCTTGTCATTTGGGAAACTTGTAACTTTAGGTTGTTCATGATATCTGCCTTTAAAAACTTCATTTAAATACATTTTTGAAACTCTTTCAGCAGTTTCTTGGGTATTATGATCATTTTCAACATCTATTACTAGAGAATTTAGTAAGTCTTTAACTCTTGAGGCTACTTCTTTTTCTAAAATTTCTAATTCACCAGGATTTATAAAATCAGAAATATTATCGTTAGCACTAAATCTTGTCCCAGAATTCTTAATTCTGTCTCTTATAATTTCAGAAATTAGTTTATTAGTAATCTGGTCGTCAAAGTTTCTAATATTATCGTTGGGTAATGTAGAGGTCATAAAATTCTAAAAAGAAAAATGTATGCAACTTAATTAACTGTATCTTCCAAAAGCTTAATTGCTAATTTATTATATCACATTCTATTGTTCAATCGGGTTCAAATAGTACTAAAAAAATCACTGTTTTAAGATTAGGCAGATAAACATAATATTTAAAAAGCTCCACCAGAAGGCATCAAAGTCAGGTCTTCGATCAATTGTGATTGAGGTTTTTGAGCCATATAAAGAATAGTTTCTGATACCTCGCTTGAGGAGAGCATAGAAGTTCTATCAAAATCAGAATTGATTGATTCGGAGTCCCATAGGGGAGTATTTACTGAACCGAGAGTTATTGTGCACGCTCTTATTGAATTAGATCTCTCCTCTTCTCTCAAGCATTTAGTAAACATCGCTAATGCAGATTTTGAAACACAATAAGCTCCCCATTGGGGGAATGCATTATAAGAGGCATGACTACTAACATTAATCACTAAACCACCATTTTGCCTCATTTGAGGAATTATTGAACTGCAAATTTGAAAAACACTTGTAAGGTTTATTTGAATAGTTTGTTCCCATTGACCTAAATCCATTTCAACAAGAGGACCATTAAATGCGCAACCGGCATTATTTATCAACACTGAAGGGCACCCATACTTCTCAATTGCTTTTTTAACACAATGCTCTATTTCTAAATTATTAGATAAATCACATTTAACTAGGTTAATTTTTGATTTAGTAGTCAACAGCTCTCTCTTTAGTTTCTCCAATAAATCCATATTTCTGGAGAGTAAAATTAAATCCCAGCCAGCATTAGCAAATGTAATTGCTGTAGATCTACCAATACCTTTCGTAGCACCTGTTATAAAAGCTAGTTTCAATTTATTCAGTTTTTTGGGGGACTTCACTATAAATCTCTTCAATATTATTTGCTTCGATAAAATTACCTAAAACCCTAAATTTTTTGTATCTTTTCTCAATTAATTCGTCTTCAGGCATTTGCAGTAAAGCATTAAGGTGTTTCTCAATAGCTTCTTTTAGTGTATTGCCAGCATCTAAAGGAGCCCAATTATTCCCACCAGAAGGTTCTGGCAATACCTCATCTATTATACCTAACTTAAGTAAATCTTTACCTGTAATTTTAAGTGCTGATGCAGCTTCTGGTGCCTTGGCAGCATCTCTCCACAAAATTGATGCACATGCTTCCGGACTAGCAACTGTGTAAACACTGTGTTCAAACATTAGTAACCTATCGGCAACACCTATTCCAAGTGCACCTCCTGAACCTCCTTCTCCAATGACAGTAGCCACAATTGGGACTTTCAATCCAAACATCTCTCGAAGGTTTCTTGCAATTGCTTCCCCTTGACCTTGTTCTTCAGCTTTTAAACCAGCATAAGCTCCAGGAGTATCAATAAATGTAAGAATTGGCAAAGAGAATCTATTTGCATGCTGCATTAATCTAAGAGCTTTTCTGTAACCTCCTGGTTTTGCCATTCCAAAGTTTCTAACTACATTTTCTTTTGTGTCCCTTCCTTTCTGATGCCCTAAAATCAACACTGGTCTATTATCTATCAAACCTATCCCCCCAATTAGTGCCATATCATCGCCACCATTCCTGTCTCCATGTAATTCGATCCAGTCATCACAAAACATTTGAACAAAATCCAAAGTACTAGGTCTTTGAGGATGTCTAGCTACCTGAATCTTTTGAGCAGGGGTGAGAGATTTAAATATTTCTTCTCTTCTCCTAGCAGCTAAGGTTTCAAGTTGCAGAAGCTGTTGACTAACATCTACTTCTGAATCTCGAGCTAATTCTTTAATTTGCTCTATCTGCTTCTCAAGTTCAACAAGAGGCTTTTCAAAATCAAGGAGGTAACGTTTAGCCATAATTTAAACAGTTAATACTTTAGGCTGTTTATCAAGTCCAATCGCAGAAAAACCATGCTTTAAAGATGCTGCTCCAATAAACTCCATCTTTTCAAGGGAAATGTTATTTCTTCCCCAACTAAAGTTTGTATGACATTTTTCAAATTCTAAAATCATAGCTTCTGCAAAGCATGCAAACATCTCTCGCTGAGGGTTTTGCATTTCCGCAAGTTCCATCATTTTCCAACCAATATCATTAAAAAACTCTACTATACCTCCTTTTAAAACATGAATATTTTCACCCTGAAATTTCTCACCAAGATTTTTGGGGTATCCGCCATCAATCATTAAACATGTTTTTTTTAAGTTATTTGTATCAATTTCAATAGTTTTAGGCATACTTGCAACCCATACAACAATATCCGCCTGGGGCAATGCTTCATTTAAGCTTGTTACAGTGCCGCCATCTAATTCTTTTTGTAATAGCTCTAGTGGTTCTTGTTGTCTTGCTACCATAAGAAGTTCTGAAATCCCAGTTTTATTGATAAGCCATCTACAAACAGCACTACCAATATCACCTGTAGCACCAATTACAGCAACAGTCGCTTTTTTAAGGTCTATCCCAATGCGAGGCGCATTTATTTCTAGTTGCCTACAAATAACCCAGGCGGTATGAGTATTGCCAGTAGTAAACCTTTCCCACTCTAGTGAAGTATTTCTAATTTGTTTATGCTGTAGAAGATTAAAATTCTCAAAAATAATAGAAGTAAATCCTCCTAAAGCGGTAATGTTAATACCTTTTTTTTGAGCTAGTTCCATAGCATTTAGTACTTTTCTTCTAGCCGTTTTAAACCTAGAAAGCATTTCAGGAACAAAGCAAGAATCTATATAAGAACCTTCAATAGATATTCCAGTAGCACTCTTAACTTCTACATTTTCAACAAGCTGAGGAGGAGCAGTACACCAAACATCTAAGTCGCCATCAGCAATATGATCAAAGCCTAGCATCGAAGCTTTTCTTTTTGCATCTTCAAAACTGGTTGAGTGGCCTATTAACCCAAACATTTAAAATTTATAAATGGTTTCTATACGATGTTATGAACAATAGCACAGAGGTAACTACTTAAATAGGATTGATTGATTATTAAAATTCTTAATTAATTTGAAACGTAATTAGACGATAGCTGCCATAGCCATTCTTGCAATTTCTCTATTATCTAGACCTATTTCCATCAATGTATCTTGATAAGCAATCATAAATTCTTCCATTAATTCTTCTCTGTCCATAGCTAAAGCTGATGCGTCATCTGCGACTTCATCTAACATCTTTTTAATTAACGGAAGATTAACCTTATTAGCTTCCATTAATTCCTCTTTACAAGTGGATAGATTCTCTTTAAGCCACTCTTGACCATAATTTAAATGAAGATATTCATCTTTAACCACTCCCTCTGTTATTTTTTTTGCAAAAGGATCCGCAACTCTTATATAGACGTTATAAGCAGAAATTGCAAATGCTTCAATTAAAATAGCTTGTATTAATAGACATGTTGTTAAATTTCCTTTTTCAAGAGCAACTTGAAAATTACCATGTAATTTAGAAAAGAATTTTTTAGCAAATTCCATATCAGCTACTACACCTAAATTTCTTCCACATGCAGTAAAGCCTTTTTTATGCTTCATTTCCATTCTCGCCAATTTAGTTAATTCCTCTAACTCATTTGGGATTAAAGTTGCTATTGACATGTAATTATCATGAGCCTCTTGCTCTCCCTCTATAACAATTGCATTTATTCTGCTGTATGCATCCTTATAAGAATTTGTAGTGAAGTCGGGCAAATCTAAAGAAATCGGATTAGTCGATTGTTCAATAGTTTTTTTATTTGATTCTAGAGTTTGCATGTCAGTAATCTTTAGCTCATTATGCATGAATACTACATGATTATAGAGAGTTTATTTAAATATCATGAAAATAGTTTCAATTGTTAATTCACATTTTTTACTTAAACTTATTTAAGAATTGTTTGGCCAATCTGATTGCATCAGATTCATAATCAATTTGAACCAATGATTAATCAATAATTCCTTTAAATTTTTCCCTAAAGACTCATTTGCTCCTCTACTATCTCCAATAACACCTGATTTACTGAAGTCGTCAGTAAGCCAAGCAGTAGGCGCATTGCCCTCTAGACTCCAACCTTCAGGGATCTCTACTTCATTAACCTCATTTGGGCGTTCATCACCTACTAATTCTGGTTTCAAAGCCAGCATCAAACTTGTTTCAGCTAAAGAAGCATGAAGCCCATTCTCAATCTCAGTTTTTGTTAACAATTCACTCAATCCATTCACACCACTCCATAAGAAACAAGGGAAAACTGCCATCCCTGGTGCGACACTTCTTAGCTCTCTTGCAGCTGTATTCAATAGTGAAATTTGACCTCCATGTCCATTAATTAATATCAATCTTTTAAAACCCATTTCAGATAATTGACCTCCAACTTCCTTGATCATTGAGGTTATTAGATTTGAGGAAAGTGAAATTGTCCCGGCAAAACCCTTATGTTCAGGAGAAAAACCAATATATTGGGTTGGAAGTTTTTTTAATGGAATATCGGCAGAGAATAACTTAAAAACTTCGCTAATAATTTCATCAACAAAAATACTGTCTGTAGCAAGAGGCAAATGCGGCCCATGTTGCTCAACAGCACCGAATGGCCAAATCACTGTTGATCTTTTGTTTTTGGCAACACACTCAATTTCTTGCCAATTTAAATATTCAAATTTATTAGGTATTGGTTTAAAGTTCATTAATTTTAATTTTGAGTACTAACATTTAGAGTATGTTAATAATAAATTATTCTTATTTTACCTACGATGGGAGTCAGTAATAAAAATGCCCAAGATAATATCCAACCGAAGGGCAATAAAAAACCTCTTCAGGTACTTCACATAAGCAAGAAAGATACTCAAAAAATAGATAATGAGCAAACCAATTCGCAAGAAGAAATTAAAAAAGAAGATATCGAAATCAAGCCGCAAATCATTAAAAATGATTCAGTAAAAAAAATTCAGGACAATAATGAAAACATCAAGAATTTTGATATTTCTCAACAAAATTTAACTAAACAAGACTTAAATAGGCCCCTTAATTTTTCTGAGCAAAAAACAGATTTTCAATTAGAAAGAACAGTTGATGAATTTGATTTTGATGAAAGTGCTTTTTTGGAGGCTTTAAATGCAAATGAGCCAATTGGGGCTACAGGAGAAACAATTTCAGGTAAGGTTATAGCAATCGAAAGTGATGGATTATATGTTGACATTGGTGGGAAAGCACCTGGTTATATGCCCAAAAAAGAATGTGGTTTAGGAGTCATAGCTAACTTTAAAGAAAAATTTTCTATAGGCCTTGAAATGGAAGTTTTGGTTATCAAAGAACAAAATGCTGATGGGATGGTAACAGTGAGTGCTCGGGCATTAATTCTCAGGCAAAGTTGGGAGAAAGTATCAAGTTCCGCTAAAAATGGAGAATTAATTAACGTTTTAATTAATGGATTTAATAGAGGTGGGCTTACATGTGATGTAGATGGATTGAGAGGATTCATCCCAAGATCCCAACTTGAAGATGGTCAAGATTATCAATCTTTTGTTGGCAAGACTCTAAAAGTAGCGTTTATTGAGGTTAATCCAGAATTCAGAAAATTAGTTCTCTCTGAAAAGAAAGCATCATTAGTCTCTAAACTTACAAGTTTAGAATTAGGTCAATTAATTGAAGGAGAAGTTTTAGCAGTAAAACCATATGGATTCTTTATAGATTTAGGTGGAGCTAGTGGACTTCTTCATCAATCCTCACTAACAAATGGATCTATTCGTTCTTTAAGAGAAGTTTTTAGAGAAGGGGAAATGATCAAAGCTTTAATAACTGAAATAGACCTCGAAAAAGGTCGCATTGGTCTCAATACAGCACTCCTAGAAAACTCCGCGGGAGAATTAATTATTGATAAGCAAAAAGTTATGGAAGAAGCCACAGAAAGAGCACTAAAAACTAAAGCACTCTTCGATAAAAAAGAATAGGATAAATGAATAGTAATAAAAAAATGGAGTCAAGTCTTAAATTAAAAATTTCAGATTGGGAATTAGACTTTTACTCAAGACCAATTATTGAATCAAATGGAAAAAAAAGGTGGGAATTAATTATTTGCTCTACAAGAAGTTATAAGACGGAAAATATTTTTCTTTGGAATAAAAAATGCCCTGCCAATGAAGTTAATTCAGTTTGGCTTACAAAGGCACTAAATGAAGCAATAAGTGAAGCAAAAAAACAAGGGTGGGAGAAACCTTCTAAAGTACGATTCTGGAGGTCCTCAATGAAATCGATCATTAAGAAATCCCTGGAGGCCGTTAGTATTGAAGCTCTTGTAAGTAGGAGAACTTATGATTTATTAGACAGAATAGAATTTCTTGAAAAAGAGATTTATCCAAAGGAAAAAGGCTATGTAAGAGGTGTATTAGCTCCTACTTTTACTTCTAAAATGGAAAACCAACCTACACCTCTACCAGAAGCAGTAAGGGGTGATGCTCTAACTATCGCTGAAATATCAATTGGTGAATTAAAATCAGCAGAAAATTGGCCTATGGAATTTGGAGATATTTTCCCAATTCAGCAAAATTTAGATGATAATTACTTAATTCCAGGATTAAGACTTTTCAGCAAAGATAGATCTTTAGCACTTTCTGCATGGTTCAGTTGTTTAGAACCTATTAAATTAGTTGTCAAAAAGAACCAACTAATACTTGAAGCTTCAGAAGACGATAAGTGGCTAGTAACTGATTTACCAGAAAAAGATTCAAATATTTTAACTAAAAAGTTTTTAGAGAATAAAAAAAATTCTTTTGGTTATCAATTTATTTCCATACAGTCAACGCCATATATCGAAAAATTTGCAGGATTCTGGATCTTGAGAGATATTGAATTAATTTCATAAATTCACTTTAGGAGCAGGAACTATTCCTTACAAAGAAATATATTTCTCAAAAGATGAAATTTATATTCAAAACAAAAAATTTGAGTATTATTCATCACCTATCCTTAATCAAAATAATTTCAAACATGCATACTTTACTAAGTCTAGCTCTGAGAAGTTTCTTCAATTATTAGGGAATCAATTTAATGAAAATTCCATTAATTGTGTTTCAAATCAAATTCACAGTAACGTTATAGTGTTTGGATCTCATTCAGAAGAAGGAAATAAGACTGATGCAGATGGTCTTGTTGCCAATAAATGCAATCAAAACTTATGGGTTTACACAGCTGATTGTATGCCAATATTTTTTGCAGATAAAAGGACAAGAAATGTAGCAACCTTGCATTGTGGAAGAAAAGGTTTAGAAAAAAAAATAATAAAAAATCTGGTAAAAATTTTCGATAATTATGGGACATCTAGAGATGACTTACTTGCTGCAATAGGACCAGCGATTTCGAAGGAACATTATCTAGTTGATAATATGACACTCAAAGAATTTTATAGAAAGGCCGAAAACAAAAACATAACGCTCAAATTGACTAAAACTAAAAAAGATCTTTGTTTTAGTAATTCAAATCACTTCAAAGAGAAAAACTTAAATCAACTTGATCTAAAAAAATCTGCCTATAGACAACTTTTAAATGAGAACATCCCTTATACAAATATAGACATTTCAAATTTATGTACATACAAATTCAAAAATGAATTTAATTCATGGAGAAGGAGTAAAACAATCTCGAGGCAATGGAGTCTTATTTGCTCATAAAGATAATTAATTTGGACAGGTATTACTAGTTAAATCCTTAGCGACTAATAATTCGGTCATTTCCTTGGTACCTTTAATATTAAAAACTTTGGCTAACAAAACATTCTCTTTAAAACCAAAAGGCTTTATTTTCACTTTGCTCCCCCTTGGGAATTCACTCTTAAGTAAATTAATTGCTTCAATCTCATCATTTTCATTTACATCTACACAAAATAATCCAATATTTAAATTTCTATTTTGATCCCCCACCAAAATAGTATTTGAACTTTTAATTTGAAGTATTTCTGCCGAGTTAACTATTACAGGATTTAGAAAAATCAAACAGACTATAATGAAAATTTTTGAAAATTTTTTCAATTCAGAAACATCTAAGCTTTTAAATTATCTTAAAGATTATTTTTTAAAATAAAGATTTAAAAAAAAATTAATCTTCACAATTAACATATCCAACCATTTGAGCATTACTTTTACCAGGAGGAACCATTGGATAACAATTTTCACCTCTTCTGACAAGGATATTAATCAAGGAAGGGCCGTCATAATCAAGCGCATTTTTTAATTCATTCTGTAATTGTTTCCTATCAGAAATTAAGTATCCTTTAACTCCAAAAGACTCAGCAAGTTTTACAAAATCAGGTTCACCACAACTCATATCAGATGAGGAATATCTTTCATCGTAGAAACTTTCCTGCCATTGTCTTACCATCCCTTGCCAGCGGTTATTGATAATAATCAATTTCACCTTTAGACCATATTGAGATAAAGTTCCTAATTCTTGAATATTCATTAAGACACTTGCATCTCCTGCAATACAAATTACATCTGAATTAGGTAAGGCTACTTTTACTCCAATTGCCGCTGGCAATCCAAAACCCATAGTTCCTAAGCCTGCACTACTAATCCATTTTCTTGGAGAATTCCTAAGATATTGAGCAGCCCACATCTGATGTTGTCCTACATCTGTAGTTACATAAGCTTCTGGTGAAAGTTCCCTCACTTTTAAAAGAACCTCCTGAGGATAAATTTCTCCTTCTTTAGGCGGGTCATATAAAGGGTGTTTATTTTTCCAAAAATCAATTTTTTCTAACCAGTTTTTCGTCTGGCAAGTAAATTTGTTTTTTAGAGATTGTTCATTAATTTTGAGAAGAGCTTTTGAAACATCTGAAACAATTGCAACATCTACACGTCTATTTTTATTAACTTCTGCTGGGTCGATATCTATATGAATTACCTTTGCATTAGGTGCAAAAGTATCTAATTTTCCTGTCACCCTATCATCGAATCTAGCTCCAATAGCAATTAAAAGATCGCATTCTGTAACAGCGAAATTAGCGTAAGCAGTTCCATGCATTCCTAACATCCCCACTGATAAATTGTCTTTTTCATCAAAAGCACCCTTACCCATTAAGGTTGTGGTTACTGGTATTTGATAATTCTTTGCCAAAGTTTTTATTTCATCATGAGCCCCTGAAGATATTGCCCCACCTCCTACGTATAGAAGAGGTCTTTCAGAATCTTCGATTAATTTAATTGCTTTATTGATATCGCAATCATTAATTTCTCCATTCCTTTTAAATCCTTTAGGAATAATCTCACCAGGCAAAACTCTTTGGTAATTAAAGAACTCCTGACCCACATCTTTAGGTATATCAATTAAAACAGGGCCAGGCCTGCCTGATGAGGCTATAAAAAAAGCTTCAGAAACTACTTTCGCGATATCTGAAGGATCTCTTATTACCCATGAATGTTTCACTATTGGAAGAGTAATGCCAAAAATATCAGTTTCTTGAAAAGCGTCTGTCCCTATAGCAGGTCTTGGGACTTGACCTGTAACTACAACTAAGGGAACTGAATCCATTTGAGCAGTTGCAATTCCAGTTACCAAATTTGTTGCTCCTGGGCCTGAGGTCCCAAAACATACTCCTATTTCACCAGTAGATCTTGCATATCCATCAGCCGCATGTGAACCGCCTTGTTCATGCCTAACCATATAATGCTTTAACCAACCTTCTTTTTCTGCCTTATGAACAGCGTCATATATTGGTAGTATGGCTCCACCAGGATATCCAAATATAACTTTTACTCCATGAATTTTTAAAGAATCCATTAGTGCATCTGCACCAGTTATCCAAACTGTATTTTCATGTTTTGAACTACCCTTTGAAAAGGATCTCGAAGTAAGAGTCACTAAAGAAATTCAATATTTACTTTAAATATTAAACTTAATTAAATACTTTTGCCTCATTTAGAAATGTAATGTCAGAAATGTATTCAAAAAAATCATTCAATAAATTTAAATTTTTCAAATAAATATCAATTTTTCTTTATAAAATTCCTAGTTTATGTAGAGGTCCAGAGCCTGAAATAAGTTCAATAAAAAGAACTAGAAAAATAATCATCGCAACCCTTCCGTTCCACACCTCTGAACTATTATTCCACCCCCATTGCCACTTCTCTTGGGGATAAAGTTTAACTTTTTCAGGCAACTCAGAAGCCTCCTCTATATTAACTAGAGGCCCTTCTAGACAGGAAATCACTAGATCACTTAGGCCTTCAATAAAAGTGGGATGAGTATTTAGAGCCTTAACTCTACGAAAGTTTTTAATACCAGCCTTTTCAGCAATTTCTTTATATTCAATATCAATTTCTTGCAATGTTTCGATATGCTCTCCAACGAAACTTATGGGGACCACAACCAGATCATTAACATTTGACCTTCCAAGATCAGCTAACACTTCTTCTGTATAAGGCTTCAACCATTCAACAGGACCAACTCTACTTTGATAAGAAAGTGTATGAGGGTTACTATGACCTAAACATTTTTCAAGCTCATTTATTATCAATAAAGAACAATCTTCAATTTGTTCTTTATAAGGATCTCCAGCTTCCTCTACGTAACTCTTTGGAACTCCATGAGCAGTAAAAAATATATGAGCTTTTGAAGGTGATTCACAAAGTGAAATTTGTTCAGAAATTAATTCGACCATTGACTTTAAATAACCTGATTGGCTGAACCAACTCCTTACACATCTCATTGGAACCTTCTTAAATTCATCATCAGAATCTCGCAATTTTTTTAATTCCCTAAAGCTCGAACCACTAGTACTTATCGAAAAATGTGGATACAAGGGTATTACAACAACTTGATCAATGCCATCTGCTTTCATATCAGCAATAGCTGATTCGGTAAAAGGATGCCAATACCTCATAGCAATATAAGTAGTAGCATTAAACCCTTTTTCCCTTAAATTAGACTGTAATTCTCTTGCTTGTTGTTCAGTTATCCTTCTGATAGGTGAACCTCCCCCTATAGAAAGATAGGCCTGTTGTGAAGTAGTACTCCTAAGCGTACTAATTAGCCAAGCGAGGGGCTTTTGAAAAACAGGAAAAGGTGTCCTGATTATTTCAGGATCAGAAAAGAGATTGTATAAGAATGGGCCTACATCAGTAATGCGTTCAGGCCCTCCTAAATTCATTAGTAAGACGCCTATTTTATCCATTTAAAATTTATGGAGATTGAAAATCAACATTAAAAACGTCATTATAAGGTCAATTATATAAGTAAATGAACGTTATTCAGGAAATTAATAATGTCAATGATAAATTTGCTACTCAAGGCAGCAAGCTTAAAATTGAGAAAAGAGGAGAGAAATTAAATATTCGCGGTTCACTACCCTCCAAAGAAGATAAAAATAACTTTAAAATTCAAAGAATATCTCTTGGTTTGAAGGCTGACATTTCTGGATTAGAGGAGGCTAAAAAAAAATTACAATTAATCAATTTGCAATTGGAATTGAATCAATTTGAATGGATTAATTGGAAAAGCATCCCTTATAAAAAGCAAATAAAAGATGGTTTTGAATTCCCAAATAGATTAAATCAATTTGAGGAATTTTTTTTTAAAGAAAACAAAAGTGATTTTCGAACCAGCACTAGAAAAACTACATGGAGAAGTTCTTACAAACCATATATGAAAAGAATCCTAAATATTTATAATGACTATAGGAATGAGGCTTTAGAAAAAATATTTCAAAAAACACTTGAAAGTTATAAGGAAGGTACCAGAAGTAGGAAACAATGCGCTACTTCTTTAAGTGTTTTGGCTAAGTTTTTGGATATCAAACTACCAGAAGATTGGAAAGTAAATTCTAGAGGATATGGTCTGAACAAAGCAGGATTTAGGGATCTACCTAAAGACGAATTAATAGAGAAACTGTGGGAAACGATACCAAACAAGTCTTGGAAATTTGTTTTTGGTCTGATGGCTACATATGGGTTAAGGAATCATGAAGTATTTTTTTGTGATTTGAGTTCTCTTACTAAGTTTGGGGACAAAATTATTAGAGTTTTACCTACGACTAAAACTGGGGAACATCAAGTTTGGCCATTTCATCCTGAGTGGGTGGAAAAGTTCGAATTATCAAAACTTGGCGAAAATCCAGAACTTCTACCAAACATTAATAGAGACCTTAAAGTTACAACCTTACAGAATATTGGGAAAAAAATTACAGATCAGTTTAAGCGTTACTCTTTACAAATAAAACCCTATGATCTAAGGCATGCTTGGGCAGTTAGAACAATTTTTTATGATTTACCTGATACTGTAGCTGCCAGGATGATGGGACATTCGGTTAGTTTACATACTCAAACTTATCACCACTGGATTACTAAAAGAGATCAACAACAGGCAGTAAATAATGCACTTTTAAAAGTTAAAACAGTTAAAAATATTTAAGGAATTATAATAATTGAATAAAAATAAGGGGCATATGCAAGAAAAACCTTCATCTTCCCAGAAAATATTTAACCTCGATAATCAAGCAAATAAACTTGGCATGGGAGGTAAATTATCACCAGATAGCGATGAGAGCTCATATAAAAAAAGAATGCAGGAAAGAAAAGATATTCAAGCCGAAAGACTACAAATTAGAAAAACAAAAAAAGGATTATTAATTGTTTTTACAGGAAATGGCAAGGGCAAAACAACAGCATCATTAGGTATGGCTTTAAGAACGATAGGGCATGGCTATAAAGTAGCAATAATTCAATTTATCAAGGGAGGCTGGACCACTGGAGAAGAAAAAGCACTTAAAAACTTGTCTTCAAACATATCTTGGCATTCATTAGGAGAGGGATTTACTTGGGAAACACAAGACAGAATAAGAGATGAAAAATTAGTTCAAGAGGCGTGGCAACTAGCCAAAAAATATATACAAAACGAATCTTATAAACTTATCATTCTTGATGAAATTAATATTGCCACAAAACTTGGTTATCTTGCACCAGAAGAAATAATCACTTTTTTAAAAAGCTTAAATAAAAGAAAAAATCATATTGTTTGTACTGGAAGGGGAGCATCTGATTCAATTATCAATTACGCTGATCTAGTTACAGAAATGAAACTAATAAGACATCCATTTAAAGAACAAGGAATAAAAGCACAAAAGTGTGTTGAATTTTAGTTTAAGAAAATTATTATTTAAATTTTCTTTAGGCTTAGAAATGTTTAAAGACGCAAGCAATATCTGAACAAAAAATAAATTTGGTGCATTTACTTGCTAATGTCTTAAAAGTACAATCATTGAATGACTTACAAAAGAGTTCTCTTAAAACTTAGTGGTGAAGCACTAATGGGTGAAAAACCTTATGGTATTGATCCTGCTATAGTTCAGTCAATTGCAGAGGATGTTTCAAAAGTAGTCGAAAATAATGTACAACTTGCAATAGTTGTTGGTGGTGGAAACATTTTTAGGGGGCTGAAAGGATCTGCAGACGGAATGGATCGCGCGACGGCTGATTATGTAGGGATGCTAGCAACAGTAATGAACGCAATTTCACTTCAAGATGGTCTTGAGAGAGTAGGAGTTGCAACCAGGGTGCAAACAGCAATCGAAATGCAGGAAATTGCCGAACCCTACATCAGAAGAAGAGCCATGAGGCACCTAGAAAAAGGTAGAGTTGTAGTTTTCGGAGGCGGATGCGGAAATCCATTTTTTACAACTGATACTACGGCAGCTTTGAGGGCAGCAGAGATAAACGCTGAAGTTGTTATGAAGGCTACTAAAGTTGATGGAGTATACGATCGTGATCCTAATCAATTTAAAGAAGCAAAAAAATATTCCTCTCTCAGTTATCAACAAGTTCTTAGTGATGAAATTGCAGTGATGGACAGTACTGCGATTGCACTTTGCAAAGATAATAATATTCCAATTATGGTTTTTGATATATTCAAAAGAGGGAACATTTCTAAAGCTGTTGCTGGTGAGCCAATAGGCTCTTTAATAAGTTAAAGATCATTTAATTTTTTTAGTTATGAAAGAAAAAGAAATTCAAGAAAATATGAATAAAAGTATTGAAGCCACGCAAAGAAACTTTAATACAATTAGGACAGGAAGAGCTAATGCTTCCTTATTAGACAGAGTAAGTGTTGAGTACTACGGAGCAGAAACACCAATCAAATCGCTTGCCACTATAAGCACTGTTGATTCGCAAACAATTTCAATACAACCTTTTGATATTTCATGTTTACAAGCGATAGAGAAATCTATTTCTATGAGTGATTTAGGTATTACTCCAAATAATGATGGGAAAGTAATAAGAATAAATGTTCCTCCTTTAACAGAAGAAAGAAGAAAAGAATTTTGTAAATTAGCCTCTAAATATGCGGAGGAAGGAAAAGTAGCTTTGAGAAATATCAGAAGAGATGCTGTTGATAAAGAAAAAAAAGACGAAAAAGATGGCCATATTTCTATTGACGAATCGAGAGATAATCAATCTGAAATTCAGAAAATTACTGATAATTATATTGCTTTAATAGAAACAAAATTGTCTGAGAAAGAGAAGGAAATTCTAAAAGTTTGAAAGGATTTGACGTTGTAATAATTGGTGGAGGTTTATCAGGATCTTCCACTGCTCTTAACCTATCAAAGAAAGGATATTCAGTTTTAATTATTGAAAAAGAAAAATCCCAAGATTACAAACCATGTGCAGGTGGGATGGCATCTTCAATGCAAAGATTTCTTCCTTTAAATATAGAAGATTGCATAGAATCAAAAATTAAGAATGTTGAATTCAGATGGAAGGCTACAGATAATGTAACTGCTGATCTGACTGGTGAATCTCCATTTTGGATTGTTAAAAGAGAAAAACTAGATCAATTATTACTTGATGAATCCTTGAGTAAAGGAGCTCAGATAATAAGACCATTATTGATAGAAAAAATCATAAAAAAAAATGATAAATGGGAAATTACATGCAATAACAACTCTAAATATATTACAGAATTTCTTGTAATTGCAGATGGGTCTCAATCGAAATGGGCGAGTTATTTCAATTTAGGGCCAAGAAAACCGAAATTTGCTAATACAATCTCATTAAGATTAAAAGGGTTAGGTGAAATACCTAGAGATGCAGTTAGATTTGAGTTTGGATTTATAAAATATGGTTTTGCATGGGCATTCCCCCTAAGAGAAAGCTTAAATATTGGTTTAGGTACTTTTATAAATAATGGTCTTCTAGAAAATCAGGCTATAAATAAACAAGTAATCAAAAGTTTCGGTTTTGATGATTTTCCTCATAAAACAATTAGTAAGAAACTGAGAATATGGAATGGCTTTCACTCAATTAATGGTGACAAAGTTTTGGCGATTGGAGATGCAGCATCTCTATGTGATCCATTTTTAGCTGAAGGAATTAGACCATCTTTAATTAGCAGTTTTTATGCTGCAGAATTCATAGATCAGTGCCTATCAGGGCAAATAGATGATTTAAATCTTTATACGAAAAAAATTAACAACATTTGGGGGAAATCAATGGCTTGGGGGAGGAGAATAGCCCAAGTATTTTATAGATTTCCCAGAACTGGATACCAATTAGGTGTCAAAAGAAAAACAGCACCTAAACGTATTGCTCAAATATTATCAGGAGAAATGAGTTATGAAGATATTGCAAAAAGAGTTATCAGAAGACTTTTAACAAAAAGTGGGACTTAATTTTTTTTCAATTCAAACTTAAATTTAGTTAGTAGAAATCAATTTTTGATTTTTAATCTCTGAATATCTCTTTATTAGCAGCTCTTCCAATTCTTCTATAGCCTTACTGAATCCAGTGATACCTTCACTAAGCTTTTCACTTGCCATTTGATCTTCTAACATACTTAATCTGAAATCTTTTTCTTCAAATTCGTAGTCAATAGAATTATTTATCTGGGTACTTACATCTAATTTTCTAACTAACTCTCCTTTTTCTTTTTTAAGTTCCTCAAGAAATTTTGGTGCGATTGTTAAGAGATCGCAACCTGCTAATTCTTTTATTTCATCAAGATTCCTAAAACTTGCTCCCATTACTTCTGTCTTGAATCCCTTTTCTTTAAAGTACTTGTATATTTGTGTAACCGAAATAACCCCAGGGTCTTCAGCACCAACAAAACTAGTTTTACCAGTTTTTGCTTTATGCCAATCCAATATACGGCCAACGAAGGGAGAAATTAGAGTTATCTTTGCATTGGCACAAGTTACAGCTTGGCAAAAGTTAAAAAGTAAAGTTAAGTTGCACTTAATACCCTCTTTTTCCAAAATTTCAGCTGCCTTAATTCCCTCCCAAGTTGCGGCAATCTTAATCAAAATTCTTTCCTTTTCAATTCCAAAGTTTTTGTAAAGATTGATCAATTTTCTCGCCTTTTCTACCGTAGCTTCGGTGTCAAAGCTCAGTCTTGCATCAACTTCTGTAGATACGCGCCCTGAAATAATTTTCAATATTTCTTTTCCAAAAAATACTGAAACTTGATCAACAGTTTCTTTAATTAATTCAATTTCAGAGAATCCTTGGGGCAATTGTTTTTCTGAACTTTCTAAAGCTTTATCAATTAATTTCACATAATCAGGATTCTTAGCAGCCGCAAGTATTAGCGACGGATTGGTGGTGGCGTCCCTTGGTTGAAATTTTTTTATCGAATCTAAATCTCCGGTATCAGCAACAACAATGGTCATTGAGGACAATTGTTCTAAAATTGATTTCATGTCTAGATAATCATATATATAAACAAACTAGCTTTTATTCCTGATGAAATCATCAAATAGTGAACTAAATATTTATAAAATTGGAAAATTTTAGGGTTTTTTAACAATCATTCCGTGATCTTTAGTCGTAGGAGGAATTTTTTCAATTACTATCAAACTCTCGATAATTTCTTTCGCAGCCGGTACTGCAACAGTTGAACCATATGCATATGCTTTAGATGGCTCATCAACAACTACAAGGACAACATATTTTGGATCATTAACTGGTAAGGTCGCAACAAAACTACAAACTTTTTTACTTGTATAAACACCATTTAAGGCTTTTTGAGAAGTGCCCGTTTTTCCAGCTATCCTATAACCATCGATTTTTACTTCAGATCCACTACCTTTTTCAACTACGCTCTCCATCCATTCAAGAACAGTTTTAGAAACCTCGTTAGAAAAAAATTGTTTTTTTGGATTTTTATTAACTCTTTCTTTGAAAGTTGAGGTTACATGAGGAGTTACTTCAAAACCCCCATTTGCTAGAGCCGCATGAAGTTGAACCAAT
Source organism: Prochlorococcus sp. AG-402-N17 (assembly GCA_003216455.1). GTDB lineage: Bacteria > Cyanobacteriota > Cyanobacteriia > PCC-6307 > Cyanobiaceae > Prochlorococcus_A. The sequence goes on along the minus strand of QCIV01000006.1, from coordinate 18,284 downwards.
TTAAGTGGCGAGATTGAGAACCCTTTACCAAAAGAAGTTACGGCAGGCTCAATTGATTGATTTACAAATATATCTTTTTTCTTTAGTTGGCCAGCAGTTGATTCAAATAAGTCAGTCTCTAAATTATTATTTATACCTAAATTTTTTAGCCAATCCCAATAAATCGTAGGGTCTAAATTTTGCATTATTTTTACCATGCCAACATTACTTGAAACCTGCAATACTTTTGGATAGTCAATATATCCATTACCTTTTTTATCCCAATTCGAAAGTGTCCATCCTCCAACATTTATATTTCCAATATCTTCAACTAATCCATCTTTCTGGATTACTTTTTCTTCTAAAGCTAAGGCAAGATTAATAGGTTTAAAAGTTGAACCAGGCTCAAATAAATCTTGAGAATACCAACCTCTAAAGAGTTCAGAATTGTACTGCCAAAATTTATTTGGATCATATGACGGGAATGTAACCAAGGAAAGAATTCGACCATCATTAACATCCATAACTATGGCAAATCCCTTCTTTGCTTTCCATTTGCTTACTTGCTTTGATAATGCATTGAATGACGCTTTCTGTAATTTTGAATCTATAGTTAGGCCTAAACTTTTGTAATCAGAAATAAAATCACCTGGGGCTGAATTATCCGGTAGAGGAGTTCCATCTCCTCCTCTTTTTATTAAATAACTTTTATCAAAAACTTTAATTTGATTATCTAAATAAAGCTCTAAACCTGCTGAAGCTTTATTCTCATCATTAACAAAACCGACAAGATTTGAGTAAAGCTCTCTTTGCGGATAATATCTCTGCGAATATTTAAACAAATCGAGACCGCTTATTTGAAGGTTCTTAATCTTTTCTGCCTTTTCTTCAGAAATTCTATCCAAAAGTTTTATACCAATCATTTTTTTATTGAATTTTCCTAAGAGTATTTCATCATTAATATTCAAGATAGGTGACAATTTTTTTGTAACTTCTTCTATACTGCGAACTTTATTATTTGAATCACCAGGAAAATTAAAATATTTTGGATGGGCCCATAATTTATAGAGCGGTTTATCGTAAGCAATTAGTCTATTATTTCTATCAACGATAGATCTCCTTTTTTTTAAGGAGTTAGTTTTAGAAGACTGTATTAATTTAGCTTTCCTTTGCAAATCAGAGGCATTAAATACTTGCAATTTAACTAACCTACCAAACAAACAAAATATTAATAACAAGCTAAAAATATACAGAAATTTAAATCTTTTTTGATCAAGGGGTATTAGACGAACAATTTTTTTGTATTTTTTCATCAATATCCCCTTTGATATTCGCTATCACTAAAACCTTCAATGAAACTACTTAAATTTTTCCAAGATAAACTCTCTTTTTTTTCTGTACGTTTATCTAGATAGATTAAATCTTCTGGTTTAGTTTTTCTATAAATATTCAGAGACTCAAGTTCACTAATATAAAATTCCTCAATTTTAGAAATATAATCAATGAGATTATTATTGATAACTCTTGTTTTAGATAAGTTTTTATATGTATTTGACCATTTCCTTTGACTATCAAAAGATAGGAAAAATAAGGAAAAAATCAATGCTAATAAAGAAATATTAATGGTGTCGAAAATTTGGTGAATTAATTTGCTATTAATTATGGATATTTTTTTAGAATTTTTATTAGTTTCATTTGAAACTTTTTTTTTTAAATTAAGTTGATTCCCATAAGGTTTCATCTATTATTTTTTTTAATGAAAGAGGTTTTATTAATTAAATAAACATCTTTTTGCTTGATTCGCAAGTAAGAAATTAAATTCTTTATGTCCTTAATAAGAACAAATTTAAGAAAGTCAATCCATTCCATAAAGAATGCATAATCACTGAAGAGAATAAACTCCCTGAAGCAATTCTTGTAATTCCTAATCCAATACCTAGAACAAATAATGGCGGCATTTCTCCCAAACTTAAATGGGCTAATGCAAAAACAAAAGCTGAAACTGTGATGCCTGAAATTATTCCAAAATCTTTTGAAAGAGTTGGCAGTAAAATACCGCGAAATATAATCTCCTCAAATAGAGGAGCTAATAGAGTTGTAGTTACGAATAATAGAAAAAATGATAAATAATTATTGTTATTGAGAACAATTTCAAGTAAAGGGTTACTACCATTCTGATTATCGATCAGACTATTCATAATTAGAGAAATTAATAAAACAAAAGGAACAATTGTTAACCAACCTTTAATTCCCTGAATAATTGCATTTTTTATTGGCAAGAAATTGAACTGTAAATAATCCTTTTTAAAAGTAAATTCACCATTCAAAGATTTAATTTGATAATAAACTATCCCTAATGGAGGAATAGCCATAAAAAGATATCCAAAGAATATTTTAAAAGATTGAGACAATTCATTAGAGATATTTTTAGAAAAAAGTTCAACCAAACTGATAGAGAACAAAGGAGATACCACTTCTCCTAAAACAACAAATCCACCTGCAATTAATAAAACCATATCTATTAATTCTAAATCTAAGGATTTAATTTCTTGCCAACTAAATTTTTTCAAAGATATGGTAGTCCATAATATTTTTAAAGACAGAATAGAGCCAATAATTATTGTTAAAAGTGGTATGAGTCTGATTGCTAATATTTTTAAAAACATTTTTCTTGAAAATGATTTTGTTATTACTGAACTATCGTCAAAGTCAAATTTCCTGCTTAAAAGGTGATATAAAAATCTATCACCTTTAAATAAATCAAATTTATCAGAATTTGGGTTATATGAATTATTATTGGATTTTTTTTCTAACTCCTCAATAAGAAATTTAAAGTTTTTATTTTCAAAATCTTTAGATAGATTTTTATAGATTATATTATCATTTGACTCTGAAGAAATTATTCGAATTAATTTATTTCTTTCTGTAAGTTCCTCAAATGAGACCGCAACGAGTGATTTATTTATTTGATCAACCGGATCATTAATGATAAAAAATTTTTTAAGATTTATAGGTATTGATTGGACTGATAATTCAGCAATTTCTTGCTCTTTTTGACTTATATCAAATGAAACAGATGGTCTATTTAAACTATCTCTTAAGCCTTGCTGCCATACAAAAAAAGTTATGACTATAGAAATAAGAGCTAAAATAAGTTTTGACTTAGAAACATTTTTAAAGATCATAATTTATTATATTGTTTAAAACTATACTTAGTTATCATTGAAATTCCTTGTATTTATGTATCTATTTTAATCACGCCATGAGATGATTAAATTATCTTAATTTTCAAATTTATATAATGGCAATACGATTAGTTTTAGTTAGGCACGGACTAAGCAGTTTCAACGCAAAAGGATTAATTCAAGGAAGAACAGATGCTTCATTATTAACTGATGAAGGATACGAACAAGCCCGAAAAGCAGGTAAAGCATTATCAAAAATAAACTTCGATAAAATCTATTCCTCCCCACTTGTAAGAGCGGCAGAAACTGCAAAAACAATTAAAAAGACATTCAATAAAGAACAAAATATTGTATTCGATGATAATTTGCTAGAGGTAGATCTTAGTGAATGGTCTGGTCTGAAAATTGATGAAATAAAAAATAAATTTCCAGAAATTTATCCTATATGGAAAAATGATCCAGAAAAGCTAATCTTAAAAAGAAATGACAATAAAACTTATAAACCAATTCAAGAGTTATTTTTTCAAGCAACAAATTTTGTAGAAGATATTTTAAAAATTTATCTAGACAAAGATGACGTAAATATTTTAGTTGTAGGACATAATGCGATTCTCAGATGCTTAATCCTCTTGTTGTTAGGAAAGCCTAAGCAAGGTTTTAGGAAAATAAGATTAGAAAATGCTTCTTTCTCGATACTCAATATTTCAAGGAAAGATAACTCTTTTAAGACCCAAATTGAATGCTTAAATCAAACTTCCCATCTGAATAAAAATATTCCAAATCAAATTGGAGATTCCAGAATATTTCTAATAAGGCATGGTGAAACTAACTGGAACAAAGAAGGTAGATTTCAAGGCCAAATTGATATCCCTTTAAATGAAAACGGGAAAAATCAAGCTAGAAAGACTTTTGAATATTTGAGAAATATTTCTTTCAATAAGGCATTTTCAAGTTCAATGCATAGGCCTTATGAAACTGCACAAATAATCCTTCAAAATATCCAAGATTTAAAAATAGAAAAAATAGATTCACTTGTGGAAATTAGTCACGGATTATGGGAGGGTAAACTGGAAGCAGAAATCAGAGAACAGTGGCCTGTTTTACTAAAAAATTGGCATGATAAACCTGAAGAAGTAATAATGCCCGAAGGTGAATCTATAAAAGATGTATCAGAAAGATCCGTAGAAGCTTTTGAAAAAATTTGTTTATCTCAAAAGTTTAATGATCTAAGCCTTCTGGTTGCTCATGATGCAGTCAATAAAACTCTAATTTGTAACATCCTTGGGATTAATTATTCAAATATTTGGATGATAAAACAAGGTAATGGCGGCATAACAATAATTGACCTTTTTAATGATCCCCAAAAGTCCCCTGTGATTAGCGCTCTAAACATCACAACACATCTAGGAGGAATAATTGATTCAACTGCTGCCGGAGCACTTTAAGTTAAAACCCATTTTAAAATTTATTTTGATGAATTCTGAGTCAGAAAAAAGGCTTTATTTATTGAAAAAGCCAACTTGACTAAGAGGCCAAAATCTGAAATATGCTTTACCAATTATCTCTTTTTTATGAAGAAATTTACTTCCAGGCCAATATCTTCCATCCCAGCTATTTGACCTATTGTCACCTAAAACTAAAAAATGATCTTCTGGAACTTTTATATTTTCAAATTTACCACATTGATTAAAAAGGGATAATCCGCACTTATAAGAGACATAAGGTTCAGGAATTAATTTATTATTTATTATTAATTCACCCTTAGTGTTTACACTTACAATTTCTCCTGGAAGTGCCACAACTCTTTTAATATAAGCATCACAAGCTTGATCCCTCAAACCAGGAATAAACGACATTGGAGGGAAACTCATAAAAAAACAATATCTTTTTTTTGGTAAAGGCTTAGATCTTGATGAAATTAATTTTTCGTCAAAGGAGTAAGGTGAGTTAAAAACGACAATATCTCCTCTTTTTGGTAAAGAGTTTCTTATCGAAAATTTTTCAATAATTAACCTATCATTTATTTGTAATCCTGGCAGCATTGAACCAGAGGGAATATAACGTGGTTCTGCGAAAAAAGATCTACAAGAAGAAACAAAAAATGTTAATAGAATGAGTAGGCCCCATTCTTTAAAAAAACTTTTAAAAAAAACATGCATAAAATAATAAAGTCTTGATTTTTTAAACTAATATTAATTGTTTGGCATATTGAATTTCGTTAAAACCTAATATTACTTTTTTTCCTTCGTAAATCAAAAATGGTCTTTTTATTAATTTGCCATCACTTAAAAGAAGTTGAATGATTTCTTCCCTCGATAAACCATTAATATCAAGATTTAGAGTTTTAAAAGCTTTACCTCTTACATTAAAAATCCTTTTCTTATCATCAGAGTATTCTTCTAAAGCAAGATTTAAATAATTAATAAGTGGTGGTTCTTTTACAATATCAATTAATTTGAATTCGAAATCTTTGCTTTTAAGCCACTTCGCAGCTTTTCTGCAAGTAGAGCATTTTAAATAACTATAAAAAATTATTTTTTTCAATTTAATTTACTAATTTTTGATTTCTTAAGTACTTTAATGTTTTTCTTTTTTAGGGGTATACAACTCTTCAATAAATTTTCAACCACATCAAAATCTCTCCAACCGTCAATTTGAACCGTTCTTCCATCAAGTCCTTTACTTGTTCTAAAAAATTCAGCAACATCCTCAAGCTGATTAGGAGCAATTTGATTAATACTCAGTATATTATCCTGCCTAGGATTAGCCATAGGCACACATAAAAGTTTTCCATCATATGCACCACAATCATACATATCCAAAACTCCAATAGGTCTAGCTTTTATTAAACAACCAGCAAAAGTAGGCTCATCCATTATCACCATTGCATCAAGAGGAGCCCCATCATCAGCGAGGGTATTTGGGATAAAACCATAATCAAACGGGTACCTCACTGAGGAATGCAATACTCTGTCTAAGGCCATTATTCCTGCATCAGAGCAATATTCATATTTATTCCTACTCCCTGCAGGTATTTCAACAACAATATTTACAATTCCCTTCATTGGTGATGGAGGTATTGAACTAAGGTCCATCTTTTTTTAAATCGTGATTATGAATTATCTCGTTTCCTTGAGGTAAAGGTCTTCCAATTAAAATGCTTATTGAAGGTAAAAAAATTGTCAAAAAGGCAAAAATAATACCTAAAGATGTTATTGATACACTCCTTATACTTAAGGGGTCATCATCATCTCTTTCAAAATCACTTCGAGCAGAACCATGAGAAGATTCTTCGCTTGATTTACTTTGAATAAACTGCTTTGATTTCGTGTAACTCAAGAACTCTTAATTGGTAAAGATTAAGGAGATAATTAAACATCATTATCCTACATTCAAAATGTCAATAAATCAAAACATTGATTAGTAACTTTTTAATTACTCTTTTTCTAGCAAAGACCTTATAGATTTTAGTTCGTCCAATATTTGAACCAGTATATTTTGAGCAGCGGAGGAAGGTGTATTAAAGACCTCTACAGTAACCTCTTTAATTCTTAAAATATCTTTTGCAAATCTTGCTACTTCATTAGGATGAAATTTTAAAGGATCTTTTTGATCAGTTCTAAATTCGGGATTTAATTTTCTTGGATTAAAGCTAGGGTTTAGATTTCTTAAATCTGTATTTGTATATCTATAGACAGAAGCTCTTGATCTGTTTAGGAATTTTTGAACTTCATCAATACCTACTAATTCCTCTTCGCTAGAAATATTGGAATTTATATTTTCCATAAACTTAAGAAAATGTTTTAGTAATAATGGACTTTTAAAAGAGTTTGAACTTCATTACTGAAGAAGTTAGCAGAAACAATATTTTTAGACTAGGTGCGTTGAGGGACTCAAGACACTTTAAATTTTTTTTTCATCTTAGTTGATAAAATTAGGTATGATTAAGGATTTTTTTGTATGCGCGTGACAACCTCATTTCCTCTGGGGACACTTCGTGACACACCTTCTGAAGCTGAGATTATTTCACATCAATTACTTTTAAAAGCTGGGTATATTCGCAGAGTTAACAGCGGTATTTATGCATACATGCCAATAATGCTTAGAGTTATTGAAAAAATATCCGCAATTATAGAGCGAGAACTTAATAGTATTGGTTGTACAAAATTACTATTACCCCAACTTCATCCTGCAGATTTATGGAGAAAAAGTGAGAGATGGGAAGGATATACTGCAGGGGAAGGAATAATGTTTAATCTCAAAGATAGACAAGGTAAAGAATTTGGATTAGCTCCAACTCACGAAGAGGTGATCACTAGTATTGCATCAGAGACCATCAACTCCTATAAGCAATTACCCCAATGTTTTTATCAAATCCAGACAAAATTTAGAGATGAAATTAGGCCAAGGTTTGGATTGATGAGAAGTAGAGAATTTATAATGAAAGATGGTTATTCTTTTCATTCTTCAGAAAAAGATCTGGCTTCTTTCTATGAAAAGGTGGGCAATTCTTATGAAAATATTTTTAAATCTTGTGGACTGCAGACAGTAGGGGTTGAAGCTGATAGTGGAGCAATTGGCGGTGCCTCATCTAAAGAATTTATGGTAACTGCTGATGCTGGAGAAGATTCCATTTTGTTCACTCAAAGTGGTACTTATGCTGCCAATATTGAAAAAGCAGTTTCTCTACCCTCTAAACCTATTCCAATAAAAGAGAATATTGCAGAGTGGTTGGAAACACCTCATCAAAAAACAATCTTAGAAGTTTGCGATAAAAATAATTTAGACCCTAGTCAGATTATTAAAGTAGTAATATTTCTTGCACAGTTCGAAGGTGAATTTGAGGTCCCAATTCTTGCATGCATAAGAGGCGATCAACACATTAATGAAGTTAAGCTTTTTAACTTAATCGATAAACTTCACAATTTCAATCTCCTTAATCTTAAAAAGATCGAAGACAAAAATACTATCGAAAAAAATCTAGTTGATTTTCCCTTAGGTTATATAGGGCCAGATTTAGATAATAAAACTATTAAAGCTAATTCTAATTGGGATAAAAAATGGACAAGAATAATTGACCATTCTGCAAGTGACCTTTCAAAGTTTATAAGTGGTGGGAATCAAGTTGATTTCCATAAAGTTTTTCAAGAATTTTCTTTTGATTCGAAAGACTATCTAATTGGGGATATTAGGAATGCCAAAAAAGGAGATAAAATAAGTATTGATGATAATGAAGAACTTAAAGAAAAAAAAGGTATCGAAATTGGACATATTTTCCAACTAGGTCAAAAATATAGTGAAAAATTAAATGCAAAGTTTTCTGATAAGGACGGTCAGTTAAAAAATTTATGGATGGGTTGTTACGGCATAGGAGTGACAAGAATAGCTCAAGCTGCTATCGAACAGAATCATGATCAAAAAGGAATTTGTTGGCCTATCCAGATTTCTCCTTTTGAAGTTATTATTATCCCAACAAACCTAAAAGATCCTATTCAAAGTGATCTTACTGAGCAAATCTATAACAACTTTTTAATTAATAAAATTGATGTCCTTCTTGATGATAGAAACGATAGAGCTGGAGTGAAATTTAAAGATGCAGAATTAATTGGTATTCCTTTTCAGATAATTATTGGCAGAGATTCTATTAGTAAAGAGGTAGAACTTTTATGCAGAACAAATAATACTAAGCTTAAAATTAGTACTGATAAATTGTTAGAAACATTTATTTCCGAATCTGAAATAATGTACAATAAAAAGTCTTGAGGCTAATTTTTTTTGGGAGCTAAGTTATGTTACTTAAATTGACATCAAAATTTTTTAAGAATCTTACCAAAGCTATATCTTTTGCAATATCCTTAATTGTTGTTTTTACACTATTTAGTTCCCCTTCCATAGCTGCAAAAACTGCTATGACAGGTGACTATACAAAGGATACAATTTCAGTTGTTAAAACATTACAAACAGCTGTTGATACTCCAAAAGATTCTCCAAATAAAGATGAAGTAAGAAGTGAGGCTCTTACCCTAATAACTGACTATATTTCCAGATACAGAAATAGAGGGATGGTCAATAAAACGCAATCATTTACCACAATGCAAACAGCATTAAATGCTATGGCAGGTCATTACAAAAACTTTGCAAGTAGACCTTTACCAGATAAACTTAAAGAGCGTTTAACCAAAGAATTTTCTCTCGCTGAAAAAATGGTTTTAAGAGAAAGTTGATACAATTCATTTACTTTTTAAAAGTAAACCAAGATTTTTGAATATATTAAATATTCGCACAAAAATAATGCTCTTCTAAAATTGGCTAATGTTGTTGTAATCGGAGCCCAATGGGGTGACGAAGGAAAAGGGAAAATTACCGATTTACTTAGTCGTTCGGCAGATGTTGTCGTTCGCTATCAAGGTGGAGTAAATGCAGGTCATACTATAGTCGTAGATGATAAAGTCTTAAAATTACATTTAATCCCCTCAGGGATACTTTATAAAAATACTTCTTGTCTAATTGGTTCGGGAACTGTTGTAGATCCAAAAATCTTGCTTAAAGAAATTGACATGTTAATTGATAATGGAATTGATATCTCAGGATTAAAAATTTCATCAACATCACATGTAACAATGCCCTACCACCGAATATTAGATGAAGCGATGGAGGCTGATAGAGGTTCAAACAAAATAGGGACAACAGGTCGTGGGATTGGCCCAACTTATGCGGATAAATCACAAAGAAATGGCATTAGGATAAGAGACTTGCTCAATAAGGAAAAGCTAAGTGATGTGATCGAAATTCCATTAAGAGAAAAAAACGGTCTACTAGAAAAAATCTATGGCATTAAACCACTTAAATTAGAAGATATTGTTGAAGAATATCTTGACTATGGCGAAAGATTATCAAAGCATGTTGTTGACTGTACGAGGACTATCCATGCAGCCTCAAAAAACAAGAAGAATATTCTTTTCGAAGGAGCTCAAGGCACTCTACTTGACTTAGATCATGGAACTTATCCTTTTGTTACCTCATCAAACCCAATATCAGGAGGGGCATGCATTGGTGCTGGAGTGGGTCCCACTTTAATTGATAGAGTAATAGGTGTCGCAAAAGCTTACACCACAAGAGTAGGTGAAGGGCCATTCCCAACTGAATTACAAGGGAGTATTAATGATCAACTCTGTGATAGAGGCAGTGAATTTGGAACCACTACTGGGAGAAGGAGAAGATGTGGGTGGTTTGATGGAGTTATTGGTAAATATGCTGTATCTGTAAATGGTCTTGATTGTTTAGCCGTTACGAAACTAGATGTGTTAGATGAATTAGATGAGATTCAAGTTTGCATTGCCTATGATCTCGATGGAGAGGAAATAGACTACTTTCCTACAAATTCAGATGACTTAAAAAAATGTAAGCCAATCTTCAAAAAATTAAAAGGTTGGCAATGCTCAACTGCAGACTGCAGAAAACTATCTGATCTTCCAGAGAATGCTATGAATTATCTCAGATTTTTAGCTGAATTAATGGAGGTTCCAATTGCCATTGTCTCTTTGGGGGCGAATAGAGATCAAACTATAGTAATTGAAGACCCAATTCATGGACCCAAAAGAGCACTTCTTAGGTGATTTAATTTCAAATTAATGAAGGGATCCTTTAGACATTTTGAATATAATAAAAAGGTTGATCTCATTGGTCTGGGCAACGCAATAGTAGATATTATTGTAAATATTGAAGATGAGTTTCTTGAGATAAATAATCTGGATAAAGGATCAATGAATCTAATTAATTCTGATGAATCTCAGAGATTGTTAGAAAATTGCAAAGTGATCAAACAAATTTCAGGTGGGTCCTCAGCAAATACCGTTGTTTCTTTAGCAGAATTAGGAAATAATGTGCAGTTTATAGGAAGAGTGAAAAATGATCAATTTGGGAATTTCTTTTCTGACGATATAAAAAAAAGTAAAACTATATTTAATACTCCACCAACTATTGAAGGTGCTCCAACAGCTCATTCAATCATTTTGGTTACACCTGATGCACAAAGAACTATGTGCACCTACCTAGGAGCATCTGTAGAGTTTGAACCAAAAGACGTAGACTTTACTGTAATTAAGGAAAGTAAATACTTATATTTAGAAGGATATTTATGGGACAGCGAATTAGCTAAAAAAGCTTTTATTAAAGCCGCCCAAATTGCAAAACAATCTAATACAAAAATAATCCTTTCTTTGTCTGATTCATTTTGTGTAGATAGACATCGTGAGAGTTTCTTGGAATTAATTTATGAATATGTAGATATTGTTTTTTGTAATGAATCCGAGGTGTTAAGTCTATTTAAAAATGATAAATTAGCAAGCTGCCAAGAAGACCTATCTTCCTTATGTGAATTAGTCATAGTAACTCTTGGAAGCAATGGTTCTCTAATAGTTAACGAAAACAATGTTGAGATAATTGAGTCAATAACGAAAGGCAAGATTATTGATACTACAGGAGCGGGAGATATCTATGCGGGAGGATTTATCCATGGATTAATAAACAATTATTCCCTCAAAAAATGCGGAGAGATAGCTTCAATTTGTGCGGGGCAAATAATTTCGCAATTAGGATCTAGATCGGATATTGATCTTAAAGAGTTAATAAAATAGATTTAATCAAATAGTGTTATTCAACCAATCATAATATTTCATCTCAGCATTGTATTTTTTGTAAATGATTTGAGGAACATCATATGTGGAATTTTTATTTACGAAATCAATTAAACAATCTTTAAATTCTAGTTTACTTTTTATTGTGATTTCAAACTCTTTAGTTTCTTCAATATCATAATCCCACTTATAAATTGAAAAAATTTGCTTTATAGAAACACAAGCTGCAAGTTTATTTTGTATTAGTAATTTAGCCATTCGTAAAGCATTTGCGTTACTTGATTCAGTTGTGATCATAACTAATACTTCCATAATGAATTAAACATCAATATTTTTTAATTATGTGATTTATCAAATTGTAATGTTGATCAAAAGAGTAAGAATAATCATTTTTAACTTTCGGCCTTTTAACCAAAAATAACTTCATTTTACTTCCAGAAACTATACTCTCCCAGTTTTTCTGAGAATAACTGCCAGATTCTCTGCATAAAACATAATCTATCTCCCAAAAATCACAAAGTTTTTTTTCTAAAATGTTTTTATTATTTTTACTCGGTTCAAGTATCGCTATGTTTGAATTTTTAATACATGATCCAAAAGCTTTAGTTATACTCTCATAAGTTGGAAGTACCCTTGTAAATACATTTGCTTTACAATTCATATAATAATTAGCTGTATCGTTAAGGAATCTTGATCCTATTGCAAGAAGAATATTCTTATTCTCAATATCAACGTTATTTATATCCTTTAAATCATAAATATAAAAAAAATTATTAGACTTATTTATTAGAGATTTCCTCTCAAATAGTAAAAGAGGTGTATTAATCTCTTTACATGCATTATTAAGATTTTTAGAAATTATTACGGCAAACGGATGAGTAGCATCGACAACGCATGTGATTTTATTTTTGTTTATGAAATTAATAATTTGATCTTTATTATTTAATTTCCCCGTAATGATATGTAACTTTGGATTCTCAATATAAGCTTGCCCTGCTTTATAAGTTAAAACACTTGCAAAGACTGAATAATTAAGTTCAAGAAGCCTATTAGCTATTACAGGCCCATCAGAAGTTCCTGATAGGATCCAAACATTTTTATAGCAATTTCCTTGATTCTGCATCAGTATGTCTTTAATTAAATAGTAAGTAATGAATCATTGTTTAATTCAGGCGGTCATTAATAGTGCTCCCCAAATGAGGTATACCAAAGAAAACCAAACTCCAATAGCAGAAATGATTGTTAATTTTAAAGGATTACGTAGTGAAGATCCAACCAGAGATCTCAAGATCATAGGATGGGGGAATATTGCCCAAGAAATGGTAGATGAACTGAAGGAGGGGCAAAATATTGTTATTGAGGGACGTCTAAAGATGAATTCTGTCACTAGAAAAGACGGAACGAAAGAAAAGCAACCAGAACTAACAGCTTCAAAAATTCATCAAATATCATCAGTTGATGTTATTAAGTCTGATCAAAGAGAAAATAATGAGTCATTTGAAAAAAAAGAAAGCACCAAAAATTCTAGCTGGGATAGTTCACCTTTAGTACCTGAAGTTGACGAAATACCTTTTTAAATCAAATATCAACATTATTTTCTTGAACACTTATAATTAGTTTGCTTATTTTTCTTTCAAGTGAGGCAAGTTCGCTTCTAATTTCTGGCCATTTACCCTTATCAAGATTTTCTAATAGCCACGCTCTATCTTGATCAAGTTTAAAAATTAAATCACCTTGATTTGCAGTATTAGGATCTTGCATAATACTTGTTAGACCATTTAAAACTTATTCTACTAAATCAAAATGAAGAAATACCTATCGCCTGGAAACTTAATCGTAACGGCTGGGGGTATATTAGCTTTTGTTGGAATGACTGCTTATTTTACAGACTCAGTAAATTTAAGTGTACCTACTTTTTTTTATGGAGTACCTATATTTTTAATTGGATTAGGTTTAAAGACTTCCGAAATACCTCCTGTAGAGTTGTTTGACAAGACGAATTTTGCGACAAATAAATTTAATAGACCAAAAGAATTAACTGAACTAGTTAAAGATGTTACAAGATGGAGATATGGGATAAAAGCTCATCTTGAATCGTCATTAGAATCTTTAAATTTGTGGGACGAGGATAATCCGCCTCAACTAAAAGAAATAGAAGAAGTTACGAAGGAAGAAAAAAATGGTCTCAGAATGCGTTTCGAAATAAACGCTGTCCCTCTAGAAAAATGGATTGAAAAACAAGAACGATTAAATAGGTTTTTCGTCAAAGGTCTTGAATCAGAATTTATTATCGACGATAATAAAAAAGAATTTGATTTTATTCTCTTTTATTGAATAAAGGGATATATTTGTAAAAACCTAATTTCTCAATTCAATCAAGTTTTAATGAATTTTAATAATGAATGATTCTCAAAGAGTATCAATATTAAGCGAAGCACTCCCATATATACAAAGTTTCTCAGGTAGAAAAATTGTTATCAAGTATGGTGGTTCTGTTATGGAGAATGATAATTTAAAAAATGCTTTTTTTAGAGACATAGCACTTTTATCAACCGTTGGGGTTTGTCCGATAGTAATTCATGGAGGTGGACCCGAGATTAATAATTGGTTAAAGAAATTAGAAATATCTCCTAAATTCGAAAATGGATTAAGAATTACTGATCAAAAAACAATGGAAATTGTCGAGATGGTTCTAATGGGTAGAGTTAACAAACAAATTGTAAAAGGCATTAATAAAACTGGATCCTCAGCTGTGGGAATATCAGGTCTTGATGGGAACTTAATTCAATCTAGAGAACTAGGAGATGGGAGCCATGGGTTAGTGGGGGAGGTTACAAAAATCAATCCTGAAATATTAGATCCTCTAATTTCTAAGGGATATATCCCTATCATTTCTAGTATTGGATCAACCTTGGAGGGTATTTCCCATAACATCAATGCAGATTTTGTTGCTGGAGAAATTGCTGCTGCAATAAATGCAGAAAAACTTATTCTGCTTACTGATACTCAAGGGATTTTAAAAGAAAAAGATAACAAAAATAGTCTTGTTGAAAAAACGAATCTCAAAGAGGCAAGAGATTTTATTGATAAAAAAATTGTTACTGAAGGTATGATTCCAAAGACAGAATGCTGTATAAGATCTTTAGCACAAGGAGTTAAAGCAGCTCACATAATTGATGGAAGAATAGAACATTCATTACTTCTTGAAATTTTTACAAATTCCGGTATAGGTACGATGATAGTCGCCTAACCCATGAAAACTTATGAGCAAGTTTTAGAAACAGTAGAATTTGCATTAGCTAAAGGTGAGTATCATTTTTGTATTGAATTTCTTTTGCCCATAATCGAATCTTTTCCTTTATCAAGCAAAGAGGGAGTAAATTTAAGAACAATCTTAATTACTGCTCTTTGTGGTATCAATAAAAAGGAGGAGGCTAAAAGATTTTGTAAAGAACTTCTAAAATCTTACGATAATAAAACGAGAGAAAATGCAAAGTATTTGATGGAAGTTATAGAGTCTCCTGATATTAAAAAGCCAGAAAATTGGAATTTACAGTTTGAAAGCGACCCATCACTCAATAAAAAATCTCTTAACTCACTGCGCAAAAAAAGAGAAGTATTGAAGAAAAAAAAATTTATTAATGTAACTGAGACTCCAACTGGTGAAACAAAACCCTTTCAGAAAGGCTTTTCACTGATCATTTTTTTAATACTATTATTATTAATTCCACTTTTAAGTGGCTGCGTTAAAATTGAGGATACCCTTGATTTAAGTGAACTTGATTCAATAACCAATAATTTAGTGATAGAGAGTAAATACATAAATAAATTTCCTTGGCAATTAAAATTTGAAGAGAGGATGAAAGGTATTTTTCCCGACGCGGAAATTGAACAAGACGAATCAGCCTTTTCTTTGAAACATAAAAATCTCAATTTAGAAGATACAAAGCAAGTTCTTAAAATCACCCAAAATACAGCTGGAGAGTTAGCGGGAGAATCAACAAATATAGAGATTAATACTACTCAAAAAAACTTCATTTTTTTTAAAAAATACTTTTACAGGTTAGATTTGGATCTAAATTTTATTCAAGGTATTGATAATTTAGAACTCATTTTCAAAATTATTCACCCTCATAAAGCTACCCTTACTGATAAAAATAATTCAAATATAGAAATCACAAAAAATCTAATAACTTGGAATTTAAATCAAGGGCAGATAAATAGTCTTGAATTTTCTTTCTGGAGACTCAACAAACTTTTGATTGGGATATCTATTCTTTTAATAACTATAGTATTTGTTTATATATTAAGATTATATAGATTTAAATTAGGTTCGGATTTACCTCAACTTCCATCAAAGTAATTACAACTCTGCTGGATTAACATCTATTGTTAAAAAAACATTTTTTGGAATAAGTTTCCATAATATTGATCTATCAGGTAAAGGTATCTTTGTTCCTTCAGGACCATGTATTAATATCTGCCATCTAAATTTTTTACCGACTTTAGCAATTAAACTAGGAGCAGGACCAATTAATTTCCAGTTATTTTTCTCGCAAAAATTGAGTAGATATTTTGCTAATTTTATTGCAATTGACTCAGTTAATTCATAATTTTCACCTGATAATTTAAGAAGGCAAATTGTGCAAAATGGGAATAAATTATAATCTTTTCTCAATTTCGAGTTTTCAGTTAAGAATCTTTCATAATCTCTTTTCTGAAGATACGAAATTACCGGGTGGTTAGGTTTATATGTTTGAAAAATTACTTTTCCTTTTTTATGGGCCCTGCCTGCCCTGCCAGCTAATTGCAAAAATAATTGTAATGATTTTTCTTCTGCCGAAATATCTGGGCGATGAAGCAACCCATCTGCTGCAATAACTACTGAAAGAGTAATATTGGGGATATCAATCCCTTTTGCCAACATTTGAGTTCCCACAAGAATATCAGCATCACCTTTAGAAAACTTTGAAAGAATATCTCTATGACCATCTTTTCCTGAGGTTGTATCTCTATCAAAACGTAGCACTCTTAAGTCAGGAAACTCTTCATTTAAAAACTCTATTACCCTTTGTGTACCTATTCCAAAAGGCTTAAAGGCAGTTGAATGACAATCTGGGCAACGATTGATCAATCTCGATTTATGATTACACCAATGACAGCTTAACCATTTTTTTCCTTGTGAACCGAGATGCACTGATAAAGGAACGTCACAGTTTGGGCAATTTATTAAATATCCGCAATTCCTACAACTTAAAAACCCACTGTGCCCCCTCCTAGGGATCAAAATTATTGCCTGCTCTTTTTTTAAGCGTAGTTGAGGAAGCAATTGTAGTAATTCATTGGAAAAAATTTTCATATTTCCTTTCTTGAACTCATCACGCATATCAATAATCCTTATTTCAGGAATCTCATTACTGGATATCCTTTGAATCATTCTTACCAATTTAAAATTCTTATCAAAAATACACTTTTTCCAAGTCTTCATTGATGGGGTGGCACTCCCTAAAATTAGCTTTGCAGAATTCCTTTTTACTATTTCAGTAGCAATCTCTCTTGCGTCATAACAAGGCATAGGACTGTCTTGTTTATAAGAAATATCATGTTCTTCATCCATAATTATTAATCCTAGATTTCTGATTGGAAGAAAAACTGCGGACCTGGTTCCTATTACTATCAAAGGTTTATTAGGATTAATAATTTCCTTCCAAACTAAAGTTCTATGATTGGGAGAACAGTTACTGTGATATTCGTAAACGACATTATTAAATCGCCGACTAAACCTATCAATAAGTTGAGGAATTAGCCCAATTTCTGGGGCTAGTATCAAACAACTTTTTTTCTTAAGAAATTGATCTTCAGCAATTCTCATATAAACTTCTGTTTTACCTGAACCTGTTTCACCCCATAGAAGTAGAGCATCTCCTGATTTCATTGTTTGAAATTCTTGAAATGCAATTTTTTGCTCATTTGTAAGATTTGGTTTTTTAGTTCCAATATGATGATTTAAAAAGGAATTTAATTTAGTATTTATATTTTTTTTTCTTTTAGATTTAACAAGGAAATTTTTACTTACCATTGAGTTAATTAGAGTGTAATTGAAACCAGACTTTACTAATTCACTTTGCCAGTTACCTTTTTCAGATAAAGTATTCATTAAAAAAAATTCTTTTTTTGTTAATCCATTTTTTTTAATATCAAATTCTTTTTTAGTTTCAATCCATATTTGATCTTTAAAACCTTTAGAAAAATTCTTATATTTACCAATCCAGCCAGGAGGAAATGCAGTTTTAAACATTTTTAAATTACTAACCATATAAAAAGAGGCTAGGGACTCTATCCATTCTCTCCAAGAGTCATCAATTATTTTTTTCTGCAAAATACTTTCAACAAACAAATATCTTATGCTTTTTGCTCCAGCAATATTTGCTGCATCATTATTAATTGTCGAAAAGTTTTTTTTGGAGATCACCAACCCATTTAA
>QCIV01000005.1 GCA_003216455.1 Prochlorococcus sp. AG-402-N17 | reverse complement strand
TTTTATGTTCTTCGAGAGATTTAATACACATTACTAGTGTAATTAAAATATAACTACTAATTAAATAAATTGAATCTAGAGAATAATTTAATGACTTAAAGTAGCTAAATTTCTTTTTTTCGGGCTATGATATTAAACATAATCTAACTAGTTTATAAGTTCAATGACAATTTTATTCCCAATTATATATTCTGCGGCCTTAACTTATTTAGTTTGGAAAGCTTTTAAAGTAATGTCTAACGGCTGGGGCATATCCGATAATAAAAATAAAAGTTTGAGTACTTCCAGTTTTAAACAAAAAAAGTACACAATTCATCCAGAACTTTTAGATAAATCAGGAAATATAACAGAAGAGGAGCTATTAACAGTAAGATTTTCTAATGACAACGACTCTACATTAGAAGAAAAAGGTTCAACAACTGATTAATCAAATTACATCTAAGGAAAAAATTGGAATTAAGAACAAAAATCGTTTCAGCGGTAATAAGATCTCTCAAATTGCCACCAAGATTTCGTTTAAAAATGGTCAAAGAAGATCCAGTGAGACTTGAACTAAGTCTTACTCCTTCTTACGGTAAAAATCCAGTAATTGTTGGTATAGTTGAATCTTTAGACTTAGTCGCACGAAGAGATAGAGAAGGTAGATTACCTAGAGATCTTCAAGGGACTTGGGACTGGACTGTAAGACATGGAAAAGTTAGTACTGGAGGTTGGAACCCTATGTTAAAAGAAGCATTGCAAACAATGTTTGATACAGGATTGCCAGCCATTGTATATGAGGAATTAACTGGAGATGAGTATCGACCTGTTGATGGTATAAGACATGTTAAATAAATAATTTATTATTTATCATAAACTCTACCTTAAAACGTTAAAATGATCTGATAGATAATTTAGTTAATTATGAATAATGACAATCAACCTAGATTTGGCTTCGTAAATTTCGCAGAAACCTGGAATGGCCGCATGGCAATGATGGGTATTTTGATTGGACTTGGTACTGAATTAATTACTGGACAAAGTATTCTTCGACAAATTGGGATAGGTTAGCATTTTAATTTACTTCTTCTGCTTTCACTTCAATGGTACTTTCACTAGGCTTTTTATCAAATTGATTGTTATTACTAATATTTTCTAGATATGCCCCACAATTCATGCAGTTTTCACTTGTGCCTAGGGATATAGCCCCACAACTTTTACATTTATTGATTTTTGATTTATAAGAGTTAAAACCTATAAATAAAACAACTACTAATAGTAGAGGAATTAAAAATAATAGGAGTAGGATATTACCTAGAAAGCTTAAGAAAAAGTTTATTCCAAAAATTGGAATAACTATAAGTACGATTAATGAGTAGGCAAGAAGATTTTTATTAGCTTTGAGAAAATACTTCATCTTAGTTATTCTTATTTATAATTTCTTTTTTTATTTAATAAAGTCATACTAGCAATAACTACGCTCCAGCATTGTCCAAAATATAAAATCACTCCTAATAACCATACCCATAAGGTAAGTACAAGAAAACCTCCAATAAAACCATATGCTTGAAATCTTGCTCCAAGTGAGAGAATACTTTTACTAACTGCTAGGTTCAAAGTCGTTAGGCCAATTCCAATAAGAAAAGATCCAGGTAAAAGTGGTTTCAAAGGAACTTTTCGACTGGGTAAGAGGGCTTGTAATAAAAGAGCCATTAAAGAAAAACCGACTAGTGGTATTGCAAACTGACCAACCTGTAATAGCGGTAACTTTAATAATAAATCAGAAATAAGATTATTAGATTTTGAAAGATTTTCTAAAACATTACTTGGGATCATCCTAAGATTTGCACTAATCTGATCTAATACCATTAAAAAACCAATAAAGAATACTATTAAAAAGGCTTCAACTCTATTTCTGAGAAACTTCGAAGCTTGCACTCTCCAAGCAGCATTTACTTTTTTAGAAGGAATTTCGTCTTCCCAAAGCCTATCTGAACCTCTTTGAAGAGATAGATATGCATTTCCTGCTGTAAAAAGCAAAAACATAGCCCCTAGAATACCTGCCCCAAAACCTTGATCTATCAAATTAAATAATGTTGTTTCTACTAACTCAACTACTGAAGGAGGTAAAATCTGCGCAGCAATAGCAATTATTTGTTGATCTAATCCTTCTTGTTTTCCTAGGAACCATGAAGCTATTGAAAGAGAAATTAGAAGAATAGGAAAAAATGATTGAAGTGTGTAGTATGCAAATGCAGCGCTTAAATCGACACAATCTGATTTGCTCCATCGCTCACAAGCTCCCCATAAACTTTTAAGTATCCATGTTGAACTTCGCTGCATATTAATTTTCTTCAAATATTTTATATATTTACTTATTTTTTATTGTATCGGATTAAGAATTTTTTCAAGCAATTATTGATTTATGATGCAACTATTTTTCCAATAATAAATTGCCCCATGGCTTTAATATTTCAACTTTTTCTTTAGATCTACAAGCAATTAATGGAAAATTAACATCGCGCAAGTCTTCTCCTGAAACTAATTTTAAAGGATCTGTTTTTAACCACTCTATAGAACAATTGAGTTCTTCTAATAGCAGCCAGGCTGCTGCAATATCCCATATCTTAGGGGTTGATTCTATTGCTCCGAAAGTTTGTCCCATCGCTACACTCGTAAGATTTAAACTCGATACACCTAAGAGTCTGATTTTGCCTGGAAATACTGAGTTTGGTTTTTTTTGTAAAATTTTTATTGATCTACTGCACAAAGAAATGCATTCACTTTGATGATTATTCTGGCTAGGATTTATTTTCTGGTTATTTAACCAAACCCCCTTACCTTTAATGGATACAAACTTTTTTTTCAATGTAGGTATTATTAAAAAAGAAGATTGCGGTTTACCATCAACGAACCTTGCCACTGATATAGACCAGTAAGGAATACCTGCAGCGAAATTTGTTGTCCCATCGAGTGGATCGACCACCCAATAAGCTTTTGAGTTTGGAATGAACTTGTGCCCTTCTTCACTAAGGACGCCCTCACCTGGAGCTATTGAAGCTAAACCATCTACTATTGTTTTGTCACTCCATAAATCACAACTTGTTAATAATGATCCATCTGCTTTATTGCTGGCGCTAATATTTCCAAAATCTTTTTTTTGACGTTGACTAACCAATTCAAATAAAGAATCTAATTCAATTAGTTGCTTATTAGTTAAGTTTGGTGGATTCATCTTTATATATTGCAAATAGACTCTTTATCTTTAATTTTATTATTATTACCCAAACAACTTTTACTTATATCAAGGAAAGTTAATCTTTCCAATTCATCTATATTTAAATTGTAATTATATATTGCATTAATATATTTTGATTTTGCATTACTTAATTCACTTTGCAAAACAAGAACATCTTTTAGAGTTGATATTCCTACATCATATCTCAGTCTGGAAAGCCTTACAGACTCTCTGCTAGATTCAATTTCTTTAAGAGAAGAAATTATTTTTTCTTCATTTAATTTAAGATTTAAGTAGGCTTTACTAATACTTGTGGTTAAAACATTTTTTAGATTTTCATAAGCATATTTTTCAGCTTCTGCATCTGCTATTTTTGATTTGTAGGAGTTCTTATTTTGTCCGCCATCAAAAATACTCCATGCAAAATTTAGACTTATGGTATTTGTATAATTAGATCCAGATTTTTCAGAATCGATATTAGTTGCTAGAGAGTCCCCTTTTGAAAATGTACTAGATAATGAATTGCTGATAAAGATATTTGGCTGATTTTGAGCTAAAAAGCTATTTGCTTGGCTTTTTTTGATTGATTTTTGAAGATTAAGGTTTTTTAAGGAAAGATTTTTATCCAAACCTTCATTAATATTTTTATTCAATTTATGATGCCAAAACCCTATAAGATTTTGCTCCTTATTAGTTTCAAAATCCCCCTTAATATTGAGAATCTCTTTAAGAGAAATTTTATTAATTTCATGTTCTATTTTCTTTTCATTAAGTGATTGTTTATCTCGAGATAATTGAGCTTCTGCTTCAAGAACTTCAAATATTGTACCAATTCCAGCATCTAGTTTCGCTTTAGCATTTTCTAAACTTGTAATTGATAAATCAAGTGTGAATTTTTTATTTTTAATATCTTGATATGACTTTTTGTATTTGTGATACCTGATTTTTGCTTCTTGAATTAAATCTTTTTTCTTAATCTCATAATTATTTTCTGCAATTTTGTAATTTGTTTTTGCAATTTTAATTTCGGATCCTCTAAGCGGTGAAATTACATCCCATTTGATATTTAGGGAGGGATTAGCCGTGAATTGTGATGTTTTTAAAGTAGGTGAATTGCTATTGTACTGTTTACCTGCGACATATTTTGGTAACCCATTGGCTTGCAAATCTAAGGATGGGTTCCTTTTGGCAATTTGACTGGAAAGATTAAAGTTTGCAGAGGCTACTAAGTTTAGTAATGATCTTAATTCTTGATTATTTAATACAAGTTTTTCTATTTCTTGATAATCAATAAAAGTAATATTTGGTTTTTCTTTTAAAACATTATCAATGTAATTTTTTGTTTCGCTGGATAGTACATTAACACTGTTGATACTTAGAGCAAGTGGCAATAATAAGATGGGATTTATTACTCTTCGAAGCATGTTTTATAGTGTCGAAAATATTCGATTAACCAATGAAAGTATTAATAATATCATTTGAATCATCAAGAACGTGAATTTTAGTATTTATTTGATTTTCAACTTCTTGAATATTTTTATCATCTAAAAATAAATCAGTATTAATTTTTAACATAATAGATGGTATGTAAACAGCTTCTCCTAAATCCTTATTTTTCAGACCGTAAATTAGATCTTCTCCAGTAAGAAGACCCGTAACAACTTGATCTTGACCCCAATAAATACTTGGCAAACCATATAAATTAATTGTTAATCCATTAATTAAGTTTAATTTCTTTACTGTAGGAATTAGGGCTTCATAAACTAATTTACCAACAATCCAACTAACTTTTTTTGGCTTTTTTACTTCTTTTGGTAGATTTTGAGTCTTCTCTCTTAATGCTTCTAGAAAGTTTCTAATAGTCCCAACTCCATTAGATTCTTGTGGCATATTTTCGTAGGTTTTGTAACTAGGTAAATTTGTACCAGCAATTAAATACCATTCGTCTGCTAGCCAACAAAAACGAGTCCCAAGAGTAATTTGTAGAGAGGCTTGAATTTTCTCCACTTGTTTAATAGTTTTTTGTGCGTATTCTGGGCTTATTGATTTCAATCCATCATTTTCAGGTCTAAATTTTGTAAGTCCTACAGGAACTATTGCAACTGAAAGTACTGTCTGCGAAGTTTTTTTGTAGAATTCAGCTAGTTCTAAAATTGTTTTCTCAAGAATATCCCCATCATTTATATCTGGACAAACAACAATTTGAGAATGTATTTGAATAGAGTTTTTTTCAAACCACGAAATTTGATCAAGGATCTCTCCTGCTTTTTTATTTTTTAATAATTTTTCTCTTGTGGCGGGATCAGTAGCATGAACTGAAATAAAAAGTGGGGATAGTTTTTGCATAGCAATTCTTTCCCAGTCTTCTTTTTTTAAATTCGTAAGAGTTAGATAAGAGCCATATAGGAAACTTAATCTATAATCATCATCTTTTATGTAAAGGCTTTTTCTTTTACCACTTGGCTGTTGATCAATAAAACAAAATGGACATCTATTATTGCATTGCTTGATTGAATCAAACAATGCATCTTTAAAATTTATACCTAAATTAACGTCTTGATCTTTTTCAATATTAATATTGTGAATTTCGTGATTTTTATCTAAAACTAATATCTCTAAAATTTCTTCACTAATTAGAATCTGATAATCAATTAAATCTCTTGGTTTTTTCCCATTAATACTAATAATTGAATCACCCGATTCAAATCCTATTTCTTGAGCAATGGAATTAGCTTCAATACTTTCAATTTCTGCAGGATTTATTCTATAAGTAATATTAGGAACCAAAAAATTATTGGGATCTTTGTAATTAATTTCTTGCCACACAATTTAAGGCCAAATACTCTTATTTATATTCATTCTAAACTTAAATACGACTCAAAGTGTATTAAATACTTTTAAAAAACTAAATATAAGTGTGAAATTATGGGCCCTTAATTTATTAAAATGTGTCATTCGCAGTTTTCTAAAACACGATTTAGATTAATTAAAATAAACTTTTTCATTGAAAGAATTAATTACAAAAAATTTAGAAGTACAAGATAAATTCAACTATGAATCTCATAAGACAGTTGATTCATACGAAAATAGTTTTTTATCAAATCCTATATCTTTAAGACTGTGGTCTTCTTTTTTGGTAATTTTACCTATTTTTGTTCAAGCCCCTTGGGTTAGATTAGAACCAATAAGTGCTCTTTGTTTTACTTTTGTTATTATCTTAGCGGCAATTGTTTTGAATCAGAAAGGATCAAATAAGTGGTTTATTGTCAGTTCATTATTACTTGGTGTATCAGGTAGTTGGCTTGGTGGATGTTTGTTTTGGGGATGGTTAAGTCCATTTCCTATCCTGCACATACCTGTTGAAGCTGTGGTTCTCCCACTAGCTTTAGTTGGATTTGGTACTCATTGGAAAATAGGTTCAAGTTTTTATATCTCTTCTTTATTTGGGACCGCAGTTACCGACATTACAATATTTTTAATCGGGATCATGGATCAATGGAGAGATGTAATTACAGCGGATTCTGAAAATGCACCTATGATCCTTCAAAAAACTTCAGAGAGTCTGATCCAAATAAAATCATTATCTATTATCATTTTTGTTGCGCTTATACTTTGGTTTATTTCAAGAGAAATTTTAGATTCTGCCACAATTAATACTACTAGTGGTAAAGCACTCTTAGTTTCGAGTTACGTAATTCAAACGACATTAATTGTTGATGGTATTTTTATTGTTTTAGCAATTCTGCAACCAACTTTTAGTGGATTGGTTTAATGTTAAGGCCTCCATTTTCGCAAGAACCGATACCAATAAATAATTGGGATGTAATCGTTATAGGTGCTGGGGCTGCTGGCCTTATGACTTGTCTTGAATTACCTCCAAATTTAAAAGTGCTTCTTTTAAATAGAAATACTAGTAAGGTATCTTCCAGTAGATGGGCTCAAGGAGGAATTGCATCTGTTGTTGGACAAGATGATTCATTTGATCTTCATGCTGAGGATACTTTAAAAGCAGGTGATGGACTATGTGATTTTCAAGCCGTAGAAATGCTAGTTAAAGAAGCCCCTGGTTGTGTCAATAGATTGCAGAATTTAGGGATGATTTTTGACCAAAGTTCTGATCAACTATCTACTACCTTGGAAGCAGCTCATTCACGAAGAAGAGTCTTACATGTTAAGGATCGCACTGGACGAGCATTAGTTGAGGTTCTAGAAGATCATATTGAGAATCAAAAAAATATTCTTCACTGTAGAGGTGTCAGAGTAACTGAACTTTACATTGAAAATAAAGAATGTAGAGGAGTTCAGGTTCTTGATGGAGCAAATTTATATTGGATTCAATCTAGAGCTGTTGTTTTGGCTACAGGTGGTGGTGGGCACTTATTTACTAATACAACAAATCCTGCTCAATCCTCTGGTGAAGGGATTGCTCTTGCATGGAAAGCAGGCGCTGCTATCGAAGATTTAGAGTTTGTTCAATTTCATCCAACCGCTTTAAAATTTTATGGCGCACCTTGCTTTTTAATATCTGAGGCACTTAGAGGCGAAGGAGCGATTTTAGTTGATAAAAATGGTGAAAGCCCAGTTAAAAGTCTTAAAGATCGTGATTTAGCTACAAGAGATCAGGTTAGTAGAGCAATTATGAAAAATATGCATAAAAATAATGTAGATCATGTTGGCTTAGATCTTCGGTATATTGATCCAGAAAAAATTGTAGAGCGATTTCCTACTATCATAAGTCGATGTCAGGATTATGGGGTTAATCCTTTAAATGAGGTTATTCCCGTAGCCCCTGCGGCTCATTATTGGATGGGAGGTGTGAAAACTGATCTAAATGCATCTTCTACAAGAAAAGGATTATATGCCGTTGGAGAAGTGGCATCTACAGGTGTTCATGGTGCTAATAGACTGGCAAGTAATTCATTGATGGAGTGTCTTGTTTTTGCAAGAAAATTGTCTTCAATTGTTTTGAATGACCTTTCTAAATTTGAAAAATTTGATAGATCATCTCAAGAGTTTGATATTGAAGATCCAAAAGAAGATCAAATTTCTAGAATTGCTGAAAAAATTGATGAACTAAGAAAACTATGTTGGTTAAATTTAGGTGTATCTCGAAATAAGGTAAATATGAGCAAATTTTTAAATTATATTCAAAATGATATAGATAAATTACATAAAAATGATTTACTAAATAGTCTTGAAAAAATAAAATTTGATCAAAAAATAAAACTTAGTGAACGTAATAGGAGAGCATTAAATCTTTTACTTGATTTAAAGAATAGACAAATAACCACAATAAATTTATTAAAAGCTTGTCTATTTAGAGAAGAGAGTAGAGGAGGTCACTATAGAGATGATTTTCCAGATAAAGATAAAAATTGGGAATGCCATACTAGACAACAGTTAGATCAAAAAATTCAAAAAAGATTTATTAAAAATTAAGATCTCCCTGATAGTCGGTTTTTGTTGCCAATTCATTCAAGTCCCTAGTACCACTAATTATTTCTCCATTAATTTCCCAAGAAGGAAATCCACTGATTCCTTTCGTTTGGCATAGCTCATATTCATTATCTTTACCATCTCTAGCACACTCAACTACATTTAATTCTTTAACTGCTTCCTTACCAAATAATTGTTTCTGATCGTGGCAATGCGGGCACCAGTATGCACTATACATAACAATATTTTTTTCACTTAAATATTTTGCGAACTTTACCTTTTGGGGCGAGCTTGAAGTGGTAATTATTGGCGATACATTGTCAGAGGGGTTTGCAACATCAATAGCATTAGAGGGGTCAACGTTCGTTGACCAAATTAGCCCTCCAACTAGGACACTAATGGCTACAATGAAACCTCTAAAAATCATAGGTTCTCTACTTTCGAACTTTGCTCCAATCATAGAAATTATAAAGATAGAAAACGATAAAATTGCTGAAAGTATACAAAAAAAGCAATATGCTTGAATCTTAAAAAACATTATATTTATCAATAAAAAGCTAAATGTTGATGACGCACAAGAAATTAGAAATACTAACCACCATAAAAACTTATTTAGTTTTTCTTTTGGGGAAATTAAATTAAGCGAGAGTATTATTGTGATAATTAATATTGATAAATATGTTATGAATCCAGCTAATGAGAGAGGTATATTAAGTTGATTATTGTCAAATAAAGTACCCCAAGGACTATTTAAAACTGTTTCACAACCATTTTGTATCCCTGGGCATGAAAGCGAAGTAAATAATCCCCAGTTTTTTAAAGTAATCGAACCTGTGTCAACTATGCCTATAGTGCTGAGAATTGCGATTATGATTTTTGGCCATTTCAAATCTTTTTTATTTCTTCTGTTTAAACTCTTAAGCGCCATACAAAATCAAAGTTTGATATTTACATTATCTATCCTAATATTATCTTGGCATGAAAGTTAAATACGAAATGCTGTTTAAATCTTTTAATTCTTATTTTTCAAGTTGTGAAGCACAATAGTCTCAATGTAAAAGAAAAAAAACTATCTAAGATTGCATTCAGTCATGTTGGTTGTGAGAAAAATCTTGTTGATACTGAACATATGCAAGGCTTATTAAATAGAGAGGGTTATGAAGTTGACAGCAATATAAATGATGCAAATGTTGTTATTGTAAATACTTGCAGTTTTATTGAAACAGCTAGAGAAGAATCTATTAGAAAAATTCTAGAATATACAAATCAAGGAAAGGAAGTAATAGTTGCAGGCTGTATGGCTCAGCATTTTAAAGATGAGCTTATTAAAGAAATCCCTGAAATAAAAGGTTTAGTTGGAACAGGAGATTATCAAAAGATAGCCAAGGTTTTAGACAGAGTAGAAAAAGGGGAAATCGTTAATGAAGTTTCAAAAATACCTGAATTTATTGCAGATGAGGAAATGCCTCGTTTTGTAGATAAAAACAAATTTGTTGCTTATCTTCGGATTGCTGAAGGCTGTAACTATAATTGCGCTTTTTGTATTATTCCTAAGTTGAGAGGACCTCAAAGAAGTAGAACAATAGAATCTATAGTTTCAGAAGCCAAAAGTCTTGCAAAACAGGGTATTCAAGAAATCATATTAATTAGTCAAATAACAACTAATTATGGTCAGGATATTTATGGGAAACCATCATTAGCCAAACTTTTGAATGAGCTTTCTAAAGTTTCAATTCCTTGGATAAGGATACATTATGCTTATCCAACAGGTTTAACTGATGAAGTTATCAGAGCTTTCAAAGATTCAAACAATATAGTGCCTTACTTTGATTTACCACTTCAGCATAGTCATCCAGATGTGTTGAAGAGTATGAATAGACCTTGGCAGGCTTCTTTAAATGAATCAATTTTGGAGAAAATTAGAGAAGAAATTCCATCTGCTGTATTAAGAACTAGTCTCATTGTTGGTTTTCCTGGAGAAAAAAAAGAACATTTTGAACATCTTCTCGACTTTTTGAATAGGCATAAATTTGATCATGTGGGAGTTTTTATTTTTTCTTCTGAGGAAGGAACTGCAGCTTTTCATTTACCAAATAAAGTATCTCCAGAGGTTGCAGAGGCAAGAAAAGATAACGTTATTTCAGTTCAACAAAATATCTCTAAAGAAAAAAATCAGACATATATTGGTTCAAAAATGAAGATTTTGGTAGAACAAATATCAGATAATAATGAATTAATTGGTCGGACCTACAATTTCGCGCCTGAAATTGACGGAACTGTAATTTTATCTGTTAAAGAGAAAATTGATTTGAAAAATTATATTGGTAAATTTGTTGAAGCAAATATTTCTTTTGCGGATGAATATGATTTATATGGAGAGACTATTAAAATTTTATAGTTTTTTAAATTAATTTAACTGCTCTTAATAGCTTATCTAATGCGAAAGCAGCTCCAAAACCAAAACCAATAAATGCAAAATAGAAAATGATGTTCATTAATTTTTTTATTTTTATTTAATTTAACATCAGATGAAAAGATTAGATTTTTTCGTTTAATTTCTTAATCTTGGATATATGGTAATTTTTTGTATAAACATTCTTCTGCTTTTTGTAGTTCCCGGCCTAAATATAGAGCATGATCGAATCTTATTATTAAGTCATTTCTTTCTTCAGTGATCAATATTCCAAGTTGTTTCGCACTAATTCCTTCAAAAACTTCATTACAAACTCTTTTATTTTGAGAGTCGCATTTAATTGGTTCATTTGTTTCTGGGTCAAGCGCATATCCGTCATCATTAATATTATTTAGAAAGTGCTCTAAAATTATTTTATTTTCTTCTAGATCTACTTTTATAATGAAATAACCGTTTGGATCTAAGTCTATATATCGGTTGGATAGACAATTATCAATCTTTATTTTTTCATCTAAACTTTGACTTGAATCCATTTTGGGAATTTAATTTCAAACTATATTACTAATATAATCTTTGATAAAGCCGAATAATTTTTTATTTAAAGGGTATAGATTTATTTTCAAAATCAATTTCCATCTCGGTTTGTTTATTCACTTCATTTAGCCAAGGAATAATTATATTTTCCATATTTTTGTCAAACCACTTATGCAAGCTAATGGTGCTTTTTGCAAAAAACCCCCTCCGTCTTTTATGTTTACCACCCGCTCCAGGATCAAACAAATGGATACTATTTTTTATTGCCCATTCAATTGGCTGGTAGTAGCATAATTCAAAATGTAAATTAGATATTTCTTCTTGACTACCCCAATATCTACCCCATAAGTTGTTTTGATTTTTAACGCACATCGACATAGCAAAAATTTCATTTGAGTCATGTTTTGATGCACTAAAAAGTAAAAGATTTTTTTTATTATCAACCAGTGTTTCGAAAAATGTAGATGTTAGATATTTACTTCCCCAAACTCCCCACCTCGAGCAATGCTGTTCATAAAAAGTATGCATTTTTTTGAGGATTTCTTGGTTGATATCATCTGCATTAAAAATTTCTACTTTAATATCTTGTTTAGTAATTGATTTCCTCTCTTTTTTTATATTTTTTCTCTGATTAGAGTTAAATCTAGAAAGAAAATCATTAAATGTTTTTTCTCCATTACTCCTCCATTCACTGCTGGAATTTATCCATTTATGGTATCCCAAAGATTTAAGATGGTTGCCCCAGCTTTCATCAATATATAAAAAATTACAACTTAGAATTTTGTTTGTAATCGCAAAGCTTTCGATATGGTTAATAAGTAAATTTGTAATTTCGTCCTTGTCTTTATTTTTTTTATAAAGAAATTGATATCCATTTACAGGACTATAAGGACTCATTCCAATTAATTTAGGGTAATAATTTAAATTCAGCTCTTGAGCCAATCTTGCAAATGATTGGTCAAAAATGAATTCTCCATAGCTATGATTTTTTAAAAAAAGTGGAGCAATTCCTAAAATCTCTTCATTTTTAACAGCAACAAAATATAGTGGCTGCCAACCAGTTTCTCTTGAAACACTTTTTGATATCTCAAGGTTTTTAATCCAAGTCCATTCATAAAATGGATTATTAATTTCATTTGCTAATTCATTCCATATCTCCTTGGAGATTTCCTTAATTGATAATTTGACTTCAACTTTATGTATTGGTTGGTTCATTTATTATTAAATCTATTTTAAATTTTTTTGTAATGAATATGGATTTCATTATTCATTAAATTTTTAATTGATTTTATTTCCCATAGTCTTTCGAGATTAAAAATCGCATTTGTTTGTTCTGGAGGGATCCATGTATATCTACCTCCAATAATTCGTGGAATTATTGTAATTTTTATATCTGTTATTAGATCCTCTTTTATAAATGAATTTATAAGTTTTGCACCTCCTAAAAGAGCTAAATCATTTATCCCTTGTTTTTTGAGTGAAATTAAAGTTTTTTCCCATGAATCTTCGAAAAAGAGTTCTTTCTCGAATTCATTATTCGAAGAATTATCAGCTTTACTTGAGCTTATTAGCCATCTTCTAATTGGTTGACGGAAGTATTTCCAATTACTGTTAAATTTCTTGCTATTTGAAGCAACTATAGAAATTGGTTGGCTTTTTGATATATTTACCTTGTCATTATCATTGAGATTTTTAACTAGGTAAGTTGATTGATGAGCTATTAAAGTACCTAAACCAAAAATGGTGGCGTCAACCATTGATAAGTTTTGATTTAATATTTTTTTATCTTTATCACTTCCAAGATGCGATTCTCCACCTCCAGGAAATGCAATTCTTCCATCAAGACTTGATGCTATAACAATTATTACTCTTGGGATACTCAAGTTTGTGTTACTAAACTATTTTCAAGTTTCAACTTCAATGAATTGGTTAACTTTTGATCAACATAAATTTCTGCAGCATTATTTGGACTCTCTTGGAGTCTTATTTTGTGTAATGTTGCACCAAGTTGATGTATTGGTTTTTTAAGAATATCAGAAATATATAAAGCTATATTTTCAGCAGTTGGAACACAATTATGGAAAAATTCGATGTCTTTATTAAGAAAAGTATGATCTAGTTGTTCAACAACTAAATCGTTAATTATCTCTTGGAGGGCAGATAAGTCGCAAACCATTCCTGTTCTTTTATCAATAACTCCTTTTACAGTTATATCGACAAGATAGTTATGACCATGTCCATTAACTCTGGCACATTTCCCATAGATTTTTTTATTTTCATCAAAGGATATCTCTTCTTTTGCAAGTCTATGAGCTGCTGCAAAATGAGTTTGTACTGTTAAAAATGCTTCCATGTTTTTTCCAAAATAATCTACCCATAAATTTGGGTTTTCATAAAGTCTTAGACTTGTAAGAGGTAAATCATCCTTCAGACGATGCCAAATGACCTTTACTAATGCTTCAGTTGTAGGAAGTATACCCTCTTGATTATCAACATTAAATTCAGGCCAGACATCATTTAAAAAACGAAAATCTAATTGTCCAGTAACCTTGTCTTTAATGGAGTGTTTTACATCAGAGAGATTAAGTACCATTCCATCAGAGTCTAGTTCTCCACCCATTGAAACAATAAGTTCATAATTATGACCATGACCTGGTGCAATACTGCACTTTCCAAAAAGAGATAAATTTTCTTCTGGACTTTTTTCAGGAAGCCAATAACGGTGACTAGCACTAAAGCAGGCACGTCGAGTTATGACGCATTCACGTCCTTTTCCATGTAATGGTTTGGATTGTGTAGAAGTCATACCTGTCTGCGATAATACTATCTTAAGGTTTTAAATACGCTTTTGTCTTTATGGAACAATCCATTATCGAAAAAACAGTTAATACGATCAAGGGCAGAAGCATATTTTTAATAGGAATGATGGGTTCTGGCAAGTCACAAACTGGTTTGAAGCTGGCTGAATTATTGAAGTATAAATACATTGATTTAGATTCATTAATAGAGAAGTTGGCAAAAAAATCTATCAATCAAATTTTTAATGATGAAGGAGAAGATAATTTCCGCGAATTAGAAGCAAACTGCCTTAGAGAAACTATCAAAATTCCTTCATTAGTAATCTCAACTGGGGGAGGAATAGTTACCAAATCGGAAAACTGGGGAATCTTAAGACAGGGAATAATTGCTTGGATAGATCTCGACAAAGATATAGCAATTGAAAGATTGAAAAATGAAATTAAAAATAGGCCACTTCTTCAGGGAAAGAATCTAAATGATCTATATATGAGCATTTTTCAATCTAGAGAAAATTTGTATTCTCAAGCAGATTTAAGAATTCAAGTAAAAAAGGAAAATATTGAAGAAGTTGCTATAAAAATAATTAATGCAATTCATAAAGAAATAATTAGTTAATCTGGTTCAATTCTTACTGCAAACCATTTGATAACGTATCCTAATTTTATTTCTAATTCATAAGTGCTTTCCAATAATTCTTCAAAAAATTCCTGATCAGGATCTTCTATATTTTGATATATTGTTTGTGTTTCTGTCTTACTAAGCCAATTCTTTAACCATAAAATTGCTTCTTGCTTAGATACAATTTTTTCTTTTGAATCAGGCTCTAATAATACATAATGATCTGATGCTCTTATTAGTGGATTTGACATAATGAAAATTCTTCTTGGATTAATTCTTTGCTTGATTTTTCAAGGAATTTTTTTTGAAAGTTCTTTTGCTCTAGTAGATTCTAACGTACGAGAGTTTTTGGAAAATCGTGTAAATCAATGGCCAGAATTATATCTGCCAAATTTTAAAGTATCGGATACTTCTAAGGATTTAATTTATCCTAAATGGTTCGAGGGGAATTGGCTTGTTACTTCTCAAGATATAGTTAATGATTCAGAAGAGCCAGTTATTTATAAAGTAAATTTCTTTAAGAATGATTCAGATTTAATTGTTGGTAATCGTGCAAAAAATTCTGAATCTATTGGAAAAGCAATATTTGGTGACACCTTAATCAAGGTTGTAAATGATCCTCAATCTGTTAATAATCAAATTACTTATTTAAAAGATGATTTTTATATCGATTCAAGAATTACAGGGAGAAATCAGATCCAAGATGATGATATTTTTTTCGCAGATGAGCTAGTTATACAAACAGCACATAAGCCAGGTGCTTCAAGGATTAATCAGGTAGAGACCATTAGTAAATTTCAAAAATGTTCCGAAGAAATATTGGGAGTTGATAATTCAATCAAACCATCAATTTGTGGAGTGCAATATGTTGCTTCTTATGGTTCAAAAGTTGGTGATCCTTCTATTCATGCCATAAAAACAAATAAATATAAATTGAAGTTTGAGTTTATTGAGAGTTAGCACTAAAAAGATATTCTTCTAAGTTGTTCCTCCAAATGAAAAGATTTTCTAAATAAGGGTTGTTTATGTATTCTTGGCTTCCCTCTCCTGAAAGAATTGGTCCTGCAGACTTTGGAAATTTAAGAAGGGATAATTGAGCAGCAATTGAAATATCTGCGATTGATAAACTATCTCCAACTAAATATTTCTTGTTGATCAAGGATTTTGATAAAGCTTCCAGTAATTTTTGGAGTTCTAAATTATCTTTAGAAGACAAAACTACATTAGAAATTTTACTAAGATTTTTAAAAGGTAATTTATCAACAATACTTTTAACTGAAGAAGGTATTTCATCTGGGAGTAATGCAGTTCTTAGCTGTGGATTTTCTATTGCAGATTTTATTAAAGCTTTTCTACAAGTTGTAGCCATTGAAGTATCTGCCCAGTCTTCAATTAGTTTGCATTGTGCAAATAATATTGGATCCTCCGGAAAGAGTGGATTGTTTTCATTTTTTTTATCTAAATATTCGCAAATAGTTGAAGAGTCATTAATAACTTGATCATTACTATCGACTATTACAGGTACTTGTTTTTGACCTGATAATTTAAAGATTTCAAATTGGCCTATTCCAGGTGTTACTTCTTCAACTCGATATTGTAGTTTTTTTGCATGAAGAGCCATTCTTGTTTTTAAACAAAAAGCACTATGCCTAAATTGATATAATGTAATCATGCTGTTTAATGTTTGTTAAAACTTAGCTAAAAAAGTAATCTATTTGTGGAGCTGATGGGCGAATTTTTCTCTAATGTTGCGAGATATCCAAAGTATTTGATATCTATCATTGTTGGGGGACTTGTTGCTTTGCTTGAACCTTTATTCAAGAATAGATCAAATCCACTCACAATAGTAGGTTTGATATCTTCTGTATTAAGTGCTTTCATAACTGTTTATTTTGTCTTGCAAGCGATGACAAACCCAATAAATTTACAACCATAATGCCAAATAATTACCGTCTTGCAAAAGTTTCTTCTCTTTTGAAGAAAGAAATAACCCTTATTTTGCAGAATGATTTGGAAAATGATCTTATTAGAGATCATTTCGTCAATATTTCTAAGATTGATTTATCAGGTGATTTGCAACACTGTAAAATTTACATAACTTCAACTGCTCAAGAGAAAGTGAGGAATGAGATTGTAGCAAACTTGAATACTGCAAAAAGCTCTATAAGGCATAGTTTAGGAAAAAGAATTGAGATGAGAAGAGTTCCAGAGATAATTTTTAAAGACGATGTTGTTCTTGATAAAGGATTATCAGTCTTGAAACTTCTCGATGAATTAAAAAATAAAAATCAAAATAATAATCTTGAGGAAAAGGATGCCAAAAGTTGATCTACCCCTTGATCAAAGAAATATAATTATTACTCGATCAAAAGAAGGGATATTGGATATAAAAAAGATTTTCACAAGCAAGGGCGCTAATGTATTTGATTTGCCTGCAATAACTATTGGTGATCCTGATGATTTGAATCCTCTTGACGAAGCATTAAATCAAATAAATGATTTTCATTGGATTATTTTTTCCAGTAGTAATGGGATCAAATTTGTGGATAAAAGACTTAGATTCTTTAATAGTTCATTAAAAGAATGTTCTAAAAAAACAAAAATCGCTGTAGTCGGAGAAAAAACCTCAAAAACTCTTGATGATTATGGGATTAAGGCTGATTTCATACCTCCAGAATTTGTTGCTGAAAGTTTAATTGATAATTTCCCAATATCTGGTTATGGACTTCGAGTTTTCGTACCAAGAGTTCAGACAGGTGGTAGGGATCTAATTGCAGATCAATTTAGAAAGGCTGGTGCTCGTGTATTTGAGGTTGCTGCATATGAAACTAGATGTCCTGACTCAATTCCGGAAGAAACAATTGATATTATTTCTAATCGAAAAGTAGATGCAATTATTTTCTCAAGCGGAAAAACCGTAGTAAATGCTGCTTTTTTAATAGAAAAAAAACTTGGTAAGGAATGGTTAGATTATTTTGATCAGATTAAGTTGTTATCTATTGGACCTCAGACAACAAAAATATGTAACAAGATTTTTGGAAGAGTTGATAGTCAGGCACAAAAATATACCTTTGAAGGACTGCTAGATCTGGCAATTAATATTTTTAGTTAGAAAACTTTTTTGAATAGTTCTTTTCAACTAAATCTTTGAACCTATCAATATTGGCTTGTAATTCGTTTGTAACCATTTTGCCTAAGATATTTTCTTCCATAAACCGTGCAATCATTTTAGGTAGCTCATAAGTTATTGCTAAATTTACCGTTGTGATTTGATCAGTTTTACTTTCGAACACTACTGATCCCTCAGTTGGTAAACCTCCTATTGATTTCCATTTAAGTTTGCTTTTTTCAACCCTTTCTGTAATTTGAGCTTTCCATTTAAATCTAAAGCCATTTGCAGCTAAAGTCCATTCTGTTAAATCTGGTAACGTATTAGTTTCTTCGTCAACAGTTTTTACAGATTCAATCCAGCTCATCCAAAGTGACATTGAGTCTAAATCGCTCCATGTGTCCCATACATTTTCAATAGGCGCATTAACAACTGTTATTACGTCATGTTTTAGCCAAGTACCCATTAATTAACTTACAGCAAGATTTTTTGATAATTCGGCTTTCTTCTCTAAAATTGCGGCGGCAGCTAAATGACCACTCATTGTAGCTCCCTCCATAGAGTCTATATAATCTTGTTTTGTATAACTACCAGCCATGAAGAAATTAGATACAGATGTTTTTTGATCTGGTCTGAAAGGTTCCATACCGGGAGCTTCTCTATAGAGTGATTGTGGAATTTGTACCACGTTACTCCAAAGCAATTTAAGGTTTTTTGAGGATGGGAATAGACGACGAACCTCTTTATCAATTTCTTTTGTAATTCTTTCTGTGGATCTTCCCATCCATCTATCGCCAGGAGTTAAAACACATTGGAGAAGCGATCCCATATCTTTTTTTCTATAGTCTGCTGGACTTGCTAGTGCTAAATCAGCAAAACAACTGAAAGAGGCATCAGCAGAATAAAGAAGGTTATCTAGTCCAATTGGTTCGTTTCCAGTATTATCTTTTTGTAATTCAGTAACCCAACCGTCATATCTTAATTGGATTGTGGCAACAGCTACAGCTCTAAGTTTTTTTAAACCTTCAAATTCTTTAAATTGATACCATTCTTTTGGAATTATTTTTTTTATTCCAGGAACATCACAGGCAGCTAGAAATTTATCTGCAAACACTGCCTTAATTCCTTCAGGAGAAGATATTTTTAATTGATTTACTGAATAAGAGGAAGATTCCTTTTCATAAATGATTTCTTCTACCTTATGGTTAAGATATATTTTTGCTCCTTTATTTGTGATGTAGTCGACGATAGGTTGCGTTAACCACTTATGTGGGGAACCTTTTAAAAGATTAAGTTTTGAGGCTTCTGTTTTTGAAGCAAACATCATGAATATAGTTAGCATGCATCTTGCTGAAATATCTTTGCAATTAATAAAACCTAATGCATATGCAATGGGATCCCACATTCTTTCTAAACTTTTTTCACTTCCACCATGGTTCAAAAACCATTCTTTAAAACTAATTCTATCTAGATCTCTAATTATTTTCATTGCGCCTTCATAATCTATCAATCCTCTAACAATTGGACTTGTCCCTAAAGCTAAGGCATTTCTGAACTTATCTACCCAAGTAAGTTGTTCGGTGGTAAAAAAAGCTTTAAGTCCGTTAAATGGAGCACCTAAAGGGAATCTGAAGTCTAACGATTTTAAATTTCCACCATTATTGATAAATAGATGAGTATGATCTTTTGGGAGTAAATTGTCTAAAGCTCCTACTTTTTTCATTAATTTAAAAAGATTTGCATAATTGAAAAAAAATACATGTAAACCCATTTCAATGTGGTTGCCATCCTTATCCTCCCAACTTCCAACCTTACCTCCCCAAAATGACCTGCTCTCAAAAATTTCTACTTCGTGACCTTCATCAACTAAATTGACTGCTGCTGTAAGACCAGCTAATCCAGAACCAACTATTGCAATTTTCACTTTTTCTTAAAATTATAACAAATCAAGTTTGGATATTGTTTGTTCTATGCATCCTATCGATTAAGTTTTTATATTATAAATAGTAGAAATCCTTTGTTTATGGAAAATGTAGAAGTTAAACAGGAAATTAAAAATTCTGATGATGGCAAAGGTATCTTAATTACGAATGATGCTATAGAACAAATTTCAAATTTATTGAAGGGCCAAAGTGATAAAAAAGCACTAAGGGTAGGAGTTAGATCAGGTGGTTGTAGTGGGATGAGTTATACGATGGATTTTATAGGAACTAATGAAATAAATCCCGATGATAAAGTTTATGATTATTCATTAAAAGCTGATCAAAGTTTTCAAGTAGTTTGTGATCCTAAAAGCCTCTTATATATTTATGGAATGCAATTAGATTTTAGTAAGGAATTAATTGGAGGTGGCTTTAATTTTGTAAATCCCAATGCTTCTCAAACTTGCGGTTGTGGAAGCTCCTTTGCAGTTTAATAAATAATGAATAACGAAATTAATCCAATCGAAGAGGATTTTAATGCAGCTCTATCAAGATATAAAGCCGGGCAAGATTTAATTCCAATCGTTCTAGATTTTCAAAAAATCATACAGCAAATTCCAAATCATTTTGCTGCCTGGACTTGTTTGTCATGGCTTCAATTACTTTTGAAAAATAATGAAGAGGCTTTGGCAGCTGCCAAACAAGCTGTTCGTTTAAATCAGCAAGATCCACAAGCAAGAATGAATTTGTCCTTAGCTCTTTTGGCTACCAATAATAAAGGTGTTAGAGATCATGTTGAGTTAATAAAAAAAATGTCTATGATGATGCCAGATGTGAAAAGTGAGTTGAAAGAATCTGTTGAAGATGGATTAAGTAGATATCCAGATTGGCCTGAGTTAACCAAAGTAAAAAAATGGTTGGAATTTTAAATTGTTTAAAATTTTAATATTAAGTAATGGGCATGGAGAAGATCTATCTGGCAGTCTTATAGCTAAGCAATTCTTAAAAAGTGGTTATTCTGTTCATGCTTTGCCAATTGTTGGTATGGGAAACCATTACGAAAAAGAAAAAATTAAGATTATCGGTAAGACTAAAGAATTTAGCACTGGAGGGATTGGCTATAATTCATTTAAGGGAAGACTTATTGAGATTTTAGGAGGAGAAATATTTTATCTTCTAAAAAAATTATATTTAACTTTTAAAATAAAAAAAAAATATGATTATTTTTTTGTAGTTGGAGATATTGTGCCAGTTTTTTTTGCATGGGTTTGTAAGAAAGATTTTTTTACATATCTAGTTGCTTATTCAAGTCATTATGAAGGGAAGTTAAAATTACCATGGCCTTCTAAATTTTTCTTGCTCTCACAAAAAGCAAAAAAAATATATACGAGAGATTCTCTTACAGCTAATGATTTAACTTTGCAATTAAAAAAGAAAGTGTCTTTTTTAGGTAACCCATTTATGGATAAGTTTTTTTCTAGAAAAGAAGAGTTAAAGAAGGCTGAATTTAGTATTGGATTATTTCCAGGAAGTAGATTCCCTGAGATTTTAGATAATTTTGTTTTGATTTTAGAGGTATTAGAGGCATTGTCAGATTTAAGATATTTTCAAAAAATTCAGTTTAATTTTGCAATAGTTAATGATCTATCTTCATTTAAAATAAAGGAGATATTTCAAAAAAGAGGATGGTTAAAACTAGAAAACAACACAGATAAAAATCTCTTGAAATTCCAATATAAATTTTTAGAAGTGAATATGTATTGGAATAATTTTGATAAAATATTATTGAAAAGTAGATGCTGTATCAGCATGGCAGGAACAGCAGCAGAGCAAGCGATTGGATTAGGAAAACCGGTTATTCAGATTGAAGGTAAAGGTCCACAATTTACAAAAACTTTTGCAGAAGCGCAAAGACGTTTGCTTGGAAAATATGTTTTTTGTGCCAGTAATTATAAAGATAAGAATGATCAAATCAATCAGACAATAAAATTGATCATAAAAATAATATATCTTATACAGCTAAATAAGAAGTTTATGATTTCATGTAATGAAAATGCCAAAAAAAGACTCGGTGAAAACAAAGCTTGCCTTAAAATGGTTGATGACATGAATATTGTTATAAAAAATGGCTAAGGAGAATAATCAAAATAAGTTAAAAGAATTTATCGATAATTTGTTATTAATAAATTTATTTACAGTGATTTTTTTTGCAATATTTTTTATTTTTGCAATCATTATGCAATTAAATGGCATATTTTTTTTTATTAATTTTATTCAGATAGTTTGGAATCCTCTTGTAGTTCCATTGATAACAATTCTTATTATTGGTGCTTTAGTAAACGGTATTAATTCTTGGTGGAGGCGTAAATTGCTTTCTCAAGAAGAGGATATTTAAAAGTGTAATTTTTGAGTTTGCTGCTTATTACTTTTTGTCCTTCTAATACAACTTTTGCTCCATCTCCTAACAATATTTTTAAAACCGCTCCAGGCACTGGAAGTAAATTAGGTCTATTCAGACATTTTCCTAAAGTCTGAGAAAAGTCTCTCATTAATACTGGATTAGGTGCAACAGCATTAAATACTCCCGAATACTTTTTATCAACTAATGCTTGAGTAATTAATGCACACAAATCAGTTCTATGAATCCAACTCATCCATTGCTTACCATCTCCAATTGGTCCACCTAATCCAACTTTAAATATAGGAAGCATTTTCCCTAATGCTCCACCATCTGCCTCTAGAACAATTCCAATTCTAAAAATAACTAACCTTGAGAAAAATGGTTTTTCAGCAGCGACCGCTTCCCATTTTTTGCAAAGATTAGCTAAAAAGTCTTTACCTACAATACTATTTTCAGTGAATTCACCAGACAAACTTGTACCGTAATAACCTATTGCGGATCCATTTATAATGACTTTTGGGTTTATTTTTAAATTTTTAAGGGTCTTCATCATAAATGTAGTGGTGCTAATACGACTATTTTCAATTTCCTGCTTTTGTTCAAAAGTCCATTTTTTTTCTGCTATAGGTTCTCCCATCAAGTTGATAATTCCATCTGTCTCTTTTAGAAGGTTTAAAAGATTTTCATTATTCCAGTTTTTTTCTTTTGATAAATCTATTTGAAAAAATTTAAACTTATTGAAATCTAAATCAAATTTTAATTTACTTATGGGTTTTCTACTTACAATGTAAATTTCGTGATTTTCATTGAGTAGTGTTGGTACTAATTCTTTACCAAC
This sequence comes from Prochlorococcus sp. AG-402-N17, assembly GCA_003216455.1. Classification (GTDB taxonomy): domain Bacteria; phylum Cyanobacteriota; class Cyanobacteriia; order PCC-6307; family Cyanobiaceae; genus Prochlorococcus_A. The sequence continues at coordinate 40,169 of QCIV01000005.1, read as the reverse complement.
AAATCCAGTGCAGCCAAGTAGTAAAAGACGCATATCATATAAATGTTTATCGTTAAAGGCTATTAAATTTTTTAGACGTTTGTAATTATTATTCCGGTATAAATTTTTTTCAATATTTTTCAAACAAGTTTTTGTATAATAACTCCAAACAACTTTCTTGAATTTATTATGGCAGATTCTATTCCAAAGAAACCTCTCAAGAAAGGAAGCTTAGTTTTTGTCGATAGAGAAAATTACATAAAAAGTATTGAAGCGCTAGCCAGTGATAATGATTTACCTAATTATGTCTTTGAAGGTCCTGGAGAGATTCTTTCACTCAAAGACGAATATGCTCAGGTTCGATGGCGTAGACCTGTTCCAGATGTTTGGTTTAAATTAGATCAACTAAAAGAATATACTCAATAAAATTTTTATATCTAAAAGTTTTTATTTTTTTTCTCCATCGACATCTTTGATTGGATTCTTTTTGCTTCTTTAATCATTTCTTTACCATCAAATAAGTAATTATCTACATATCCTTGTGTATATCTATCAAATTCTGATAGCGCTTCTTTAACTTGTGAAAAACAATGATAAAGATCGAGGCCTAAAGATGAAATAGACTTTGGAACTATTTTTTTGTCATAAATTTTTTCAACTTTTTCTATTTTCTTTTGTGAAAGAATTATGTAACTGCAAAAATTTTCCATTAGTTTGTCATCATATGGATCCGCAGATAGTTCTTTTATTTCGTTATTTAAAGGTTTAATTATTTGACTAATTAATCTATTTATCGGACTATATATTTCTTTAATCCATGTTTCAACTTCTTTGTCCTTAATTGAAGAATTATATTTTTTTGCATTAAATTTCTCTTCCCAATTTTCATTTAATGCATCAAATGATGAACTGGAAGAGAAAAAACTGCTATCGTATTGTTTCTTTTTGATAGGGTCATTTAGAGTTTCCCAAGCATTTTGTATTGCAAGAAATCGTTCTTTCTTGCCACCTGCATCAGGGTGATGTTTCTTAACTAAAGAGCGATATGAAGATTTAATTTCACTTCTGGTTGCATTTTTTTTGAGACCTAATTCTTCATATAAATTTTTTCCCATTTTTAAAAAAAATTATGCATTAGAGATAACCATCTTTTCTTGCTTGAATTGAGGTATTAGATTCAAACATTGCTGTTGATAAATATCTTTCTCCAAAACTTGGAAGAATAACTATCAATCTTTTATTCATTAGTTCTTTTCTTTTGCCGATTTTTATAGTTGCTGCTAAAGCTGCACCGCTGCTGATGCCAGATAAAAGGCCTTCCAATCGAGCTAATAAACGCCCATAATAAAATGCTTCATCGTCATCTATTTTTATAATTTCATCAATTAATTTAGTATTAAGTACTTTCGGTACGAAACCAGCTCCAATTCCTTGAATCGAATGAGATCCTGCTTTTTCTCCAGAAATCACAGCACTTTTTTTGGGCTCTACAGCATAAATTTTGCAATTTGGATTAACTTTCTTCAAAAAACGTGCACAACCAGTAATTGTTCCGCCTGTGCCTACTCCTGTAACTAGTCCATCTAAATTGTTATTGGATTGGGACCATATTTCTTTGGCCGTTGTTCTTTCATGAATATCTGGATTAGCAAAGTTTTCAAACTGATTAAATTGATAGCTATTTGCAATGGTTAAAGACAACTCATTAGCTAAATCTAAAGCTCCTTTCATTCCATCTTTCCCCGGTGTTAGCTGTAATTCAGCTCCATATGCTCTCAACATTGCCCTTCTCTCAATACTCATCGTGTCCGGCATAGTTAATATCAATTTATAGCCTTTTGCTGCAGCAACCATTGCTAATGCGATGCCAGTATTCCCACTAGTTGCTTCAATTAACGTTGTTTGATCTGGTGTTATCAAGCCTTCATCTTCTGCTTTACATAACATTGAAAAAGCGATCCGATCCTTAACGGACGCTGATGGATTAAAACTTTCTAGTTTGGCAATTATTTCAGGATAACAATCAAAATACTTCCTGATTCGATTTAATTTAACTAATGGAGTATTTCCAACTAGAGAAGTTATATCATTTGCTATTTCCATGAAATTATTTTTTAAAACGCAAAATAAAATTTCCTTTAGTCATAATAATTGTATTTAAAGATCTTTTATATAATTTTCTCAAAAGAATTTAATTTAAATAACTTTCTGCGGAAAAATATTTAGTAATATAAAAAGTAGTTTTTATTATGATTATGTATTCGTTGGAACTAAGTCTGAGATTTTCACCTTTTCCACTTTCAATCCAGAAGAAAGAATTTGATGATGTTAAACGAATATATGATGAAATAAAAAGTTCTATGAATGAAACTTTAGAATCCTCAAACTTGATTGAATTAAGGTGTGACAAAGTGCAAGATAAATTAATTGCTGTAAGAGCTAACGAAATTATTTCTGTTCAGATATATGAAAAATCGTCAGTAGCAGGAGGTGCTAAAAGGCCTGGATTTTCTCTAAACTTAGATTGATAAAATTAATGCGTGATTCCCCTGAAAATGTAATACCTCATATTAAATTCAAAGATGTTTCTTTTTCATATCCTGGAGAAAAAGAAAATTTAATTTTTAAATGTAACTTCTCAATAAAAAAACCTGGATTTTGGATGGTCGTAGGTAAAAACGGGAGTGGAAAAAGTACTCTTTTAAAATTAATTAATGGAATAATTAAACCCAAAAATGGTGTCATTGACTCTAATGCAAATATTGGCATGGTGTTTCAAAACCCTGATCATCAAATATTGATGCCAAATTGCCGGAGTGAACTTCTGATTAATATTAATCAGAATATAAGTCAAAATGAAATTAATAAAAAAATTGAATATGTGCTTGATCAGGTAGGAATGACTGGCTTTGAAAAAAGGCCAGTTCATACTTTGAGCGGTGGACAAAAACAACGCTTAACTATTGCATGCGCTTTGATTAGTAATAGAAATTTTATTCTTTTAGATGAACCTACAGCGTTACTTGATAAAACAAGCCAAATAAGAGTTTTACAAACTATTAAAAATCTTACAAGTGACTATAAAAAACCTCTATCAGCTTTGTGGATTACTCATCGTTATGAAGAATTAACTTATGCTAATGCAGTAGCAGAGTTGAAAAATGGTTTTTTATCTCGCTGGCAAGAACCATCAAAATTTCAATATAATTAACACTTTTACTTGTCATAAGGTACTTTAAAGAGCTAAATTCATTTTATATTCCTCGGTAGCTCAGCGGTAGAGCGATCGACTGTTAATCGATTGGTCGCAGGTTCGAATCCCGCCCGGGGAGTTTAATAACACTTCCAATCACGTCCAGAGACTTTCAAAAGTCTCTTTTTTTGTGGGTATATCAGGGTTATTAAGATTTCCTTACTTCCAGAACCTTCACCAGTATGAACCATTTTGAAAAAAATGTTCGGGATATGTTCGGGATATGTTCGGGATATGTTCGGGATTTCGTCTTAAATACAAAGAATTATTTTCCAAACAAATCCAGGGCAGTGCATTTGGGACTTGTTATTAAATCGCCCGGGGAGTTTATTATCCCCTTAATTGGATCTATGATAGACATAATGTGATTTCACATGATGTCTTTTTTAGTGCTGACCCTACTTTTGTAGAAAAAGGATAAATCATAAGATCTTAGGTCATACCATATTCTCCTTTTTATGGGTCGGGAAATGGTCGGGAAATGACTTTTTGATGGTCGGGAAGATCTTAACCTCTAATTTTCTTCCATCTTGAATATATGTATCCCATATAGATTTCTTGCATATAATTCTTTGTACCATTTTCTAATATATTCTTTGAAAATTTATTATTGAACTTCTTACTTGCAAGGAGTTCTTTTTTCCAATCTATTTCTTCTTTCATTGTTGTTGCTGCTCTTGTGCTTTCTTCAATCTTTCGTATTCAACGTGCAGAACACCTAAACGCCAAGAATCTTTTAATCCTTTGGTACCACCCATTAAGAGTTTTGCATCTGAAGGCGAATGAGATTTCATATTCAAGAACTCTTTTTGCCAAGATTTGTCATTCCATTGAGTCATAATGCTACTTTCTCTTTTTTAAATATATTTGCAACTGTTGATCTACTCATACCTAATGCTCTCCAATAGTTTCATAACTTTAATAAATTAGTTAATTATCTTTTTAATTTTTTCCAAATTCCATTTATCAAATATTAATTTCATTTCTCTTTCGTAGTATCTTACTTTTTTTGCGAAAGGTAGTTGTTGAATAATTATCCCAAAGGGAAATTTAAAAAAAGAAGAAACATAAACAATATAAAACTCGATAAATGAAGGTTTTGGTGGGAGAGGTAAATTTTTTAAATATGCCCAATCAATGCATGGTTTTAGTTGCTTATCACTAGCGATAATATTTTTTTTACATCTCCACCAAGAGAATAGATAAATGCAAATAAAAATAGGTAGTGGAAGAAGTCGCAACATTAAATATCGAGGATAATTTTTCTTCTAATTGATTTATTCTAAAGTGATAGTTTAGCTTTTACGAAAATTCTTGCTGATGCCCCAAAGCAACTCCTTTTGAACTACTAATAGTATAATTGTACCAAAATAAATGAGCCAAGAAGAGGGGTGGAGATATCTCTCTGATTATGAGTTAAGTAAGAAAAAGAACAAAGATCTGTATTACTCGCAGTCATTTTCGATACACCACAGACGCACATTGCCTCACCTTATTGGCTTGTCCTCTTCATTAGAAGTTAATTCCTCAAGGTGCTAACTTGATTAAAGGATGCCAGTATTGGAAGAAGGATTTGAGAGTATTTCCGCCTGAAGTAGCTTGATAACAATATCAACAGCGATTTACTTGATATGCATTTATGCTACAGATATGTAAACATAATCTTAGGTTTATTGATATTTAGACCATTTTCTTTACATTGATTAATATTAGTGTTACAATAGTTTACATTAATTACTCTTTATAAAAATGACCCCTGAAGCAGAAAGATTTAATGGTTGGGCAGCAATGCTCGGATTCGTTGCAGCTGTTGGCGCATACGTAACAACTGGTCAGATTATTCCTGGTTGGTTCTAATGACAAAAACAAAAACAAAAACAATTGAGAAGGAAAAGATTATAGCTGAGAAGCTTAATGGCAGATTTGCAATGATGGGCTTTATTGCTCTTGTTGGCGCTTATCTAACAACAGGTCAAATTATTCCTGGCATGGTGTAATGCTTGAGGCAGAAATTAACAATATACTTTTTCCTTTTATGCCAGTCATAACAGTTTTTATGGTTAGTGCATTAATGTTGAGTGATTTGCCATGGAATGATGATGATGACGATGATGATGGCGGTGGATTAATTTCGCCGATGTATAACTTCGTACCCCAAGGGGCTTAGAGGATATATACCAAAATGATTTTCATCTCATCTTTATTTAACTCAGTCCCTTCAAGTGCTAAAGACCTTTTAGAGTTTGGTTTCTTTCTAACAGTGGGTATTACAGCAGGAAAAGTAGGATTTTTATGAAAACATATCTAATTGCCATATCACTATTTGGCATTGCAATAATAACTACTGCGATATCACCAAGTATTGCTTACGCAGTATAAAAATTTAATCTCTCTTATTAATGAACAATCCAAAAATGGAAAACTCAAAACCAACTTATTGGCAAAATGCCGAGAGAACCAATGGAAGAATGGCAATGATGGGTTTATTAGCATTGGTAGTAAACTACGGTCTTTTTGGCTGGATCATCCCAGGTATTTTTTAAAATGAATGTAGACATTTATTTAATCTCCTTCTTTACATATCTATTAGTGCCAGTGGTAATGATAGCTAAAGGAAAAAAAGCAACTAATTAAAACAATGAATTTAGGTATTCTTTTTCTTTTAGTTAATGCAACTGGATCAATAACTTTATCCGAATTGGATTGGATTGCTGATCATCAATCAGAATTTTCAAGGTTAGATATGGCACTAGTTTTAAAAATTGGTCGCCTTTTGGATGAAGGGATAATAGAGCTTGCTTGTAAATTGCCAGCATAAATATTTAAAATTTAATCTTCATGAGAGCTTGCCTTTAAAGATATAAGCGAACTTTTTTTTGTTTTCTCTCTGTGATGAATATGTTCATAAAAAAAGGGGATACTTGCCCCTTAATTTATATCGACTGTCAATTATCTTCTAAAAGATTTTATGTTGGTATGGATCAGATATCCCAGAAATATAATCATTATTATTTTGTATATAGTTTCATAAGTCATCTTATAAAGTAAATAATTCCTCCAACAAAAGTGCTTCCTAAAAGTAGCAAGACCATAAGAAGTGCAATTAATTTTGGTAAGCTTCCAATCATTTTTTTCTATTTTTTATATTTAAAAATAAGTTTGTGTAGTTCGCAATCACTTATCACAGTAAGAGATATGTATTAATGGAAATTAAATAAAGAGGGTAGTTAGCCTCTAATGTAGATCGACTGTCAATTAACTTAAAGGTTTTAGTTCTGAGGTTCTATAAATATCAATTCTGCAAAATTATTGCGGTAAAGATAATCATTTTTGCGGAGCAGTTACGGATTAGTTGGTCGGCAACCTAAATCAGGACTCTCACCAGTGACTCTTATGCATGAAGTTTGCGTTTAAAATTTTCATGGTCGAGAAATGGTCGGGAAATTTATGAAAATCATCCATTTCCTGCATCAGATTCAATCAGTAACTTTCACGTAATATCAACTTAAATTCCGCCTGGGGAGTTTAATAATACTTCCAATAACTTCCAGGGACTTTTTAAAGTCTCTTTTTATGTTGGTATGCCAGTGTTCTTAGGATTTACATACTTTCAAAATCCTTCTCTAGGGTTCACTATTTTGAAAAAAATGTTCGGGATTATGTTCGGGATTTTGTCTTAAATAAAAAAAATGAATTTACAAACCTGTCCAGGGCAGGCATACCGGACTTGTTATTAAATCACCCAGGGAGTTAATAAATTCTAAAAAGTTAACCAAAGTCACCCTATAAAGGTAACTTTTTTATTTCTTTGGGCGTCTTTGTCAAATAGTGGTTTGCCGAAGATATAATCAAGTATATTTGACATAATATTAAGCACAGTATATGAAACATTAAAATTAATTAAATTTTGTATTAACAGTAGTATGTTTAAAATAAAAAAATTGTTTTTTAAGAACAGTAATTAGAACATTACAAAATTCTCCGCAAAAAAAGCTCTTTGATTGAATTTTATCATTTTAAATTGAGACATATTTTTGTTTATATCGTTTGAATTACTACACCATTCAGGAAATTTTAGTCATCCCACATATCCTTTTTCTCTTGATCCAAATTATTCCGTTCAAGTAATTCTATTCTTTGCTTATGAGAATCTATTTCTGTTTCAATTACGTTTTTATCGTCAATGTATTTTGTTTGTATTTCTAAGATATTTATTTCAAATTGTTCTCCAAAAAAATCTGACATCTCTCTCCATGCTTCCATTTCCTCTTCTTTGCCAATAGTATCGTTTATCTGATGAGAAATGATTTCTAATACATATTTTTTAAGTTCTTGATGACTCATCGATTCAACTTTTTTTTGAATATAAAGTTCTTTAAGAGTTTCTAATTGTTTTTTTGATAAATCAGAATAGATAATAGACTTCTTTTTCATAGATGCTTAAATTTTTTTTAATATAGACAAAATCATCAGTTTAAACATTTTGGAGAAATTAAAAATTTTAAATTTAGTCAATTTCTTTATGGAAACTGAAAATCTACATTTAATTCAATTTTTCTAACCCTTATTAATGACAATCTGAATTAGATATTCTTTCAATTTGAACCATTATTTGTTTCTAATTGTCCTTTGATTATTAAGAAAAAGTAAATAGAATCGAAAGAAATTCTAAAATTTCAATTTTTTAAAAATTTGCAATTTCTATCTAATTCTTTGCTGTCACTAAGTTATTTGATAAATCTAATTGATAAAATTGTTTACAGTAATTCAGCAATCTTAATAAATTCTTGAGAGAATCATAATATCAAAACTTAATTTTAATTTAATAGTTTATTAATATGAAAATTTCAATCCTTTTAATTGAAGATGATCGTGATATGCGTGATTTGGTGGCTAGACATTTAGAACATTCTGGTTTTGATGTCCAAAAAGCTGAAGATGGAATCAAAGGACAAGCATTAGCTCTTCAATATTCACCAGATTTAATACTTTTGGATTTAATGCTACCAAGTGTTGATGGTTTAACTTTATGCCAGCGACTAAGAAGAGATGAAAGAACATCAAATATTCCGATATTGATGATAACTGCCTTAGGCGGCCTTAAAGATAAAGTTACTGGGTTTAATTCTGGAGCAGATGATTACATTACTAAACCATTCGATTTAGAAGAATTATATGTACGCATAAAGGCTTTATTAAGAAGAACCAACAGAGCACAATTAAATTCTAGTAACCAGCAAGAAATATTAAATTATGGCCCTTTAACTCTTGTTCCGGAAAGATTTGAAGCTATATGGTTTGAATCTCCTGTTAGGTTAACGCATCTTGAATTTGAACTTCTTCATTGTCTTTTGCAGAGACATGGTCAAACTGTATCGCCCGCATTAATTCTTAAAGAAGTATGGGGATATGAACCTGATGATGATATTGAGACAATAAGAGTTCATATTAGACACTTACGCACTAAACTTGAACCCGATCCACGCAAACCTATTTATATAAAAACTGTATACGGTGCTGGATATTGTCTAGAGTTACCTATTGGTTCTCAAGTTGAAACTGCTAAGCAAGAGTTCATTCAAGCAAGAAATCCTGAGTTGATAAATTCTGTAGTAGATTAATTTCATATATCTTCAATTAAAATTTTTAAAAAAGCTATTTCCCATGCCAATCTTGGTTGAATGTTTCTCCTTAAGAGGTATTTTAAATTTTCAAGTTTTTTAACTAAACCGATATTTTTTGTTTTTCTCCACCAAATTGTTTGAATTAAATTTACTAAACAAATCTGTTGAGAAATTTCTAGTTTTTCAGATATTGATTTAGATATTTCTAATATTTCCAGACTATTTTTAATTGGAGAATCCAATTTACTTATAATTTCATCTGAAAAAGCATTCCAAATTTCAATATTTCTAAATAATTGATTTGGAGATCCATTTGCACAGTTTATTAAATCTTCAAATTTTAATTTTGTATTTATCGTTAATTTAGAAGTATCTAAATATTCTTTTGAAATTGACTTTATTTGTTTACTAGAAAAAGATCGAAATCTGACGATTTGACATCTTGAGATGATCGTATCTAAGAGAAGATTTAATTTAGATGTTAGTAAAATAAAAATGCCGTTACTAGGTTCTTCTAAGGTTTTTAAAAGGCAATTTGAGGCTGCTTCGTTTAAGAGGTGTGCATCAATAATCAAAACAATTTTTTTTTCTGAGTTTATTGATTTTTGACTAAGAAAAGTTTTGATATTACGTATTTGAGCAATTTTAATAATCTCAGATCCACTTTTTATTGTTTTTTCAAGATCGAAACTTCCTGAACTTTTTGTTGCCAAAAGAGAATCAGGTTCAATAATTAAAAAATCAGGATGGTTATTGTTTGTAATTCTCTCTTCAACATTTTCGCTTGGTGAAGACTGTTTGAAAATCTCTTTTATAAATTGAAGAGCAGTTTGCTTTTTTCCTAATCCTTCAGAACCATAAAATATATAACCATTAGCCAATGATTTGTTTTTAATTATGTTTTTAAGAAAGATATTGACTTCTTCATTCATGAAAAAATTATTTTTTTTAACCTCAATCATTTGTTATTAGAAAAATTGTTTAGCAAAGTCTCTTTAATTTGATTAGAAATAGTTTTAATATTTTGTGAAGCAGATATTATTTTCCAGTTTTTTTGTTTGGCAATTAGTTTGAAGCCTTCATTTACTTTTTCTAAAAATCTAATACCTTCTGATTCTATTCTGTCTGGAATTTCATTTTTTCTTCGGAATATGCTCTCTTCTGGAGAAATTTCTAAGAAGAAAGTGAGATCTGGAGATGCTCCTTGACACACAATAGATTCAATATTTTTAATTATTTCTAAATTTATATTTCTTCCATAACCTTGATAAGCCAGTGTGGAATCGGAAAATCTATCACTTATTACCCAATCATTGTTATTTAAAGCAGGTGAAATAATTTTGGAAACGTGTTCAGCTCTATCCGCTGAATAAAGCAATAATTCTGCAAGAGATGAAGGCTTGTTATTTTTATTATTATCAAGAATCAGTCCTCTAAGTTTTTTTCCTAAAAGACTGCCTCCAGGCTCTCTAGTTGTGATTAATTTAGACCCTTTCTTTATTAGACCACTATTAGGAAGCCATTTAGATAGTTCATCTATTTGGGTAGTTTTGCCACATCCATCAATACCCTCAATAACGATAAATTTTCCTTTCATTTAATCCAAATATAAAGCATTAATTACAACTGTAATAGAGCTAATAGCCATCAATAATGCTGCTATTGAGGGAGTAAGAAGGATGCCGTATTTAGGGAATAAAATGCCGGCGGCTAGAGGTATAGCTAGTAAGTTGTAACCAAAAGCCCATGTTAGATTTTGCTTTATTTTTCTTATAGTTTTTTTGGCAAGATTTAAGGCGTAGGGTAATCCATTTAGTTGATCTCCCATTAATACCACATCTGCATTTGCCTTCGCTATTTGAGTCCCTGATCCTACCGCAATTCCTAAGTCTGAGGATGCTAAGGCTGGGACATCATTAATACCATCACCAATCATTGCCACTTTATTATTAATTTTTAAATTTTCTATAGTCTTTAGTTTCATTTCAGGAAGAAGATCCCATTTTACTTCTGTTTCTTTACAACCAATTTTTTTTGCTAAAGCTAAAACTGTTTGTTTCCTATCGCCACTTAAAATGTTAATTTTAAATTTGTTTTCTCTCAAATTTTGAACTGTTTTAATTGAATCATCTCTGAGTAAATCTCCGAGCAAAATAAAGCCTAATAACTTATCTTTGATACTTACTCCAATGATCGTGTTCGTTTTTGTTTCTTCATTTTCAATGACTTTTTTTGCATCACTATCAATAGTTATTCCTTTGCTTAGTAGCCATTCAACATTTCCAATATTAATAAGTCCATCAATTGACTTAAGTTCTCCAGAAATTCCCCGCCCTGAATGAGTGAAAATTTTTTTTATTGGAAATAAACTTAAATTTTGCTTTTTTGCCTCTTGAATTAAGGCATCTGCGATTGGATGTCTGCTTTCCTTTTCTAAACTGGCAGCTATTTTTAATAAAAATGAATGATCATCATTATTTTTGTAATCAATAATGAAAGGCTTACCTTTTGTTAAAGTACCTGTCTTGTCAAAAATAATGTGATTAATTTTTGAAGCCATCTCTATTTTATCCCCACCTTTAAATAAAATCCCTTTTTTTGCTGCTTTACCTGATGCGACAGTGATTACAGTTGGGGTGGCTAAACCTAATGCACAAGGACAAGCTATCACTAAAACGGCAATTGACAATTGAATTGCTAAACTCAGGAAATTCTCAGCATTACTACCAAGCGAACTATGAAGTGTATGGCTTGAGTGAGTGATTAATTCATGATTGTAAATTAATAAATCAGGCCATATGTTTTCTGCCCCCTTCCACCAAAAGAAGAAGGTTAAAGTAGCAAAAATAAGTACAAAGTAAGTAAATTTACCTGCAATTTCATCAGCAAGACTTTGAATGCGAGGTTTTCTAGCGTTTACAGACTCAATAAGATTTACTAGTTTTGCAAGAGAAGAATCTCCTCCGACTTTTTTTACTTTTAGTCTAAGAGTTGAATTAAGATTTAAAGACCCACTAGATAGATTTTTGCCTTCTTTTACTTCTATAGGTTTGGATTCTCCAGTAATATGTGAAACATCAACATATGAATTACCTCGGGTAACAATGCAGTCAGCAGGTACTCTGTCTCCTGCTAAAACTTGAATCTCTTGGTCAGGTCTCAAAGTGTTCACTCTTATTGACTTTATTTGATTGTCTTCTGTGTAGATATTTGCCATTTCAGGTTGAAGATCTAATAATTCTCCAATGGATGAACTAGTTTGATATCTTGCTCTCTCTTCTAAGTAACGCCCAATCAGTATGAAGCCTAATAGCATAACTGGCTCATTAAAAAAACAAGGAAAACCAGTGGCAGGAAATATTAAGGATAGAAGACTTGTTGTATATGCGCTAATTACTCCAAGAGCTACTAAAGAATCCATATCGGGATGGTTCTTAATAAATGATTTAAACCCATTAATAATTATTCCTCTTCCAGGAAATAAGAGTGCTGACGTTGCTAATGAAGCGTGAAAAAATATATTACCTAATATTGGAAAATTTATATATCTTCCTTCTGCTAGATGACCTAATCCTGAAAATAATAAAAGTAATAGGGCAAAAGTTAGTTTTTTCCATTGATTATTCCATTTCTTTTTTTTTTCTAATTCTGCTTTGTTAATTTTTTTTGAAAAATCATTTATGTAAATCTTTGATGGGAAACCATTCTCTTTGAGATTTTCGAGAACTGATTCTATTTCAATATCTTTTTGGGTAATATCAAAATAAGCACTTTCAGTAAGCAAGTTAACAGAAACATTTTCAATACCATCAGAATTATTTAATATTTTTTCAACAGTACTAACACAACCTCCGCACTTCATTCCTGTAACGCTTAATTGAATGCTCTCCATATTTTTAACGATAGAAGCAAATTAATGCTTGACTTTATATTTAACTATAATAATAAATGTAATAGACTTTTTAAATAGTTATTTTTTAAATTACTATAATAATTTTATTAGATTCTGAGCAGTGCCAAGTAATCAAAACAGAGACAATTTTATTGATAAAGCTTTTACTGTAATTGCTGAATCTATTGTAAAAATAATGCCTATCGCTGAGAAAGAAAAAAAGGCATATATTTATTATAGAGATGGCTTAGCTGCACAAAATAATGGGGATTATTCGGAAGCATTAGAGTATTACAAAGAGAGCTTATTGCTTGAAGAAAATAAAATTGATAGGGGTGAGACTTTAAAAAATATGGCAATTATATATATGAGTAACGGTGAAGAGGATTTGTCAATTGAAACTTATGAAAAAGCATTAGTAGAAAATCCCAAACAGCCCTCATGCTTGAAAAATATAGGTTTAATTTATGAAAAAAGGGGAAGATATGCTGAGCAAAATGGTGATTTAGATCAGAGAGATATTTGGTTTGATAAAGCTGCTGAAGTTTGGTCTAAAGCAGTGAGACTTTATCCAGGTGGATATCTAGATATTGAGAATTGGTTGAAAAACTCAGGCAGAAGCTCAATTGATATGTACCTTTGATTTTTTTATTTTGATAAAGAATAATCAACTGCTTCTTTAATATTGGATATCTCTTTGATATTTATTAAATTTTGAAAATTATTATTTAGTTCCTCCTCCAGTTTCGGGACTACGATATTTTTGATCCCTAGTCTTACAGCTTCTTCTATCTTTGTTCGAAGGTTATTAGATTTTCTAACCTGACCGCTCAAACCCAATTCCCCAATAAATGAGCTACTTGCCAAAGGAGGAGTATTTTTCAAACTTGATAAAATTGATATTGCTACACCTAAGTCAGATGATGGATCATTAATCTCAAAACCCCCACCAGTAGCTATATAACAATCAAATTCAGATAATTTTATCCCTACGTGTTTTTCAATAACAGCTAGAATTTGATGCAATCTATTTATGCTTATTCCAGTTGTAGTACGTTTTGGGTTACTGTAAAAAGTTTTATTTACCAGTGCTTGTATATCAACTGCTAATGGTCGAGTGCCTTCATTTGTAATCGTAGTTGTTACACCTGAAATGTTTTCTTTATTTGTAAAAATTGAACTTGGGTTTTTTATCTCTCGTAAACCCTCTTCAAACATTTCAAAAATTCCAATTTCGAAGGTCGATCCAAATCGATTTTTTATACTTCTTAGTAATCTATGTGAGGAAATATTATCTCCTTCAAAATTTATTACTGTATCAACTAAATGCTCTAGAGTTTTAGGGCCAGCTAAAGCACCATCTTTGGTTACATGACCAATTATTAGAAAAGCAATATTATTGTCTTTGGCAAGATTTTGTAATTCAGATGAACATTCTCTAACTTGAGAAACTGATCCTGGAGAACTTTGCATTTCATGATTATGGATGGCTTGAATACTATCAATAATTGCGAAATTTGGATTTACACGTTTGATCTCTTCAATAATTAGGGATAAATTGGTTTCTGCAAAAATTTGTAAATCAATACTGTTTTGATTTAATCTTTCCCATCTAATTTTTACTTGCTCTAAAGATTCTTCTGCAGTTATATATAAAACTTTCTCATTAAGAGATATTTTTCCTGCTGATTGAAGAACTATTGTGCTTTTACCTATACCTGGTTCTCCGCCTAGTAAAACAACAGATCCAGGTACTATTCCACCTCCAAGCACTCGATCAAATTCTCTAAAACCACTTGTAAATCTTGATATTTTTTTTGATGAAATCTCGTTAAACGGTATAGATATTTTATTATTTTTTATATTTTTTATTTCTTGATATTTAGATCTCTTACTTTTTATTTCTTCAACAATGGAATTCCATGAGTTGCAATTTAGGCATCTACCAAAGTATTGAGAAGTTTCAGATCCGCAATTCTGACAAATAAAAGTAGATAATTTGCTAGACATTTAGTCTCTGAATGAAGTAGTGGAATTAGAATGTTTGGGATATTGCCCCTCTACAAGTTAGATTAGGTTAATAATAAATTCTCTTACTGATTAGCTAATAGAAACAAATGGCTCTATCTAGTCAAACTAAAGAAACTATACTTGTCGCAGATGACGAGGCAAGTATTAGAAGAATTCTGGAGACACGTCTCTCCATGATTGGATACAAAGTTGTAACTGCAAGTGATGGCAAAGAGGCACTAAAGTTATTTAAAGATTATGAACCTGATTTAGTAGTACTTGACGTCATGATGCCAAAACTAGATGGTTATGGAGTTTGTCAAGAGTTAAGGAAAGATTCTGATGTTCCAATTGTTATGTTAACTGCATTAGGAGATGTTGCAGACAGGATAACAGGTTTAGAATTAGGGGCTGATGATTACGTAGTAAAACCATTTAGCCCAAAGGAGTTAGAAGCTAGAATTAGGTGCGTTCTCAGAAGAATCGATAAAGAGCAAATTCCTGGAATGCCTAATTCTGGATTGATTTTGGTTACGGATATAAAAATTGATACAAATCGAAGACAAGTTTTTAAAAGTGATGAGAGAATTAGATTAACTGGTATGGAATTTAGTCTCCTAGAGCTTTTGGTGAGTAGGTCAGGAGAGCCATTTAGTAGAGGAGAGATTTTGAAAGAAGTTTGGGGATATACTCCCGAGAGACATGTAGATACAAGAGTTGTCGATGTTCATATATCAAGATTAAGATCCAAACTGGAGGCTGATCCAGCAAATCCAGAATTGATATTGACAGCAAGGGGGACTGGATATCTTTTTCAACGGATTGTCGATATTGCTCCCTTTGATGGTAAATAAATGGGGAAAGAAACAGCGCAAAAAATTAATAAGCCCAGGGCTATCAGAAGATTAGTAATTTGGTACAAAAGAAATTCGGCTGTGACTTCCATAGTTGATACTGCTGCTAGTTCTGCAGCAACGGCTAGTAATGTTGCAGGTAATATGGTTTCTGGTGCGGGATCAGTAGTAACCACAGCTAGTAATGTTGCAGGTAATGTTGCAGGTAATGTAGTTTCAAGTGCTGAATCTGTTGTTAATACTGCTAGTAGTGTAGTTTCAAATGCTAGTTCAATAGCTAAAAATACATTACAGCCATTAGTTTTTGACCCATTAAAAAGATTACAAAATAACGATAATATTTTAGATAGGGTGGAGGAATCTAAATCTAAAAGAATTTGGATAGCAGTTGATGGGATGGGTGGAGATTATGCTCCTGGTCCAATTCTTGAGGGTTGCCTAGAAGCAATAAGTAGATTTCCAATAAATATAAAGTTTGTCGGCAAAATTGAAAAAGTTAAAGATGCTGCAGAAAAAATTGGTTTAGCAGAATTATTAGAAAATGAAATAGATAATAATCGTCTTGAATTAATTGATAGTGGAGAGCCAATTGGGATGAATGAAGAAGCTACTGCAGTTAGAAAAAGGAAAACTGCAAGTATAAACGTAGCAATGGATTTAGTGAGAAATAATAAAGCTGAAGCTGTCTACTCAGCGGGTAATTCAGGCGCCATGATGGCTTCTGCCATATTTAGAATTGGGAGATTGAAAGGGATTGAGAGGCCAGCCATAGGAGCATTATTTCCAACTAGGGATCAAACTCGCCCGGTATTAGTTTTAGATGTCGGCGCAAATACTGATTGTAAGCCATCTTATCTTCATCAATTTGCTCTCCTAGGTAATATTTATGCAAAAGATGTACTACAAGTACAAAAACCAAGAATTGGACTTTTAAATATTGGAGAAGAAGAATGTAAAGGTAATGATTTATCTCTCAAAACATTTGAATTATTATCTGCTGAAAAAAGTTTTGATTTTGGAGGTAATTGTGAAGGGCGAGATGTATTATCAGGTAGTTTCGACGTAGTAGTCTGTGATGGATTTACTGGAAATATATTATTGAAATTTCTTGAATCTGTGGGAGGAGTTTTATTAGATATTTTGAGATCTGAGCTGCCACGTGGAAGGCGGGGGAAAGTTGGTTCAGCTTTTTTAAGAAGTAATCTACTAAGAATTAAGAAAAGGTTAGATCATGCCGAACATGGGGGAGCGTTATTACTTGGGGTGAATGGTATTTGCGTTATTGGTCATGGAAGTAGCAAATCTTTATCAGTAGTTAGTGCTCTTCGCTTGGCTCACTCTGCAGTGAATCATGGTGTAATGGACAATTTAAATCAACTGCAAAAGCTTCAAGTTTTAAATTCATAAAACATATTGAGTCAAATTTATGTTTGACTAATATAAGTAACTAAAAAACTCTTTTGGAAGGAATAAATTTTAATCAGATTGGAGTGTCATTCAAGGGAAGCGGAAGTTATGTACCTGATCAAATCCTAACCAATCAAAAAATTAGTCAAAAGGTTGATACAAGCAATGAATGGATACAATCAAGAACTGGCATTTCTGAGAGAAGAATCTCTAGCGTAGAAGATAATGTTACTGAGATGGGTTATAAGGCGGCTCTAACTGCTATAGAAATGGCTAATTGGGATATTAAAACGATTGATTTGATTGTTTTAGCTACTTCTACTCCTCATGATTTATTTGGATCAGCCCCATCCATTCAAGCTAAATTAGGCGCAGCTAATGCTGTAGCTTTCGATTTAACTGCAGCTTGTAGTGGTTTTTTATTTGCCTTAATAACAGCCTCACAATTTTTAAAAGGGGGTAGTTTTAAAAGGGCTATTATTATTGGAGCTGATCAATTATCAAGTTTTGTTGATTGGAACGATAGAAGAAGTTGTATTCTCTTTGGAGATGGTGCTGGTGCATTAGCAATTGAAGCCACAAAGGAATTTGATAATTTTATAGGTTTTGATATGAGAACTGATGGGGGAAGGGGTTCTTTTCTTAATCTTCCATCAAAAAAGAATAAGGATTCTATAGTTGATGAAATTGACTATTTAAATGGAGGTTTTTCTCCAATTCAGATGAATGGTCAGGAAGTTTATAAATTCGCAGTTAAAGAAGTCCCCCTAATTCTTGAAAAGTTGTTGAAAAAAATGAAATATAATTCTGATCAACTAGATTGGCTCTTGCTGCATCAAGCTAATCAAAGAATATTGGATTCTGTAGGTGAAAGGTTAAAAATTCCAAGAGAAAAGATTCTTAGTAATTTAGAAAAGTATGGCAACACTTCAGCAGCAACAATTCCACTAATGATGGATGAGGCTGTGAGAGATTACAGGATTAAACATAATGATATTATTGCTACAAGTGGTTTCGGTGCTGGGTTAAGTTGGGGTGCAGCCCTGATTAAATGGGGTTAAAAACAAAATAGGAACATTATGACAGTTGCATGGGTATTCCCTGGACAGGGTTCGCAAAAAATTGGAATGGCAAAACAAATTGAAAATTTGCCGAGCACAAAAGAGAGGTTTAGTTATGCTTCTGAGATATTTGAGAGAAATTTATTTCAAATTTGCGAGTTAAATTCTGATCCAACAAATCCTCTTAGTGATTTGAATAATACAAAAAATACACAAATCTGTCTTTTTTTGGTTGAATCAATTTTATTAGATGCTTTAAAAGAAAATGGTTTTAAACCAACTTATGTGGCTGGACATAGTCTTGGGGAAATAGCTGCATTATATTGTTCGGATGTTTTTTCATTCGAAGAGTGCGTATCACTAATAAAAGTAAGATCTCAATTAATGGCAAATGCTGGGCAAGGATCTATGGCAGCAGTAATTGGTTTTGATAGAAATGAACTTGATTTATTAGTCAAAAAAAGTGAAGATGTTGTAATTGCTAATGATAATAGCTCTTCCCAAATTGTCTTATCAGGATCTAATGAAGAGTTAGACAATTTATCAAAAGAAATTTCTTGTAAAAGATTCCTAAAATTAAACGTTTCAGGTGCATTCCATTCACCATTCATGAATGAGCCTGCAGTAAAATTTTCTGAGTATTTAAAGCAGATTAAGTTTAAAAATCCTTCTTTCCCAGTAATAAGTAATTATGAACCTTCATTATGTGACGATCCTGAAGAGCTTAAAACTAGATTGGAAAATCAAATGTGTAATGGCGTAAGGTGGCGAGAAACTATGGATTTAATGGCAAAAGATAATGATCTTCATTTTGTTGAAGTTGGTCCATCAAATGTGCTTAGCAGTTTAGCAAAAAGACATATGAAAGATTTAAAAATTTCTCAAGTTTCATCTTCTAATCAAATAACTTATTAATCAACTATGAAAAATGATGTTTTTCAAAAATTAATCTATCAATTAGTTAGCAAACTTTTTGTATTACCAATTTATAAATTTGCATTTAGAGGTAATTTAATTGGTAGAGAAAATATTCCGCAAAATAATTCATTTATAATGGTTTCTAATCATGGTTCTTTGCTTGACCCTCCTTTTTTAGGACATGCTCTTGGACGTAATATATCTTTCATGGCCAAGGCAGAGCTATTTAAAATACCTTTACTTGGGTTTATTATCAAGGCTTGTGGAGCTTATCCTGTAAAAAGAGGAATTGTTGATAAAAATACCATTCAAACAGCATGTAAAAAATTATCAAATGATAATTCTATTGGAATATTTATTGATGGTACGCGTCAAAAAAATGGTCGAGTGAATAAGCCTAAACAAGGTGCAGCATTATTAGCCTTTAAAAATCAAAAATTATTATTGCCTGTTGCAATAGTTAATTCTCATAGACTAATAAGATTTAAATTCTTTATTCCTTTGTTTTCAAAAATCGTTATCAAAGTGGGACAACCTGTTCAACCTCCACAGAGCTCATCAAGAGATGATCTGAATTCTGTAACAATTTACCTTCAAGATAAAATTAATAATTTGATTGGATGAATATTTAGTTAATTGGAGAAATAGGGTAAAGAGGCAAAACTTTTCTCCAGGAATCTAAATTTGAATTTAATAAATCTTGATTTGCTAAGTTTAATAGTTCTTTTAAATCTTCTTTATCATCATAATTAGCCTCAAAAGTAAGTTCTTTACTTTCAAGTTCTTTGACAACTTTTGGTAAAACTGTTTCGCGAATGACTAGATCCGAGGAGTGTTTTTCTTTATGAAAAATTTCATATTTACCTGCAATTAAACCCTTTCGTTTTAATTTTTTGTAAATCCAGAATGATTTTTTGTTTCTAAAGATATTATTTTTTGATGCAATTCTTTTTGCCATTATTTCAAATGAACTAAAACAGTCTAGAGGACAATTTATTTGTTGTGAGATAGTTCTCGCTAAAACTACAATAAGTCGTGAAGCATTAAAATTTGCTGGCCCTATGCTGACAGATAACTTATTTATTTTTTGTAAATTTTCTTTGGAAATGAATTTTTTAAGATCATTAATTAAGTTGTTGCAAAGGTCATTATCAAATTTTTTGATAAATAATTCATCAGATTCAAAGGTATTGTTTTTTCTATACCCAAAGCCAAAAGAATTGTCTGTGCTATGAATAACTAATGTAGGGTAATTCACTCTTTGTTTGAGTTTATTTTTCATCTATTACCTTTAAACAGGTAATTCCATGCCTGGATTACACTTAGACCATTTACCAAATTCATTTTCAAAACTTTCACAAGATTGAACATCCCAATCAGTTTTATAATCACCATTATTGTCTTTAAGTATATTGACATGAATGAATGGTTTTTTTGCTTTAAAATCAGGTAGATCACAAATATGATCAACACCATGATTATTCTCAACATCATGATATGTGATACATCTATCAACCCATTTACAGTTGATGCAAATGCACATAATTAATAAATAAAATGAAAAGTAGCATTCACTCAGATCATACACTAATAATTCATGAATTAGAAAAAAGTATAAGATTTCATGATTTGGATTTAATATTAGGTTTTTTACCTAAAGGATCATATTTGGTTGGTGGTTACATAAGAGATATTATTTTGGGAAGAGAAACTGTAAAGGTAGATGTTGATATTGTGGTACCTTTAGATGCAATTGAAATTGGAAAAAAGATTGCAGATCATATTGGATCAAAATTTATAATTTTAGATGAAAAAAGAGAAGTAGTAAGAATTATTCTTAATCATATTTATATTGATATTGCTAATCAGGTTTCATCTACGATAGAAGGAGATTTATGTTCTAGAGACTTTTCGATTAATTCAATTGCTTTTTTATTTGATAAGAAGTGTTTGCTTGATCCATTAAATGGTCTTAAAGATCTAGAGATTTCTTTGCTTAGAACTCATTCTGAAAACAATTTACTAAATGATCCTTTACGAATATTAAGATGTTTTCGATTTGTTTCAGAATTGAATTTTAAAATTGATCTTAATTTAATTACTTTCATTAAAAAAAATAAAGAAAAATTATACCTTGTTGCCAAGGAGAGGATTAATTATGAAATTAATAAGATAGTAAATGGGGAAAATGCACTTGAGGCAGTAATTTTGGTAAAAAAATTTAATATATTTGGATCTGATAATTTTTATAAAAATTCTTTTTTTTTGGATTTACAAGAAATTAACTATGCTGAATTTAATAAGTACGAAAAAGAGAAATATTTACCATTATTTTTTATAGCCCAAATTTTAGATGAAGAATCTCTAGAGCGATTTAAATTCAGTAGAGCTGAAATTGCAAAAACTAAGTTATTAAGAAAATGGCACTTTTTGTTGGAGAAAAAAAATATCGCTCAATTAACTGAATCAGATAGATTTGCATTACATAAAGAATTAGAGATGTTTCTTCCAACTTTTATTTTTCATTTACCTCAAAACTTACGATTAAATTGGCTTCGTAGATGGCGTGAGAGTGATGATAAATTATTTCATCCTTCAAACTTACTGAATGGTGACGTAATAAAAAAAAATTTAAAAATAAAGGATGGGCCTTTCTTAGGAGAGCTGTTAAGGTATCTTTCTAAGGAACTTGCATATAAGAGATTAAATAATTTTGATGAAGCTATTTATAAAGCAAAGCGATGGATTGAACAAAATGCACCAAAATGTGATTAAATACACATAGCTTAGTTTTGTCTAGAAGTTCAGACTTCAAAATCATTTTTAAAAATTTATGAGCATTCGCATTTACATTGGCAACTTACCACAAGGATTTAATCCAAAAGAATTTGACACACTTTTAAAGTCAGTTTCTGATTCGATTAGATTTAAAGCAGTTCTAGATAAGGAAACTAAGGAATGCAGGGGGTTTGGTTTCGCGACTGCTAATAATGAAGATAATGCTAATTTATTAATTCAAAAGTTAAACGGTTTTGAATTTAATGGTTCTAAATTAAGAGTAGAGCTATCAGAAAAAAAAGATTCTGCTTCAAACAAAAAAAATGGCGGAAAATTAAACAAAAATAAGAAAAGGAAAGATTTTAAGAAAATTGTCCATAGTGATGCTCCTAACCTCGAAGCTCCTGATCCAAGATGGGCTGGGGAATTATCTAAATTGAAAGACTTGTTGGCTAATCAGAAGACGCCTGCCTAATAACTTATTACTTAATTCGAGAAATTAAAAAAGATATTGGGATCTCAATAGCTTTGACTGAATTTTTTACAAAAGCTCTATTGTTAAAAACATCATAATCTAGTCTTTCAATTGAATCTAATATTCCTCTGTAAAGACGTAAAGACGTCCATACTGGCCATCTTGCGTCAGAAGATAGCCATTTGATACCATCCTCAGACTTTTGGAACCATTCGCGAGCCCTTGTTAATTGAAAGTTCATCAGTGATTTCCACTGTTTGTTTATTTTTCCTTGTAAAAGTTCTTCTTCAGAATAATTAAATTTTTCAATATCCACTTGTGGGAGATAAATTCTTCCCCTCTGTCTATCTTCTCCTACATCTCTCAATATATTTGTTAATTGATTTGCAATTCCAAGAGCTATAGCTGCTTCGGAGGGGTCAGGCATGGCACTCCATGGGGCTGATGTATAAGCGCTATCTATCCCCATCACATTTTGAGTCATTAAACCAACAGTCCCCGCAACTCTATAACAATAAAGTTTTAATTCATCAAAATCTTTGTATCTAAATTTATTCAGATCCATTCTCTGGCCATCTATCATATCTAGATAAGGTTGAATACTTTGTGGATATTTCTCGATCGTATCTAATAGAACTGAGTCTAATTCAGATTTAATATTCCCTTTAAATACATTTTTAGTATTTTCTTCCCATTCATCAAGATTATCTGAAAGCTCATCTTGCGATTTAGTTGAGGCTTCTAAGCTATCCATTATTTCATCTGTTCTTCTACACCATACATAGATAGCCCAAATAGCTTTTCTCTTTTCTTGAGGTAATAGGAGAGTTCCCAAGTAAAAGGTTTTAGCCCATTGTTGAGTTTCTTTTCGGCATATCTCGTATGCTTGGTCTAGTTGAGAAATTGAATTTTTCAAAAAGTTTTAGCTAAATTTAAGGGTTTGTAAACGTTATGAAGAGACATTTTGA
This sequence comes from Prochlorococcus sp. AG-402-N17, assembly GCA_003216455.1. Lineage (GTDB taxonomy): Bacteria > Cyanobacteriota > Cyanobacteriia > PCC-6307 > Cyanobiaceae > Prochlorococcus_A. The sequence goes on along the minus strand of QCIV01000005.1, from coordinate 16,950 downwards.
GGGGTTTTGGCATACTCCTTATTTATTGATTCTGCGCATAATTTACCACTTAAAACGGCACCTTCCATAGATGCTAAATATTTTTGCATTGTATAATCACCAGCTAAGAAAAAGTTTTTTATAGGGGATTTTTGACTAGGTCTGAACTCTTGACATCCAGGAACAGCCTTATATACGGATCTTGGAGTTTTAACTACTTTATATTTTCTTAATTTTGTCTTATCTTCACCCAAGAAATGTGTTGGGAATAATTTCTTTAACTCTTCCATAGTTGCATCAACGATGTCTTGATCGCTTCTATTAATCCAATCTTTTGCTGGTGCGAAAACCAATTCAAGCATTGATCTATTTGGATCTTCGTATTCTTTGCATGTAATACTCATATCTGCGTAAACACTGAGAAGTGGTGATCTGCTAAATAATAGATGGTCGATATCTGTTAATTTTTTGTCAAACCATAAATGGATATTAATGACTGGAACACCATTTAAACCATCTAATCTAGAAAATGCATCTAGCCCTTTCCATTGTTTAGGGATGATTAATTTAAAAAGATCTACTGGCATTGCACTTACATAAGCATCAGCCGTTAGCTCTTTCTTTTCGTTTTTATCTAAAGAGGCAACAGTAAAACTTTTAACAGTGCTGTCCTCATTGAGGTTGATTTGCCTTAATGGACTATTCATGTGAACTTCTCCACCACGAGCAGTAATATAATCAACCATTGGCTGGCAAAGTCTTTCTGGAGGAGCTCCGTCTAGGAACGCCATTTTAGAACCATTTTTTTCTTGTAAAAATCTGTTTAATGCTGTTAATAAAACTGTAGATGATATTTCATCAGGCCCAATAAAATTAAGAGCTTTACTCATCGCTATAAAAACTTCATCATTAACTCTTTCCGGTATGTTGTGCTCTTTTAGCCAATCTGTCCATGATTTTGTATCACATTTATCTAAGTACTTTTGGCCTCTCAACATTGCAGGCACTAAACCCAATCCAAATAGAATTTTTTCATTCCATGAGAGCATATCATTATTGCTTAGTATTGCTGAAACTCCATTAACGGGCGCAGGTATGTCGGGAAAGTCGAATCTACTATAAGTTCCAGGCTCTGATGGTTGATTAAAAATCATTGAATGACTTTTCCATTGAAGTCTATCTTCAATATCTAGTTCTTTAAAAAGTTGCAACATATTAGGGTAGGCTCCAAAAAATATATGTAACCCAGTTTCATACCAATCCCCATCTTCGTCTTTCCATGCTGCAACTTTTCCTCCTAAAACATCTCTGGCTTCGAGTAAAATTGGTATGTGTCCATTATCAACTAGATATTTAGCACAAGATAAACCTGCTAAACCAGCACCAGCAATTACAACACGCATTATTAAATCAAGAAATAAATTAACACTTACTAGTAAGCTACATTAAAGTTAGAACATAATAGTTTTTTTCGTTGGTTATTTCGTAAAATTATGGAAAAAATGCTTTTAAAATCTACTACTAGACATGTGAGAATTTTTACTGCCGAAGTGGTAGATGAAGAATTGAAGTTTCATCCCAATAAACTAACTCTTGATTTAGATCCTGATAATGAATTTATTTGGAATAAAGATTCTTTAAACAAAATAAATGAAAAATTTAATGAATTAATAGAAGAGAGAGTAGGAAAGGATTTAGATGATTATGAACTTCGAAAAATAGGATCAGAAATCGAAGGTTTAATTAAATTTTTGCTTCAAAATGGACAGCTAAGTTATAACCCTGATTGTAGAGCATTGAATTATTCAATGGGTTTACCAAAGACAAATAAAGTGCTGTGAATAGATCATCCTCAAATAGAAGGCCAAGGAGAGGCTCAAATAGAAGTTATTATCCCCCAAATCCAAGGGATATGGATTCTTATGGTCAAAAGAACAATAGATTGCCTGCTTCTTCTGAACAAAAGATCAACTTTAGTACAGGTACCATTGCCGTACTTGCTGGAGTACTTATTTTAGGAGTTGGTATTGGGAGCGCTATTACCAGTACAACAGATGGTGGTCAGGGAAATATAGCAAGTCAACAACAATTAGATATGGCTGTTCCAGACCCTGAATTTTGCAGACAATGGGGAGCTAGTGCTTTTGTAATTGATGTTGAAATGTATACGACTCTAAATCCATCCACGAGTTTTGTAACTCAACCAGCTCTTCAGCCAGGGTGTGTGATTAGAAGAGAGAATTGGACAGTGTTACAAAAACAGGGTGCAATTAGTAATGAAGATGTAAGAGAATGTAAGCAAAGGATGAATACTTTTGCTTATATTGGTTCTATAAGAGATAAGCCAATAGTTAAGTGCGTTTATCAGACTGATGTAAATGAAAATAAATTTATAATAAAAGGCGATGGACAAGCCGAAGACGGAGGGGTAGGTATCAACAAAGAAGCAATTCAGTTTTGATCAAAATTATATACGCCTTAAAGGGCTTTCTAAACTAGCAAATTGTGGAAGAATGTTTTTCTTAAATACTTCTGATGCTCTTGATGTATATCTTGAGGGATTAGTAATTAATTTAAGCTCTCTTTTAACCTCTAAATCAGCAACGAATGCTTTGTGGATTGTTCCAGCCGACAATTCTCTTTCAATAGAAACAACAGGCAAAAAGGAAGCTCCTAAACCTGATTGAACTGCATTCTTGATTGCTTCAAGAGAGTTGAGTTCCATCTCAATTTTTAATCTTTGAATATCAAGCCCAGAATCTTGGAGAAGTTTGTCAACAACTTTTCTTGTTGTAGATTGTGAGTCTAATGTTACAAAATTTAGTTTGTATAAGTCTTCTTTTAGAAGCTCTTTTTTGATCGAAAGTGGATGTTTAGATGGTAAAACTAATGCTAATTCATCAGTGGCATATGGAATTACTTGTAGCAAATTTTCTAAATCTCCAGGTAATTGTCCGCCAATAATGGCTAAGTCAATTTGTCCATTGGCGACACTCCAACCAGTTCTTCTAGTACTATGAACTTGAAGTTGAACGGATACATCAGGGTATTTTTGTCTAAATAGTCCTATCATCCTCGGCATTAAATAGGTACCAGTAGTTTGGCTCGCTCCAATGACAAGAGTTCCACCTTTTAAGCTATTTAAATCTTCAATAGCTTTGCAAGCTTCGTCGCATTGATTCAAAATTCTTTCACAATATTCAAGTAATAGTCTCCCTGCTTCAGTCAATAGAGCCTTCCTACCACCTCTGTCGAAAATTGTGATTTCAAGTTGTTTTTCTAAATTTTGTATTTGTAAACTCACAGCAGGTTGGGTTACATATAAGAGATCTGCAGCTTTTTTAAAACTTCCTTGAGCTGCTATAGCTTTTAATATTCTTAATTGATCGAGTGTAAATGGTAATTCTGGCATCTATTATGCCTACAATTTCTTATAATTCTAATGCCTAGGAGCATTCTTGTTAAGAACAAAAATTATTTGAACAATCTAAATATATGGAGACTCATAAAACTTCCCTAATTATTTTACTTTTGATTTTGATTTTTGCGGTAATTCATAGTGGGGGAGCTGCTTTAAGAATCAAAGCAGAATCTATTATGGGTCCGAGATTATGGCGGTTATGTTTTGTTTTTTTAAGTTTGCCATCTGCAATTATCTTGATTAGTTATTTTTTGGCACATAGATATGATGGAATCAGATTATGGAATTTACAGGGCAATAATTTTATTTTTATGGTCGTTTGGTTCTTAACTGCGATAAGTTTTTTATTTTTATATCCAGCTACTTACAATTTACTAGAAATTCCTTCGGTTTTAAAACCTAAAGTACGAATCTATGGAACTGGGATAATGCGAATCACAAGACATCCTCAAGCATTTGGTCAGATAATTTGGTGTTTTGCTCATACTTTATGGATTGGTACATCATTCACATTAGTAACTTCTATTGGCTTAGTTTTGCATCATCTTTTCGCAATCTGGCATGGCGACAGAAGATTAGCAAATAGATTTGGAGAAGAATTTGAAAATTTTAAAAAAAATACTTCTATAGTCCCCTTCATGGCAATACTTGAGGGGAGGCAAGAATTTAAGATTAAAGAATTTTTTAGGTTATCTCAACTTGGTATATTAATTGCAATAGGTGTACTTTGGTGGTCTCATCAATATATAAATATTGCTGTTAAAACATTTAATTCATCATTTTTCTCTGAATTTTTCAATTGACAGTTTAAAATCAAAATATAAGTTCTTTGAAATATGCCACAAGCCTCAGAAATTGCCTGGTTGATTCCCGTTTTCCCACTTATTGGAGCAGTGCTTTCTGGCTTAGGACTAATAAGCATCAACAAGAAAATTAATAATTCAAGAGAAATTGTTTCTGTAGGTCTGATTTCTTTCGTCGGGATTTCTGCTGTAATTAGTTATAAAGCTTTAATTGAACAAATTAATGGTTATCAATCAGTAGAAAAATTATTTGTATGGGCCAATGCTGGGGATTTCACAATTCCAATGGGATTTGTCCTTGATCCTTTGGGGAGTGTAATGCTTGCCCTGGTAACTACAATAACTTTGCTGGTAATGATTTACTCTCATGGTTACATGGCGCATGACAAAGGTTATGTCAGATTTTTTACATATTTAGCATTATTTAGTAGTTCAATGATGGGATTAATAGTTAGTCCGAATTTATTAGAAATTTATGTTTTTTGGGAATTAGTTGGGATGTGTTCTTATTTATTGGTTGGTTTTTGGTATGACAGGGATGGCGCTGCACACGCTGCACAAAAAGCATTTGTTGTTAATAGAGTGGGAGACTTTGGGTTATTATTAGGAATTCTTGGCCTTTTTTGGGCAACAAATAGTTTTGATTTTAATGAAATAGCTACTGGAATTTCTCAATCAATATCTGACAATTCGATACCCATTTGGGCTGCTTTATTACTTTGTTTTTTAGTTTTTTTAGGGCCAATGGCTAAATCTGCTCAGTTTCCTCTTCATGTGTGGTTACCTGATGCGATGGAAGGACCGACACCTATTTCTGCACTTATCCATGCTGCAACAATGGTTGCAGCAGGAATATTTCTTGTAGCAAGACTTCAACCCTTGTATTCAATATTCCCCTCTATTCAGTTCATTATTGCTTTAGTTGGCACCATTACTTGTTTTTTAGGAGCTTCTATAGCTTTGACCCAAATGGATTTAAAAAAAGGTTTAGCATATAGCACAGTTTCTCAGCTTGGGTATATGATGCTCGCAATGGGTTGTGGCGCACCAGTAGCAGGAATTTTTCATTTAGTGACTCATGCTTGCTTTAAAGCAATGCTATTTCTGGGTTCTGGTTCAGTAATACATGCTATGGAAGAAGTAGTTGGCCATCAGCCTGTATTAGCTCAAGATATGAGGTTGATGGGTGGTTTAAGAAAAAAAATGCCATTTACATCAACAACATTTTTAATAGGTTGTGTAGCAATTAGTGGAATTCCCCCATTAGCAGGTTTTTGGAGTAAAGACGAGATACTTGGAAATGCGTTTATATCATTTCCAGCTTTTTGGTTCGTAGGACTTCTAACAGCAGGTATGACTGCTTTTTATATGTTTAGGCTTTATTTCTTGACATTTGAAGGAGATTTCAGAGGGGAGAATAAAGAATTGCAAAAAGAGCTGCTATTAGCCTCTAAAGCAAACCTAGATGAAGAAAATGAAGAAGAGCATGAAGAACATGGTTCTATTCATGAGTCACCCTGGTCAATGACATTTCCCTTGGTATTTCTAGCTGCACCTTCTGTAATTATCGGTTTTATGGGACTTCCATGGGATAGCAAAATTGCAAATTTACTTGATCCTGAAGAAGCAGAGATTGCTGCAAAAGCCTTTGAATTAAAAGAATTTTTGCCTTTAGCAATTGCGTCAGTACTTATTGCATCAGCTGGAATCATTATTGCTTATCAGGCATATTTTGTGAAAAAAATTAATTTATCAGTTTTATTTGCTGAAAAGTTTCCTAACATCAATCAATTTTTATCCAATAAATGGTATCTAGATGATATTAATGAAAAACTTTTTGTTAAGGGTAGCAGAAAACTTGCTAAAGAAGTTTTAGAGGTTGATTCTAAGGTTGTTGATGGTGTTGTAAATCTTACTGGACTTGTAACTTTAGGTAGTGGAGAAGGTTTAAAATATTTTGAAACTGGTAGGGCTCAATTTTATGCGCTTATTGTTTTTGGAGGTGTAATTTTACTAGTTGCTATATTTGGTTTTCAATCTCCTCAAGTATCTTAATTACAATTGTGTGTCTTCACTGTCCATTGGGGTGAAAAAATACAGAAAATTTCTAGACTTTATTTAAGATAAATTTCTTATTAAATTGAGTACTTATTTTTATACACATTTTGCGACACAAATTTTGGGGACTTTTGGAGCTGGATTGTCTAATTTTCCTTGGTTATCTGCTGCAATTCTATTCCCAATTGTTAGTGCATTTGTAATACCTTTTTTCCCAGATAAAGGGGATGGCAAAGAGGTGAGATGGTTTGCATTGTCTATTGCATTAATAACTTTTTTAATAACTGTAGGTTCATATATAAATGGCTTTGATATTAGTAATGAAAATGTTCAACTTAAAGAAAATATTAATTGGCTTCCTGATTTAGGTCTTACTTGGTCTGTAGGCGCTGATGGCATTTCTATGCCGTTAATATTATTGACTAGTTTTATAACTGCTTTAGCAGTTCTTGCTGCATGGCCAGTCAAGTTCAAACCAAAGTTATTTTTCTTTTTGATATTGATTATGGATGGTGGGCAAATTGCTGTTTTTGCCGTACAAGATATGCTTTTATTCTTTCTAACTTGGGAACTTGAGTTAATTCCTGTTTATTTATTACTGGCTATATGGGGTGGCAAAAATCGACAATATGCAGCAACAAAATTCATTATTTATACAGCTGGCAGTTCTATCTTCATTCTTCTTGCAGCGTTAGCAATGGGTTTCTATGGTACAGAAATTCCTAATTTTGAGTTTTCTCACTTGGCAGCTCAAGATTTTAGTCAAAAATTCCAAATATTATGTTACGTAGGGCTTTTAATTGCATTTGGTGTGAAACTGCCGATAGTTCCTCTCCATACTTGGCTACCAGATGCTCATGGAGAGGCTACAGCTCCTGTTCATATGCTTTTAGCAGGAATTCTATTAAAGATGGGAGGATATGCTCTTTTAAGATTTAATGCACAATTATTACCCGTTGCTCATGCTCAATTCGCTCCATTATTAATAGTTCTAGGTGTAGTTAATATAATTTATGCTGCATTAACTTCTTTTGCTCAAAGAAATCTTAAAAGAAAAATTGCATACAGTTCAATAAGTCATATGGGTTTTGTTCTTATTGGTATAGGTAGTTTTAGTAGCCTTGGAACAAGCGGAGCTATGCTGCAAATGGTTAGTCATGGATTAATAGGTGCAAGTTTATTTTTTCTTGTTGGTGCCACCTATGACAGAACAAAGACTCTTAAACTTGATGAAATGAGTGGTGTAGGACAAAAAATGAGAATTATGTTTGCCTTGTGGACTGCTTGCTCTTTGGCTTCCTTGGCTTTGCCTGGTATGAGTGGATTTGTTTCCGAATTGATGGTATTTACAGGATTTGTTACTGATGAAGTGTATACACTTCCATTTAGAGTGGTGATGGCTTCTTTAGCTGCTATCGGTGTAATACTTACTCCTATTTATCTACTTTCAATGTTACGAGAAATTTTCTTTGGTAAAGAAAATCCTAAATTAATCGAAGAACGAAAACTTATAGATGCAGAGCCAAGGGAAGTTTATATTATTGCTTGTTTACTTTTACCGATTATTGGAATAGGTTTATATCCTAGATTAGTTACTGAAAGTTACATTGCATCTATCAATAATTTGGTCGATCGAGATTTAACTGCAGTTAAAGGTGCTTTGAAAACAAATATTTTTTCAGGAACTAAAACAAATGATATCCTAAAAGCTCCAACAATATAATTTTTTAAATTAATGCAATATTTTTTGGCATAAAATGAATTAAAAGATATCTTGAGAATAGATTTTATCTATTTCAAAATATCTTATTTCAATCCTATTGATAGGCAACAATTAGGCCCTAGATTGTTGATTAAGTTTCTTCAAGACGCCGCAGGTAAAGGTGAGCTTGATCCATGGGATATTGATGTAATAAGTGTAATTGATAGTTTTTTAGAGCAATACTCACATACTTTTAATCAATCTTCAAATAGTCAAATCTCTTATCACAAGGATTTAGCTGAAACCAGCGAAGCATTTTTTGCGGCTTCAGTACTTGTTAACCTTAAGGCTCAGGTTTTGGAATCTGATGTTTTCAAAGAAAATGCTTCCAATTTTGAAGATGAATTTGATTTGGATGATCAAGATTGGATTGATAAAGAATTTGATATTCCTAAATATCCTGAAAAATATCTAAGGAGAAGATCAATTGCACAACCAATTCTTAAACGTACAACAACATTGGGAGAACTTGTAAGTCAGTTAGAGTCCATAGCAGAAGTTATAGAAACCCAAGATCTTCTGCTCATGAAGAGAAAAAGAAATAAAAAATATTCTGATAAGGCTTTAATTTCTCAAGTAAAGTCATTAGCTCATCGAGAGAAACTTCCAGAAACCACTAAAGCATTAGGGAAATTTATTGCAGGATGGGAAAAAGCATTACAATGGACAGATTTTGAATATTTAGTCAAGAAATGGCAAACAGTAGTAAAAAATGATTTAGATAAAGATCGTTTGGGAGTTTTTTGGGCTTTGTTATTTTTATCATCTGAAAACAAAATTGAAATTAAACAAATTAATGCCTTATATGGCCCAATTCAAATTAAAAGAATAATACCTGATGGTGGCTTAGCTCAACTGCCTATAGAAAATCTTGAGGTAAGTAATGTCTCTTCCTCGGCTGCTTAGAAGCTTCATAGTAATAACGTATAATTTTAAAAAATGGTTTTGAATTTATGAAGGCAATGATACTTGCTGCGGGAAAAGGTACACGTGTTCAGCCTATTACGCATGTTATTCCGAAACCGATGATTCCGATTTTGCAAAAACCTGTTATGGAGTTTCTCTTGGAACTTTTAAGAGAACATAATTTTAAGGAAATAATGGTAAATGTTTCTCATCTGGCTGAAGAAATTGAAAATTATTTTAGGGATGGGCAAAGATTTGGAGTAGAAATTGCTTATAGTTTTGAGGGAAGAATTGAAGATGGAGAATTAATAGGTGATGCTTTGGGATCCGCAGGAGGATTAAAAAAAATTCAGGATTTTCAAAATTTCTTTGATGAAACTTTTGTTGTTTTATGTGGTGATGCTTTAGTTGATTTAGATTTAACTCAAGCTGTTAAAAAACATAAACAGAAAGGAGCTATTGCGAGCTTAATAACAAAAAAGGTAACTAAAGATCAAGTATCAAGTTACGGTGTCGTAGTTTCTGATGAAAATGGTCGAATAAAGGCTTTTCAGGAAAAGCCAACAGTTGATCAAGCTTTAAGTGACTCTATAAATACAGGAATTTATCTTTTCGAACCCGAAATTTTTAATTACATACCTTCAGAAGAGAAATTTGATATTGGAGCTGATCTTTTCCCTAAACTTGTTGAAATGGATTTACCATTTTTTGCATTACCAATGGATTTTGAATGGGTAGATATTGGAAAAGTTCCTGATTATTGGAGTGCAATTAGAAATGTATTGCAAGGTAAGGTAAGACAAGTGCAAATACCAGGTAAGGAAATAAAACCAGGAGTTTTTACAGGTTTGAATGTAGCGGCTAACTGGGAAAAGGTTAATATTAGCGGGCCGGTTTATATAGGAGGCATGACTAGGATCGAGGATGGAGCAACTATTATTGGCCCTTCCATGATTGGGCCAAGTTGTTGCATTTGCGAGGGCGCAACTATAGATAATTCAATTATTTTTGATTATTCTAAGATTGGTAAAGGTGTAAGACTTATGGACAAGTTAGTGTTTGGTAAATATTGTGTTGGCAAAAATGGAGATCATTTTGATTTGCAAGATGCATCTTTAGATTGGTTAATAGCAGATTCAAGAAGATCAGATTTAACTGAGCCATCGCCTCAGCAGAAAGCTATGGCAGACTTATTAGGTACTGATTTGATTAATATTCCAGACTAAGATTAGCTTTTTCAATAATCTCAGGAATTAAATGCTCTGCTTTTACGGCCATTAGATGAACACCATTTGCGATATTAAAAAAATCATGAGCTTGTTCAGATGCAATTTGAATACCTTCTTGTAATGGGTCTTTAGCATCTTTAAGACGATTTAAGATATTTTCAGGGATGTTTGCTCCTGGAACGTATTTGTTTATAAAGAGAGCGTTTTTGTACGACTTTAATAGGAAAACACCTGCAATTACTGGAATTTCAAGAGGCTTGCTAATTTTTTCACAAAACTCTATCAAATTTTCTTTTTCCATAATCATTTGAGTTTGTATAAATCCAGCTCCAGCCTCTTTTTTCTTTCTCAATCTATTTTCTAAACTTTTTTTATTTCTGCAATTTGGATCAGCTGCAGCACCTGCAAAAATAAATGTTTTTTTATCGGAAAGTTCTCCTAGAGTAGGATCAATTCCTTTATTGAAAGCCTGAATTTGTTGAAGTAATCTAACTGACTCAAACTCATGAACCGCCTTGGCATTTTGTTGATCCCCAGCTTTTACTGAATCACCGGTAATGCATAAGATGTTTTTAATTCCTAAAGCATTTGCTCCCAGAATGTCTGATTGTAAAGCAATTTTATTACGATCTCTGCAAGAAATTTGCATTACTGGTTCTATCTCATTTTCCAGTAATAGTTTGGACATTGCCAAGCTGCACATTCTCATTACAGCTCTACTTCCATCTGTAATGTTAACAGCATGTACCTTATCTTTCAAAAGTTGTGCTATCTTAAGAGATCTTATGGGGCTTCCACCTCTTGGCGGCATTAACTCTGCCGTTATTACCTTAGATCTTTTTTCTAAGGTCTGCTGAAGTTTTGATTTCAATTGCTTTTGTTTTCTAGTTGGTTAACAAGTGTACTGAGATTGCTAAACTTAATTAATATAAAAAAGGAACTGTTTAAATGCAAATGGTTGATGAAGAAGTAAACAACATTGATATGATGGGTCTCTCAGCAAGGGAGATGGAAATCATTGATCTAGTAGCTGATGGGCTTACAAATCAAGAAATTGCTGTAAAACTAACTATTAGTAAAAGAACTGTTGATAATCATGTAAGTAATATGTTTACAAAAACTGGTTCTAAAAACAGAGTAGCACTTTTGAATTGGGCAATGGACAACGGAAAGATTTGTAGAGATGGGTTTAATTGTTGTACGCTCCCAGACTCTGATCAAGATTAGTATAACCTTTTACTTTTTTTGTATCATTAGCCAAATCCATTAGACAATAATTTGTAGAACCTAATTCGAAGAGTTCAGCATATGCAATACATGCATCTTTGTCTGAATCAACAAATCTCAATATTCCTTCTTTATCGTAAAGACCATACATCTGAAGAAAATAAAAAATACTTTGCTTAAATATAAAGAAAATATAAAGGATGAGTGGCTCCTCTGACTAGTTACTTTTTAAAGTTATTTAACATTCTTCTTTCCACTCTGAAAAAGGATTGTTAGCAAGACTGAAATTGGAGTAATGGCTCAGCCCAGTAATTTCTTTTGAAATGAAGGATGGAAGAATTAAATCTTCCTCTTCATAAGAAAGTTCAATTTCTGCAATTTCAAGTGGATAATTATTTTCTTTAAAGCAATCTATAACCCAAGATTTTTCTTCAATTTCAAGTAAGTATCTATCTTTTTTAATTGTATTTGAAAGATTTGACATTATTGTTTCAGCATCGCTTCGTGGAATGGAGTATTCAAATTCAAAGTTGGTAAAACCTTTGATATGTTTTTTAAGTGTAATTTTAGAGTTTTTGCCTATGAGCCTTACCCTAATAATCCAACCATCTATATTTTTGGATAAATATCCTTGTTCAATATAAATTTTTTTATTTATGAATTCTTTCCAATTATCATTTTTTATAAGAAATCTTCTTTCTATCTCTAAGGCCATTTAATATTTGAAATTTTTTTGCGATAAATCACCTTTCCAATCTAGTTTTTTTATTAGGGTATTATAGTAGCTTTTGCTTTTTTTAAACTTTATTATTTTGCAGGGTGATTGCCCTTTTTTGATCTCACAATAGTAATTTTCCTTAATTGTCATACATTTTGAACCGTCTCTCCATAATTTAATTTCCCCTTTACTTTTTTTTACAGGTTTTATGATTACCTTACTTGTATTAGGTATAACTATTGGTCTGCTAGCCAAACTCATCGGGCATATAGGGTTAATTATCATTGCATCAATACTAGGGTGAACTATTGGCCCCCCCGCGGCCATTGAGTAGGCTGTTGAACCAGTAGATGTAGATATGATTAATCCATCACCTTTGTATTCATTGACCTTCTCGTTATCTATTTCAATTTGTATTTGGTTGGTGGGAGAAATGTCTTCTTCAACAGATTTAAAATAAAAATCATTTAAGGCATCGTAGCTTTTTATAATCTTTTTCCCAGAACTTTCCCCATTAATACAAACATTACAATTTAATCTATTACGAAAGTCAATTTTATATTCTTCGTTTTCAAGGATTTCAATAAAAGATTTGTCAAACAAAAAATCTTTTTCTTGCGTAAGGAAACCCAGATTACCACCAATATTAATGCTCAACAAAGGAATATCATAATCAGCTAAAGCATTTGCACATTTTAGGAAGGTTCCATCTCCTCCAAGAACTATGCCAATATTTGGTTGTAATTCTAGATTACAAAAATATTTTTTAATTTCATCTTTATTAAAATCACTTTCAATTCTTTTTGAGTTTATTTTTTTAGATTTGAGGACTTCTTCACAGAATTTAGAAGCTTTTTGAGCTATAGAACTATCTGAACGATATATAATAAGCACTAATGAAAGTTTCATTTAGTGGTTTTACCATTTTAATAAATTAAAACTTTCCATATCTACAGTAACCCTATTCCTATAAAGAGATAATAAGATAGCTAATCCTACTGCTGCTTCTGCGGCAGCAACAGTTATCACAAAAATTGTAAAAACTTGTCCTTGAATTAAATTATTATCAACATAGGAAGAAAACGTCATTAAGTTTATATTTACTGCATTGAGCATTAACTCAATGCTCATAAGAACTCTTACTGCATTTCTGCTATTTAACAATCCCCAAATCCCAATACAGAATAGTGCTGAAGATACTATTAAAAATGCTTGAATAGGAATTGATTCTAAACTCATCATAAGAAAGTTGAAAGGTTAATTTTTATTTGTAAGCATTGGTTCTGATGATTTTTCAATTAACTCTTGATCAACAGGTAATCCAGTAGAAATATCCTTGCTCATTACATCTCTTCTAGCTAAAACGATAGCTCCAATCATTGCCATTAAAAGTAAAACTGATGCTACTTCAAATGGGAGTAAATAATCACTAAAAAGATGTTCACCAATTCTGATAGTTGATTCCTCTCCAATAGAGTTTTGAGGACTTGATAGGCTCCATACATTTGTCAAGTCAACTCTAATTAAAAGGCTTAGCAGGGTTAAACATATTGATGTTGATATTATTCTTCTTGATTTAATGTCATTGATGGGCTTTAAATCTTCTTTTTTATTGACTAGCATTATTGCAAAGATTATTAATACATTAACTGCACCCACATAAACTAAAACTTGCGCTGCAGCAACAAAACTTGCATTTAAAAGAAGATATAATCCTGCCACACTCATGAAAACTCCTCCAAGAAGAAAGGCTGAATAAACAATACTTTCAAGTAATACAACACCAAGGGCTCCTATAAGGATAACTAAAGATAAAATTGTAAAACAAATAATTTGAGTTGTTATTGCAATGGACATAAATTAATGGAAATTAATTGTTTGAATTAGAAACTTTATCTTTATTTTCATTGGATTCTGGCCTCATCCAATCATAAACTTCTTCTGGTAATTTACCAACTCTAGTATCTGAAGCTGGGATTTCATGAGGATCCATGACCCCTTTAGGAAGATAGGCAAGTTCTCTTAGAGGTTTAACTGAAGGATCTGTTGTGACGTTTGTAGGTAACCTACCAAGTGCGACATTATCAAAATTTAGATTGTGTCTGTCAAAAGTAGCTAATTCATATTCTTCTGTCATTGAAAGGCAATTAGTTGGACAAAATTCAACACAATTTCCACAAAATATACAAACTCCAAAATCTATAGAATAATTTCTTAGTTCCTTTTTTTTGGTTTCTTTATTCATTACCCAATCAACGACAGGTAAATTTATGGGGCATACTCTCACGCAAACTTCACAAGCAATACATTTATCAAATTCATAATGTATTCTTCCTCTATACCTTTCAGATGGTATTAATTTTTCATATGGATATTGGACAGTAACAGGTCTTCTTCGAAGATGATCAAAAGTAACTGACAAGCCATTATATAAATATTTGCCAGCATTAAATGCTTCTTTGATATAGCTATTTATTTGTTGAAGGAAATTTTTCATTTTGAAGAATTTTCTTAGTTATTTTATTCTAGTGGATTAATTTTTAATTTAAGTATTTTTACTTAAGTTTAACCACCAAAGAATTGCGGAAAAGCAAGTTTTAATCCTGCAGTTATCAAAAGATTAGCAAGAGAAATTGGAAGAAGAAACTTCCATCCTAGATCTAATAGTTGATCTATTCTTACTCTAGGAGTTGTCCAACGCAATAATATTGCAATGAAAACTAAAAGATATGCTTTCAATACAGTCATTACAATTCCTATTGATGCAGTAAAAACTTGTATGAAGGGAGCATTAATTGGCAAATTTAGAAACTTAGCTATTAATTCAACTGGAATAGGAAAACCCCATCCTCCCAAATAAAGTATTGATACCAATAAAGCTGAAAGGATTAAATTAATGTAACTACCAAGATAGAACAATGCGAATTTCATCCCTGCATATTCAGTTTGATATCCTGCAACTAATTCTTCTTCAGCTTCGGGTAAGTCAAATGGAAGTCTCTCACATTCTGCAAGAGCACAAATCCAAAAGACTATAAATCCAACTGGTTGTCTCCATATATTCCAACTAAGGATTCCAGCACCACTTTGTTGGTTGACAATATCAATAGTACTAAGAGAATTTGTCATTAGTACGATAGCCAATACAGATAAAGCTAAAGGAATTTCATAACTTATTGATTGAGCAGCTGCTCTTAAACCTCCTAATAAAGAATACTTATTATTTGATGCATATCCGCTCATAAGAAGGCCAATTGGCTGAATACTGCTTAAAGCGATCCATAGGAAAATTCCAATACCAACGTTACTTATTAAAAGGTTTTGTCCAAAGGGAACAATCAACCAAGACAGAATCACTGGGACAAGAACTAATATAGGTCCTGCAGTAAAGAGAATTCCATCCGCTTTAGCAGGAATAATATCTTCTTTGACAAGTAACTTAAGACCATCCGCAATTGGTTGGAGGACGCCAAGCGCTCCTGCATATTCGGGACCTATTCTCTGTTGAGCAGCAGCAGATATTTTTCTTTCAAGCCAAACTGTTACTAAAACTCCAACAACTGCTGCTACCAAAACCAAAAGCATAGGTAAAGGAATCCAAATTATATGAGCGATTTCGCTGGAGAGGCCAAAACCTTTTAAGAATTCGTTAAAACTATATTCGAGATCTAATCCGTATTCCAAAATTTTTATGTCATTTACTTAATAGATTAACTCTTCACAAACAATATGTGTGTTTTTTATGAATAGCTGCAAATATTATTCTCTATTTTCTAAGCTGATCCAATCTCTTGGTGCTGAACCTGTGTAAATTTGCGATGGTCTGAAAATTCTATTTGCTCCAAGTTGCTCTCTCCAATGAGCTAACCAACCAGCCACTCTAGATATGGCAAAAATTGGAGTAAATAAATCACGAGGAATACCAAGTTTTCTATAAACAAGTCCAGAATAAAAATCCACGTTTGGGAATATACCCTTAGGTCCAAGTCTTGGTATTGCCTCTTCCTCAAGTGCTTTAGCAACTTCATACATTTCATCTGCGCCAAATCTAATAAAAAGTTCTTCTGCCAGTTTTTGAAGAATTATTGCTCTTGGATCTTTGACTTTATATTCTCTGTGGCCGAAGCCCATTATTTTACTTTTATTTTTTATTGCATTATCTAAAAAAGAACCAGCATTTTCTGGGGTTTTAATCTCTTCTAACATTGCAATTACATCCTCATTTGCTCCTCCATGCAGTGGGCCAGCCAGGGTTCCTACTGCAGAGGCTATAACAGCATATGGATCTGTGAGAGTACTCGCAGTAACTCTAGCGCTAAATGTACTTGCGTTTAAACTATGTTCGGCATGTAGAATTAAACACCTATCAAAAACTTTTGCAGCTATAGGATCTTGTTCTTTTTCAGTCAGCATGTAAAGAAAATTTGATGAGTAAGTTAAATCATCTCTAGGTTGAATTGGATCTTGTCCTTTTCTAATAAGTTGAAACGCAGCAATCATTGTGGGTATTTTTGCTATTAGTCTTATGACTGCGTTATAGATGTAATTAGGATCATCTATTGCCCTACGCGAATAGAAAAGCCCCAAAGAAGCTGCACTAGATTGAAGTGCATCCATAGGATGACCCGTCGCAGGGAAACATTTCATCATATCTCTTACTCTAAAACTTAACCTACGATGCATCTGAACTTCTTGTTCAAAATCTCTCAGTTGAATAGCTGTGGGCAATTCACCCCAAATCAATAGGTAAGCAGTTTCTAAAAAACTGCTTTTCTTGGATAATTCCTCAATGGAATAGCCTCTGTACAATAATTTACCTTTGTTGCCGTCAATATCACAGATAGATG
>QCIV01000004.1 GCA_003216455.1 Prochlorococcus sp. AG-402-N17 | reverse complement strand
GATAGATTAATAAGAATAGAATTATTTGGTGATGAAGTCGAGGCTATTAGATATGTTGACCCTACTACAGGAGAAATACTTGAAAGTTTGGAACAAGTTAGCGTTTACCCAGCGAAGCATTTTGTGACTCCAAAAGAAAGACTCGAGAGTGCAATAAGTGCAATTAGAAGTGAATTAAAAACTCAACTCGATAAATTTTCATACGAAGGAAAATTATTAGAGGCTCAACGTCTAGAACAACGCACTAAATATGATTTAGAAATGCTTAAGGAGGTTGGTTATTGTAATGGAGTTGAGAATTATGCTCGTCATTTATCAGGAAGGGAGGAAGGTTCACCACCAGAATGCTTAATAGATTACTTTCCCGAAGATTGGTTGTTGGTAGTTGATGAGAGTCATGTAACATGTCCTCAACTTCATGCGATGTACAACGGTGATCAATCTAGAAAAAAGGTTTTAATAGATCATGGTTTTAGATTGCCAAGTGCTGCAGATAATAGACCTTTAAAATGTGAAGAGTTTTGGGAAAAGTCAAAACAGACATTATTTATAAGTGCAACTCCCGGTCAATGGGAATTAGATCAATGTGATGGTGAATTTATTGAGCAAGTTATAAGACCAACTGGGGTATTAGATCCTGTAATTGATGTAAGACCTAGTGAGGGCCAAATAGAAGATCTGTTATCTGAAATTAGAATTAGAGCTGAAAAGAATCAAAGAGTGCTAGTGACAACACTTACTAAGAGAATGGCTGAAGATCTAACTGATTTTTTATCTGAAAATAAAGTAAGAGTTAGATATTTGCATTCTGAAATCCATTCAATTGAAAGAATTGAAATTATTCAAGACCTTAGAATGGGAGAATATGATGTTCTGGTAGGAGTTAATTTATTAAGAGAGGGGCTAGATCTTCCTGAAGTATCCTTAGTCGCCATTTTAGATGCTGATAAAGAAGGTTTTCTGAGAGCAGAAAGGTCATTGATTCAAACAATAGGAAGAGCTGCAAGACATGTTGAAGGTGTTGCCTTGCTTTATGCAGATAACTTTACAGATTCAATGAAAAGAGCAATATCTGAAACTGAAAGAAGAAGAACTATTCAAAAAAAATATAACCAAGTCAATGGTATTACTCCAAAACCTGCAGGCAAAAAAATAGAAAATTCAATATTATCTTTTCTAGAACTTTCCAGAAAACTAGACGCTGGTGGTTTATCTAAAGATTTAATAAATATAGTTAATAACAAAACTGACGCAATTCTCAATTCCAGTGATAATCAATGTTTGCTCGAAGAATTGCCTGACTTAATAGAAAAGTTAGAAATTAACATGAAAGATGCTGCAAAAGACTTAAATTTTGAAGAAGCAGCAAATTTGAGGGATAGAATCAAAAAATTAAGACAAAAATTGGCAAGAAATAATTAAAAAGGAATTATCTTTCTAATTCGAAATGATTATGAATCGCATTAACTGCTTTGTCACAATCTTTTTCTAAGACAATACATGAAGTCCTAATTTCACTAGTGGCAATCATTTCAATATTTATATTTTGGTCAGCCAATGCTCTAAATATTTTTCCAGCCGTTCCAACTTTAAATGCCATTCCCGCTCCTACAGTACTTACTTTGGCTATAGCAGGACCATCTTCAATGTATGATCCGGGTAATTTTTTTGTTAAGGCCTCAAAAACTAAGTTAGCTTTTTCTCTATCTTGTTTATTCATTGTAAGACTAATATCCTTAGTTTTTAAAGATGAAATTCTTTCAGACTGAACGATAGTATCAAAAAGTAAATTATTTTCAGCTAATGCTAAACATATCGATGCTGCTACACCAGGACGATCAGGCAGTTTTCGAAAACTTACTTGAACTTGGTTTTTATCTAATGCGATTCCTCTTACTTCAGGCTGATCTTGTTTTTCGTTGATTGGATTAACAAATATTTGTGTATCGGATAACTTAAATTTCTCAGCAACAAATCTAATAGCTTTTGGTATATTATTGATTTCAATTACGCAGCTGACTTTAATTTCACTAGTAGCTATTAACCTGACATTTATATTTGCTTGAGATAAAGTATCAAATAAATCAGCTGAAACACTAGGTCTACCCATAATGCCTGCTCCTTGAATACTTAATTTAGTCATGTTTGTTTTGAGATTATATTTTCCTCCTAATTGACTAGTTATAAGTTCACATTGTTCTGCAGTCTTTTTAACTTCTAATTCACTAACAGTAAATGTAATATCGTTATTATTTCCATCATTTGTTGCTTGTATGATTAAATCTACATTAATTCTTGCTTCTGAAAGTTTTTCAAATATTTGTGCAGCAATCCCAGGTCTATCAGGAATATTTGAGAGACTAAATACTGCTTGGTTTTCTAATACTTCAAGACTATTGACTGTTTTTGTTAATTCTAAGCTTCCTCTTTTTAGCGGGAGAGGTTGGATTTGACTTTCTAGGAAAGTCCCACTTGATTCACTTTGGCTTGATTTGACACACAATTTAATTCCATAATTACGAGCAATTTCTACTGCTCTTGGATGCAGAACTGAGGCACCGACACTTGCAAGTTCAAGCATTTCCTCACAGCTGATTTCATCTAAGAGTTTTGCATTAGGAACAATTCTTGGATCAGTAGTAAGAACTCCTGGTACGTCTGTGTAAATTTCGCAAGTCTCAGCTCCTAGAGCTGTTGATAAAGCTACTGCAGAAGTATCTGAACCACCTCTACCCAAAGTTGTAATTTCCATTGATCCCGTATGGCTTAATGTTGTTCCTTGAAATCCAGCCACTACGACTACAAAACCCTGATTTATATAATTTTCGATTCTGTCTGTTTTAATATCCAGAATTCTCGCCTTCCCATGAATTGATTCAGTAATAATTCCAACCTGGCTACCGGTCATTGAAATTGCAGGTATTCCGTATTCGTTTAATGCCATTGAAAGAAGAGCTATGGTTACTTGCTCGCCAGTTGAGAGAAGCATATCCAATTCTCTTCGATTAGGATTTTTACTAATTGATTCCGCTAAACAATTTAAATCATCTGTAGTTTGCCCCATTGCAGAGACAACTACGACAATTTCATTTCCTGCTTCTTTACTTTGACAAATGCTACTTGCAATATTTTGAATTTTTTTAATATCACCTACAGAAGTACCGCCAAATTTTTTTACTAGTAAAGCCATATTTAAATCATAATGTAAATTCTTAAACTTATAATTTGGTTAACTTAAATTAATTAATTTCTCTTTAAAAACATTTATAGGATTATTACCTTGTTTTAGTAATGATTCAATATCTAATAAGTTACTCATTAAAGTAATTAAATATTCTTGAGATACATTTTTGACTTTTCTTCGAATAAAAAAAATTCTTTTTGGATTTGAAATGCCTGCAAGATTACAAATCTTTTCTGTATTATCTTTTCCTGAATTAACTGCTAATTTTATAATGGTATGAATTCTTATTTGACTAATTAAACCTGCATTTAGTCTTAAAGCAGGTTCTCCTTTCTGTATGGAATAATTTATTTCAATGAGACTTTCATTAATATTTTTTTGTAAAAGAAGATCAATAATTTTGAAAATGTTTGATTGATGATCACTAAATATTTTTTTTACATCAATACTTTTTAGAAAAAGTTGTGAATTCGAATCCCTTGATACTGCAGAAAGGTATATTTTTGCTTTAGCTAATTCATTTTTTAATATAAAGCTATCATTCCCAACAGAATCAATAATTAATTCAGCTGCATTTTTATCAATTTTGATATTTATTTCATTTGCTGCATCTTCTAAAAATCTTTTTTGCCCCTCATAGTCCCAGATTTCTGGTAAAGAAAATGATTTTTCTTTGGCTAAATTGTTTTTGATAAGTTTTTGTAAAAATTTAGTACTCTTTAGTCTTGAGTCTGGTTTTTTTGTATTTTGTAAAATGAAATAAGTTTTTTGAGGTATACTGTCATGAATTTTTTCAAATTTAGTTCTTAGATCCTCATTTTTTGCAGTAAAAATTGGATTATTTTTCAATGTTACTATTCTATATCCATCACCAAAAGGAGGTGTAAGAACTTCATCAAAAGCTTTATTAACTTGCTCATCATCATCTCCATTTAAACTAGTAATGTTTATTTCTTTCCATTCTTTGGATACTTCCTTATCAATTAATTTTTGAATAAATGTATTTTGAGCGTTTAGATCATTACCCCATAATATTTGTATTGGCATAATTGCTCAATAAAAACCATATATTCACTATGATTATTTCTAACACAAATTAAATTTAATGGTAATAGATCATCCAATTTTTTTGGAAAGCATCAGATTTATAAGATCTCATTTAGGAGCAAATGATCTAAATTATTTGGAAAAAAAAGTTTTAGAGAGATTAGTCCATACATCAGGAGATTTTTCAGTTCAAAATCTTGTAAATTTTAGTGAAGGTGCTTGCGAAAAGGGGTTTCATGCCCTTAAAAATGGTGCGCCGATTTTAACTGATACTGATATGGCTGCAGCAGCAATAAAATCCATGGCAGAAAATACCACTAGGAATAAGGTATTCACGGCTAGAATGTGGTTTGAAAAAAATAATCATACAAAATTAACTAAAACTGCATATGGCTTAATTGAAGGTTGGAAGGAGTTATCCTCTTTAAATTCTGGAAGCAAATCACCCATTGTAGTTATTGGCAGTTCGCCTACAGCTTTAACTTATTTAATTGATATTTTAGAGAATGCAAAAGATTTACCTAGCTTAATTATCGGAATGCCCGTTGGATTTATTGGAGTAGAGAAAAGCAAAAACAAACTGATTTCTACTGATCTTCCTAGAATTGTTATGAATTCAACTAGAGGAGGTGCTGCTATGGCAGCAGCTGCTGTCAACGCCTTATTGAGGGAAACTATTTGAAAAGTATTTATCTTATAAAAATGTTAAAAATCTATTTAATATCATAATTTAATTTATTATTTTCTTCCAAAGAATTTAAAACTGATTTTGCTTTTTCTATAACTTCTTTTGGAACCCCTGCTAATTTAGCTGCTTCTATACCGTAGCTTTTGTTTGAGCCTCCTTCTACAATCATGTGACTAAAAATGAGTTGCTCATTATTTTGTTCTACTAAAACTTGAAAATTTTGTATATTTTTATTTGAATTTTTTAAATAATTTAGCTCATGATAGTGCGTCGCAAAAATAGTGTTACATCTAATTTTTTGCGCAAGATATTCACTTACCGACCACGCTATTGAAAGACCATCAAAGGTAGATGTTCCTCTACCTATCTCATCAAGCAAAACAAGTGAGCTAGAAGTTGCCTGATTTAGAATTGATGCAGTTTCAGACATTTCTACCATAAATGTTGATTGTCCAGATGATTGATCATCAACCGCCCCGATCCTAGTAAAGATCCTATCTGAAATTTTGATTTCTGCATTATTAGCTGGAACAAAGCTTCCAATTTGTGCAAGGATTTGTATTAAACCAATTTGTCTTATAAAACAACTTTTTCCGCTTGCATTTGGACCGGTTAATATAATTAATTTCTGATTATCATCAAAATAAATATCATTTGCTATGAACTTTTTATCATTTAATAATTGCTCAACTATAGGGTTTCTCCCTGCAATAATTTTTGTATGATTTTCTGTCAGTGCATCATTTATTGGTATTAATGAAGGTTTGATAAAATTGTTTTCTACCGAAGTAATTGATAACCCAAGCAATGCATCAAGAGATGCTATAGATTTTGCAATTGATCTTATTTGTTTTGTTTTTTCAGCAACAAGATTCCTTAATTCACAGAAAATTTCATATTCCCTTGATGAAGCACGACTTTTTATTTGGAAAATCTTATTTTCTTTATTTTTAATTTCTGAAGTGATGTATCTTTCTTCATTAGTAAGTGTTTGCCTTTTGATCCAATGTTGTGGAGCTAAATTAACTTTTGACTTATTTATAGATATGTAGTATCCAAAATTTTTATGAAATTGAATTTTTAAGTTTGAAATTTTGCTAATTTTTCTTTCTTTTAATTCTTCTTTATTTAGCCACTCAGAGTAATCATCCATTAAATTGCGTAAACCATCTAATATATTGTCAACACCATCGTGGATGATGCCTCCTTCACTTATATTAAGAGGAGGATTTTCTACTAGTTGAAAACTTATGGTATCAGCTAATTCCAAGAGTTCTTCATCGAAATTTTTCAAATGATCAGTCCAATCTGGGAGATCATATTTAAATAATTTAATGATGGATTTTATTTTAGGTAATTTTTTTAAACCTTCCGAAATTGCGATTAAGTCTCTAGGATTTGCATGACCTGCACAAGCTCTTCCTGCAAGTCTTTCTAAATCCCCCATCGCTCTTAGTAAATTTTGGGTATCTATACGCACTTGTTTCGATTCAATAAAGTTTAAAATTATATTTTGTCTTTTATAAATTTCATTAACGTTTAATAGTGGTGAATCTATCCATCTTCTTAAACACCTGGCACCCATGCAGGTATAAGTTCTATCAATGCTCCATAGTAACGAACCAACATAATTGTTTTCTCGTTGTGTATTTTTTATTTCTAAATTTTTTTGAGTTTGATAATCAATAATTAATTTGTCGTGACAAAATTGAATTTGTGGAAAGTCTAATGAGATTTTTACAGAAGAATCCTTATCTAAATTTGAAGGATTAATTTTTTCTAAATAATTTAATAAGCCTCCAAGTGATCTGGTCGCATTATTTAAATTTTTAAGTCCTATTCCTTCTAGATTTGCAATTTGGAAATATTTTTTTATTAGATAATTTGCTTCATTAATACCGAAAGTAGTCTCTTGTGAAACAGTATATATAATTTGATTATTTTCTTTAATTAATAATTTTTTTATTTCATTGCTTCCTACAATGATTTCTGAAGAATCTAATTTAACAATTTCATCAAATAATTTTGATAGAGATTTACCTTCCATAGTTATTAATTCTCCTGTGCTTACATCAGCTTTTGATATACCCCATTCATAAGATGCGTTTGAATTTTCTTCTGATAAGTAAATAGCAGTAATCCAATTATTTTTCTTTGCTATCAACATTCCCTCTTCAATTACAGTTCCAGGAGTAATGATTCTTGTAATTCCCCTTTTAATTGGAGTACCGTAACTACCAGAACTTTTTTCTAATTGGTCGCATATAACAACAGAATAATTTTTTTTAATTAAATCAGCACAGTATCTCTCCATTGCATGATGAGGAACGCCTGCCATAGGGATCTTACCAATTTCTTTACCAGCATCTTTACTGGTTAGTGTTATTTCTAAAAGGTTAGATATTAATACAGCGTCCTCAAAAAAACATTCAAAAAAATCTCCCAATCTATAAAGCAATAACCTATCTTTATTTTCTTCTTTTAGAGTTACATAATGCTTCATTACAGGAGTTAATTTTAGTTTTGAAACTGTCTTATAACTAAAAGATTCCTCATGAATGCAAACATTTTTGTTTTTTGAAATTAAATCAGTCTTGAATTTATTTACTAAATTAGTTAAATTTTTTCTTTGTCTAGGTCTTTTTTGCGATTCTTTTTTTAAATCTTCCAAGGATAAATCTTCTGGAATTTTTGTTAATTCTTTTTGCTCATTAATTTCATTATCAATTGCAAATAAAGTATTTTGAATTATCGAATCTTCTTGCATTGTTTTTATTTACTAAATAGATATTAGGTAGAAAAAAGTTTTTTGCATCTAAAGTAGCTAAAAGTATGTAAATTTTCTCCAAAAATTATCATTTTCATGAGATTATAGTATTTATAATAATTTGAAACTCAAGACTAAATTATGCAGGCTGTTAACTTTTTCTTCGTAAATGCTCTATTATTTGCTTCTTTAATTGCGGTAGTAGGTGTACCCGTTTTGTATGTAACTCAACCTTCTACTGAGGAAGGACAACGAGAAAGTAGGAGAAAAATTTATTCCATCGCGGCTGTTTGGGTTGTTTTGGTTTTTGTTACAGGGATAGTTTCTTCATTAGTTTGAACTTAATACCTTTTCGTGAGAGTCTATATAATATATCGAAGTAAAATTTAATGGCTATTTTTGAAGGATCTTTTACTAACGCATCTACTTTAAAAGTGGGAATTGTAATAGCAAGATTTAATGATTTAATTACAAATAAAATTCTATCTGGCTGTCTTGATTGTTTAAAAAGACATGGTTTAGATACTTCTGAATTAAGCAATCAAGTAGATATAGCTTGGGTTCCTGGTTCATTCGAATTACCAATTGCAGCTAAAACTCTCATGAAAAAAAAGAGTTATGACGTTGTAATTGCTCTTGGGGCTGTGATCCGCGGTGAAACTTCCCACTATGATGTAGTTATATCTGAGGCTAGCAAAGGTATTTCACAAGTTTCAAATGAGAATAATGTTCCAATTATTTTTGGAGTTTTAACTACTGATACTATGCAGCAAGCTCTAGAAAGAGCGGGGATTAAGAATAATCTTGGTTGGAATTATGCTTTGCAAGCAATTGAGATGGGATCTTTAATTAAAAATTTAAATTAGTTGAAAAAAATTAATTATTTCTAACATTGCCCCCTTCTTGAGATAAAATAACTGTGTTGCGCGGATGTAGCTCAGTGGTAGAGCATCTCCTTGCCAAGGAGAATGTCGAGAGTTCGAATCTCTTCATCCGCTTCCCTAATTCCCTGTTATAGAAAGGTTTAATTAAAGAATATCGCTAATAACAGATTCATATCCATTATTAGTTAAATAATTACTCATTTGCTCTTCACTTTGATAGTTTGCATATCTTATATTCCCATCTGTATGCATTAAAGATCTTAGATAAGCGCTGCCATCAGCTGTTTTCCAGTACACCTCATGGACACCATCAGAATCATAATCTCCAGCATGTTTAGCGACCAAATTATCTATCTCTAAATCATTTTGAAATCTTGTTTGACTATCGTGAACACTGCCAGCAATTACATCTCCTGATTGAACAAGTGGATCCTTGTAAATACCAACAACTCTAGTTGTTCCTCCAGCACCATTATCATCAAAATCAATTTGACCTGTTGTGGAATCAACCTCTGCTGTCACCCATCTTTTTGATGATTTATTAGTGAAGATGGCTTCAAAGACTCCATCTCCATTTACATCCAACAATCCCTGATATTTATAAGATGATGCAGTTGCAGCTGAATTATCCCCAGCATGAAGATTGCCATCATAATCTTTAATAGAATCAAGAGTTGTTTCCTGACCAATGGTATATGCAGTAACTATAACTGGAGCAGAACCATTTACACTGGAAAATCCATTGGAATCTGCAGTATATGAAGAGTTAACTTCTGCCACCTCAACACCTTCTGTAATTGGAGTGGATAGAATAGGATTATTAGTGTCGTCATTTTCTGAATTCCAAATAGAAACTAAAGCTAAATTATCATCCTGTGTAAATTCAGTACCCCAAGTCCCAAAATAGTCCCAAGTCCCTGAATAGTAGGCGTTGTAGGACATTACAGTATCTTCAACTGTATTCCATGCAGGATTGTAAGGGTCTTCATTTGGATGGGATAGACCTAGAGCATGCCCAATTTCATGAACGATTGAATTTTTATCAAAATCACTTAAAGAACCACCAATATTAGTATTTTTCCATAAAACATTCCACTCATCGGCTCCGTTTTCAACCATTCCTACAACTCCCTCTGACCAATATGAGTAGTCAGAAACAGAAATAATATCTAAATCTGAATCAGCAAAAGAGTAGACCTCTTGGAAATCAATATCAATAAGAGGATCTAATGTAGTGAATATATTTCTTATGAAACTTTCAGAATCAGTATTATGAGCGAGTGTTGTAGCTGTTTCTGTAGCTATCTGATACGTGCCAGAATAATCCCAAACATCTATATTTAGCGATGATGCGGAATCATAGATGTAGTAATTAACAGTTTCATTTCCTCCAGACCAATTAATATGTCCTGCTAAAACCTCACCAAAATAAGCGCTGACTAGAAGATTTGGATCGATTTTATTTAAATCTGAATTAGGGGAGCTATTATCACTATCACCAATAGAAGAGAGAGAGTCTGATAAATTTACATATTCAAGTTCTGAGGATACTGACGTGCAATATTTACACATGATTAAATTTTAGTAACCTTATTTACCATAATATTACGCATTTTTTTTAAAGAGATTTTTAATTACATAATTGGAAACCTTCAGCACTAACAATTTTATTAATTTTTTCTTTTGTAATATTGCGAGTATCAAATTTTATTGAAGAAAGAAATTGTTCACTTTTTATTTTGATACAATTTTCCTTTCTAATATGGTCTTTAATTGAATATGTAGAAATGGAAAAGAAAGTACCAACAAAGATTGTAAATAAAATTAAAAAATAATTATTTTTCAAAATCAATTCAAGAGTGTATTTAAATCATTAGTATAGCAATTTATAATTTCAAGCTCTATCTCTTCATCAAGGATCTTCCTTTTTAAATTCATCACTGTATTTTGATCTAACTTGGATTCTGTATATTCTTCTAATCTGCAAAGTATCCATTCATTATTATATTTAAAAGGTTTATTTAAAATTTTTAGATTATTTTTTCTAAGCTTTTGCCTCATTAGATTATTAACTCTCTCCAGTGGCAATGGTCCAATCACGCCACTAGTTTTTTGCTCAATGCCTTTGGAATATTTTTTTGCTAATTCATTAAAATCTTCATTATCATCTTTTATTTTTAGATAGAGTTCAATAGCTAAACCATATTCTTCTACTCGAAGCATACTGTATTTGACAATATCCATATTTTCTTTATTTGAAATATATTCCTTGCCAATAAATTCATCATATTTTTCTTCGCAATATTTTTGGACTTTTTTATTTAAATTCATCCTATAAAGTAAATTCTTTTTACTTAATAAATTTTTTTTTCTATGCTCTTCTATTAGGAGTTCGTTATTAAGAGAGAAAAAATTTGTATAGTGATTTCTAGCTTCCGATTTTTCAACTTCATTTAGATCTATATCTTTTATTTTGTTTTCTAAAACTTTTGATTTTAAAAAATCTTTTAACAAACCATATTTTGATAACTCCTCAAGTATTTTATATTCCATTTTTTTAATCAAAATAACTACTCTAATGTAATGATATTGTATATTGACTTAGGCAATTATTTAAGTTAACTTCTTATAAATATCTTATTTAAATTGCAATATTTATAAAGGTTAAATATTTATTTAGATGACTAAGAAACAAAGCAAAACCATATTGGAATTAAAATCAGCTTCATTAGATATACCCTTATTTCATAATACAAATAGAACTTTAAAATCATCTTTTATCAATTCTTTGACAGGAGGGAAATTTAAAAAGATTAAAAATATTACTTATATAAATGCATTAAACAATCTAAATATAAAATTTTTAGAAGGTGAGAGAGTTGGTCTTATTGGCCATAATGGAGCTGGAAAAACAACTTTTTTAAGATTAATATCCGGCATATATACTTTGTCTAAAGGAACAATTAAAAGAAGATCAAAAATATATCCAATGATTCATAAGAGTTTATTAACTAGTGAAGAATTAAGCGGCATTAAAGCAATGAAAGCGCATTACCTTTTGATAAATCAAAATCTCAAGGGTTTTGAAAATTTCTGTAAAAATGTAGTGAATTTTTCTGGTTTGGGAGAATATATATATTTACCCTTAAAAACATATAGTCAAGGAATGCTTTCTAGATTACAATTTGCAATTCTTACTGGATGTTCCCATGAGTGCTTAGCATTAGATGAGGGTTTTGCTACTGGTGATATTGATTTCCAGAAGAAAGCATATAGTAGATTAACTGATTTTATATCTAATTCAGGAACATTATTTTTAGCTTCTCATTCTAATGAATTACTTTTAAGATTTTGCAAAAGAGGTTTAGTTTTTGAAAAAGGTGCAATTGCATTTGATGGTCCTATTAAAAAAGCCCTAACTTTTTATGAAGGAAAAATATGATTAAAAATAAAAGAAAACAACAAATATTAGATATTCTTCTTGAAGCTATAAAACTTCGCAAAGTGTGGTGGTTTACCGCATGGTCTAGAACTGAAGAGCGATTCGCTAGGACATCCTTAGGAAGTTTTTGGTTAGGACTTTCAAATTTATTATCCATATCTCTATTGTCAGTAGTTTATGGAACAGTATTTAAAGTAGAAAATTTTAATAAGTATGTGGTTTATCTTGGTTTGGGAATGGTTTTATGGTCCTCGATTAGTACTTCTATAGGGTCTGCTCCAAATCTACTTATTCAAAATGAAATCAAAATCAAGAATACAAATATAAATATTCTTTTTTATCCATTTGAAGAGTGGTCTTTTCAACTTCATAACTTTATACAGTCTTTTTGTATAGTCTTTTTTGCACTTATATTTTTTGATAAATCAATATTTATAAATTTCTTTATTTCAATATTGCCTATTTTAAATTTTTTAATTTTTATGTTTTGGTGTCCACTCTTAATTTGCCTTCTTGGAGTACGTTTCAGAGATATATATCAATTAGTTCCTATTCTTTTGCAATTAACTTTTCTTTTATCTCCAATTTTATATATGAAAGAAAACTTGGGTAAATTGATATGGATTGTAAATTTAAATCCTATTTATTTAGTAATAAGTCAGTTAAGGGATTCTATTATTGAAGGAAACCTAAACTTTACTCCAATTTTTGGTGTTTTATTTATGAATTTTATTGGACTTATTTTTTCACTTCTTTATTTAAATAGATTGAGGTCAAAAATTCCTTTCCTTTTGTAAAAATATAAAAAAATCTTATATTTAAAGAATTTTAAAAAAATTTAAAATTAAATATCTGAAATTATTTCTTCAATTTGTTTCGCAGTATTATTCCAACAAAATTTCCTAGCAATTAGTGGTCCTGTTTTTCTTAGTTTTTCACTAAGTAATTCATTATCCAATGCTCTTTTCATTCCAGATTCTATTGAAGATATATTATCGGGATCAATTAAAATACCATTGCAATCTAATACTTCTGGAAGTGCTCCTCTATTAGAAGCGATAACTAAAGTTCCGCAAGCCATTGCTTCTAAAGCGGGTAATCCAAAGCCCTCCCAAAGACTTGCTATAATTAGTGCCTGACAACTATTCAATAATTCAAGTTTTTCATTTTCCGAAACCCAATATATCCAATCACAACAATTATCAATTCCAAGATTAGAACATAGTTTTTTATAGCTTGGTGTATATCTCTTATCATATTGCCCAACAATTTTTAATCTTAAATCTTTTATTGATTTATTAAACCTTTTTAAGTTGTAGAAAGCCTTTAAAATTCTTGGAATGTTTTTATGCGGAGTATGTCTGGCAATAATTAGAAAAAAATTTTCTTTAATTATATTTAGTGGCCTAAGAATGCCTCGATTGAATCCTAATTTTATAACTTCAATTTTTTTATGAGATATATTCAATTTTTCATGAACCTCGTTGGCTGTTGCCAAAGAGTTGCAGAGAATTTTTGAAGCATTTTTTAAAACTAGTGGAACATAGAAGACATGATAAGGAAGTAAAGGTGTCAAGTAAGGAATTCTTAATGGGAGAAGATCATGTACTAAAACAACTGATTTAATACCTCTGAAGATAGGTGCTTCAGGGAGTGGTGAAAAGAGAATTGAATCACTCTCTTTTTTTAGATAATTACCTAAATGAATTTGATTCCAAAATAATCTTCTAGCATGGGAATAAAGACCATTGTCAGGGGAAAGGTTTTCAGGAATTTTGTGAAAATTACTTTGGTTATCAGAGAAAGGCGCTAAAAGCGTCATCAGATTTGGATTTATTGACTTTGCTAACTCACGAGAAACTACAGAAATACCATTAGGTTTTCTTGAAAAATAACTACCATTATAAATAATTCGTTGCTTGATCACTTAATATATTTTTTGAGTTAAATTATTAGATCTAATCCTACTATATGGCTTAATAAAGATATTTTTGATAGGGTGGTATTAATAAAATTTTTTCTAAAATTAGAAAATTAGATTATTGATATTTGATAATTTTTAATTAAGAAAAATTATGAACAAAGAAGAATGGGAAGATATAATTATTCTTGACTGGATAAAAAGTCTTAATAAAGAAATAATTTCAGAAATAAAAGAATTAACTTCTATTAAAAGATTTAAAGCTGGAACAATTCTTTCTAACAAGGAAAATATTCAGTCAGAAGTCTTTTTCATTCTAGATGGTAATGCAAGACTTACATATAATTATAATTTTGATTTTTATACAATAAAGAAGTTAAAAAAAAATGATTGGGTAGGATTAATTTCCTATTTAAGAAATTCGCCAATTGAAGAGGTCATATCAATCACAGATATAAAGTTATTATGTATTCCTGATGCATTAATGATCAAGATAATTAATAATAAAAATCCAAAATTTACTATTGATATTCAACTTATAGAAGTTATAGATCTTATAGTAAAAATTAATAAATCTGAGATTAAAGATTTTAGTAGAATTATTCAAGCTTCAAAACAATTAATAAGCAATATTAAACTTAAAAATAATTTAAATAAATATGATGTAAAAAATAATATATATATATTGGGTTCTGAAAATATAAAACAAAAAAAAATTGGGGATCAAATAAATCCTTTTGATTTAAGAAAAAAATATATCGAAAAAATAGATTTG
Organism: Prochlorococcus sp. AG-402-N17; assembly: GCA_003216455.1. Classification (GTDB taxonomy): domain Bacteria; phylum Cyanobacteriota; class Cyanobacteriia; order PCC-6307; family Cyanobiaceae; genus Prochlorococcus_A. The sequence continues at coordinate 48,787 of QCIV01000004.1, read as the reverse complement.
CGACTATTAGAAATTAATAAAAATAGATTCTATGAGATATTAGATAATATAAAAATTGATATTTATTTTAATCAAAATAATACTTCATCATTACCTTTACCTTCAGCAATCAATCTTGGAGGATTAAAAAATAAAGAAGTTTACATAAAAGGAGATGGACCCTTTGAAGAGGGCTTAGCTTGTTTAAAAATGATTTGTAAGATTTATGATGTTAAATTTTCTTATGAATCTTTAGAGCTACTTCTTATAGAAAAATTATCCGAAAAAAATACGCTTACTCTCAACATCTTAGGTGAAATTCTTTTACAAAATGGATTTATAATTGGAGATGCTTATATAAATAGAAATAATCTTCTTAGGTTAAAAAAAAATAGCTTAGTTTTTTATAAAGAACATATTTCAATTGTAAAAGAGTCTAATATTGAAAAATTTGTTTTGATATCTCCAAAGTTGGGAAAATTAGTTTTCAAAAAGTCGGATCTAGAAAATTCTTTCCCAGAAATAAATAATATTTTAATTATCAAGAGAAGTATAAAAACTCATATTAATAAATTTGGAATTAATTGGATATTTCCATTTTTCAAAAAATATAGAAATATTTTTATAAAACTTTTGTTGGCCTCTTTTGTAGTTCAATTACTTTCATTGGCTAATCCTCTTTTAATACAAGTAATTATTGATAAAGTCATAAGTCAAAGAAGTTTGAATACTTTACAAATTATTGGTACTGCTCTTTTTCTTGTGACTATTTTTGAATCTATTCTTCGCTCATTAAGAACTTTTTTATTAGCTGATACTACAAATAGAATTGACTTGGATTTAGGAAGTGAGATTATTTCTCATTTATTTAAATTACCATTAACTTTTTTCTCGAAAAGGAGAGTAGGAGAATTAAGTACAAAAATATCTGAATTAGAAAAAATAAGAGATTTTTTTACAGGACAAACTTTAACTACAATAATAGATGCTTTATTTTCAATAATATATATTTTCATAATGATTGTTTATAGTTGGCTATTAACTCTAATTGCATTATCAGTATTACCAATACAAATATTAATTACACTTTTGGGCGTACCATTATTTAAAAATCAATATCGCAAAGTAGCCGAATCCAACGCAAATACACAAAATCATTTAATTGAATCAATGAATGTTATTCAAACAATAAAAACTCAAAATATTGAGAATAATACATTTAAAAAATGGTTTGAGAATTATTCAAATTTTATTCAAAAAATTTTTAATAAAACAATAACTGGAACAATTCTCACAGAGAGTTCATCTTTGCTTCAAAAAATATCTCAAATAATTGTTTTATGGGTTGGCGCTTCAATGGTGCTTAAAGGTCAACTAACATTAGGCCAATTAATAGCTTTTAGAATAATTTCTGGTTATGTGACGCAACCAATACTTAGACTTTCAACTTTATCGCAAAGGTTTGAAGAACTTAAGGTTTCATTTGAAAGACTTGGTGATGTAATTAATCAAGAAACCGAGTCAAATTCTTCTGATAAAAATAATATTTCAATGCCGGAAATTAAAGGTCAAATTAAATATCATAATGTTGATTATAAATATCATGAAAATGGTAATAAGATATTAGATAATATCAATATCGAATTCAAAAATAAATCTTTAATTGGTATTGTTGGAAGAAGCGGAAGTGGTAAAAGTACACTTGTTAAATTGCTAGCAAGGCTTTACAAGCCTAATAATGGAAAAATATATATTGATGATATTGATATTCAAAAAGTTGCACTAAATTCTCTAAGAAAACAGATTGGGTTTGTTTCACAAGAGCCAAACCTTGTAACAGGAACTGTATTAGAAAATATAGGTATTTCAGATCCAGAAATTAATAAAAGCGCAATAATAGATGCTGCAAAAAGGGCATGTGCGCATGAGTTTATTATGAACTTGGAAAATGGATATAGTACTCAGATTGAAGAGAAGGGAGGATCTCTCTCAGGAGGTCAAAAGCAAAGAATTGCAATTGCAAGAGCATTAGTAAATAAGCCAAGAATTTTAATACTCGATGAAGCTACTAGTGCATTAGACTTCATAACAGAGAAAGATGTTCTAAGAAATATTTATGAAAATAAAGATAATTGCACTGTAATTTTTGTTACTCATAGAATTACAAATTTATTAAACGTGGACAAGATTCTTTTAATGTCAAATGGTCAAATAGCTGAACAAGGAAATTTCGCTGAGTTAATCAATAAGAGGGGTCTTTTCTATGCCATGTCTATTGAAAATAAAATTTAATAATGAATCTTCTTAACTATTTAAAAAGTAAATATAGAAAATTCATATCTATTGGCCTTGATAATGAAAATAAAAATCAAAACCTGAACTTAGAACAAAGTAATAAAATTGCTAATTCAATTACTTTATTAATCATGGGCTTAAGTGGTTTAACCTTGTTTTGGTTGACTTTCGCTAAAACAGATCAAATAATTATTGTTAATGGTGAATTGCAACCAACCAGCAGAATAAGATCGATTAAATTACCTATTTCAGGTGTAGTTGAAGAGGTTTATGTCGAAGAAGGTAATTTAGTAGATAAAGATGAAAAATTATTGAAAATTGATGATGCTTTAAATATCGAAATAAAAAAAAATTTAATAAATAAAATTTCTTTAAAAGAAGAAGAATTAAAATTAAAAGAATCTGAATTAGAAAATTCTATACTTATATTAAAAAATGAAATAAATGAAATTAATTCAATTCTTTTAATTGAAAAAGATAATTTAGAAAAATTTTCTAGTGTTTATGAAGAAGGTGCAATCTCTAAGATTGATTATGATGCGCAAAAGATAAAAGTTCTTAACTATTTTAATGATTTAAATAATAAAAAAATTCTCACTGAAGTCAAAAAATCTGAATTAAGTCAAGAAATTAAATTTATTCAAGATAATCTTTTAAATTACAAAAATCAGTTAGAAGAAATACAAGAAAATCTTAAATATTCATTAATTAAAAGTCCAATAGCTGGTTATGTATATGCAATAAAAGCAAAGGATAAAGGATTTGTAATAGATTCAAACCAAGATATACTCAAGATTGTTCCAGAGGAAAATTTAGAGGCTGTAATTTTTATAAATTCAAAAGATATTGGATTTGTTATGGCAGGACAGGATGTGGAATTAAGTATAGATTCTTATCCTTCTTCAGATTTTGGAGGGGTTGATGGGATAATAAGTTTCATAAGTGCAAACTCAAGAAAAATTGATAATCGTGATAGTAATCTTTTTTATGAAGCTAAAGTTAAGTTAAATAATCAACTTTTAGAATTAAACTCTGGTATGAATCTTTCATTAAAGCCTGGTATGTCTCTTACTGCAAATATAAAACTTAGAAGATTGAGCTATTTGCAATTATTATTTAGTATTTTTTCTGATAAATCTAAATCTATCCAACAACTTTAAATTCATGTGATCTAAGAATAATTTCCTTAAAATAATATTTCATACGATCAGTTAATATATATTTAATCATATTTTTAAAATGACTTCACTAAAGGGGAAAAAAATATTAGTTACTATGCAAGAGCTTGAAAATGAAGAACATAGAGGAATTGCTTTTTATACAAAATCATTAATATTAGCACTTAATAAAGCTGAGGCTGAAATTTGGTTGTTAGTAAGTATGGATTTTAAAAAACTAAAGTTCAAAAACTATAATGAAAATTTTAAAAATAGTACAATTTCTACTTTCATTTCTGATTATTTAACAAAAGGGGTAGTAAAAAGTCCATTAAAAATTAAAAGTAGAAGAAATAAATTAATAAAAATAATTAATTATTTAAAAATTATTTTCTTTGGAAAATCTTATAATCCCTCTAATTTTTTAAAAGTTATTTTTTCTAATAAAAAAGAGAATCCTTACCTTAAATTAGAAAGGACATCATATTTGAGATATGTTCAGGGTTTTTGTTTAGCTCCTAACATATACGAAAATTGTTTATTTTCATCTTTACTTCCATTTAATAATAAAATAAAAATTGATATTGGAAATTTTGATGCAATAATTTCAGCCGCACCTTTAAATTTATATCTAAATAAAAAATCCAAAAATAAGATTATTATTCAAACTATTCATGATCTTATACCTCTTGAATATGAACCAAAGAAATTAATGGTAAATTCATTTTCAAAAATGCTTCAAAGCTGCTTATCTTCAAATAATATTTTTATTTCTGAAACTTCAAGAAAAAAATTTAAATATAATATGGCTCCGCAATCATCAAACCCTAAATATTTAAAAAATAATTTTTTTAAAGATACTGTTATTACGCTATCTCCTAGTTTATTATTTGAGGAAAATAATAATCAGATTATTTACGATAATATCTTGAATACTATTAATATTGAAAATAAATTACCTCTTAAACCATTTAAATATTTTCTTTTTAATGCAAGTATTGATTCAAGGAAAAATGTTTTTCTATTAGTTAATGCTTATCAAAATTCTAATTTACAAAAAAATGGCGTTTCTTTGGTGATAACGGGAAAACTTAAGAAAGATAAATATAGTCTTAAATTAAAGAAAATTATTAACAATAATCCTGGCATCATCTTAACAGATTATATTAGCGAAACTTTAAAAAGCACTTTATACCTTAATGCGTTATATCTACTAAGCCCATCTATAATCGAGGGATTTGGAATTCCTGTATTAGATGCTTGTTGTCTAGGGTTGCCATGTGTTGCAAGTGATTGTTTATCTCATAAGGAAATACTAGAATTGTATGATTTTGATTCTTATTTGGAACTTTTCTCACCTGAATCTGAAATGCAATGGACAAATGTTCTTTTAAATAGAGGTTATATTAATATTCTTGATCCTGAACAAAAAAGATTAAATAGAATAAGAAGATATAAAGAAATGTCTAATAAAATTTTAGAAACTTTTTCTGATAAATTATCAAGATTTTATTCAGTGCTTTGATAAAAAAAATATTAAAAATTAAAACCCTAAACTGACTCTGCCAAACCATCTTAATTCATCAGTATCCTTAATTTGATAATTATCAAAGGATTCGGCTAAAGTTAAGCCAAATGTGAATCTTATTTTATTAGTTGGTGCAATTGAACTTCCAATCATAAATGAGTAATTATTATATTCGATAAATGATGAAAACTTGTTATTAAATACAAAGGAAATAGCCCCAAATGGCCCCCAACAGAGCGGATGATAGTTATTCACATCTACTCCTGCACCTCCAAATAGATCAGAACAGGCAAATTGAGTATCTTCCCATAATGCTAAATAACCTGTTCCTATACCGCCAGTTAGAACAGTGAGGGGAAAAACATTTTCATCTTTTTTATTCCAGAAAGCTTTGGAGTAAGTAATGTAAATATCTCTTCCGGTGTCAGTTGTATCATCAAAATGGACTAATTGTTCTGCTCCCAATGCCAGTCCTGAAGAATCGGAGAGTGCCCGGTCAATTCTAAAACCCATAGATAAACCTTCCCCCACACCTGTTGTTCCCCCGCTGAATTGAGAACCTGAATATAGACTCCGTACCCCTAAACTCAAACCGAAACTAGATTTTTCATTATTGAAAATATTTAGAAATGCTTGTCCCACTGCATCTCCATTATTCCAAGCAAATAAATCTGAATTTTTTGGTCTTCTGTTCCATCCTCGTATGGAAAAATCTAATCTCATTTCCTCTGATGATTTAAAGCCTATTGGTACAAGAAATGTAATGTCTGGACCGACATCTTTATCATTTATTACTATTGAACGATTAAAACTATTAACAGAATTATTTATGTCTTTTTCAGTGAATAAAAAATCGTTTTGATCGTTATATTTTTCCCATTTAATTCCTGAATTATGATCCTTTTCATGAGTTTTAACTTTTTTCCATATTAAATTATTATTTTTTTCCCCATCTGCAGAAACTGTTGAATATAACAGTAGAAACATGAATAGGAATGTAAAATTAAACCAACGATTAGAATATTTTAAAAACTTTAAAAAAATGTCAAACATTACTCAAATATTTATCAATGAAGGTGACTATAGTCTTAGCAAGGATTTACAGGAAAAATGCAATAAGGTAAGAGATTTATACCCCGATTATAATATAAAACTTTTTGATGATGATTTAATAAAAAGTTTTCTTGGTAAATATTATGAGTCTTACGTTTTAAACACATATAATGCTTTAGTACCATTTTCTTATAAATCCGATTTTGCTAGATTCTGTATCCTATATCAAATTGGGGGTTGGTATTTTGATATTGGATTAAAGTTAAATAAAAGATTTGAGGTTGATGAGAGCACAAATTTAGTTTTTTTTCGAGATTTAAATTATTATTCTCAAACTTCTTGGGCTTGTGCTGGTGGGATAATTTATTCAAAACCAGGTAATAAAATACTTTCAAAAGCAATACAACTGATAGTAGATAATGTGAAAAATAATTATTATGGACTTACACCTTTATGTCCAACTGGTCCATCATTGTGGGGGAAAGCAATAGCGAGTATAGGAATAGATCAAAATGTAATAATTGGCGATTTTATGGAATTAACACCCATTCATAACAAAAAGAACAAAGCAATGGTTTTGCCTGATGGGTCAATCTTTGCATTTAATAAAAATGCCCCTGGAGGTGATTTAAAGTCGTTGGGTTGTCAAGGTACTAATAACTATAATGAGTTATGGAAATCGAAGCGCATATATAATGTAGAAGATCTTATTTAAGAAACAATGTTGCTAATTTCTGAGCTATAACCATTACTTGTTAAGTAGTTACTCATTTGCTCTTCACTTTGATAGTTTGCATATCTTATATTCCCATCTGTATGCATTAAAGATCTTAGATAAGCGCTGCCATCAGCTGTTTTCCAGTACACCTCATGGACACCATCAGAATCATAATCTCCAGCATGTTTAGCGACCAAATTATCTATCTCTAAATCATTTCGAAATCTATATTGACTATCATGATCACTATATTGAACAACATCACCAGAAGTTACTAATGGATCAATATAAATTCCAACAACTCTAGTTGTTCCTCCAGCACCATTATCATCAAAATCAATTTGACCTGTTGTGGAATCAACCTCTCCTGTCACCCATCTTTTTGATGATTTATTAGTGAAGATAGCTTCAAAGACTCCATCTCCATTTACATCTAACAATCCTTGATATTTATAAGATGATGCGGTCGCAGCTGAATTATCCCCAGCATGAAGATTGCCATCATAATCTTTAATAGAATCAAGAGTTGTTTCCTGACCAATGGTATATGCAGTAACTATAACTGGAGCAGAACCATTTACACTGGAAAATCCATTTGAATCTGCAGTATATGAAGAGTTAACTTCTGCCACCTCAATACCATCTGTAATTGGTGTAGATGAAGAAGAATCGGAAGAACCAGAAGAATCCGAAGAACCAGAAGAATCGGAAGAACCAGAAGCTGTATTTGCGAGTTCTAAAAGCGTATTAAGATTTTTTGAAACATCATTAAATTTAATATTTTCAATATTTTTTAAAATATCTGTTCCAGCACCTGTAATTTGAAGGTTTCCAGATTTTAGTGCAAATGAATATTCAGAAAAATTTTTACTAAAAACTGCTATATCATTGCCATAGCCTCCATCAATCGTATCGTCACCTAATCCTCCATCAATCTTATCGTCACCTAATCCTCCATCAATCTTATCGTCACCTAATCCTCCATCAATCGTATCGTTACCGGTTCCGCCATATAATGAATCATTACCATAACCACCGTATAAATTATCATTTAATTCATAACCATAGATTTCATCATTACCCAATGCGCCAAATAAGTTATCGTTTTTTGTAGATCCAATAACTGTGTCATCCTTATTACTTCCCTTGTAATCCATTTCTACCGTTATTTTAAAAGCACCAAATGCACCTCCTGAAAAAATTCCTTCATAATCAGATGTTCGATCCCATGTCCCAGATGTTCCTCCATTATCCCAACCGAAAGCATAACCCAATACATAATCAACTTTAGAGTCATATATAGAATTCTGATCAGCGTCGATAACAGCTACAGCTTGACCATCATAATTTATTCCTTGATATGTTAAATCTGTTTCATTTGCCCACCACCATCCTTTGTAACCACTATTTGATTCGCTCCAAATCCCATGATTATCTTCATATAATTCACTATTTCCATTTATATCAACTGAAGGAGCTTCATAGTAATATGACCCATTCCCAGTAGGGGTATCAGAGTTTATCCAATATTCTTCCCAAGTGCCAGTTTCTAAGTTTGAAGGATCAATAGGGGGTTGAATTAAGGCCATCTAGACACATATTCAAAAATAATTATTAAATATTATCACTAAGAACTCAAATTTTGTTGAGGCTTTGTCTATATAGTTGGTTTTTTTATTAGCTATCAAAAAAGTTCTGTATATATTATGAATGTTTTAAATATTTGGGTTTTCAATACCTCTAGCCAGTAAAGTTTGACGTCCAACATAAATGACTTTAAAGCCATCTTTTCTTGCTTCAGGTACTATGTAGGTATCCTTCCATGGCGGAGCATGATCGGTATCATCTATTAGAATCAGTGACTTAGGGCTCATTTTATCTTTACCATTCATGTAGGCTTCTAAATATTTTTCTGCACGTCCACTTCCAAATGAATCATCTGGTTCATCGGTCCAAAAATCCAGCAAAAGCAAATCAATTTTTAATTCAGTTTTTGATAAAAAATCTAGACCGTCATCTAAGACAGCTTCTAATGCATCAAATTCTTGCGTAGCTTCTGCTACTGCTTCTACCATTTTAGGGTCAAGATCTACACATTTTATTACTTCAGCATTTGTTTTTTTTGCCCATGTTAAACAGCTATCTCCTGTATATTGGGAATAATTTCCATGAATTCCTGAGCCAATCTCAACGATTACTTTTCCATTAATTTGATTGAATAATTTTGCTGTTTTGTTAAGTGATTTTAATGGGGGATACCTCTTTTTCCATTGACCTTTATTTTCGGTTACTTTAATTAACCCATGATTAAATATTGTTCTGTTAATGAGGTTGATATACCAATAAATTCTCTTGAGTTTTTGAATAATGATGTTCATACTTATGCAATAGATAAAAAAGCTTGATTCATATAATAATTTCGGCCTAATAACTTAATTTTTGAGGATTGTTTTTCAACTCCGAATTCTTTACTTAACTCATTTTTTAGGAGTTTTCTTAAGGAAGAATCTCATTTTGTTCTGATTAAGGCCATGTTAAGGAGGTTTTCAAATTTGTTAGGAAAAATTGACCATAGCTGGCCACAAACTATCATAGCAGCCTAGGGCATATTTCCTGAAATAAAGTAATAACCCAATTATAGCCTTAAAAAATTATTAGCATAACTGCTTTTAATTTTTATGATACCCTTCTTGCCAGGGGGAAATCGAGAGTTCGAATCTTCTAATCCGCTTTTAATATTTGTATCTTTTAGAGTATAAATAGCAAAAATTTTTTAATGACAAGAGTAATTTCTATAGAGGATTTAAGGGGATTATTTACTAAACCTTATGGTGCATCTGCACCAACAAAGCAAAAATGGGCTGAATTTTATAATGAAAATGTTATTTTTATTGACCCAACTCAGGAAACAGAGGGTCTAGATTCTTATATCAAAGCTCAAGAAAAGCTAGTTAAAAGATGTGATGATGTTTTTTTAGAAACTCATGCGATCTCCGTAACTGGAAATTGTGGATTTGTTGAATGGACAATGGGTTTAAAAATTATGGGTAAAGAATTTATTTATCCTGGAACTACTCGTTTATTATTTAGTGAAAATGGCTTAATAAAAGAGCATAGAGATTATTTTGATTTTTGTGGACCAACTTTTGGACCAGTTCCTATTTTAGGTTCTTTTATAAGATGGCTTTATAGTAAATTCGTCTCTTGATTTTGTTGATACATTGAATTTCTTAATTATTTAATTTTTAAATAAAAAGTTTTTTAGAGTTCACGAATTAATAAATCTTGAGAAGTAACTTCTTGAAAATCAAATTGAGAATAGAATAATTTTTTATTTGTCGTCATTAAATATAACTTTTTTGTATTTTTAATTTTTTTAGAAGATAAAAGATTTTTTACAATTATTGTGCCAAAACCTTTGCCTTGGTGATTTTGATCTATAACAATATCCCAAAGCACTCCGCGGTAAATCCCATCGGTTAATGCTCTACCAAAACCAACTATTTCCTTGCCTACCCAAAGACTTATTATGACATCACTGTTAGCAAGACATTTTTTTAGATCATTAATTGTTCTATTTTTTGCCCAGAAAGCATTGTTATCTAGTAATTTTTGTAGCTTAATTAATCCATTCGTCGGTTTAAGATTAGGACCTAAGCCAAAAACCCTTAACCCTAAAGCTCCTTTGGTATGTTTGATTAGAGATATTTCTTTCATTTATTAAAAAGATTTTTGAAAGGTGATGTCAGCTAGGTTATTTTTGTGACTTCAATTAAAATACCTTATATTGATCGTTTCTATAAAATAAAGAGATAATAGTTTTCTTCATTCTGTTGTAACGCACTAATTTATAATGTTTGTAATATGATTAGCTATTGAAGGAATTTGACTTATGCTAAAACTTTTGTTGGGAGACCCGAATACACGAAAGTTAAAGCGCTATCAACCAATAGTGGAAGACATAAATTTTTTAGAAGAAGAAATTTCTCAATTGACTGATGATGAGCTTAGAAAAGAAACTCAAAATCTTAAATCAAAGATTTCATCAGAGTTAGATTTAAAAAAACAAAAAGAACTGCTGGAAGAATTTCTTCCTAAAGCTTTTGCAATCGTAAGAGAAGCAAGTAAACGCGTTCTTGATATGAGACATTTTGATGTGCAGTTAATAGGTGGGATGGTCTTAAATGAGTGTCAAATTGCTGAGATGAAAACCGGAGAGGGAAAAACTCTTGTCGCAACATTACCTTGTTATTTAAATGCTCTTACGGGAAAAGGTGTTCATGTTGTTACTGTAAATGATTATTTAGCTAGAAGGGATGCAGAGTGGATGGGACAAGTTCATCGTTTTTTGGGTTTATCCGTTGGTTTGATTCAGCAAGATATGAATCCAGTTGAGAGAAAGAAAAATTATGATTGTGATATAACTTATGCCACAAATTCAGAATTAGGATTTGATTATTTAAGAGATAATATGGCTACCGATATTAGTGATGTAGTGCAAAGAAAATTCAATTATTGCGTAATTGATGAGGTTGATTCAATATTAATTGATGAAGCAAGAACGCCTTTAATCATATCTGGCCAAGTTGAAAGACCACAAGAAAAATATCAAAAAGCTGCAGAATTATCTCTGGCATTAGTCAAAGCAAAAGAATTAAGTAAAGATGGTATTGATCCAGAAGGCGATTATGAAGTTGATGAAAAGCAGAGAAGTTGTATATTAACTGATCAGGGTTTTGCAAAATGTGAAGAGTATTTGGGAGTTAATGATTTATATAATCCTCAAGATCCTTGGGCGCATTATATAACTAATGCTTTAAAAGCCAAAGAATTATTTATTAAAGATGTGAATTATATTATTAAGAACGAAGAGGCTGTCATAGTGGATGAATTTACTGGTAGGGTTATGCCAGGAAGACGTTGGAGTGATGGACAACATCAGGCAATAGAAGCGAAAGAGAGTCTTAAAATTCAGCCTGAGACTCAAACATTAGCATCCATAACTTATCAAAATTTTTTCCTTTTATATCCTGGTTTAGCAGGAATGACGGGAACTGCTAAAACTGAGGAGGTTGAATTTGAAAAAACTTATAAATTAGAATCAACAGTTATACCGACAAATCAAATAAGAAAGAGACAAGATTGGTCTGATCAAGTATTTAAGTCAGAGATTGGTAAATGGAAAGCCGTTGCTAAAGAAACTGCACAAATACATAGAGAAGGTAGACCTGTTTTAGTTGGTACAACAAGTGTTGAAAAAAGTGAATTATTAAGTTCACTTTTATCTGCTGAAAAAATTCCACATAATTTGTTAAATGCTAAGCCAGAGAACGTTGAACGTGAGGCAGAAATTGTTGCTCAAGCAGGAAGAGCAGGTGCTGTTACTATTGCTACTAATATGGCTGGAAGGGGAACAGATATAATTCTTGGCGGTAATAGTGATTATATGGCAAGGCTTAAATTAAAAGAAATTTTATTTCCTTTGTTAGTCAAGCCTGATAATGAGCATAAGCCGCCAATACCTAAACAAAGAAATTCAAAATCTAAGGGTGGTTTTTCTAAAAAAGCTGGTTCAAATTTGAAAAAGAACATTTTAAATTCTTCAACAAGTCTTTTCCCTTGCAAACTAGATGAAGCAATTGAAAAGAAACTCTCTCTTTTATCTGATGAACTTGTTAGAAATTGGGGAGATAGACAACTTTCTATTTTGGAGCTTGATGACAAGATAGCTACAGCTGCAGAAAAAGCACCAACTGATGATGACTTGATCAAGCTTTTGAGACAATCTTTGTCTGATGTGAAAGAAGAATATGAAAAAGTTTTGATTCATGAAGAAGAAAAAGTAAGAGAGGCTGGTGGTTTACATGTTATTGGTACTGAGAGACATGAATCAAGAAGAGTAGATAATCAACTTAGAGGAAGAGCAGGAAGACAAGGTGATCTTGGCAGTACAAGATTCTTTTTATCTTTAGATGATAATTTATTGAGGATTTTTGGAGGTGATAGAGTAGCAAATCTAATGAATGCTTTTAGGGTTGATGAGGATATGCCTATTGAGTCAGGAATGCTTACTAGGTCTCTAGAAAGTGCTCAAAAGAAAGTTGAAACCTACTATTACGATATTAGAAAACAAGTTTTTGAATACGACGAGGTAATGAACAATCAAAGAAAGGCAGTTTATGGTGAAAGGCTAAGAGTATTGAAAGGGATTGATTTAAAGCGACAAGTAATAGGATATGGAGAAAGGACAATGATTGAAATTGTAGATGCTTATATTAATCCTGATCTTCCTCCTGAAGAATGGAATATTGATCAATTAATTTCTAAAGTCAAAGAATTTATATATTTATTAGATGATCTTAAATCTGATGATATTAATTTACTGTCAATAGAAGAATTAAAAAACTATCTTCAAGAGCAGTTGCGAATAGCTTATGATTTAAAGGAATCACAGATAGAAAATATTCGTCCAGGATTAATGAGAGAAGCTGAAAGATTTTTCATTTTGCAGCAAATCGATAATTTATGGCGAGAACATCTTCAATCCATGGATTCTTTGAGGGAATCAGTGGGATTGAGGGGTTATGGTCAAAAAGATCCATTAATAGAATATAAAAACGAAGGATATGATATGTTTCTCGAAATGATGACTAATATGAGACGAAATGTTATTTATTCAATGTTTATGTTTCAACCTAAAATTGACGTTAATGAAAAAAATTAATTTAAGATTTAATCATCTCCAAGGAATTCTAAAATTTCTTTGTCTTTAAGACTTTGAGAATCACCGAGTTTAGAAATATCAATAGATTCTGAGCTGGCTATACACTGTAGAGTCTTTTGTAATTTAAGGATTTCATTTTCAAGAGAGTCTATCCTATCCATTAAATTTTTTATCACATTAGCTTCTGCATCTGGTAAGGCAGAGTGTGCTAAGGGATTTACTTTGACACCACTTTGATGAACTACCCTGCCAGGAACTCCAACCACAGTACTGTTCCCCTCTACATTTCGAACAACTACTGAGCCAGCACCAATACGGGTATTAGATCCTACCGTGATGGATCCAAGAACTTTTGCTCCCGCTCCGACTACAACATTTTCCATTAAGGTGGGGTGTCTTTTGCCATGGCTTTTACCAGTACCTCCTAATGTCACTCCCTGATAAAGCAAACAGTTATTTCCTATCTCAGCAGTTTCACCAATTACAACGCCCATTCCATGGTCTATGAAAACCCTTTTTCCAATTTTTGCCCCAGGATGGATTTCAATACCTGTTACTAGCCTATTAAGATGACTGAGTAAGCGGGGAATTAAAGGAATCTTTAATTGCCATAATTTATGTGTAAACCTATGTATAACTATTGATTGAAAGCCTGGGTAGCAAAGAAATATCTCTACTATTCCTCTTGCGGCGGGATCTCTCTCTCTGATAATTGCTATATCTGATTTAAAAGTTTTCAATACCATCGTTTAATTAATAACTCCTATTTCTTTTTTTAATTGATTTATTGTTTCGATACTTAAGTAATTTTTAGCACATATTATTTGAGGTAATCTCATCAACTGAGAACGATTTTTTAATAATATGTTTTCTACAACTGATAGACTAGGTCCATCACACACTACAAAGTTGGAAGCCTTTAAAAGTGAGAGTAATCTACTGTTATTGTCTGAGATTGCTGTCATAAGCATTAATTCATTACCACGCATACTATGTATAATGATTTCCGCTGCTCTTAATAAACCAGGACTTATGCTTACGATACCTACACAACTTCCAGCATTTAATTCTTTGAGAAATTTTAATTCCTTTTGAAAGTCGCTCAAGTCAACTGCAATAGCGCGAACTCCATGTTGCTTAGCAACTTTTTCTAGAGGCTGTAAAAAATATCTACTTGTGACAATCGTACCATTATTTGAATTACTCAAAACTTTTTCTAATTCTTCCATAGGAACAACTTCTACTTGTACATTAACTGTTGTAGAAAGGTCTTCTGCTATTAACATAGAAGCTCCAATATCTTCTCTAGGAGTACTGACTATGATTCTTGATCCGCACTTAATACGCCAATCAATTTCATTGTTCAATATCTCTCTCGTCTCTTGTAAGGTGAATCCAAGACTTATCAAGTTGTCAATAACCTTCTTTGCTTCTTGATCTGGTGCTTTACTTATTTTATCTTTAGAGTTAAGTGATTTTGTAAATTCTCTTTTAGTAAGATTATCTCTGACATAGATACCTGATCCAGCTATTGCTTCAACAACTCCATCCATCTCTAGTTGTCTGTAAACTTTGCTTATAGTATTCCGATGGAGTCCAGTCTGCATTGCAAGTTGCCTCGTACTTGGAAGTCTGTGTCCCGGCGGATAATGTCTTGCTGCAATTGCGAAACAAATTTGATTATTTAGTTGAGTAGATGCTGGTATATCACTTTCTTGTTGAATATGGAATCTCACTTTAGAAAAATCCTGACTAATTTAATTTCTGATTTAGTGACACTTTAACATTTGTCATATTTTTTGATAACAATTCATCGCCCATTTTCTTTCTTAATAAGAGGAGTTTTGCGAGGGCTTAAAAACATAATCATGTTTCTCCCTTCTCTTTTGGGTTTTTGTTGAACTTCTGATTGCTCTTCTAAATCATTAGCCATTTTTAAAAGAAGTGTCTCAGCTAAATTTGAGTGTTGGATTTCTCTTCCCCTAAAAATTACAGTACATTTTACTTTATCTCCTGATTTTAGAAATTTAGTAGCTTGACCAATACGTACATCATAATCATGCTTGTCAATTTTATACCTCATTTTTACTTCTTTAACTTCTGTTTGATGTGATTTTTTCCTTGCTTCTTTAGCTTTCTTTTCTTGTTCAAATTTATATTTACCGTAGTCCATGATTCTACAAACAGGCGGATTTGCTTTTTCGCTAACCAAAACTAAATCAAGTTCTCTTTGAGATGCTATTTCTAATGCTTTTAATCTATCTATGACGCCTAATTGTTTTCCATCTGAATCAACGACTCTCAATTGAGGGTATTTTATTCTTTCATTTATATTTGGTAGCTCTCTAACTGGAGCTCGTCGGTCAAAGCGTGGGCGTGGGGGCATTCAGTTAATTAAATAAATTGATTGGATGATGAACAAAATCTATTTTTATAAAGTTAGCTTAAAAAAGACTCTATTTTAATTATTGCATCTTTTAGAAGGTTTTTGTTATTAAGCCAAAGAGGATTATTTTTATTACGAAACCAAGTTTTTTGTCTTTTGGCAAATTGGATTGTTTTTGTCGTAGTTAACTCAATCGCTTTGTCAATTGTTGAACGGTTATTTAAAACATCTCTAGCTTCTCGATAACCAATGGTTTCTAATATTGGCAAATCAAATCCGTACTTAGAGATAAGGTGGTTTGTCTCCTCAATAATTCCAGATAAAAACATATTTTTTGTTCTTTGAAAAATTCTTTCTTTTAAATTATCTCTATCTAATCCAAGCTCAAGGATTTTCCACTTAGGCGGTTTTTGTACTTTCAAAGTTGACAAAGGTTTACCTGTAACGTAAAAGACTTCTAAAGCTCTGATTGTTCTAATTTGGTCAGCAAAATTGATTTTTTTTGTTGATAATGGATCACAAGTTTTTAACAGTTCCCAACATTTCTTCTGACCAAGTTCTTCTAATTGTCTTCTGAAATTATTTTGGGGAGGGACATCTGGTACAAAAAATCCTTTTGTTATTGAGTTCATATACAACCCACTTCCTCCAACAAGAAAGGGTAAATTATCTTGTTTAATTTCTCCCTTAATAGATTTTTGAGCAATTTCTTGAAATTGTTTTACATTAATTTGATTGATTGGTTCTTCAATATCTATTAAAAAATGCTTTATTGTTTTTTGTTGGATTTTAGATGGCTTGGCTGTTCCAATATCCATGGACTTATAAATTTGCCTTGAATCGATATTGTGTATATGAGTTTTAAAATATTCTGCAATTTTAATAGCTAATTCTGTTTTACCGCTTGCAGTAGGCCCAATTAAAATTATTACATGAGGTAGAGACGAAGACATATGAATTTCTGAAGAAAAAAATATTAGTTATATAATTAGAGTGATTAAATTTTTCATTGACTTCGAGCCTATATCCTATTGCGGTGGTAAGTTTAATGAAAGACCTTTTAAAAATAACATTTTAAAAGTCTAATATTTTTTTTATATTAAATGAGTGAGGACAAAAGATCTAATAAAATCTCAAATGATTACGGCGCAGAACAGATACAGGTTTTAGAGGGGTTAGAACCAGTTCGTAAACGCCCTGGGATGTACATAGGTTCAACAGGACCTAGGGGATTACATCATTTAGTATATGAGGTAGTTGATAACTCGGTTGATGAAGCACTAGCAGGACATTGTGATCACATAGAAATAGTTCTTCGAGCAGATGGCTCTGCTTTGATTTCTGATAATGGACGAGGTATTCCAACAGATATTCATCCAAGAACAGGGAAAAGTGCCTTAGAAACTGTACTAACTGTTCTTCATGCAGGAGGTAAATTTGGAAGTGGTGGTTATAAAGTTTCAGGGGGTTTGCATGGAGTAGGAATATCTGTAGTTAATGCTCTAAGCGAATGGGTTAATGTGACTGTTTATAGGGATGGGAGCGAATTTAATCAAAGATTTGAAAAAGGTGTATCAAAGGGTGATTTGGAAAGTAAAAAGCAGACTGGCAAACCATCTAAGAAAGGAACAACTATTTGCTTTAAACCCGACAAAACGATTTTTTCTGGAGGAATTGAATTTGAATATGCTCTTCTTTCATCTAGATTAAGAGAGCTAGCTTATCTTAATGGTGGAGTAAAAATTGTTTTTAGAGATGAAAGAAATCAATTATCAGATGGTTCTTTTAAAGAAGAAATTTACTTGTATCAAGGAGGTATTAAAGAATATGTTGAATACATGAATGCTGAAAAAGATCCTATTCATCCTGAAATAATTTATGTTGACTCACAGAAAGAAAATGTATACGTAGAAGCAGCTTTGCAATGGTGTTCAGATGTATATTCAGATAATATTTTAGGATTTGCAAATAATATTAGAACTATTGATGGAGGAACACATATTGAAGGCCTAAAAACAGTTCTGACAAGAACTTTCAATAATCTTGCAAAAAAGAGAGGCAAAAGAAAAGATATTGAAAAAAATTTAGCTGGCGAAAATATTAGAGAGGGTTTGACTGTTGTTTTATCAGTAAAAGTTCCAGATCCCGAATTTGAAGGGCAAACAAAAACAAAATTAGGAAATACTGAAGTACGGGGAATTGTGGATTCTCTTATTGGGGAGGCTCTCACAAAATATATGGAATTTAATCCTGGAATTTTGGACTTGATTCTTGAAAAAGCAATTCAATCATTTAATGCAGCAGAAGCTGCAAGAAGGGCTAGAGAATTAGTAAGAAGAAAAAGTGTGCTAGAAAGTTCTACATTACCGGGTAAGTTAGCAGATTGTAGTTCTAGAGATCCTTCAGAATCAGAAATTTATATAGTTGAAGGTGATTCAGCTGGTGGCTCCGCAAAACAAGGACGAGATAGAAATTTTCAGGCTATTTTGCCTCTCAGGGGTAAAATTCTTAATATTGAAAAAACTGACGATACTAAAATTTATAAAAACACAGAAATACAGTCATTAATAACAGCTCTAGGATTAGGAATAAAAGGAGAGGAGTTCAACGAGAGCTCTTTGAGATATCATAGAGTTGTAATTATGACGGATGCTGATGTTGACGGTGCTCATATAAGAACTTTATTGCTGACATTTTTTTACAGATACCAAAGAGAACTTGTTGAGAAAGGTTTTATATACATTGCTTGTCCCCCTCTTTATAAAGTTGAAAGAGGTAAGAATCATAATTACTGTTATAACGAGAATCAATTAAAGGATACAATTAAAGGTTTTGGAGAAAATGCAAATTATAATATCCAAAGATTTAAAGGATTAGGTGAGATGATGCCAAAACAACTATGGGATACAACTATGAATCCTCAAACGAGGATGATGAAAAGGGTTGAAATCGAAGATGCACTTGAAGCTGACAGAATATTCAATATATTAATGGGAGATAAAGTTGCACCAAGAAGAGAATTTATTGAAACTCATAGTAGCAACTTAGATATGGCAACTTTAGACATATGATTAATAACTATATCAAAAATTTTTGTTTAATTACTTTTGCATTAATTGCTCCAATTACATTACCTGCTGGTGGGATCCAAAAAAGTTTAAATCAAAATAAGTTCCCTAATAATATAAATGAAATTATATTGAGTTCCAATACTTCGCTTTATTCTTGTCCTGAAATTTATTCTAAGGAATTATTAGTTCTTGATGTAGGTACAACTTTATCAGTATTACGTAATTGGAAAGTCAGCAAAAATGAAACTTGGATTAGGGTTGAATTAGCCTCTAATAAATTTTTAGATGATCCTAATAAGATTTTAAAAGGCTGGATAAAAATGTAAATTTTGGATTTTAGTTCAATAATTATAATTTTACTCGGCAGTACTTTTGGATTAATACTGAGAATATTCATACAAAATAATTTTAAAAAAAGTATAGGTTTTGATATTCAAAATACTTCAATAGTAAATTTTTTATCATCTTTTTTTTTAGGAATTTTAGTAGCTTTAAATTTTATTAATAACGAAATATTAATGTTATTTTACAGTGGTTTTTTAGGATGTTTTAGTACATTTTCTTCTTTTATACATCAACTATTTGACTTATTTAAAAAGAGAAAATTCCTAAGATTGTTTTTCCACTATATTGAAGTGATTATTTTTTCATTCTTTTTCTTTTATTTAGGTTATTTTCTAATTCAGTTTTTTTGAAGTGAAAATAAATAATTCTATTTATATTCTTGTAGCTGCTTACTTAGCTACTTTTTTAAGATTAACTATAAATAATAATTTTTTTATTTCAATAATCGGATCATTTTTAGTGGGTTTTTTAATCAGTAGAAGATTAAATTATTCAACTGAAAAAATTTTATTGAGTGGTTTTTTTTCTTGCTTTACATCTTTTAGCGGATTTATATATTTTTTGTACAAAATTTTGAATCAAGGGGAGTGGATAAAATTTATAATTTTTTTTAATTTAATCATCATCGTAAATTTATTCACAATGTTTATCGGGTTCTGGATAAGTAGAAAAATTACTTAGATTTCATATAATGGTGGTGTTACTTTGACGAGGGATGATATTCATGAACGAAAATAATCTTGAAACAGTTACATCCCTATCTTCAGATTTAAATATACGAGAAAATATTACTTTTCAACTTGAGGAATTGCTCATCGCGGGAAATTATGATGAGGCAAAGTTACTTTTAGAGCCTTCCCAACCTGTTGATATTGCAGATGCTATTGGAAGCCTTCCACTAATATTGCAGGCATTAGCATTTAGATTATTAAAGAAAAATGAAGCAATTGAGGTTTATGAATATTTAGATCCAGTAGTTCAGCAAACTTTATTAGAAAGACTTCGATCAGGAGAAGTTTTAGAAATCGTTGAAAAAATGTCTCCTGATGATAGAGTTCAACTCTTTGATGAATTACCTGCAAAAGTTGTACGAAAATTTTTATCTGCTCTTAGTCCTGGTGAAAGGAAAGTAACAGCGGAATTACTTGGATATGAGCCTGAAACTGCCGGAAGACTTATGACAACTGAATTTATAGATCTCAAAGAAATGCAAACAGCAGCCGAGGCCCTTTCTTTAGTTAGAAAAAGAGCCCCTTTTACTGAAACTATCTATAGCTTATATGTTACAGATAAAGAAAGACATTTAACTGGTATTCTCTCTCTAAGAGACCTTGTAACTGCTGATCCTTCTAAGCCAATTGGAGACGTTATGACAAGAGATGTTGTTAATATCGCTACTAATACGAATCAAGAAGAGGTTGCTAGAGCAATACAAAGATACGATTTTTTAGCTCTCCCAGTCGTTGATAAGGAAAAAAGACTTGTTGGGATAGTAACAGTCGATGATTTAATTGATGTCATAGAACAAGAAGCAACAAGAGATATTTATGCGGCGGGGGCAGTACAACCTGGCGATGAAGATGATTATTTTCAAAGTAGTTTGTTTACGATTGCTCGAAGAAGAATTTTATGGTTATTAATTTTGGTTTTAGCAAATGGTTTAACGACAAAAGTTATAGCTATGAATGATCAAATATTAAAAGAAATAGTCTTATTAGCTGCATTTATTCCATTACTTATAGGTACTGGGGGGAATGTCGGTGCTCAAAGTTCAACGGTTGTAATTAGAGGTTTAAGTACTCAAAAACTAAAGTCACTTGGTGCAATTAAGGCGGTGGTTAAGGAGGCAATAACAGGCGCTCTTCTAGGTGTTTTTATGATGCTTGTAGTATTTCCCTTCGCTTGGTGGCAAGGAGAGGGGCCTTTAATCGCTTCTGCTGTGGGAATAAGTTTGATATCTATAACAACTTTAGCTGCTACAACAGGCGCGATCCTCCCTTTGCTGTTTGCCAGAATGAAATTGGATCCAGCCTTAATGTCCTCCCCTTTCATTACAACCGTAACTGATATTGCAGGTGTATTTATCTATCTCAGCACAGCAAAATGGTTATTAAGTTCTTCGTTAGCCTAATTTCAGTAGGTATTTATTCTCATTTTTGTAAAATTGTGGATTTTTTTGTTTAACTTTACATTTCTTAATGGTATTGTTTACAAAACATCATCCAACTTTCATGACTTCTGAAATAAAAAGTGAAAATAAATTAGCGTCAATCGCAAATATAAAAGCTAGTAATGATGTAGATCTTGTTCGATCATACTTGAGGGATATAGGAAGAGTTCCATTACTATCGCATGAACAAGAAATTACTTTAGGTCGCCAAGTTCAAGAGTATATGGAGGTTGAAAGAGCAGAATTAGAAATTATTGAATTAACAGGAGACAAGCCTAGCATTGATGAATTATCGACCAAATTAAATTTATCTACTTCCATTATTAAAAAAAGATTGAGAGCTGGACAGAGAGCTAAAGAAAGGATGGTTGCAGCAAATTTAAGGTTGGTAGTAAGCGTTGCAAAAAAATATACAAAAAGAAACATGGAACTTTTAGATTTAATTCAGGAGGGAACTATTGGACTAGTCAGAGGAGTTGAAAAATTTGATCCAGCAAGAGGATATAAGTTCTCAACATATGCATACTGGTGGATTAGACAAGGTATTACGAGAGCAATAGCTGAAAAAAGTCGGGCGATAAGGCTACCAATTCATATAACTGAAATGTTGAATAAGTTAAAAAAGGGTCAAAGAGAGCTCAGTCAAGAAATGTCTAGAACTCCTACTGTTACTGAACTTGCTAAATACGTAGAACTTCCTGAAGATGATGTGAAAGATTTGATGTGCAAAGCTGGTCAGCCAGTAAGTCTTGAAACCAAAGTTGGCGATGGCGAAGATACTGTTTTGTTAGATTTACTTGCAGGCGGCGAGGATTTGCCAGACGAACAAATTGAGATGGATTGTATGAGAGGTGATCTGCATTCTCTTTTACATCAATTGCCTGATTTGCAATGTAGAGTTTTAAGAATGAGATATGGAATGGATGGTGATGAGCCAATGTCTCTTACAGGTATAGGAAGGGTACTAGGGATAAGTAGAGATCGAGTAAGAAATCTTGAACGAGATGGATTAAGAGGCTTAAGAAGACTTAGTGATAACGTTGAAGCTTACTTTGTTTCTTGAATAAATTCATTCATTAACTTATTTGTTTTTTCAGGTTCTTCATCATGAGGACAATGACCAGCCGCATTAATAATATCTAATCTCTTAATGTTCCTGAATTGTTTCTTCCACTCTCTAGCTTCATTTAATGATTCCCAAGGATCTTTTTCTCCCCAAATCAATTGGATTGGAGCATCAACTTTATCGAAAAGGTCAGTAGCGAGATAGTCATCAAATAAGTTAATAAAACCACGAAATGCTTCTTTAGAGTTTTTCCTTTGAGAGGGTTGATAAAGTATTTCAATCAATTCTTTATCGATATTTTTTCCTGTAGGGTAAGCTTGTTCAAGTATTTTCTTAATAACTTTTGGATTAGCAGCTCTTGTAAAGAGTGTATTGCTAATTACTCTTTGTCTGACTATCGTTTTAAGGACGGGTCTCAGTAGATTCATTAAGATATCACTTTTTTTTAAACGTTTATCATCCATAGTTCTTTGCGCACAATCAATCAATATAATACCTTTGCAATTATCTTTAAGGATTTCAGCAGCTTTCAATGCAATAACACCACCAATTGAATTTCCTACCAAGTAAACAGGAGATTTAATTACCTCTGAACAAAATGTTGATATTTGATTACCCCATAAGTCAAATGAATATCTAATTGAGTTTTCTTTATCAGGTTCGTAATCTAATAAAGCGCAAGGTTGACTGCTTTTCCCAAATCCTAATAAGTCCACTGCGTAGCAGTTAGAAAATTTCCCAAGAAAATCTTGATTATATCTCCAGTGGTTTTTTGATGCTCCAAATCCATGAACTAATAAAATGTTAATATTTTTTTTAGAAGCAGATTCTTTTGATAAAGACCAAGAAATTTCCCAATTTTTCCACTTCCAAGTTTTAGATTTATTTAAAGACACTATGAATATGTTTTTAATTAAACTTTAATTCAAAAAAAAAATATTCGTTTTTATTAAATTATTCTTAGTTAAGAAAAAGCTTTCATTTTATGAAAAAGAAAAGGGTCATATGTATTGGAGAGGCTTTAATAGACAGAATCAGAAATAGGTCAAATAAAGGATATAAAGATTTTTTGGGTGGTGCACCGGCTAATGTTGCTTGTGCATTAAGAAAATTAAAAATAGATTCAATTTTTATAGGAAGTTTGGGAATTGATGATTATGGAAAAAAATTCATTACGCAATTTAATGAATTGGATGTTAACTTAGATTTCTTGCAATTAGATAATGATTCATCTACTCGCGTGGTTAAAGTAGATAGAGATCAATTTGGAGATCGTTTTTTTTCAGGCTTTGAGGAAAGTTCTCATTCTTTCTTTGCAGATGAAATTCTTAGTAAGAAATTACTCGAAAAAGAAATTTTAAATTTGGAGGAATCTTTTCTAGAAACAAAATATTTGGTTACAGGAACGATCTTATTATCATCTCCAATATCAGCAGAGACTATTTTTTTTATTCTGGAACAGGCTAAAAAATTTGAAGTTAAAATAGTTATTGATTTGAATTGGAGAGAGGTCTTTTGGGATCATTCAAGTTTTTCATCAGAAATTACTAATGCCGCGAGAGTTAATTTGATCAAAAATTTTTTAAATCATGCAAATGTTTTAAAACTTGCCAAGGAAGAAGCAACTTTGTTTTTTGAGGATGAGAATCCCTTACTAATATCTCAACAATTGTCTAATAGACCAGATGTAATAATAACTGATGGTAAAAATCCCGTTGCATGGTATATCAATGGATTGCAGGGAATTACCGAAACTCCTTCTTCACAAAAAATTGTAGATACAACTGGCGCAGGCGATGCTTTTCTAGCTGGCTTAATTTCAAAATTAATTTCTTCTGGCTATCCTTCAAATGAACTAGAGATAGAAGATTGCATTAAGTTCGCAAGTGTTTGTGGATTATTAACTTGTCTTGGTGAAGGCGCCATCGAGCAACAGCCGTATTATGAGAATGTCAATAAATTTTTAGGATCTTTTATTTTGTAGTTTCTTCCATAATTTTTTGCGTAACTAATTTCTATTTTCCAGAAATTATCAATAAATTTTTCTATTAATTCTGGCCATTCAATAACTAAAATAGCTTCTCTTTGTATTGCCTCTTCTTCTTCTGAAAAAAAAACTTCTTTGGCTAAAGAAATATTTTCTAACCTGTATAAATCAAGGTGAATTAGTGGAATTCTTCCGGAGTTATAATGATGCGATAAAGCAAATGTGGGGCTTGTGATGTCCTCAGAGATTGATAAGCCTTTAGCAATCCCTTGAACAAATGAAGTTTTCCCAGCCCCAATTGGACCCTGTAATAAAACAATTGATTGTGGATTTAATTTTTGTGAGAGTTTTTTCCCTAAATTTAAAGTCTCTTGTAAATTTTCAACAAACACAAAATTATCCAAAAATCATATATAGTTTAATAGAAACACTAATCTCTAGATATGGTTATCGCAAATTCACTTAAAACCTCTACACCTAATTATGTAATTGCTGATATCTCTTTATCAGATTTTGGTCGTAAAGAAATTAAAATTGCCGAAACAGAAATGCCCGGATTAATGGCACTTAGGGATAAATATCAATCTGAAAAGCCACTTAAAGGGGCAAAAATAGCTGGAAGTCTTCATATGACTATTCAGACAGCAGTCTTAATAGAAACTCTTGTTGATCTTGGTGCAGAAGTGAAATGGGCTTCATGCAATATTTTTTCAACTCAAGATCATGCGGCTTCAGCTATCGCAGATCAAGGAATTTCCGTATATGCAAAAAAAGGTGAGACTCTTGATGAATATTGGCAATATACCCACTATATCCTTGATTGGGGTTCAGACTCTCCAAATATGATTCTTGATGATGGGGGAGATGCAACTGGCTTATTGATACTCGGTAGTAAAGCAGAAAAAGATTTATCTGTTTTAGATAATCCCAGTAATGAAGAAGAAATTGCCTTATTTAATTCTATTAAATCTAAGTTGGAAAATGATAGTGACTTCTATTCTAGAATTAAGAGAAATATCATTGGTGTCACTGAAGAAACTACAACGGGAGTCGCAAGACTTTATCAACTTCAAAAGCAAAATGCTTTACCTTTTCCTGCTATCAACGTTAATGATTCAGTAACTAAGAGCAAATTTGATAATTTATATGGCTGCCGCGAATCTCTAGTTGATAGCATAAAGCGTGCAACTGACGTGATGATTGCTGGGAAGGTTGCTTTAGTGATGGGTTTTGGAGATGTAGGTAAGGGTTCAGCCCAGTCATTACGAGGACTTGGTGCAATCGTAAAAGTTGCTGAAGTTGATCCAATTTGTGCTCTTCAAGCAGCAATGGAAGGTTTTAGCGTTGTTACGCTAGAGGATGTTGTGAAAGATATAGATATCTTTGTTACGGCTACTGGTAACTATCAGGTTATAACTAATGAAAATCTTATCAAGATGAAGGATGAGGCCATCGTCTGTAATATTGGACATTTCGATAATGAAATTGATGTAGCTTCATTAAAAAATTATGAATGGGAAAATATTAAGCCTCAAGTTGATCATATAACTCTACCTAGTGGAAATAAAATTATTCTTTTAGCTGAAGGTAGATTAGTCAATTTAGGCTGTGCCACTGGCCACCCAAGCTTTGTTATGAGTAATTCTTTTACTAATCAAGTATTAGCTCAAATCGAACTTTTCAACAAGTCAGATCAATATGCTAAAGAGGTTTATGTTTTACCAAAACACTTAGATGAAATGGTAGCTAGATTACATTTAGATAAAATTGGGGCAAAATTAACAAAATTAACTAAAGAACAGGCTGATTATATCAATGTCTCTGTTGATGGACCTTATAAACCAGAACTTTATAGATACTAAGATTGAGTTTAATTTTTGTAAATTTTCTTACTTCAATTCCTGATTATATTAGTTTGGCAGTTGAAAAAAATTCAACAATTGCATACCTTACTATTTGTCTAGCAATGTTTTTAGAAAATGTAATCCCCCCAATTCCTTCCGAAATAATAATGCCATTGGGTGGTTTTTTTGTTTATCAACAAAAATTAAACTTCTATATTTTAGTTTTTTCAGGATTACTTGGAACTATTCTAGGATCATTGCCTTGGTATTATTTAGGTAGATTAGTAAATGAAAAAAGACTTTCAAATTTTCTAGATAAAAAGGGAAAATATCTGGGTATTTCTTCTAATGATCTAAATAAAAGTAAAAGGTGGTTTGATAAATATGGAGTTTCTTTAGTTTTTTGGGGTCGATTAGTACCAGGCATAAGAACTTTAATTTCAGTTCCGGCTGGCATAGAACTTATGCCATTAAGAAAATTTTTGCTTTGGACTACATTTGGTAGCTTGATATGGGTAGCACTTCTGACTTATTTAGGGTATTTATTTGGTGAAAACTATCTAATCATTGAAACTTACTCAGATCAAATCAAATATGTTATGAAGCCAATTTTAATTTTAATTTTCTTGTATTTTTTTATAAAAATAATTATTAGATTTTTGAAAAAAAATAGAGCTTAAAAAGGAATTTCACTTGAGTTATTGCTGTTGGAATATTGATTATTATCAGAGTCTTTTCGTGATCCTAGTAAATTTAATCTATCTACCCTAACAACTGGTTTAAATCTATCTTCTCCAGTATTTTTATCTTTCCAACTATCAATTTTAAAGCTTCCTGTAATTCCAATTAATGATCCTTTTTTCACATAATCTGCGGCTATTTGTGCTTGCTTGCCCCATATTTCTAAATTAAACCAATCTGGCTCTTCATCTCTGCTTCTTCTGTTAACTGCAATTGTGAAATTCGCTACGATACTGCCAGATTCAAAGTATCTGACATCTGGTTCTCGTCCTGCTCTGCCAACAAGATTAATAGTGTTAATTTCCATAAATTTTTTTTTTAATACTACTCATATTTTCAGGTTTTGCTCAAAGTTTTAAGTGCTATTCATAACTAAACGAAAGAATTCCGAGAGCTTAGCAAAAAATAGATATATTATTTATAAAAAGAAATTCTTATTGTGATTTTTAACAGATTTAAATTTTCTAGAGATATTGGCATAGATTTGGGAACGGCCAATACTCTTATACACGTATCAGGAAAAGGCGTTGTTTTACAAGAGCCTTCTGTAGTAGCTATGGATTTAGAAGAAGGGATTCCATTAGCTGTTGGTAAAGAAGCTAAGTTAATGCTTGGAAGGACCCCTGGTAATATAAGAGCCGTAAGACCACTAAGAGATGGGGTTATCGCAGATTTTGATGCTGCAGAACAAATGATAAAAACATTTATTCAAAAATGTAATGAAGGCAAGGGGTTAGTAGCCCCAAGAATAGTTATTGGTATTCCAAGTGGAGTTACTAGTGTTGAGCGAAGAGCAGTAAGAGAAGCTGGATTAGCGGGAGCTAGAGAAGTTCATTTAATTGATGAACCTGTTGCAGCGGCAATAGGAGCATCATTGCCAGTAACTGAACCAATTGGAACAATGATTGTTGATATTGGTGGAGGTACTACTGAGGTTGCAGTATTAAGTTTAGGAGGAACCGTATTGAGTGAATCTGTTCGAATAGCAGGCGATGAAATAAATGAGTCAATTGCGCTATATCTTAAAAAAGTTCACAATTTAGTTGTTGGAGAGAGAACTGCAGAAGATATCAAGATTAAAATTGGATCTGCATTTCCAGATGATGATTTTGATAAAACTACTTTAGAGGTTAGAGGTTTACATCTTTTATCTGGTCTACCTAGGTCAGTCACTTTGACATCAGGAGAAATCAGAGAAGCTATGGCTGAAACACTTAGTAAAATAGTCGAAGCTGTAAAAAGAACTTTAGAGCGAACCCCCCCTGAACTTGCTGCAGACATAGTTGATAGGGGGATTATGCTTGCAGGTGGTGGAGCTTTAGTGAGAGGCATTAATGATTTATTGAGCGATGAAACAGGGATTTTTACTCACATAGCAGAAAACCCACTGCTTTGCGTAGTGAATGGTTGTGGAGAGGTGTTGGATGATTTTAAAAAACTCAAAAGAGTTGTTGACACTCCAGAATTTATAAGGAATGCAATAAGAGATTAATGTTATGTTAGGTATCCGACGGATTTCTACTAATCGTCGTTGGTGGCATAAAAAGAAAAATTGGCTATTTTTTGTAATTTTTTTATTTTTGGTTTATGTAAGAATATCAAAAGGAGCTTTTTATAAAGATTTTTATTATTTTATTTCAAAACCTTTTTGGCCTGGTCAATTTCAAAAAGAAATTGTTCTTAACAGTATTGACCAAGAATATTTAATAAAGTTAAATCTTCTTAAAAAAGATAATTTAAGATTGCGACGAATCTTATCTCTTAAAGAATCATCTAATGATGAACATATTTCAGCGGCAGTTATTTCGAGAAAAACAGGTAGTTGGTGGAGACAAATTATTTTAAATAAAGGTTCAAAGGATGGAGTAGAAATTGGTAATATTGTGATTGGTCCGGGTGGATTATTAGGAATAGTAAAGAATACTTCTTTATTCACTTCGTCGGTAACTTTAATAACTTCTCCAGAAAGTAAGTTAGGTGTTTGGGTTGATAGAATTCAAACCAATGGATTACTTGTAGGTTTAGGAGATGATTATCCTAGTCTGATACTTTATTCAGAAGATGCTGATATTAAAGTTGGAGATTTTGTATCATCATCTCCCGCTAGTACGTTATTACCTCCAAATATCCCTATTGGTATTGTCCAATCAATAGATGAGACATTGAAATCAAAAAAAACAGCAAAAATTTTACTTTTAGCAAAACCTCAAGTAATTGATTGGGTCCAAATTTTGGAAGTAAATATTTAATGAATAAATTTTTTATAAAAAAATTATCCATAATAAGCTTTATTTTTATCCCTATTATTTTTTTATGGCACCCTAATTGGCTTGGATTTTTAGGTGTTCAGCCATATTGGCCATTATTTTGGTTATTGCCTTGGTCAATGATGAATGGATCAATCAATGGATTAATATTTGGTTTGTTTTTAGGTCTAATTTTAGATTCTTTAACTTTAAATGAAAGTTTTACTCAAATACCAGGATTAATTTTTTGTGGTTTTTTGTTTGGGAGAATTAAAATACATAGTGATTTTTTGGTGGGACATTTTAGGTATGGTTTAATTTGTTCTTTTGGAAGTTTTTTATGTGGAACTCTTTATTTTTTACAAATTTTGTTTAGAAATTTTTCAGATAGTAATTTTTTAATGTTGATTCCCAGTTTTAAAAATATCTTAGCGGAAGTTTTTTTGACCGGTTTTTTTGCTCCCTTTATTTGCTCCCAACTTTTAAGAATATTTAAATTTTCAAGAAGCAAATTACAGCAATAAATTTTGCAAAAAAGGTAAAAGTTTTAAAAAAATTTATATATTTTCAAATCATTTAAAATGTTTTAAACCTTAGGAATATCTCTTTGCGGGTTCGTAATGTTATATTTTTAATTGTTAGAATAAACATTCAATGCAATAGTTTTTTGCTTTGAAATATCGAGAAATCTTTTTTAACTATGTCAAAAGCAAGAATTTTAGTTGTTGATGATGAACCAGCAGTTTTGAAGGTATTAGTTACGAGGCTTCAACTAGCTGGCTATCAAGTTTATTCAGCCACTAACGGAGAAGAAGCCCTTGAATCTTTTCACAGGGACTCCCCAGATTTGATAGTTCTTGATGTTATGCTTCCAAAAATGGATGGATTTGCTGTTTGTAGAAGAATTAGAGCTGAGTCAGTAGTTCCAATTATATTCTTAACAGCTTTAGAAGCTATTTCAGAGAGAGTTGCAGGTTTGGATTTAGGGGCTGATGATTACTTATCTAAACCATTTAGCCCAAAAGAGTTAGAGGCTAGAATAGCTACCATTTTGAGAAGAATGGGCCCAACTGTATCGGTTACGGAAACTAAAGAAGTTCCTTCAGGCAAAGGAGTTATGAAATTTGGAAGTTTAGTTGTTGATACTAATCGCAGACAAGTTTCAAGAGCAGGAGATAGAATTAGCCTAACCTATACTGAATTTAGCCTCCTAGAATTATTATTTGACGAGCCTGGAAAGGTTGTCCCGAGAGCAGAAATTTTAGAGCAGCTATGGGGTTATCCTCCTCGAAGAGCAGCAGATTTAAGAGTTGTAGATGTATATGTAGCTAGATTAAGAGGTAAATTAGAGCCAGATCCAAGAAATCCAGAATTAATATTAACTGTCAGAGGAATTGGTTACGCATCTCAGAGAGTTGGTGAAACAGCAACATCTTTGGCAAGTTGAGCCATAGTCTGATAATTTTATTAAATAAAACAAATATATTAAAATAAATTTTGTCTGAAATAAAAGAAGCACGCTTACAAAAAGCTAATTCACTGGTTAGTAAAGGATTTGCTTCTTACGCACAGAGTTTTAGGGTTTCAAATACTACAAAATTTCTTACTCAAAAATTTGATTACCTAGAAAATGGTCAAGAAGAAGACTTCAGTGTTTCTATTGCTGGAAGAGTGATGGCAAAAAGGGTAATGGGTAAAATTGCTTTTTTCACAATAAGCGATCAAGATGGTCAGATTCAGCTTTATCTAGATAAAAAGATTATTAACTTAAATTTAGAAAAACAAAAATCACTTTCTTTTGAAGATCTCAAGGAAATAGTAGATATTGGTGATTGGATAGGCGTCTACGGAACTATTAAAAAAACAAATAAAGGTGAGCTTTCTATTAAAGTAGAAAAATGGGAAATGTTATCCAAATCATTACAACCTTTGCCAGATAAATGGCATGGATTGACTGATATTGAAAAAAGATATAGACAACGTTATCTAGATTTAATAGTCAATCCTCACTCTAAAAATGTATTTAAAAAAAGAGCAAAATGCATAAGTTTTATAAGAAAATGGTTAGATAATAGAAATTTTTTAGAGATAGAGACTCCAATTCTGCAATCTGAAGCTGGTGGTGCTGAAGCAAGACCATTTATAACTCATCACAATACATTAGATATTCCGCTATATCTAAGAATAGCTACAGAGTTACATTTAAAAAGAATGGTTGTTGGAGGATTTGAGAAAGTATATGAATTGGGAAGAATCTTCCGTAATGAGGGGATAAGTACAAGGCATAATCCAGAATTCACCTCAGTTGAAATTTATGAAGCTTTTTCTGACTATGTTGATATGATGAACTTAACAGAAGAATTGATAAAGGATATTTTAGCTGATGCATGTGGCTCTTTAATTATAAATTATCAAAATAAAGAAATTGATTTTTCTAAACCTTGGACAAGAATATCCATGAAAGATATTGTCAAAAAATATACAGGGATTGATTTTGATTCTTTCAGTGGAGACTTTCAAGCAGCAAAACAAGCCGTTAAAAGTATAAATGTTGATTTTTCTAATAAAGTCAATACTATAGGAAGACTTTTAAATGAGGTCTTCGAACAAAAAGTAGAATCAAAACTTATAGAACCTACTTTTGTTATCGATTATCCTGTTGAAATTTCTCCTTTAGCAAGGCCTCATCTTGATAACAAAGAAATAGTTCAGAGATTTGAATTATTTATTGTTGGTCGCGAGCTAGCAAATGCATTTAGTGAGTTGATAGATCCAGTAGATCAAAGAGAAAGGATGCAATTACAGCAATCTCTTAGAGATGAGGGAGATCTTGAGGCTCACTGCATAGATGAAGATTTCTTGAATGCTTTAGAGATTGGCATGCCCCCTACTGGAGGATTAGGCATAGGCATTGATAGGCTAATTATGTTAATTACTAATAGTCCATCAATAAGAGATGTAATCCCTTTCCCATTGTTAAAACCAGAAATAACTTACAAAAAAAATGAAAAATTACCCTTGAATGAAGTAAAATAAGTAAATTATTCCAATACGAATTTTTTAAATGAGTGGTGAACGTGTTGGTTTCCGTTTCAAACACGCGGATGCAGTAGTAAAAAGAAATCCTCAGGGCCGATCAAGAAGAGGATGGGTTATTGAACCAGTAGAGCAAACTACAAGTAGAGGTACAAAAATGCCTGCATACAAAATTCGCTGGAGAGATAGTGAGAGGCCTGAGACAGTCTTACAACATATGTTAATTGCAGATCCAGATCCTTCCCCACCTCCAAGTTCAGTAAGTTTAGATTAATAGTTGCAATAATTCTGAATAATAATTTCATCTTTTTAGTGCAGAGTTGATTTCTTTTTTTATACTTTTTTGTTTTTCATCTTGGCGTTTGTCATGTAATTTTTTACCTTTACCGACTCCAATAGTTAGTTTTATCCATGAGCCTTTTAAATAAAGAGATAATGGAACAATAGTCATTCCTTTTTTTTCAGTATTGGATTTCATTTTTATTATTTCTTTTTTATGTAGTAGCAACTTTCTATTTCTTAATGGATCATGATTAAAGAAAGAACCCACATTTTTATGTGGTGAAATGTGAACATTTAATAATAAGATCTCGCCATCTCTGAATGAACAGTACCCATCTCTTAAATTTGCTTTTCCGTTTCTAATGGACTTTACTTCAGTCCCTAAAAGTTCAATTCCAGCTTCGATTGTTTCAAATATTGCATATTGAAATTTTGCATATCTATTCTCAGCTAGAAGTTTAAAATTAATTTCTTTGTTAGTATTTTTTTTAACTTTGTTTAAATTTTTTGCCATTTTAATTTTAAAAAATCTTTCTACTCAGAACAATTGCAATTAACCTTTCATTATGGCAATAATTTCTTCCAATATAGGCGATAATGATTTTTCTCTTCGTAAAAAAGAACTTAGGCTAGTTGATTCAAAAATAATTCCAGAAGAAAAGAGAAATAAAAATTTGAACTTAGCACGGCCTCTTACTTTAAACGCATTTATTGGCCAAGAACAACTTAAATCTTCTTTAAGAATAGCCATAGATGCTTCAATTTTTAGAAAAGAACCGATGGAGCATACTCTTTTATATGGACAACCTGGTTTAGGTAAGACTACTCTTGCTTTTTTGATAGCCCATGAATTGAATACAAAATGTAGGATAGCGACTGCGCCAGCAATTGAAAGGCCCAGGGATATTGTAGGTTTACTTCTTGGATTAAAAGATGGTGAAGTTTTATTTATCGATGAGATACATCGCTTAAATAGGTTAACTGAAGAGTTGTTATATTCTGCAATGGAAGATTTTAGACTCGACCTAACTATGGGAGCTAATAGAGGAGCCCGTTGTAGAACAATTAATCTTCCTAGGTTTACTCTGATTGGCGCAACAACTAAATTAGCCTCAATAAGTGCACCTCTAAGAGATAGATTTGGTATATCTCAGAAAATTGATTTTTACACATATGATGAATTAAAACAAATAATTATTAATTTCTCCCAATTAATAAATCTCAATTTAGATGATGAAGCATCTTATGATTTAGCCAAGATATCTCGAGGGACTCCAAGAATTGCTTTAAGATTATTAAGAAGAGTTAGAGATTATGCTCAAGTTGTTAATAAAACTAATACTATCTCCGTGAATTTAATAAAAAAAGCTTTAAATTCATACCAAATAGACGAAAAAGGATTGGATTCTTTAGATAGACACTATTTATCTTTTCTTAACCAAAACAATAATATTCCAACAGGCCTTGATTCTATTGCAGCTGGCTTGGGTGATGATTCTTCGATGTTAGAATTTGTAGTTGAGCCGTATTTAATCAAAATTGGTTTTCTCACTAGAACTCCTCGAGGAAGATTGCTTACTGCTTTGGGAAAAAAGTACATTGATTCAAAAAATGATAACTTTTAAAAAAGTTAAGGTTTGTATCATAATAATTTTTGTATTTTTAAATATTTTTTATATTGCACCATGCTATTCATTATCTTTGAGGGAGGATTTGTTTAA
Organism: Prochlorococcus sp. AG-402-N17; assembly: GCA_003216455.1. Taxonomy (GTDB): domain Bacteria; phylum Cyanobacteriota; class Cyanobacteriia; order PCC-6307; family Cyanobiaceae; genus Prochlorococcus_A. The sequence goes on along the minus strand of QCIV01000004.1, from coordinate 14,438 downwards.
AAATGCATTAGAATTAAGCTCAGGCGGAAAATTTAATCTCGCTTTACAAGAATGGAATCAATATCTCGATTCTTATCCTGATGATGCTGCGGGTTTTAGCAATAGAGGAAATGTAAGACTTGTTATAGGAGATGTAAAGGGAGCAATAGATGACCAAAATAAAGCAATAAGTTTGAATCCTAGTGAAGTAGATCCCTACATTAATAGAGGGATAGCAGAGGAAGCATTGGGACTATGGTCGCAAGCGAAAAAAGATTATATGTTCGTTATTTCGCAAGATAGTAAAAATTTCTCTGCAATATATAATTTGGCTAATGTGGAAGGATCTTTATCACATTGGGAAAAAGCTAGAAATTTATTTTCAAAAGCTGCTTTATATAATCCTGGATTTGCGATGGCTAGATCTAGTATGGCGTTAGCAGATTTTCAGTTGGGGAAAATTGATGAATCTGAAAAAGAATTAAAAAAATTAATTAGACGATATCCAACTTTTGCTGATGCTAGGGCAGCTTTAACAGCGTTGAATTGGTCCAAGGGCGAAACCGGGAAAGCAGAGAGTAATTGGATAGCGGTAACTGAATTAGATCCTAGATATAGTGATGAAGAATGGTTGAAACAAATAAGAAGATGGCCTCCACAACCAATTAGAGATTTAATGAACTTTATCGATTTAAATTAAGTGATGAATAGAGATCAGTTATATAAAAAAATCGATTCATTTAATGATGAATTAATTAACTTAAGAAGGCATATCCATTCTCATCCGGAATTAAGTGGACTTGAAAATCAAACGGCGATTTTGATAAGTGGTTTTTTAAAAAATATTGGTTGGAATGTTAGAGAATCGATTGGTAGAACAGGAGTTGTAGCTGATTTTGGGCCTGTAGATAAGGGCATTATAGGTTTAAGAGTAGATATGGATGCTTTGCCAATATTTGAGGAAACCAAATTAAGTTTTTCTTCAAAAGTAGATGGTGTTATGCATGCCTGTGGTCATGATTTGCATATATCGATTGGATTGGGGGTGGCAAAAATTATTAAGGATTTAAGACTAAATTTTGGGACTCGGATAATTTTTCAGCCCGCTGAAGAAATTGCCAGCGGAGCTAGATGGATGATTAAGGATGGTGCAATTAATGGTTTAACCCATATTTTGGGAGTCCATGTCTACCCAGATTTATCAGTAGGGACTATTGGCATTAAAGAGGGGAGTTTAACTGCAGCTGCGGGAGAACTTAAGGTAGAGATTAAAGGAAAATCAGGGCATGGTGCTCGACCTTATGAAGGAGTTGATGCTATTTGGGCGGCCTCTAAAGTGATCTCGGGAATTCAAGAATCAATATCACGGAAGTTAGATCCTTTAGATCCTGTAGTAATAACTTTTGGGAAAATAAATGGCGGCAATGCATTCAATGTTCTTGCAGAAAAGGTTAATTTAATTGGTACGGTTAGATGTACTAATCGTAAACTATTTAAGAATATTGGTAATTGGCTCAATGAAAATATCACTTCATTAGCTAATAGTTGCGGAGCTGAAGCAAAAGTAATATTTAGAGAAATCACTCCGGCAGTTAATAATAATTCTGAAATTAATAGAGTCTTTAGAGATTCGGGAATTAAGGTTTTGGGTAAAAAAAATGTTATCGAATTACAAAAACCATCATTAGGAGCTGAAGATTTCGCTGAATTTTTAAAAGATATTCCAGGAGCTATGTTTAGGCTTGGCGTTTCGAGTTCAAATGGATGTGCTCCGCTTCATAGTTCTAAATTTGATCCAGATGAAAAAGCCATTGCTGTTGGAATCAAAGTGATAACAGAATCCATAGTAAAATTAAATAATGAAAAAATTAATTTAATTGGTAAATGAATATTAATAAAAGATTTATTTTATCTTTTGTGGCTCCTTTCATGATCCTCATATCTTCTATCGGATTGATATTTAGGGACAATTCTAAGAAGATTTTTTATTTACCTATTGGCCTAATGGGGATTGTAATTATTTTGGAGAGGGGTATAAGTCGACAATTGAATAGGAAAAATATTTTAAAAAAGATAAAGTCTTATCAAAAAGCTAAATAAAAATATTTTATTTATTTTTACGCAACTTGAGATGACTATTTTTTAGAAAAGAGCTATTAATAATATTAATACTAGGGGTGCTAAGAATTTTCACTTAGCTGAGATCATACCCTTTGAACCTGAATCATTAACCTTGATGCAGGGAAGTCAAGATTTGATCAAACTTTAGTAATAACACTTTTAAAAAATTTGTAAATTATGAGAAGTACGTGGATTAAGCCTCGCCTTGGTAAAGACAATGTAACTCAAATGAACTTTGCGAGAAACGGACATATTACTGAAGAAATGGATTTTGTTGCTAAAAAAGAGAATCTTCCTTCTTCTTTAATAATGGAAGAAGTGGCAAGAGGAAGATTAATTATTCCAGCTAATATTAATCATTTGAATCTTGAGCCAATGTCTATAGGCATTGCTTCAAGATGCAAAGTTAATGCCAATATTGGTGCTTCCCCTAATGCAAGTGATATCAATGAAGAAGTAGAGAAACTAAAACTGGCAGTTAAATATGGGGCGGATACGGTTATGGATCTTTCTACAGGAGGAGTAAATTTAGATGAAGTTCGGCAAGCAATTATTCATCAGTCTCCTGTTCCCATTGGAACAGTTCCTGTTTATCAAGCATTAGAAAGTGTACATGGTTCAATAGATAGACTAACTGAAGACGATTTTCTTCATATTATTGAAAAACATTGTCAGCAGGGCGTGGATTATCAAACTATACATGCTGGCTTGTTAATAGAGCATTTGCCGAAGGTTAAAGGAAGAATTACTGGAATTGTCAGTAGGGGGGGAGGTATTTTAGCTCAATGGATGTTACATCATTTTAAGCAAAATCCTCTCTACACAAGGTTTGATGACATTTGTGAGATTTTTAAAAAATATGATTGTACTTTTTCTCTAGGAGACTCATTAAGACCTGGATGTTTGCATGATGCTTCTGATAATGCTCAGCTAGCTGAATTGAAGACCTTAGGCGAGCTTACTCGAAGAGCATGGGAACATAATGTTCAAGTAATGGTTGAGGGTCCTGGTCATGTACCTATGGACCAAATTGAGTTTAATGTGAGAAAGCAAATGGAAGAATGTTCAGAAGCCCCATTTTATGTCCTTGGTCCATTAGTTACAGATATATCCCCTGGTTATGACCATATATCAAGTGCTATTGGGGCTGCGATGGCAGGGTGGTATGGAACTTCTATGTTATGTTATGTAACGCCAAAAGAACATCTAGGTCTACCGAATGCAGAAGATGTAAGAGAAGGCTTAATTGCTTACAAAATAGCTGCTCACGCTGCTGATATAGCAAGACATAGAGCTGGAGCTCGTGATAGAGATGATGAACTTAGTCATGCAAGGTATAACTTTGATTGGAATAAACAATTCGAACTTTCATTAGATCCGGAAAGGGCGAAGCAGTACCATGATGAAACATTGCCTGAAGAAATCTTTAAAAAGGCAGAGTTTTGTTCAATGTGTGGTCCTAAACATTGTCCCATGAATTCAAAGATTTCCGATGAATCTCTTGATCAGTTAAAAGATAAGCTTGAAGAATGCAATACTTCAGTGTAGCTATCAATAAGTAGTTATAGAATCTCCTTCGTCTTATTAACTACGTTTTCTACCGTAAATCCAAAATTTTTCATACATTCTCCACCTGGTGCTGATGCACCAAATTGGTCCATAGTAATACAAATCCCATCAAAACCTGTATATTTATGCCAACCAAATGAATGAGCAGCTTCTACTACAACTCTCTTTTTTACATCACTAGGTAAAACACTTTCTTTATAAGATTCTTCTTGCTCTTCAAAAAGTTCTACACAAGGCATAGAAACAACTCTAATTTTTTTACCTAGGCTTGAAATTTCTTTACTTGCTTCAATGCAAAGATTCAGTTCGCTTCCAGTACCAATAAATATTAGATCTGGTGTTCCCTCACAATCAGAAACTATATATCCTCCTAGAGCAACTTTGTCGATCGAAGTATTTTCTTGATTTGGCATACCTTGTCTACTTAAACAAAGGGCAGAAGGTCTTTTTCGATTTTGAATAGCAAGCTTATAAGCTCCACTCGTCTCATTTCCATCACCAGGTCTGAAAACTAGCATATTAGGCATGGCGCGAAGAGAAGGGATAGTTTCAATAGGTTGATGTGTTGGGCCATCTTCTCCTACACCAATTGAATCGTGAGTTAAGACATAAATTACTCCTAATTCACTAAGTGCAGAAAGCCTCATTGAGCCCCTCATATAATCGGCGAAAACAAGGAAGGTTCCACCATAAGGGATAAGACCACTATTGTGATAAGCAATACCATTTAGTACAGCTGCCATTGCATGCTCACGTACACCAAAATGTAAATATCTTTTTTCAGGGCTATGTGGCTGGAATGATCCAGTTTCTCCTTTTATGTCTGTGTAATTAGAGTGAGTTAAATCTGCAGATCCACCAATTAATTCAGGTAGGTTAGGACCTAGAGCACCTAAACATATTTGTGAATGCTTTCTGGTGGCTAACCCTTTATCATCAGTAGAATAAGAGGGGAGATCTGCGTCCCAATTCTCAGGTAATTGACCCATTAACATTCTTTTTAACTCAGCTCCTTCAGAGGGATATTGTTTTTGATATTCTTCAAATTTAGAATTCCATTCTTTCTCTAAATTTTCACCTTTGTTTATTGATTTTCTAAAATGCAAATATACTTCATCAGGTATTTCAAATGGAGGATATTCCCAATTTAGAAACTCTCTAGTTAATGCAGCTTCTTCTTCTCCAACAGCTGCACCATGAATTCCAGCAGTATCTGATTTATTGGGAGAGCCATAACCTATGGTTGTAGAAATTTTTATAATTGAAGGCTTGTCTGTAATTAATTTTGCTTTTTCGATAGCTTCGGTGATTCCTTTAACATCATGATTCCCATCTTCAACATGTTGTACATGCCATCCATAAGCTTCGTATCTTTTTAAGACATCTTCGGTAAAAGAAACGTCGGTTCGCCCATCAATTGTAATTTGGTTATCGTCATAGAGTGCAATTAATTTTCCAAGCTTAAGATGACCAGCTAATGAGCAGGCTTCTGATGCAATACCTTCTTGATTACAGCCATCACCCATTATTACGTAAGTATAGTGATCAACGATATTGCAATCAGGCTTATTAAATTTAGCTGCTAAGTGTGTTTCAGCTATTGCTAAACCAACTGCATTTGAAATTCCTGCTCCAAGAGGCCCAGCTGTAACTTCAACACCTTCAGTTTCGAATGTTTCTGGATGTCCAGGAGTTTTTGATCCCCATTGCCTAAATTCTTTAATATCTTCTATGGAAACTGATTTATATCCTGTCAAATGAAGCAAGGAATATAACAGCATACAGCCATGACCAGCTGATAATACAAAACGGTCTCTGTTGAACCATTTTGGGTTATTAGGGTTGTGATTAAGAATGTTTTGCCATAATGCATAACCCATAGGAGCACATCCCATTGGCAATCCAGGATGTCCACTATTAGATTTATTTACTGCATCTACAGCAAGCATTCTTATACTATTTACACAAAGTGATTCTAATGAAATAGATGCAGCGACCATTGTTTTAAAATAAGTTAAGTTGGAAATACAGATTTGGTTGTCTTCAATTTATTTTGCTGAAAGCAAGGCAAACATTGTGACCACCAAAGCCGAAAGAATTAGAAAGAGCAACTCCTACTTGAGCTTCTCTTGCATTATTTGGTACATAATCAAGATCACATTCAGGATCTCGATTGACGTAGTTAATTGTAGGAGGGATAAAATTATGTGTCAAAGAAAGTATACAAGCTACAGCTTCTATACCTCCTGAGCCTCCTAGGAGATGACCTGTCATCGACTTAGTAGAGCTTACAGGAATAAGGTAAGATCTGTCTCTAAAAATAGATTTAATTGCAGAAGTTTCATTTTTATCATTAGCTGATGTACTTGTTCCGTGAGCATTTATGTAATCAACTTTTTCAAGGCTAAGACAAGCGTCTTCAATTGCTAATTTAATAGCTTCGGCGCCTCCAATCCCGCCTGGAGATGGAGCAGTTATGTGATGAGCATCACATGTTGTTCCATATCCAACTATTTCTGCATAAATTCTCGCATTCCTTTTTTTTGCATTTTCTAAAGTTTCTAAAACAAGAATTCCAGATCCTTCTCCAATAACAAATCCATCTCTTTCTGCATCAAAAGGTCTGCTAGCAGTTTGAGGGCTTTCATTTCTGCAAGAAAGAGCTTTGGCACTGGCAAATCCAGCTACTCCGAGAGGCGTAATACTTGCTTCTGCTCCCCCACAGATCATTACATCTGCTTTTCCAAGTTGGAGTAATCTAAAAGAATCACCAATTGCATTTGAACCGGCAGCGCAAGCGGTTGAAACAGAGGAACTTGGTCCTTTTGCGCCCAAAGCGATTGCAGCCAATCCAGTCGCCATATTTGGAATCATCATTGGGACTGTAAATGGACTTACTCTTTTGGGGCCTTTATGACTTAATATTTGAGCTTGACTTTCCATAGTTAGTAAGCCTCCAACACCAGAACCAATAATCACTCCAATTCTTGATGCATTAGCTTCAGTAATTTCAAGTCCAGAATCATTAAAGGCTTGCTTTGCAGCAATAACTCCAAACTGGGAAAAACGATCCCATCTTTTGGATTCTTTAGCTTCAATAAAATTTTCAGATTGAAGATTTTTTACTTCTGCAGCAAATTTGCAGGGATGTTGTTCGGGATCAAAGAGAGTAATATCTGAAACCCCATTAGTACCTGTTTGAAGACCGACTAAATATTCATCAATGTTATTACCTATTGGAGTTACTGCTCCGATACCAGTAATAACTACTCGATGGAAATTTGGCATCCTATACTAACCTTTTTTTTCTTCGATAAATTTTACTGCATCGCCAACAGTTGCTATTCCTTCAGCTGCTTCATCAGGAATTTCAATATCAAATGCTTCTTCAAGAGCCATTACTAATTCAACAGTATCTAGAGAATCTGCACCTAAATCATTTTGGAAATTTGAATCTGATTTGACTTCTCCTGCTTCAACGCTTAATTGTTCTGAAACAATAGAACAGACTTTTTCAAGGATTTCTTGTGACATAGTTTATGAAAAATACTAATTATCTATATGATTTTATGCCCTAGAGTTAACAAGAGTGAAGCATATCTTAATTTTTTTAATTTCTTTGTAAGACAATAGTATTATAAAACGAGGTTCAAAAGACAATTTTTTACATGTCACACGCAGTTAAAATTTATGACACTTGCATTGGTTGTACCCAATGTGTAAGGGCTTGCCCACTTGATGTTTTAGAGATGGTTCCTTGGGATGGCTGTAAAGCTGGCCAAATAGCTTCATCTCCTAGAACAGAAGATTGTGTAGGTTGTAAAAGATGTGAAACGGCATGTCCCACAGATTTCTTAAGTATTCGTGTTTATTTAGGAGATGAGACTTCTAGAAGTATGGGTTTAGCGTATTAATTTTTATAGTGCAGTTTTAAGAGAGTCCATGTTTTAGTAAATACGCATTTTATTTCAATATAATTGAAAAAAAAATTTGTATGTGCGGAATAGTTGCTGTAACTGGATATAAAAAAGCTTTACCATTATTAATTAATGGTTTAGAAAAACTTGAGTACAGAGGTTATGATTCTGCAGGTATTGCCATAATAGATTCTGAAACAAATTGTATTTCTTGTAATAAAGCAGAAGGAAAACTTAAGAATTTAATAAGCAATCTTAATGATCGTAATATTCCTGGAACCGTGGGTATTGGACATACCAGATGGGCAACTCATGGAAAGCCTGAGGTTAAAAACGCACATCCTCATACCGATAGTTCAGGAAATATAGCAGTTGTTCAAAATGGCATTATTGAAAATTTTCAAGATTTAAAAAATAAATTAGAGGAAGAGGGCATTATTTTTAATTCTGATACAGATACCGAGGTAATTCCTCATCTAATTCAAAGAGAGTTAAATACATTAAGTAAACTTAATCTTGAGAATAATGGGTCAACATTATTAGTAGCTGTGAGAAATGTATTGTCGGATTTAGAAGGATCTTATGCTTTAGCAGTTTTATGGTCTGGTGCTCCAACCTCTTTGGTAGTTGCAAGAAGACAAGCCCCCTTGATTATTGGTTTGGGTGAAGGAGAGTTTATTTGTGCTAGTGATACTCCAGCCATTGCAAACTTTACGAATATTATTTTGCCTATGGAGGATGAAGAAATAGCTTTGTTGACTCCTCTTGGAATTGAAATATATGACTCAAGCAACGAGAGACAATATAGAAATCCAGTTTCTTTAAAAGTCTCAGAGCAAATAATGGATAAGATGAATTTCAAACACTACATGTTAAAAGAGATATATGATCAGCCGCAGACTGCAAAAAACTGGTTGGAAAATTATTTAATTAAGAACTCAGATAATGGTCAATATCAAATTAACTATCCATTTGATACTCAGTTTTTTGAATCAATAGAAAGAATTGAAATTATTGCTTGTGGAACAAGTAAGCATGCTGCAATGGTGGGCAGCTTTTTATTAGAACAATTTTCAGGTATCCCTGCAAATGTATTTTATGCCAGCGAATTTCGATATTCACCACCTCCACTATTGCCAAATACATTAACTATTGGAGTCACTCAATCCGGAGAAACTGCTGATACAATTGCGGCTATCGATATGGAAATTAAAAGACGTTCTTCAATTGAAGATAAAAAATTTAAACCCAATCTTATTGCAATAACAAATAGAAAAGAAAGTTCCATAGGAAGACAGGTCTCAAATATAATTGATATTTGTGCAGGAATAGAAGTTGGAGTTGCAGCAACAAAAACTTTTTTTGCTCAATTACTTTCTTTTTATGGATTAGCCATAAAATTTGCTCAAATTAAAGGCAATCAAAGTCCTCATGAAATAGATAAATTAATAAACGAACTTATAAAACTTCCTCCATTATTGGAAGATATTTTAGAGAAACATAATAAATCTTCAGAAAAGCTAGCACATGACTTTTTTAATATTAAAGATGTTATTTTTTTAGGAAGAGGAATAAATTTTCCTATTGCTCTTGAAGGCGCGTTAAAACTTAAAGAAATTAGTTACATTCATGCAGCTGGATATCCTGCTGGTGAAATGAAACATGGTCCAATAGCTTTATTAGATAAAAAAGTACCTGTAATTTCTATTGCTTCCCCTGGTGAGGTTTTTGATAAAGTTATCAGTAATGCTCAAGAAGCAAAAGCTAGAGATTCATATTTGATTGGAATTGCTCCTGAATGTAATGGAACTGAAATTTTTGATTATTTAATGAAAGTTCCTTCCTCTAATGAATGGATTTCACCTCTACTTAATATACTGCCTTTACAATTATTGAGTTACCATATTGCAGCTCATAGGGGCCTTGACGTGGATCAACCAAGAAATTTAGCTAAAAGTGTAACTGTTGAATAATGAGTTTACATAAATTTTTATTTTTTTAAGTTAAAGCTCTAAAAGTCCATTTGGAGGATTGATGATTAGAAAATTATTTTTTATATCTACTATTGGGACTATTTCTTTAACAAATGGTATAAGAACTATTTTTTGATTTTTAAATAGTTCAATAACAAGTAAATTATTTTTCTCATTTTCTAAATTGATAACTTTTCCAATTTTTTTTAATTCATCATTTTCTAAAGTCTTAACTTCGAGATTTATAAGTTCTAACAAGTGGAATTCTTCCTTTTTTAATTTGGGTAGTGTATCGGCTTTTACAAGAATTTTAAATTTTTTTAGTTGATCTGCATGATTCCTTGTATTTATTCCTTGGAACTTAACTATGAAGGTTCCTTTACCAGGCTGTTTGAAACCAGATATAAGTTCTATTTTTGAAGGAGGTTCATTTTCTTTTTGCAACCATCTAATTCCTGGTTTTAAAAACCTTTCTTCAAAATCACTTAAAGATTTAACCTTTACCTGTCCATTAATTCCATGACATGATGTTATCAATCCAACAGTTAACCATTCATTTTTATTTATCATATATTGTATTAGAAAGATCGTTTTATGGAATTATCTACTAAACCCATACTCCCTGGTTCCTTTGTTGTTGTAAAAGATACCAATTCTATCTATAGAGGATATAAAGGGTTTGTACAAAGAGTTACAAAAAAAAGAGCAGCGGTTCTGTTTGAAGGGGGTAATTGGGATAAACTCATAACTTTTCAGCTAACCAATTTAGAAATAGTATAAAATTAGATCTTACCAATAGTAATAAATTTTTCTATCAAAACTCTAGCTGCATTAGTTTCGGCTTGTTTATGGGACTTGCCAAATGCAGATGATTCTTTTAATCCTTCGATAAATATATCGCAAGAAAATCTTTTAGGGTCCCCATTTTTATTTGAGACTTCAATTATTTTATAGACTGGTAAATCAAAACCTTTACTTTGACACCACTCTTGCAATACTGTTTTAGATTTGAATTTATATGGAGCTTTTAAAAATATTTCTGAATCTTCCTCCCAAATATCATCTAACCAAAGATTTACTTCCTGAATGGAATTAAAGCACTTGTAAACAGCACCGATTAAAGCTTCTGTAGCTTCACCAATAATAGTATTTTTTGAATTTTCATCACCAAGAGCTTTAGGTCCTTTAATTATTAATTTTTCTATATCAATTTTTTCCCCTAATTTAGTTAACCATTCATCACTTACAATTTGTGCTCTTAGCTCTGATCTTTCTCCTACACTCATATGAGGATATTTTTTTTCAATAAAATTAGAAGCCGCTAATCTGAGGACTGCATCTCCGAAAAATTCTAGTTTTTCATAATTTAATATTTTGTCCTCAGAGGAGTGGATAAACGCTTGATTAAAATCTTGAATAATTGAAAAATTTTGAGTTCTAATTATTTCAGAAAATCTTTTTGATTTAATATTTAAAGACTTTAAAAAAGTAGTTATTTGATTAATCCTTTTTGCATTAATTATATTTGTCATATGATTTGAAAAATCACAACAATTTAGAAAGCAGGTCGTAAGCCGGGTTCTGTTCATCTTAGTTAATAAGATGGGCAATCATCTATCTAGGACTGGAATTACTTCACAGTCTCAAGCGGCGCTTAAAAGTAGATTGTTTAATGGTCATAAATCTACTAAGCCTTGCTCCCAGCCGGGGTTTACCTAGCCAACACTTCTCAATGTTGCTGGTGCGCTCTTACCACACCCTTGCACCCTTGCCATACATAAAGTATTAGGCGGTATGTTTCTGTGGCACTATCCTCACGGTTGCCCGTACTGGGAATTACCCAGCAAGCCTGACCATGTGGGAGCCCGGACTTTCCTCAAGAAAGTTTTATTTTGGAAACAAAATAAAACTTTCTTGCGATTGCCTCTCCTGCTTTCATTTAGCATAATGCTTTATACTCCAAAAATCATCTATTGGGGCTGTAGCTCAGCAGGATAGAGCAACGGTTTCCTAAACCGTAGGTCGTGGGTTCGACTCCCGCCAGTCCCGTAAAAATAAAAACTATATGTAGTATGTGTGCAAACTTGCTACTCTCTAGCTAGCGTATAGTTAGTAGTAAATCTTTTATGGCTAAGTTGCATGATATGCGTTTAAAGCTCTTAATTCAACAAGAGCATGAACGCATTTCTAAATCCCAACCTAATGATTTAGATCTTTCAATAGTTCAAGCAAGATGCCTGTGCTGGCTTGCTCTTTTAGCGGAAGCTCACGAAGATCAAGCAAATGATGCTGAAAAAAGAGGCGATGCTGAGCAAGCTATGGGATGGTTTGCTGATTCTATGAGACTAAGAGATGTTATTAATTTGGTTACTAGTATTGAAATACCTTTGCCAGATAGTCCAGATTCACTCGATGAAAATGACGAATTATTGGATGGCCCTACAATTTTGCCCAAATAGTGAGATGATATAAAAAGAATTATTTTTTCTTTTGGCTGAAGAACCATGTCAATGCTCTGATTGTCAGAGATTTTATAAGGAGCATGATCGTCTGATTAGAGAATTTCCTACTTTTAAGCAGCAACAAGAATTGAATTGGGCATCTATACAATCTTTCAGAACTCTTTGTACTAAAGTTACTGATGAGTTGCAGAGAGAATTATCTGAAAGAGAATCAAATGGAGATATCAGCTCAGAAGAAAAACATATTTCTAATACAGAAATTACTGAGGCCTTAGATGAACTTGAAAGTGTTAATGCCTATTTATATTCAATTGAGGCATTAATGGAAAGAATATTTGACACAAAAATTTCAAACAATATCGAATCAAAATTTAAAGAAATTGCAAATGAATTAGCCCCAGACCCATTAAACATGGATCGATTAATTTTGAATAGATTATTTCATCAAACCCCAGATTCACCAGATAAGAAAAATATTAATTAGTTAATTCTTCGACGTCGCAAGTAATTTCAACTGGCATTGGAGAGACTTTCCAAATAGATTTACAGTACTCTCTAATAGATCTATCTGAAGAAAAATATCCTGATCTAGCAGTATTTAATAATGCCATTTTATTCCAAGATGTTTTATTGTTCCAGCATTCACTGACCACATCCTGTTTATTTAAGTAGTCTTCAAAATCAGCCATAACAAAGAATGGGTCATGTCCAGTCAAGCTATTTAGTAAAGGTTTAAATAATTCTTTATCCCCATTGCTAAAGTGGCCAATTTCAATTAAGCGTATAACCTCTTTAAGCTCTGGACATTGATCAATAAAAGTTTTTGGAGAGTAATTATTATTTTTTAAATCCATAATTTGACTTTCAGTTTTTCCAAAAAGGAAGAAATTTTCTTTTTTCACAAGATCTCTTAATTCCACATTAGCTCCATCTAAAGTTCCAATCGTTAACGCTCCATTCATGGCAAATTTCATATTTCCAGTTCCAGATGCTTCCTTTCCAGCAGTTGAAATTTGTTCTGAAAGATCTGTTGCAGGATAAACTATTTCACCAAGTTTAACGTTATAGTCTGGTAGAAAAACAACTCTTAATAGACCATCCATATCTGGATCAGAATTAACTACATCAGCAATACCATTAATGAATCGAATCATCAGCTTTGCCATAAAGTAACCTGGAGCTGCTTTACCTCCGAATATTATTGTTCTTGGTACTTCATACTTGTTCGTACCATTTTTGATTCTTAAATATTGAGCAATAATTTGTAGAGCGTTTAAATGCTGCCTTTTATATTGATGAATTCTTTTTACTTGAACATCAAATAAACTTGATGGATCTACAAGTATCCCAGTTTTTGAATGAATAAAACTAGCTAATTTTCTTTTACCATTTAGTTTAGTTTCCTCAAATTTTTTTAAAAAATTTTTATCACCTTTTTTTTCTTCTAACTTCTTAAGAAGTTCCATATTTGTTATCCAATTTGGACCAACTTCTTCTTCTAGAAGGTTAGATAATGATGGATTAGATAATGCAACCCATCTCCTTGGAGTTACTCCATTAGTTACATTTGTAAATTTTTCAGGCCATAGAGCTGCGAATTCAGGGAGAAGTTGTCTTTTTATTAGATCTGAGTGAAGAGTTGCAACACCATTAATATGATGTGCTCCAATTGTAGCCAGGTGTGCCATCCTAACTGATTTCGAGCCTTCTTCATCAATTATTGATAGTTTTTGAAGAATCTTGTCGTCACCAGGATAACGTAGTCTTAATTGTTGTAAAAATCTCCAATTAATTTCATAAATAATTTCTAGATGACGAGGAAGAAGATCATTAAATAAACCTAAATCCCATTTCTCTAAAGCTTCTGGGAGTAATGTGTGGTTGGTGTAAGCAACTGAGGAGGTTGTTATGTTCCAAGCTTTATCCCAGCCGATTTGATATTGGTCTATGAGAAGTCGCATTAGTTCTGCAACTGCAATAGCAGGATGGGTATCATTCAATTGGACTGTCCAATGCTTAGAGAATTCTGTTATTGGTATTGATCTTTTTTCAAGGCTTCTCAACATATCCTGAAGAGAACAACTTACAAAAAAGTGTTGTTGTTTGAGTCTTAATCTTCTACCTTCGTCAGTTCCATCATTTGGATATAGAACTTTTGAAAGAGTTTCAGATGCAACTTTTTCTTCAACTGCACCATAATAATCACCAATATTGAATGCATAAAAGTCAAAACTTTCAGTTGCATCAGCTCTCCATAATCTTAATCTGTCGCATGTATTTACTCTGTATCCTAAAACTGGAACATCATGAGGTACTCCAATAGCATGTTCTGAAGGAATCCATCTTGATCTGTAGTTCCCTTTATCATCTCTATAACTTTCAGTTCTACCTCCAAAACCAACGAAACATGATTCGTC
>QCIV01000003.1 GCA_003216455.1 Prochlorococcus sp. AG-402-N17 | reverse complement strand
GAATCTAAATTTTGTATTTCTTTTGGATCAATGGTTTCAGCTGAGGCATCTTTATTGAAAATACCATCTATAAGTTTAGGCCCGACTTGGTTTGATCAATTCAATTGTACATTTAAACCAAATTCAATGAATGATTTAAAAAAATTTTTAAGTCAAGGAGTTGATGAAGAACATCTGTTAAAAATGCAAAATAATGCCCTCGATTTTTTTTCTACAATCTATACCTTCTCAAAGAAAAATATAAAATCTAATTCATTAAAATTCTCTTTATATGTAAAATTTAAAAAATTTATTTTTTTATTTTTCAGCAAATATTATAAAATATTATTTTTGACAAAAAAATTTATATTTCCAAATACCTTAAACAAATGAAAACTTACGTTTTTGATATAGACGGTACTATATGTACTAATACAAATGGAAATTATGAAGAGGCTAAACCATATAAAGAAAGAATTCAATTTATTAATAGGCTTTTTGATGAAGGGAATAAAATTAAATACTTTACTGCAAGAGGTTCTTCAACAGGAATTAATTGGTATGAAATAACAAAAAAACAGCTTGATTTATGGCGCGCTAATTACCACGAACTAATAATGCAAAAACCCGAAGGGGATATTTATATTGATGACAAAGCTTTTAATAGCAATAAATGGATTTTACCTAATATTGATAATGAAATTACCCACGAAAGAAATAATCAAGAGTTTATTTTTAAAAGACCTATTTTTGAACATTTGGAGACTCTTAATAAATTAATTACAGATGAAGATATTGCTATTAAGTTGAAAAAACTTTGTAACCAAGTAAAAGAGACCTTTAAAAAAGAAGGTAAAATAATTTTTGCTGGTAATGGAGGTAGCTTTGCTGATTCTCAACATTTAGCTGCAGAATTTGTCTGCAAATTTAATTCAGATAGAATACCTTTACCTGCCATCTCCCTTGGAACTAACAGCAGTAGTCTAACCGCTATTGGTAATGATTATGGATATGAATATATCTTTTCTAGAGAGTTAAAAGCTATTGGGACTCAAAAAGATGTTGTGATAGCTTTTTCAACAAGTGGCAATAGTAAAAATATAATTAATCTTATTAATCAAGCAGAAGCTTTAAAAATTCCTTTTTATATATTTACTGGTAAAACCGGAGGAATCTTAAATAAATATCATCAAGTAGTAATAAAAGTTCCATCTGAGAATACTGCTATTATTCAACAAATTCACATAATGCTTGGTCATTTAATATGTATTAACACAGAACAGGATTTTATAAAAAATTAAATATTTACCAAATTGACCTACCTCCATCCATTACTAAATTGTGACCATTCATGTAAGAGGAAGCTTAGGAGCACAAAAATTGAAAAGCCGCTCTGTACACATCTTTCCTAGCCATTCTTCAAAGGAAAATAAATAATGAAATTTTTTGCAAAAATTCTTCAGGATTATTATTATGAATACCACTTGGAGAAAGACAATTACATCTAATATTTTTCCCAATCCAGTAAGTAGCAAGATATTAAGTTAATCCAATTAATCCAGATTTAATAACTGAATAGGTTACATTTTTTAATGGATGCTTTTCATTACTTAATCCTTCTTTTTTGTAAAGTCTTTGATTGGGAGCAGTTACTGATAAGTCTGATGCAATATATAAGATGCAGCCTCCCCCAGAGTAATTTGACATATTAGTAACCAAAACTTAACTAAAAAGAAATGCTCCAGTAAAGCCTAATTATATCTCTAAATCCCATTTTTCTAATTAATAATTTATTTATTTAGAGGAGGATTTCAGTTGATTATTTTTTAAAATTTGAGATTTAAAGCTGCTTTTTTTATAACTATATCTAAATTAATATTTTCCTTAATTAATAGATCATTCAAATCAACTATTGATCTTCTTGAACATACATTTAATTTATGTATGAAAATTTTTGATTTTGAGAATTTTTTCTATAATTGGTTTTAAACTTCAATTAATTTTTTTGTATCAATATCTGTTAAAACTGAATTACAATAGTAAAACGTTGAAGAATTTATTTTATGAATTTGATATTCTTAGATAAATTAAATAAATTTAAAAATGGCCCAATAAAAATATTATTTTCGTTATTTATTGCAACTTTTGATAGTTTAATAATTCTTTTTAATAAAAAAACTTCCTCAAAAAAATATAATCTTTTGATAAAAGTTGATGCAATTGGTGATTTTTTTATTTGGTTGCCTTTTGCAAAATCATTTTTGAAAAATAATTCTAATAAACCAACAATACTTATATGTAATAAAATTGTTCAAGAAGTTGCTGAAAAATTAAATCTTTTTGATTTGATAATTCCTGTAGATATATTGAAATTTAAAAGAAATCTCATATATAGATATAAAGTAATTAAAAAAGTTAATTCATTAAAAGCTTATATAACCATTCATACAACTTTTTCTAGAAACTTTTTAATAGGTGATTCATTAGTCAGATGTTCTGACTCTAATAAAAAAGTTGGCTCTAAAGGTGACAATATAAATCAAAACTTTGTCTTAAAAATATTTTCTGATAATTGGTATACAAAACTTTTATCTACTCAAAATAGCAATTCTGAGATAACAAGAAATAAAGAATTTTTTTTAAATTTATATCCTGGTTCTAAATATGATTTTGAATTAATACCAAAATTAATTAATTTGAAAAAAGATCTTAAAATTCCGAGACCTTATATAATTATTTTCCCAGGGGCTTCTTATTATAAAAGAATGTGGCCTGTAGAAAAATTTGCAAAATTAATAAAAGAACTATTAAAAAGATTTAGTGGCGAAATTGTAATTTGTGGCTCAAAGTCCGAAATTAATTTATGTAGTAAATTAGAGTCAAAAATAAAAAATTCAAGAATTAGAAATTTTGTGGGGCAAACTTCTCTTACAGAATTTACTGAGATAGTAAGGAGATCAAAATTATTAATTTCCAATGAGACTTCTGCAATTCATATTGCAACAGCTTTAGATGTTCAGTCTATTTGTATTCTTGGAGGTGGACATTATGGGAGATTTACTCCATATCCACTAGATTCCTATAAAAAGAGACCAATATCTGTGGTAAATGAAATGTTTTGTTTTCAATGTAACTGGAATTGCTATATTAAACATTCTAAAAATAAACCATTTCCATGTATAGATTTAATTGAATTTAAAGAGGTTTTGAAAAAAGCAAATAATTATTTATAAAAAAGTTTTTTAAATACATTCCAAGTTTGTTATATTTTTACAAGTAGTTATGAAGTTTATTAAAAATATTCAATGCAACTGAATCTTCCAGAATTTAATAAAGCAAATATTCTTGTTGTTGGAGATGTGATGCTAGACAAATATATATATGGAGATACTTCTCGAATATCTCCGGAAGCGCCCGTACCTGTTTTTTCTCTCGTAAGTGAGGACATTCGGCTTGGTGGAGCTGCTAATGTTGCATTAAATTTATCTAATATTGGTTGTAATGTCTCTTTGATGGGCTTCATAGGCTTCGATTCTGAGTCGAGTAAGATCATTAAAATTTTAGAGTTGGAAAAAATTGATAATCGGTTGATTAGATTAGAAAACTTTTCAACTATCCTTAAGACAAGATTAGTAAGTAAAAGTCAGCAACTATTGAGAATTGATAAAGAAAAAAAAATAACTAACTCAGAATCTGAAACTTTACTTTATGAATTTAAGAAGATTTACAAAAATTATGATCTCATTTTGTTTTCTGATTATGATAAGGGCGCTTTGCAATCAATTCAAGAATTTATATTATTGTGCAAAGATTCCAATATTAAAGTTATTGTTGATCCAAAACAAAAAGATTTCAAAAAATATAGCGGTGTAGATTTAATAACACCTAATTTAAGAGAGTTTGAAATGATGGTTGGCCATTGTGCAAATGAAGAAGAATTAAGATTAAACTCAGAAAAACTAATCAAAGATTTGTCTATAAATGCTTTATTAATAACAAGGGGTGAAAATGGAGTTTCACTATTAAAAAATAATGGAGAATATTTTTCTTATAAAGCTTTAGCTTTGGATGTCTTTGATGTTACTGGAGCTGGAGATACATTAATTGCTTTTACATCAGCTTGTTTAGCTGTTGGATTATCTTTTAAAGATTCAATATATTTAGCAAATATTGCAGCAGGAAAAGCAGTTAATAAATTTGGCACTGCAACTGTATCAGTTGAAGAAATTAATGAATTCTTGCAAAACGAAAATTATGATAATTGTCCAATTGTAAGTTTAAGTCAATTAAAAATTATTATAAAAAAAGAAAAAAATGCTGGAAATAAGATTGTAATGACAAATGGATGTTTTGATATTTTACATAGTGGTCATACATATTATTTAAAAGAAGCTAAGAAATTGGGAGATAAATTAATTGTTGCTATAAATTCTGATGATTCAGTAAAAAAATTAAAAGGAAATAATAGACCAGTTAATAATCTAATAGATAGATCTAAAGTAATAAGTTCTCTTAAGTGTGTGGATTGGGTTATTTATTTTGATGAGCTTACACCAGAGTCTTTAATTAAGGAATTAAGTCCTGATATTTTAGTAAAAGGTGGTGATTATGAATTAAGTGAAATTGTTGGTTCAGATTATGTTCTGAAAAATGGAGGAGAAGTCAAAACTATTACTTTTAAAGAGGGATTTAGTAGTTCTAAAATTATTAAAAAAATAAAAAAATTTAATTAGATGAATGATAAATATATTTTTTTAGATAGAGATGGAGTGATAAATAAAGACAATGGCTATGTTCATGAGTGGAAAGATTTCTTTTTTATTGATGGAGTAATAGAAGCTCTAAAAATTTTGAAGAAACTTAACTACAAGTTCGTAGTTGTGACTAATCAATCTGGAATTGGTAGAGGGCTTTTTACTAAAGAACAATACTATAAATTAACTGAACTATATAAGAAATATTTATTAAGACATGGAATAGAATTTGTGGAAATTTATCATTGTCCTCATGCTCCTAACAAGATTGAAGATAAGGGTTGTTTTTGTCGAAAGCCTAATCCTGGAATGATATTGAGAGCTGCCCAAGATCATCAAATTGAACTATCTGATTCCATAATGGTGGGAGATAAAATTACTGATATGTTAGCCGCAAAAAATGCTGGTATTTATAAAAGATTTTTATTAAAAGAAAATTTAGATTTAATTAATCAAAATCTTGTTACAAAAAGTTTTAAAAGTTTATTAGAAATTGCAAGTTTTTTAGATTTAAATAGAAATTTATAATAATTTCTAGATCTAATAAATATTAACTTTATAATGGAATAAAAATTTTATGGACTTCAAACATGTAGCTATTTTAGGAGCAATGCCAGAGGAGATTGGGGAAATAATAAATCAAATTCATGATAAAAAAGAAATTTTTTATGGAGATTTAAAAGTTATTCAAGGTACTTGGAATGACGTTTTAAGAAAAAATAAAATTTTAATATCTGTGGCATGGAGTGGATGGGGGAAAGTTAGTTCTGCCAGAGCTGCGACTAGAATTATTTCATCAATATATTTGGGGAAAAAAGTAGATATTTTAATTTTTACAGGCGTTGCTGGAGCAGTCTCTAATACCCTAAAGCAATGGGACATTGTTATAGCTTCAAAGTTGATTCAGTATGATATGGATGCAAGGCCTTTTTTTGAAAAGTTCGTAATTCCTGCAATTTCTAAAGATCACATTTCTATAGATGATAAATTATTAAAATGGACTCACTCTTCGTTACAAAACTCTAAAGGGAAAGATTTAAATTTAAGAGATTTCGGTTCTATTAATATTGGAAAAATTGCCACAGGAGATAAATTTATTAGTGATCGAGAATATTTAGAAGAAATAAAGCTTCAAATACCGAATCTTTTAGCTATTGAAATGGAAGGAGCTGCAGTCGCTCAAGTTGCATGTCAGGAGAAAGTTCCTTGTGTTATTTTAAGAACTATCTCAGATAGTGCCGATGAAGATGCTGCAACTTCTTTTGATATATTCTTGAAAAAATACAAATTAAGATCATGGTTGCTTATAGAATGTTTACTCAAAAATTTATAAATAAATCGGAATTAAAACTTTATTTGAGAGCTTACAGGAAATTTAAAATTTTTGGAACCGTTTAGATCTAACAATTCAACAACCACAGATAATCCTAATATTTTTTTTTGCTGCTCAATAAGAATTTGACTTACACAATTAACAGTTCCTCCTGTTGCTAACAAATCATCAACTATTGAAAATTTGTTAAATCCTTTCAAAGCCTCTCTTTGTAATGAAAGGCCATTATTACCATATTCTAATTGATAGTCTTTGGAAATTAATTCGCCAGGTAGTTTTCCTGGTTTTCTCGCAAGAATTAGTGGTTTAGATAATTTAATAGCAATGGCAGTTCCAAAAATAAACCCTCGAGCATCAATCGCTATTATTGCATCACATTCATTTAGAAATTTATCTTTAGTCATTTCATTTATTAAATTATTAAATATGCTTGGGTTAGCTAAAATGGGAAGGATATCCCTGAAAAGAATGCCTTTTTGAGGAAAGTCTTCATAATTACTAATATATTTTTCAAATTCTTTTTTTATCATGTTTAGTTTATTATATGCTCTATTTTATTAAACACTAATATAACAATTTTTCTGGAAAAGTTCTTACCTAATATAAAATTGTGTAGTTTAATAAACTAAAATACCTTTAGGAAGAAAAAAAGTATTAAAAAAAAATAATGACATTTGATAAAACTAAAGTCGCTTTCATTACTGGAATTACTGGTCAAGATGGTTCTTACTTAGCAGAGTTTCTACTTAATAAAGGTTATGAAGTTCATGGATTAAAGAGACGTGCAAGTAGCTTTAATACTTCTAGAATTGATCATCTATACCAAGACCCACATGAAAAAAATAAGAATTTTTATCTTCATTACGGTGATTTAACAGATAGTTCCAATCTAATAGGACTTATTGCAGATATTAATCCTGATGAAATTTATAATTTAGGCGCTCAAAGCCATGTAGCGGTGAGTTTTGAATCTCCAGAATACACTGCTAATTGTGATGCGCTTGGAACTCTTAGAATTCTTGAGGCTGTTCGACTTCTTGAATTGGTAAATAAAACAAAAGTCTATCAAGCTAGTACAAGCGAACTTTATGGTTTGGTACAAGAAATTCCCCAAAAAGAATCCACCCCTTTTTATCCAAGAAGTCCTTATGGAGTGGCGAAATTGTATGCATATTGGATTATTGTTAATTATAGAGATGCTTATGACATGTTTGCTTGTAATGGGATTTTATTTAATCATGAAAGTCCAAGGCGTGGGGAAACTTTCGTCACTAGAAAAATCACTAGAGGATTATCTCGTATTGAATTAGGATTAGATGATTGCTTATATTTAGGTAATCTTAACGCTTTGAGAGATTGGGGACATGCAAAAGATTATGTAGAAATGCAATGGTTAATGTTGCAACAAGACAAACCTTCAGATTACGTAATTGCAACAGGAAGACAAGTATCTGTGCGTGATTTTGTTGAATTATCAGCTAAAAAACTTGGTTGGGATAATGGAAATGGTCAGGCAATTTATTGGGAAGGTGATGGTTTAAATGAGATTGGATATCGTAAAGATACAAATAAGCCTGTGGTTCGAATTGACCCTACATATTTTAGGGCATCAGAAGTTAATACACTTTTGGGAGATCCCTCAAAAGCAAAAAAAGATTTAGGATGGGAGCCAAAAATATCACTTGAATCTTTAGTAGAGGAAATGATTGATAATGATCTTAAAGAAGCAAAAAAAAGATTCTTTATTGAATCCCAAAAGTTTTAAGTATGAATAAAAGTACATTTTTATGAGATAATTTAATGAGAAAATAAGACTAAATTTTGCTAATAGAGAGATCTGACAAAATATTTATAACAGGCCATAAAGGAATGGTGGGTAGCTCAATAATGAGATCATTTATAAAAAAAGGCTACAAAAATATAATTACTGTTGAGAGAAGTGAGTTGGATTTGACTGACGAAAAAAATGTAAAAGATTGGTTTAAAGTTAATAAACCTGATGTCGTAATACTTGCTGCTGCCAAAGTAGGTGGAATAATGGCAAATAGCAAATTCCCAGTTGAATTTATGCTTGAAAATTTGAGAATTCAAAACAATGTTATTTATAGCTCATACTTAAATAAAGTTAAGAGATTTTTATTTCTTGGTAGTAGTTGCATTTATCCTAAATCTGCAAGACAACCTATAAGAGAAGAGGAATTATTACAGGCTCCTCTGGAAAAAACTAACGAGGCATATGCGTTAGCAAAAATATCAGGTATAAAACTTGTTGAATATTTAAGAAAAGAAAAGGAATTTGATGGAATAAGTTTAATGCCAACAAACTTATATGGAAAAAATGATAACTATACTTTAAATGAAAGTCATGTCCTTCCTGCTTTAATAAGGAAAATTTATGAAGCTAAAGAAAAAAATCTTTCATTCATTGAATGTTGGGGTACTGGTAAACCTTTAAGAGAATTCTTATATGTTGATGATTTGGGAGATGCAGCTGTTTTTGCTTTGGAAACTTGGGATCCTAAAGAAAATAAATCCCCAACAGATAATCATGGGAATAAATTAACTTATTTAAATGTGGGGACTGGGAAAGATATAAGTATTTTTGAATTATCAAATATGCTCAAAGAGATGATAGGATTCACTGGCCAAATAAAATGGAATACTAAAAAGCCTGATGGTACATATAAAAAACAATTGGATGTAAGTAGAATTATGAAATTAGGATGGGAACCTAAAGTTAAATTAAAAGATGGCATTGAACAAACAATTCAGTTTTTTATTGATGAAAGGAATAATAATTCAATAAGAATATGAGAAATAACGATAAAAGCTTGAATAGGCCAGTACTATTTATATTAAATGATATCTGGTCAAGTTTAAATTTAAAGAGAAAATCACAAGCATTTCTTATTTTTTGCTTGATGATTTCTAGTTCGATAGCTGAAATAGCCAGTCTTGGTTTAATTTTTCCCTATTTAAGTTATTTGCAAGATAAAAATAAGGAATTAATGATTTTAAAATATCTAAATATTGATAATTCTCAAAATATTCTTTTTTACATAACAATTTTTTTAATTGCTATTATTTTATTTGCCGGGTTTTTGAGAGTATTAAATCTTTATTTTAATTATCGATTATCAGCATTTATAGGAAGTGATATTAGCAATAGATTTTTCAATAAAGTTATAAATCAAGAATATATAGAACATATCTATAGTAATTCAAATGTAATCATTAATAGTGCAACCGTTGGAATCAATGAAGCTACCAATTTTATTGTCACTTTCCTTCAGTTTTTAACTTATTTTTTAATAAGTTTAGGTATTTTAATAACCTTGATTTTAATAGATTGGAAAATTGCAGGTTTCTTGATTATCGTTTTTAGCATTGCTTATTTTACATTAAGTATGCTTTCTAGAAAAACTATTTCAAATAATAGTAAGTCTATAGTCTTCTCTAGAGAAAAACATATTCAGGTTGTTCAAGAAGGTTTAGGATCTATGAGGGAAATAATAATGAATCAACAACAAAAATTTTATTTCGATCAGTATAAAAAATATGACTTTAATCTTAGGATTAAACAAGCTCAAAATAAAACTTTAGCTGCATCTCCTAGATATGCGTTAGAGGCTTTTGGGATTTCTTGTATTGCATTAGTTGCCTATGTTCAGACAAGTAGTGCACAAGAAAATTATAATTTAATCCCATTGCTTGGCTCCATAACATTTGCATTCCTGAAATTACTTCCAGGCGTACAAAGCTGTTATTCCTCTTTGTCTGATATGCGAGCTTGTGCTTCAGGTGTTGAAAAAGTTTTGAAAATTATAAACCTTCATAAATTTTCGGAACACAAATATATATCAAATGGAGAAAACTTCTATTTTGAAAAAATTAAATTTAAAAATGTTTCCTTCAGATATACAAGTAAATTAAATAATATCCTCGAATCAATTGATTTTGTTCTTAATAAAGGAGATGTTATTGGAATAATTGGAACCACAGGAAGTGGTAAAAGTACTTTTCTTGATATGATGATGGGTTTATTAAAACCCTCCGAAGGAGAAATATTAGTTAATCATAGTAATCTTTATAAAAAAAATGACTCAGAACTTTTATTAAATTGGAGATCAATTATTTCTCATGTACCCCAAGATATATTTCTTTTAGATGATAGTTTTTTCTGTAATATTGCGCTCGGTATCCCTTATGAAAAAATTGATTTTGACCGAGTAAAAGAATCTGCGAAATGTGCACAAATCCATGATTATATTTGTAATACAAAATATGGTTATCAAACTATTGTGGGAGAGAGGGGCATTCAACTTAGCGGTGGGCAAAAACAAAGGGTTGGGATAGCGAGAGCTTTTTACAGAAAATCTAAAATCTTAATACTTGATGAAGCTACTAGTGCTTTGGATCAAAAGACAGAGAGCAGTATTATTAAAACAATTCATGAATTTGATTTCCCCATCACTTTAATTATGGTCGCCCATCGTGTAACTTCGTTAAGTGAATGCGATAGAATTTATAGGATAGAAAATCAAAAAATTATTGAAGCTGAAAAAATATAAAGTCATAAAAAATATTTAGATGTTATTTTTGACAAATTAAACAATACAAAAGGATGCGTGGTATATTCTTATATAAAGAAAAATAGCCATACTTTATGTTATCTAAAAAAAAAATACCCGTATTAATACTTGCTGGAGGTTATGGTTCGCGTTTATCTGAAAAAACTAACTTGATCCCAAAACCTATGATAAGAGTTGGTGATAAGCCAATATTACATCTCATTATAGAAATTTATCTTAAACAGGGCTTTAAGCAATTTTTCATTTTAGGTGGTTATAAATGTGAAGTGATAATGAACTATTTTCGATCATTTTGTGGAGAAGTAAATGAGTTAAAAATTTCTAATAAAAATAATTCTTTTTCTTATGAAGAAAAATTTGAAAAAAATAATTTTAATGAACTATATAATGAAGTAACTATATCTGTAATCAATACTGGACTTGATACCATGACTGGTGGACGTCTGGGGAGAGTTTTACCTTTATTAAATACTGATCAGTTTTTATTGACCTATGGTGATGGTTTATCAAATGTAAATTTAAATAGTCTTCTTGAGCGTCATTTTCAAACAAAAGCACAAGTAACCATTACAGTAGTCAATCCTTCTTCTAGGTATGGAAGAGTAAATTTAAGTGGAAATAGAATATCAGAATTTAATGAAAAACCAATTTTTGAAGAAAATTGGGTTAATGCTGGGTTTATGGTTTTTAATAAAAATTACCTAAATAATTCATGGTTTAATGATAAAACGAATCTAGAATTGGATATTTTGGGTAAAGTTTCTGAAAATAGAGATCTGGGTTTTTACAAACACAAAGGGTTCTGGCATTGCATGGATACTTTAAGAGACTATAATCATTTAAACAAGTTGGCCTCTAGCTCAGAAATTCTTCCATGGGAGATTTGAATGGTTTCTAAAGAATCTAAAATATCCTCCTTGGGAGGAATGGCTAGACTTTTTAAAGCAGAAGATTACTTTAATTGCCCGCCTTGGATCGAATCAGAAAAATGGAATGATTATCGATTAAAATATAGTGCTGCTAGTAAAGGAAATGAATCTTTATTACAAGTGGATCTGGAATTGGCTGATAATTGTAATTACCGCTGTTTAGAATGTCCAATTTCAGATGACTTAATAAGCAGGAAAATTAATAAATTAACAGATGAAGATATCGACCTAATTTTAAAATCTTCTGCTGAAAACGGAGCTTTGGCCTTAAAACTTAATTATATTAATGAGCCTTTGTTGGATATTAAAAGAATATTAAATACTGCCAAAAAGGCTCATGACTACGGATTCGTTGATATTTATTTTACTACTAATGGATCATTACTAACTTATAAAAATTCAATAAAACTCATAGAATCAAAATTGATATCGAGAATTCAAGTATCTATAGATGCATTCACTAAAGATACTTATGACAAAATAAGGAGAGGAGGCGATTTTGAAAAAGTAAAAAAGCATATACAAGATTTTATTGAACTGAGAAAAACTTATAATACTTTATTTCCGAAAATAAGAGTAAGTTTTTTGACTCTTCCAGAAAATAAACATGAATCTAAACTTTTTTATGATTACTGGAATGAGTTAGTTGATGCGGTTGCGCTTCAATCTAGCGTCATGAAACCAAATAGTAAAAGGGAAGATGATACCAAATCCTATAAAAAGTTAAGAACCTCTTTTTGCCCTAATCCATTTAGGCAATTAGTAGTAAGAGCGGATAAAAGTGTTCTACCTTGCTGTTCCTTCTGGGGTGACCAAATGAGACTAGGCATGATAGAAGATGATGATTCATTAGGACATCTTTTTAAATCAAAAAAGATGAATGAAATAAGAGAAACTTTCAAAAATAAAGATAAAAAACTAAAAACTTACTGTGAACAATGTCTATCTTCCTGCGATCCCACCACAGATGATTAATAATACCCCCGTGCTCCTTATTACTTATAGGAGATCAAAAAATATTTCCAAACAAATAGATAAATTAATTTCAACAGGATTTAAAGATATATATATTTATTCAAATTGTTGGAGAGATTTGCAAAAGGATAAGGCAGCTGTTGAAAATACTAGAGAAATAATTCTTAGTTACTATAAGGAATATAAAAAAAAAATAAATATAAATTTTTCTAAATCCCATCTCACTGTTGATAAAAGTATTACTTCTGCAATTAACTGGTTTTTTTCTAATGTTAATTATGGGATAATACTAGAAGATGATATTCAAATTGAACCTTTGGGCTTAAGATTTTTGTCTCTAGGTCTTGAATACTATAAAAGTTACACAAATATTGCATCTATAACTGCATTTACAGAATATTTATATGAAAATAATATTGATACTCTTTTGCCAAGATTTAGTTATATGTTTCACTCATGGGGGTGGGCAACTTGGAAGAAAATATGGGAGAAATTTGATCATTTAGATGCAAAAAATTATATAGTTGATAACAATCATAAAATTTTTGAAAATAAATCTCTATCCAGAAGATTTCAGAGAATTTTAAATTTATGTAATAAAAAGGAAATAGTAACTTGGGATTATCAATTTCAGAATTTTTGTTTTCGTAACAATTTTTTAAATGTAATGCCTCAATTTCCATTAATTATTAATACTGGATTAGGTGATGAGCTTTCAGAAAACTGTAAAGAATTCTTGCCAATAAATGGGAGTATTTCACAAGCAAAATTACTAGAACTTTTTTCTAATATCAAAATAGAGATTTCAAAACCAATAGAATTAGATTTAAATAAAGAATATTCAATTTTTTTAAAAAAATATCCTTCATTTAAAGATAAATTAATTAGAAAGACAAAAAATATATTTGCTTAGATGCGTATACCTCTTTTTCAAAATAAATTATTGCAAATATTACCTTGGCTTAATACTAGGAGAGGTATAGCTATCACATCATTTATTGAATTATTGATTTCATTTTTTATTTTTTCTATTAATGCTTTCGAAGAAGCCTTACCTAATAATATTTTAATTGCATTGATTCTTTCAATACTATTTGTTTTATTGAGTTACATTGCAGGAAGGTATAACTATTTAAAAACTAACTATAGGTATCAATTAATCCTAAATATTGCAAAATCGATAATTGTATTTCTTCTATTTTTATTATTTATCTTTTTATATTCTTTAATCTTAAATATTGAGATTAATTTTTTAAAAATTTTTACCCTGATAATTTTAAATCTTTCGATATTCAACTTTATGCAATTTATAAAATTAGCTAAAATAAGTAAAAAAATAAAGAATCAATCAAAATGGATATTTTTAGGCAATATTGAGACATTTAACTATATTTCAGAGCAAGCAAAAATAGGAAGAATTAAGAAAAAAATATTTTTTTTAGATAATTATTTCAAAGAAAATTTATTATTGGATAATTTAGAAGGATTGGTTTTTGAAGATATTAATTCTTTAAAAAAAAGAGATTTAAAGTTTTTAGAAAATTTCCAAAAGAAAAATAAACCTATTCTTAATTTAGTTAATTGGTGTGAGCTTTACTTACAAAGAATACCTACAAATATTCTTGTTGAAAAAGATATATTTATGAACAATTTTTATATTCCGAAATACTCTTATCAACAAAGAATTAAAACCTTAACAGAGATTATATTAAGCATTATATTGATAACTTTATTATCTCCTGTATTAATAATTTGTGGTTTTTTAATATGGATTACTGATCAAGGTCCAGTCTTTTATAGTCAAATTAGAGTAGGTAAAAATGGGAAACATTTTAGAATATGGAAACTACGCTCAATGCACGTTAATGCGGAAAAAAATGGAATTAAGTGGTCTACTATAAATGATGAAAGAATTACTTTTATTGGAAAAATAATAAGAAGAACAAGAATAGATGAATTACCGCAATTATTTAGTGTTATAAAAGGAGATATGAGTTTAATTGGACCAAGACCAGAAAGACCAGAAATTGAAGATACTTTAAATAATCAAATGCATAATTATAAAATTCGACAAATAATCAAACCTGGTATTAGTGGTTGGGCTCAAGTTAATTATCCTTACGGTGCTTCAATTGAAGATTCAAAAAACAAATTAAGCTATGATCTTTTTTATGTTAAAAATATGTCGATTTTTTTAGATTTGCTTATTTTTATTAAAACTATTAAAACTATTTTGAATTTGAAGAACTCTCTCCCGAATAAATCAAATTAATATGTTCCTGCTGTTTATTATCCTTATTTCTTTAAGTTTATTGTTTAGGAGAGTTTCAGGATTAGAAGATCCATTAATTAGATATACATATTTGTTACCTGCAGGAATTACTTTTCTCTTATTAAGTGATCTACCAAAAAATAGTGATTACTATACAGTTTTTTTTAGTTTATTGTTTACTTTTGGAGTCGTTTTTTTCTCAAACCCAAAATATTGTCAACCTAAGTCTATTAAAAAAAGTACTATTTATGTGTTGATAGCAGTATCAATACTAGGTTTGATTTTTACAATATTAGATATATTGATTAATTACGACTTAAGTAAGAGTGTATATATGATGGGTTCTTTTGATTATAGGGGGGATCTTAATAATTCAGCGTTTAAATTTGCAGCTAGCTCATTATCAGAATTATCAATTCCTGCTTATATTATTACGAAAAACTATGATTATAAATTTTTTAGTAGGATATTTTTACTCTGGATAATTATCAATATAGTATTTAGTCTCACAGCTCCTAGTAAAGCTTTGGTACTTAATTTTTTATCTATTGCTCTTGATTGGTTATTTTGGTTGAAAGTTCTTTCGAGTAAAGGAGTTTATTTTAAACCAATCATTAATACTAATATGCTATTAGTTAGTAAGAGATTTTTTAAACAACTTATCTCTCTTTCTACAGCCGTTTTGATAATTATAATTTCTACTTTGATTGCTTTTAATAATCTACTGGATTTAGATTTTGCTCAGTCTTTTGAGATTTTACAATTTAGGTTATTTGACGCAAGTTATGATCTAGCATTTAGAGTCATTAGAAGTGATAATGTCAGTTTAGATTTAACAAATATTCCTGCTAATGAATTTTCAAACATAATTGAGTTATGGCTTAAACCAATATTTAAGAATTTATTTAAAATTGAATATAATTACGATACTATTCCGAAATATATTGATTTCCTAAGAACGGGGAGCAAAGGAAGTTATGGTTTTTCATCACCAAATTCAAATTTATTTCTTGAAACAACTATTCTTCATGGGAGGATAGTTGGTTTATTCATTATGTCGTCAATTGTTGTTTTTGGAGCATACATAAGGAGGAAGTACCTATCTTTGAAAGTTATAGATACAAAGTTTATTTGCTTAATACCAATAATACTAAAGGGACCAGTTTTTTGTTTTCAAGAATCATTAGGATTTTTTACAGGTTATTTTTATTGTTATTTAACTCTAGTTATCTTTTTTGGTATACTAATAAATTTTATAATAAGAGAAGATTTTATAGTTTCAAGTTCTAAATAAAGAATAAATATGAATCATCTTGCTTCGGTTGTTACTTTGGGTTCTTACTTTTCTAGTGAATTATTTGTAACTATTGAGAAATCGTACAAATTTATCAAATACATATCAAATGAGTGGATATTTGTACTTATTACTAAAGAGGAAATTTCTTTATTTAAAGAATATGTAGAGAGAAATAAATCTATTTTTAAAGGATTAGAAATTAAATATGATTTTTGTTCTGAAGGGATAGCAAAAAGTATGAATAGAGGTATTTCAATTACTAAAAATCACTGGATATTAATGCTTCATTCTGGAGACTATTTAAAACAAGATTTAAATATTTTTAAAAAAACAAGGGATATATTACAAAACCAAAAATTTAATGATATTTTGGTATTTGGCTCAATTTATAAAAATATAAATGCATATGTTGGAAAATCAAATCACTTTAAAAAATTTAGGCTTCCTTACGAATTATCCATACCGCATCAATCAACATTTATTGCTAGAAAAGTTTACGAGCAATTTAATTATTCAGAAGAGTTTCTATCATCGATGGATTATGAATTTTTTTTGAGATGCAAATTGAAAGGTTTAAGGTTTGAGAGCTTCCCTATATATACTACTATTTACACTTTAGGGGGTACCTCATCAAATGTTTTTTTATCAGCAAAAGAAATGAAATTGGCAATAAGAAAAAATATAAAAAATAAATTGTTTAGGTTCTATTTAGCTAATATTAATCTTAATTTTATAGTATTAAGAAAATTGCTATTTAAGTATCTTTATTTTACAAACTTTTCAAAATTAAGAACTTATTTTGATAAAATAAAGAGTAACCTATTTTCATTTTATGAATGAATCGTCGAGTAATAATCAAATAGAATATACAACGTTAGATTCTGATAATTTTGATTTAAGAATATTAATAAGAAATTTGTTTCTAAACAAGAAGCTTATTGCAAGTATAACTTTTCTATCAATGGCAATATCATTATTTTACTCTTTAACAAAAGAGAAAATTTACAAAGGTAGTTTCCAAATTGTACTAAAAAATGATAATAATAATGACAATTCTTTTTCTAGTGAATTACTAAATAATGCTTTAGGCTCAAGAATTAGTAAACTCGTAAGATCACAAAACGCGCAGGATATTAACACTCAAGTAGAAATTTTAAAAAGTCCTTCAGTTTTGATGCCAATATTTGAATACGCTAAAGCTGAAAAATTAAATGCAAAAAAAGATATATCAAAATTTAGATTCGACAAGTGGCTAAAAAAATCTTTAGGTATAGAACTGATAGATGGGACAACTGTTCTCAAAATTGAATATTTTGATAATAATAAAGATTTAATATTAAATGGACTTAATAAAATCTCTACTGCTTATCAACAGTATTCTGAGAAAGATAGAATTACAGGATTAGAGAGCGGTATTAAATATATTGAAAATCAAATTGAAATTTATAAACAAAAAAGTCAAAATTCTTTTAGTGAATTCCAGGAATTTGCGACTGAAAATAATATGAATACATTTTTTATTAGTGAAAATTTTTCTGAAAAAGATATGTCAAGTTTTATTGATGCACAAAGTGGCGTGCAGCAAGATTCCTTACTTAGGAAAAAAATTAAGACACTAGAACTTTATATTTCAAGCTTAGAAAATCAAAAAAATTATCCTTTTGAATTAGCTAAAAGTATTGCTGAAATTATGTCTGAAAATACTGAAATATTAATAAAAAGAAACGATTTAGTAGCTATCTCTACTGTTTCTGAAAAACTTTTAAATGCCAAATCTCATTTAACAGAAAATGATCCATCTATAATAGACTTAAAATTACAATTGGATTTCTTGAAATCTGAATTTGTAAAAACCATAATAGCTGAATTAATATCAATTAAAAGTAGGAGTGAGATAGATTTGCAATCAAATTTAAAATCAGATTCTGAATACACAAAATATAAAGAATTAGCTAGAAAAAGTATTAGAGATGATTTTACTCTACAAAACTTAGAACAGCAAAAACAGATACTTTCTCTAGAACAGGCAAAATCTTCAAAACCTTGGGAATTAATTACTGAACCCACACTTTTTGATAAACCAATTGGAATTGCAAAGCGATTAATTTTATTAAATGGATTATTGATAGGATTGGTTCTTTCGACCCTAACTATTTATCTAAGAGATAGAATAAAAGATTACGTTTATTCATACAAGGAGCTTACTAAAGATATTAATATAGGATTTAAGCTAAATATACAAACTCAAAAACAAGAAAAATTTAAAGAGACGATAAAAATTTTATCTTTAAAATTATCTCAAAAAGAAAAAATAACCAATTTAGGGTTATTCATAGTAGGGGATATTCCTAAAGAGGATATTAATAAAATAGTTAACAATTTAAATTTAGAAAATCAATTTAAAATCGTTATTGCTAAGGATCTTCTAGAAATACAAAAATTAAATAGTAAAATGATTGTATTATCTCCTGGATCTATTACAAGAACAGAATTAAAAAATTTAAGACAAAATATTAATTTTCAAGGGATAAGTTTTCTTGGTGCACTAATTATTGATTTAGAGTTATTATCTTTCTCAGAAAATTATCTTAAAAGAGAGGAATTATTAAACCAATTCCGCCGAAAGTATCAAGATTTATTAAATATCTTCCTGAAATAAAATTATGCAAATTAAAAACAAAATCAGATTACTTATATTTACTTTATTTTTCCTGTCAGGATTCTCTGCAATTGAGCCTTTAAAGTCAAATCTAAATGAAGAACAAGAAATTTTAAATACAAATTATTTAGAAAGAATTCCTAGAGATGATTATTTATTGGGACCAGGAGATTTATTAACAATTAGTATTGCTGATGCACTGCCAGAGTTAGTTGGGAGTTATAGAGTTCAAGGAGATGGAACTGTTTTTCTTCCTAAAATAAATAAAGTTTATGTACAAGGTTTAACTGTCGCAGATTTAGATTCTGCATTAAATCAAAAATATAAAAAATTTGTAAAAAGACCTAATGTTTATACTATTTTGTCAGAATATAGACCTATAAGAGTTTATATAGAAGGTGAGATACAAAACTCAGGTTTATACACTTTGCCTGGATCAATATATCCCAATAATCAAAAAGCAAAACAAATAATTAAACAAAATGCGGATGAACCTTTTGCAAAAAGAGTTGAATCTACGCGCATTCAAAATAATCAAGATTTAAACATTAATAATGATCTTTTCTTTAATTCTAGAAATGTAGAATATTTCCCAACTGTCTTCGAAGTAATTAGATTAGCAGGAGGCATAACACCTTTCTCAGATCTATCAAATATAAGAATTGTTAGAAAAAATAGTCCTATGAATGGAGGAGGTAAAATAGAAACCAATCTTAATTTCCTATCTTTAATAAATGATGGAGATAACTCTCAAAATATAAGAATTTATGATGGTGATGTTATATCGATTAGAAAAAGTGAAAGCGAATCTTTAGAACAATTATCAAAAGCTATTAAATCGAATCTAAACCCAAAATTTATAAATGTTTTTGTGAGTGGAATGGTTGAATCACCAGGTTTAATTCAAGTAAGTCGATCATCTACTTTAAATGAAGCAATAGTTTTTGCTGGAGGTAAAAAAATTCTTAGCGGACCTGTTTCTTTAATTAGAATTAACCCAGATGGTTCATTAAATGAAAGGAAAATAAGATTTAGTAGAAGGCATAAAAAAGGTTCGGAAAAGAATCCTTATTTAAGAGAAAGAGATATTATTACTGTTGGCAAAAGTAAATTTAATGTTGCAAGTACTATTATTTCTGAAATTACGGCTCCTTTTGTTGGTGTATATGCAACTTATAATTTATTTGATTAATTTTTCTAAAAGCTGATCAAAATATTTTTAAAAAAATGTTTTTAATTTTAATAACTAATTTAGCTTGAGAATTACTATCTTATAATTAAATCATTTCGAGAAGTTTTGGAAACAGTATTAATTGTTGGAGCTACTGGACAAGATGGTGCATATTTATCTAAGTTACTTTTAGAGAAAGGTTTTAAGGTAATTGGTACAAGCAGGGATGCATCGGTTTGTGATACATCAAGATTACAAAAATTAAATGTTTTGGATGATATAGAAATAATCTCTTTAGCACCTAATGATTTTAGAAATGTTTTAAAAGTAATTTCAAGTTTTTCTCCAGCTAAAATATTTAATCTGTCAGGACAAACAAGTGTAGGACTTTCTTTTGATCAGCCAGTGGAGTGTATGGATTCAATAGCAGGCTCAACAATAAATTTTTTAGAGGCTTTGAGATTCTTAAAAGCAGATATAAAATTTTTTAATGCCGGTAGTACCGAGTGTTTCGGTGATACAAATAATAAATCTGCAACAGAAGAATATCCTTTCAAGCCTTGTAGTCCATATGCAGTTGCAAAATCAACTGCATATTGGTTAGTAGCAAATTATAGAACCGCTTATGGAATTTTTTGTTGTACTGGAATCCTATCAAATCATGAATCACCTCTTAGACCTAATAGATTTGTTACCAAGAAAATAGTAAAGCAAGTTTCTGAAATAAAGTCAGGTTTAAGAGATTCGCTCTCTTTGGGTAATGTTAATATTCATAGGGATTGGGGGTGGGCTCCAGAATATGTTAAGGCAATGTATTTAATGCTTGAATCCTCTGCCGCAGATGATTATATTATTTCTTCTGGATCATCGAATTCTCTAAAAAAATTTGTTAATTTAGCTTTTGAATATTTTGACTTAAATCCAGAGGAATTTATTAAAATTGATAATTCTTTTATAAGACCAGCTGATATTTCTTATTCTGCTATGAATCCCAAAAAGATATTAAAAAATCTTGGTTGGAAAGCAGAAAAAGATTTAGATTATATCGTAAAGTCAATGATTGAAAATAAATTATATTAGTTAACTAAATACTAAATAGTTTCCATTCTTAGGTTAAAGTTAAAAATATATTCAGATCAAAAATACATAAAATATGATCAATAGTGAACCTAAAGTTAATATTATTTTAAGTACGCCAAATAATAGAGGAATACATAGATATTCAAATACTCTTATAGATATCCTAAAAATAAAATATGAATGTAAATCTAGAACTTTCAATTCTTACAATAAAATTTTTTTTAAGAATCTTAGGTTTATATTTCAGATTTTTTGGGAACTTTTTATAAGTTTTAGTAAAAAAGATAAAAACTTAATATTTTCATATCCTAGGCTACCGATTGTTTTATTGCTTAGAAAAAAAAATAAGTTAACCTCTGTGGGTGTTGTTGTCCATGATGTAATTCAATGTATATCATTTCATGATTTTTTCTCTAATTTTTTAATCCTAAAATCAAATGGATTAATAGATTTTCTAAAGAGAGTTATTCATACTCTAATATTTAATAAATCATTAGTTAAATCTGATTATTTTATTGTGAATAGTAAAGATACAAAAAATAAATTATTGAATTGGATCTATAAAAATAATTTAATTAATAAAGGTAAAATTATTGTTTTACATCCTTTACCAAGCTTTAGTGAATTAGTTATAAAGGATTTTGTTGATTCTAAAAACAAAATAAACGAACAAAAAAAGAATATAAAATTAAATCAAGTAAATATAATAAGTATTTCTGGGAACTCGCCCTCAAAGAGAAAAGAAATTTTGGTTCCAATTTTTGATAAATTAGCTTCGAAAAATCCAGATAAAGTAATTAATATTTCTATATTTGGAGTCGATCTAAATTTAGAAAATAGTAAATATTCAAAAAACTTAAAAATCAGAAATTTTAAAACTAATGTTGAAGATAAAGTTCTAATAGAAACTTATATTAATTCTCATATATATATAAGTACATCTTCTGAAGAAGGCTTTGGTATTCCTTTTCTTGATGCAATACTATTTGGATGTTCCTGTATCTGCTCAGATATTCAAGTCTATAAAGAAATAAAGAAAAAGTACTCTGTCTACAATCAAAATATTGTTATTGTGAATAGTAAAAATAATATTGTAAATTCTTTTTATAAATCTCTTCAGAACCAATTTGATAATTTAGAGACCATTAATCCAAAAAAAAGCTTAGAAAAATATATCATGAACTATAAAAGTATTTTTGAGGAACATTTAAATGCGATTAAAAAAATTCCTATTGTTTGAATCATATTAATGATAAATAAAACAATTATTTCAATATTACCTAGGCCTATATGGCCTCCATATGCTGGGCAATCTAGATTGTGTTATTTTAGATCTTTAGAATTAAGGCAAAGAGGATATAAAACAATTCTTGTTGAATTTTATTTTTTTAGAATGAGAAGAAATGAAGAAGATTTAGAGAAAATATCAAACGCTTTTGATGAAGTTTATTCTATAAAAATAAACCCCTTAGATTTTTCCCTGATTTTTTGTAAATTAGTACTTAATCAAATTCTAAGTTTTTTTCCAATACAAACACATTTTTTATCTTCTTATTTTTTAGAGAGAAAATTTATAAATATTTTAAATATTATCGAGAAGAGTAATAAAGAAATTTTCATTCATTGTTATTCAATAAGGACATATAAATTATGGAATATAATTTCTAGATCTTCTAAAAGTTTCACAATCGATTTTGTGGATTCGATGACGCTTAATTTAAAAAATAAATTAAAGTTTGTTAAGTCATTTAAAAAACTTTTTTTTCTAAATGAATTTTTAAGAACAAAAAATTTCGAATCAAATCTAATTAAATATAATTACCTGCAATCAATCATACTTGTTTCCAGAAATGATATAAATTATTTTTCTTTCAAAAGAAATTTAAATAATAATAACTATATTCCAATATTTGAATCTGGTATTGGTGTTCAACCAATAAAAATAAATACGAAAGAAATTAATGTAAATTATAAGAAAAATTTAGGCAATTTATTATTTTTTGGGACGTTGTCATATGAACCAAATAAAGTAGCTATAGACTTTTTATTGAATAATCTTTTACCTATTTTAAAAGTTAATAAAGTTAAGTTTAAATTGATTATTGCAGGTAGGAATCCTAGCCGTAATTTAATAAAAAATATTGAAATTTACGAAGAAGTATATTTAGTACCTAATCCAAAAAATATGAATCAAATCATAGATAATTCTTTTATAAGTCTTGTACCTATTTTTACTGGCAGTGGTCAACAATATAAAGCAGTAGAATCTTTATCCAGAGGCACACCTATTATAATTTCTAGTCAAGCCGCAGATGCATTATCACTTCAAGATGGAGTTAATTGCCTAATTGCAGATAATAGTCAAGATTACTATAAATGTTTAGATAATCTAATGAATTCACCTTATTTGTATGAGGAATTAGCCATGAATGGTTTAAATTATATTGATAAAGAATTTAGTTGGAAATCAAGAGTGGATAATTTAATAAAAAATATTTATAAATTTTAGTTTTAACATTAGTTGAAAAATTTTTATCAGAAAGATTATAATAAAAAGATAAAAAATTAGGTATTTTTACTAATATCTAAAATTAATTTCTTCTCAACTTGGATTTAATACCAGTAATACTATCAGGCGGAAGTGGTTCGAGGTTATGGCCTCTTTCAAGAGCTAGTTACCCTAAGCAATATTTAAATTTAGATGATAATAATGATTTTTCACTTCTTCAAAATACATATTTGAGATTAAATGAAATTAATAATCTTGAAGCTCCAATAATAATATGTAACGAAGATCAGAGATTTATTGTTGCAGAACAAATGAGAGAAATTAATGTAAGACCTAATTCAATAATTTTAGAGCCTGTTGGGAGAAATACTGCTCCTGCAATAGCATTGGCAGCAATAAAGTCTTTAGAAAAAAACGATGATCCTAGTTTGCTTATACTTTCTTCTGACCACAAAATTGCAGATGAAGTAAGTTTTAAAAGTGCTATTGAAAATAGTTTAGCTTTTTCTAATAATGGTAATTTGGTTACATTTGGAATAAAACCTACAGGACCAGAAACTGGTTATGGATATATAGAAACTTATTGTGAAATTTCTAACCAAATTTCATCAACAAAGATAAAAAAATTTATAGAAAAACCTTCTTTTGATAAAGCAAAGACTTTTATCGAAGACAATCACCACCTTTGGAATAGTGGTATTTTCTTGTTTAAAGCATCTACAATTTTAAAAGAATTAAAAAAGTATGAACCAGATTTAATTAAAACTTGCGAGGAATCCATTAAAAAAGGTTTGATAGATCTAGATTTTTTTAGAGTTGATAAAGAAACTTTTGAGAATTGCCCAAGTATTGCAATAGATGTAGCAGTTATGGAGAAAACAGATCTAGGTTTTGTTTCCCCTTTAGATGTTGGATGGAGTGATATTGGGAGTTGGCAATCTTTATGGTCTGTTTCTGATAAAGATAAACACGGAAATTTAATATCTGGAAATATTATTGTTGATAATGTGAAGAATTCTTATTTAAGAAGTGAAGGTAGATTAATTGTCGGTGTTGGTTTAGAAGATTTAGTAGTCGTAGAAACTATGGATGCTTTATTAGTAGCAGATCTGAATAAATCACAAAGTATTAAACAAATAGTTGCCCAATTGCATTCTAATGGTCAGCCTGAGGGAACTATTCATAAAACTGTATTTAGACCATGGGGAAGTTACATATCTTTAGCTGAGGGCAGTCATTGGCAAGTAAAAAAAATAACAGTTAATCCAAAATGTTCTCTATCACTTCAGCTGCATAAACATAGGACAGAACATTGGATAGTTGTAAGTGGAACTGCGGAGGTTGAAATTGATGGCAAAGTCAGCTCTCTTAGTAAAAATCAAAGTACTTATATCCCATTAGAATCTAAGCATAGACTTTCCAATAAAGGAAAGGAAATATTAGTATTAATAGAGGTTCAAAGCGGAAGTTATTTAGGCGAGGATGATATTATTAGATTTGAAGATAATTACGGTAGAATATAGAATAAATTATTTAAACTAAATTTATTAAATTTATTTAATTATTATTTTACATTTTAGGGCAGAGAAAATACTTAGATTATCAATTTTCTCCAAGGCCATCACCAAGTCTCCACAAGCTGAGACCTGCGGCTTTCACCTTTTCAGTATTTACAATTGACCTTGAATCAAAAACCCAAGCAGGTGGGATCATTTTATTTACTATCTCCGTCCAGTTTAGTTCTCTAAATTCGTCCCACTCAGTAAGAATTACTATGGCATATGCATTATTAAAGATTTCAAGATTATTAATACATTTACTATGTTCCCAGTTTCCTGCTTTTACATTAAAAAAATCATTCTCATTCCCTAAAGACTTTGCAGGATTTTTGTTTAAATCATTTTCTATTTGGGAGGCAGTAACTTTAGGATCATGAATTACAAGATTTGCTCCTTCATTAAGTAGGTTTTTGCATATAGTAATTGCTGCAGATTCCCTTGTGTCATTGGTATTGGCTTTAAAAGCAAATCCCAAAATTACTATTTTTTTATTTGCAACAGTTCCAAAAAGTTTTTTAACAATAATTTCTGAAATTCTTTTTTGATGCCAAGAATTAATTTTAACTACATTTTCCCAAAAATTAGCTACTTCATTTAATCCAAAATATTCTGCTAAGTAAACAAGGTTTAGGATATCTTTTTTGAAACAACTACCCCCAAACCCTGGACCAGAATCAAGAAATTTTGAACCAATTCTGTTATCCGAACCTATCGCCCGCGCTACCTCCCTTACATCTGCACCAGTAGCTTCACATAAAGCACTTATTGAATTTATAGAACTTATTCTTTGAGCTAAAAAAGCATTTGCAGTTAATTTAGCAAGTTCACTGCTCCAAATATTTGTTTCAAGAATTTTATTTCTTGGTACCCATCTAGAATATATTTCAGACAAGGAATCTATGGCTTCTTGATGTTCACCCCCTATTAGAACTCTATCCGGGTAAATAAGATCATTTATAGCAGTACCTTCTGATAAAAATTCAGGGTTAGATAAAACGTCAAAAGAACAATGATGTGATTCATTTGAGGATGAATTTTGTACTGCATTTAGTATTTCCTTTATTACTTCTGCTGTTCTTACAGGTAAGGTGCTTTTTTCGACCACAATGGTATGCCCAATTGCATTACGGGCAACTTCTCTTGCACATGCCTCAACCCATTTCAAATCGCTTGCTTTGCCTGCTCCAAGCCCCTTTTCTTTTGTAGGTGTATTCACAGATATAAAAACCATATCTGCTTTTTTTATTTTTTCTCCCACAAAATTTGAGAAATGTAAATTCTTGCCTCGACATCTTTTAATAATTTCAGCTAAGCCAGGTTCAAAAATTGGCAATTTTTCCAAATCATCTTCATTCCATTGTCTAATCCTAACTTTATTTATATCTACAACTTCTATTTGAATATTTGGACACTTATCGGCAATTACAGCCATAGTTGGCCCTCCAACGTATCCAGCTCCAATACAGCAAATATTATTAATTTTATATTTCATGGTTTGTTAATTTCCAGACTCTAGATTAAAATATTAACCTATTATGAGCGTTTGTTGTTTAGTTTATACTTCTTCTCATTTTTCAATAGCTCATATATTTATTTAGAGTTTTATGAAGAATATTTTAGTTACTGGAGGAGCTGGTTTTATAGGTAGCCATACTTGCCTTTTGCTATTGGAGAAAGGATATGAAGTACATGTTGTGGATTCTTTCGTAAACAGCTCGCCAAAGTCACTTGATAAAATTTTGGAAATTATTAAATTAAAAAATTCTTCAATAGATCCTAAGTTAAATATTTATAATGGCGATTTACGTGATAAAAAGTTTTTAGAAAATCTTTTCTTTGATTTACACAAAAATAACAAAAAGATTGATGGAATCATACATTTTGCAGGATTAAAATCTGTTTCTGAATCAGTTAAATATCCCCTTTTATATTGGGAAGTAAATGTTATCGGTAGTATTAACTTATTTGAAATAATGAAAAAATATAATTGTAATACTTTCGTTTTTAGTAGTAGTGCAACATTATACGTTCAAAAAGAAAATTCTCTTTTATCAGAAAGCTCTGAACTTAATCCAATTAATACTTATGGAAAAACAAAATTGACAATCGAAATAATACTAAAAGATATTTTTGAAGCTTCAAAAACTAATTTGAAAATGGCTTCATTGAGATACTTTAATCCAATTGGGGCTCACTTTTCTGGATTAATTGGAGAAAATCCAGTTGGAAAACCAAATAATATTTTTCCATTAATCCTAAATACTGCATTAGGAATTCAGAAGCAATTAGAGATATATGGGAATGATTGGCCGACTAATGATGGAACCGCAATAAGAGATTACATTCATGTGATGGATTTGGCAGAAGCACATATTGATATTTTAGAGAATCTATTTCAAAATAATCGGACTTTTATAAATTTAAATGTAGGGACAGGACTCGGAACTTCAGTGCTAGAGTTAATTAAAATTTTTGAAAAAGTGAATAATACAAAAGTCCCATATGTTTTTTCTAAAAGAAGGCTTGGTGATGCTTGTTCTGTAGTTGCTGATAATTCAACATTAATCAATAAATTCAAAATAGTCCCTAAATTTAGTATTGAAGATATGTGTAGAGATGGTTGGAAATGGAAAAAGAAAAATCCAATTGGTTATAAAAATTAGGATTAATTTATTAAATTGAAAAATATTTAAATTTTTAAAACTTTTGGAAAGTAAATAAATCGTTTGTAATATTCATTTTTTATTTAGATTGATATTAATATTTTTTGTGATAGTGATGAAAAAATAATTGTTCCATATGAGAGTGTATGTGTGAGTAAATATGCGCCATTTGGGGTAAAGCGTATATTATCTAACCTAACCAAAATCCCTTTAACTTTATTTGATATTCAGAGCTGGACATTTATTAGCTATGATAATATAAAAAAGATTTGAAGAAAATATGGTAGATAATCTTATAAAGATTAATCTATTTCTTCTTTAATTTAATATTACTAGGGATTAACAATTAAAGAAAATCTTCTTATGTTTAATATATTAAAGTGCCCCTTTCCCAAAAGGAAATAAAATAACTACTATAGTCTTAATGAATATTTTTGTATCAAGTAGAAAATTAATATTTTCTGAATAATTAATGTCTAGTTCTACTCTTTTATCATAAGAAAGATTATTTCTACCACTTACTTGCCATAAACCCGATATACCTGGTTTTATAGAAAAAACTTTTCCAAATTCTTTCCCGTATTTTTTTATTTCGCTTTTAACAATTGGTCTTGGTCCAATGAAACTCATATCTCCTATTAAAACATTAAATATTTGAGGTAATTCATCTAAGCTTGAAAATCTCAGGAATTTACCAAATCTAGTGATTCTGGGATCATTTACTATTTTTCTTGTCTCGGAAAATTGATTTTTAAAATCTTTATTTTTAATTAATATTTTTTTTAAGAGATATTTTGATTGGGGATGCATCGTACGAAATTTATAACAAGAAAAACTAGTATTATTCTTTCCAATCCTTTTTTGAATGTATATAATAGATCCCTTTGAGCTAATTTTAATTAGAATTCCAATTATTAAAAATAATGGAATTAATAAAATTATTAGTAAAAAAGCAAATATAAAATCTAAAAATCTTTTTATAATCTTGTAATTCAAAATATTAAAAAAATATTATCCAATAATAATCGTTTTATTTTTAAATATCAATTTTTTATAATAGAGTTCTTATATAAATTATTTTATTTGAAGTCTTCTATAGATTTAAAAATAAAATTAGCAAATTTCTTTTTAAAAATATCTATACTAAAATTTTGAGCCCATGAATGCATATCTTCATTAGAAAATTCTAACCAAAGTTTCTTTTCTTCAAAGTATTTTATACAGTCTCTAATTACCTTATCATTTTGCTCATCAAATAAAATTCCTGTTGCTATTTTAGCCTCGGAATTTATACATTTAACAGTATCTAATATTCCACCTTTTTTGAAAGCTATTATGGGTGCTCCAGCAGCCATAGCTTCAACAGGGGCAATTCCAAAATCTTCTATTCCCGTATAAACAAAAGCTCTACAAGTTTCCATTAAGTTTTTAATTGAAAGATCATCTTGATAATTTAAAAAACTTATATTATTTTTGGAAAGTTTCATAAGTTTTTTTTTCTCTGGACCACTACCAACAATAATTAATGGATAATTAAGCTGGTTAAATGCTTTTACCAATAAATCAATCCTTTTATTTGGGACTAATCTCGATACACTTAAATAAAAATCACTTCTTGATTTTCTTGGAGTGAATTTTTTTGTATCGACTGGAGGATGAATAACTGATGAATCTCTTCCCCAATATTTTTTAACTCTTTTTGCAGTGAAATTTGAGTTAGAAACTAATTTATCAATTCTTACACTACTCAAATAATCCCATTTCCTCAAATCTTGAAGGATTATTCTTAATAAAATATTTATTTTTGATTCCATGTATGAAGAACTCTCTAGGTATACATGCATTTGGTCCCAAGCATATCGCATTGGCGAGTGAATATAACTTATGTGCAGTTGATCAGGAGATGTAATAACACCTTTCGCAACTGCGTGACTAGAACTTATGATTAAATCAAATTCTCTAAGATCAAGTTGTTCAATTGCTAAAGGGAATAGAGGTAAATACTTGTGAAAATGTTTTTTGCTAAATGGTAAGTTTTGTATGAAAGAAGTATTAATAATTTTCCCTTGATTAAATTTATGTTTTTTATTTAAGTGATTTACCAAAGAGTAAATCTCGTAATATGATTTATTTTCAACAATGATTTGTTCTATTTCTTTAAGAACTTTTTCCGCCCCACCCTTAAATTCTCCAGAAAACCAGTCATGGATTATTGCTACATTCCCTTTATAGTTAGATAACATTTATATGAAAAGTTAAAAAATTTTCTATTAATAATATTTTAAATAAAAATTTGCATATTTTATATATTTATTAAATTTATAATTTTAAAATTCAAAAAATTTGAAATTATTTTTATCGAATTTATTGTAGAAATTAAGTTTTGATCATTATTTAATTTACTCGCCATTTGAATATTTTTATCGGCTTTTCTAGGATTAAAATTATAAATATCAACAATAGATTTTGCTAAATATAAATTTGAATTATTTTTTTCATATTTCAAAATTTCTTTAAGAGAATTTGCTGCTTCAATAGATTTTCTTTGAAGAATTTGTGAAATAGCAATTTTGTATAAATAATCATAATTATTTTTATTTAATTGATATCTATATTTGAATATTTTTTCTGCATTTTTTAAATATTC
The DNA here is from genome assembly GCA_003216455.1 of Prochlorococcus sp. AG-402-N17. Classification (GTDB taxonomy): domain Bacteria; phylum Cyanobacteriota; class Cyanobacteriia; order PCC-6307; family Cyanobiaceae; genus Prochlorococcus_A. Next base: position 54,960 of record QCIV01000003.1, on the reverse strand, counting down.
TTGATCAGGATCTGATTGATTTACTACTTCTACAAGATTAAATAATTCATCAAACTCTCCAAGCCTAAGATATTCCGCCATCTTTTCTAGCTCTTTAATTTTATTTTTTTGAAATTGGGCTGTAGTATCTTTGTTTAATTTCTTCTTAAAAATAACTTTATTTACTTTAACTGGTATTTTTTTGTTTTTATTAGTTATTAAAATAGAATCAAATTTTAATGAATTATCAAAATTTAATTCATCTTCAAAATTTACGTTTTTAATTATCTCAATATTTTTATTTAATAAATTTATTATTTTTGGATAAGAAATATTTATTTCATACTTCTTTTCATTATTTCTTGCATTAATAAGTAAATTACTATTATTTATAATCTCATTACTTCCCTTTAAATTAGCAGTAATGCCATTAGAACTAAAAATTAAATCTAAATTTAAAGGTATAAAGTTCTTATTAATTATTGCTATTGATTCATTCATTACTTTTCTTTTGTAAAGTGTTGCTTTTGATCCATCTGGTAATTCCCAAGACTTGAAATTTTTAAATTTATTTGATTCCTTAATAAGATCTGATAATGCCAATTTGGAATCATTAGTCATAATTCCTTGTTCTCCATCTTTCAAAAGAAACCAATTAAATCTATCTAAATCATCTTTATATGATTTTTCATTACTAATAATTTGCCTTACATAAGTATTACTATTTTGAATATTTGCTTCAGATGAAAGATTAAAGGTATTCAATTCCTTTGTATCAGGTAAGATTGCAATAACTGATTTTGAATAAGGTGAAAAATTACTAACTTGTTCAATAATTTCTTTATGTGGCCACTTAGGTTTTGAAGTATTATCAAATTTAAAAACTATATTTTTCTGCAAAGATAAATTTAAAAATAGTTTAAAAAAAATTATTAAAAAAATAAATATCTTATAAAATTTACCCCAACTATAATTTTTTAAATTTGTTATTAATAAACCTGAAAATATACATAATGATGGGAAAATGGGTAATATGAATCTTAAATCTTTGGTACTCATTAAAGTGCATATAATTAAAACATTTATTGGAAAGCTTAAAAGGAAAATATTGTTTTTGCTTAAGGAGTTCTGAATGTTTTTTGTTAAGCTAGATTTTTTTAATTTGTGCAATATTTTCAAACACGATATTCCAAAAAAACTTCCGAATAAGAGAGGACCTACTAATTTTAGAATAGTCTTAGGATAAAAAAGAATTCCTTCTAAAGTATTAGCTTCGAGTCCATCTTGATATTTAATACCCCATTGCCAAGAATTAGCTATGCTTGTAATTATCGTAAGCCAATTTGTACTAAGCCAAGGCCATATGATTGTTATAAAGGTGCTAAGAAAGACTACTATATATAATTTATTGAAATTAGAATTTTTAATTAATAAATAAAATGAATAGATATAGGGAAAAACCAAAAACAAAATACCAGTTGGTTTAGTAAGAAATATAAACCCTAATGTAATGCCTAATATTAGAGATAATATATAACTTCCATTTGATTTTAAGAATTTAAAAAGGATATAAAAATTTAGATTTAAAAAACAAATTTGAGAAATATCAATTAGATAATCAACCCTTTGATCAAAAATATATGGATTAAAAGCAAAAATAAATGCTCCCCATAATCCAGCTTTTTTATATCCTAAATCTCTAGACAGATTAAAAATACATAAAATTGTGATGATAGAAAAAATATTGTTAGATAAAATACTACTTTCATAAGTCTTGCCGAAGAATTTTAAAAAGATTGATGAAAATATATAAGTTAAAGGCCCTCTATAGGTTTCTGATATACTCCAAAAACTTTGCCACCACTCTTGGTTATTAAAACTGAAATTTTCTAATAAGTTGTATGTTTTAAATAAATTAGTAAGATGATAACCTTGGTCCCATGCTGGCAAATATGAAATATTAAGAAGATAAATTTTATCAATAATAAAACTAGAAATAATTATCAAAAAAAGTAATAAATTCGTTTTATTAATTTTTAAAGAGAAATTATTTATTTGCATTTTTTATTAAAGACTGATTTTCATCATTAATACATTTTAGTCCTGCTAGTAATATCCAGAAAAGTAAACTAATCCTCCCATCAAAATATTGTATATCTATTTGTTGCGATAATAAGAAAACTATTACCGCTGTCCAAATACTTCTATCAAATATATTTTTTTTATCTGTTAAGTATATAGTATGAAAAGATTTTGCTAAAATTTTACCAACAAAATAAATCAGAATAATTGTACAAGGTATTCCATAACTAATTGATAATTCAGTCAAAATATTATGCGAATGTCCTTTCCAAAAACCTTTTTCAAATTGATATATTATTGGAAATGATGCAGCACCAGTTCCAAATAGGGGATTGTTTATAATAATTTTAAAGGCTTCTTGTAAAATCTCTATTCTTGTTACATCTAAATTTTTAAATCCCTCGTAAGAAAATTCTTGCCAAACTTTATTTGGTATTATCTCTCTCAATATATTTTGAATTCCGCTTTCGAATAAATTCTGGGTGGTAATTAAAATTAAGGTAATTGTAAATAGTAAGCAAGGCAAAAACCATTGAAATGAGGATGTTCCGAAAAGTAATGGAATTGACAATATTGAAGAGCCCCATGCATTTCGTGAATTTGTAAGAAAAACACAAGATATAATACCAGTAAGAATAATCCTTAAAAAATTCTTTTTAATCTTATTGGAGTTCTTATTAAAAGATTGAGCGATGCAAAGAGGTAATATAAACGTAAACCATGCCCCTGCATAGTTGGCATGATTAAACTGTGCTGTTAACCCAGATATGGCATCTATGGGTCTTTGATACCAAATAATAGTTCCATTAAATAATTCTAAGGGACCATGCCAATCAAAAAAAGTTTGGCCAATTCCGGAAAATATTACTGGGATTGTGCTTAAGCATAAAATTAGACTAGTACATTTTCTATCCTCTTTTGTTTTAAGGAATTCTTGTGAAGAACAAAAAATCCAAAATAGAGGAATCCAGTTAAAAAGTCCAATCCAAGATGAGATTTTATTAAGTTCTTCACTGTAAGAATTCTTTATAAAAAATGTTTGAAAAATAGAGCTTATCAGCATTAAAATGCCTGTTATGCAAATTAGAAAATTTGACTTGTTCTTCAAGTATGAAGCTTTTATCTTGAAGCTATTTATTAAGAGTGAAATTATTATAAGTAGAAAGGCTATTACGGGTGCAGAAGGTAAAATAAACAATCCTGCTCTGAATAAATTGATTTCTTTAATAAAAATATATTGAAATTTCGAGATTTTATAATTAATCATTTCCAAATTATTTTTTATTGCAATATTTTTTTCTCTAACTCTTTTAGGTCTTTGAAACTATCTGATTTAATACATAATTCTTTAAATGTTCCTGAATGTATTATTTGACCATTATTGAATTCATAAATCATATCGGCATTCATAACTGTACTTAATCTATGGGCAATTATTATTAAAGTGCAGTTATTGCTTACAAGATCAATTGAACTCATAACTTCTGATTCTGTTTTATTATCAAGAGCACTAGTCGCTTCATCTAAAACTAATAATTTAGAATTTCGATAGAAAGCTCTTGCTATAGCTAATCTCTGCCTTTGCCCTCCTGATAGTTTTAAACCGTTTTCACTAATATTGGTGTAAATACTTTTAGGCATCTTTTTAACAAATTCTGTTAATTTTGCTGACTCTAAAGATTCCCATACTGCATTTAAATTAACTTCATTTACATCGGACGCGAAAGCAATATTTTCTAGAATTGTACAATTATTTAAGTAAAAAGTTTGAGGAACATAGGCGCAATTATATTGCCATTTTTTTACATCTTCTTTAATCAATAACTTATTATCTAATAGTAAATTACCTTTTTGAGGCAATAAAAGTTGTAATATTAAGTTTGCCGTTGTGGTCTTCCCACTACCAGTTGATCCAACAAATGCAATCCTAGAACCAGTTTTTATCTTAAGTGATAAATTATTAATTACATATGAACTCGAATTAGGGTATTTATAGTAAACATTATTTAATGCAATAGTATTAGATGGAAATTTAAAACCACTGTTTTTAAAAGTTGATTTATTGGTAAATTTTATATCCTCTTTAAATTCCTTCGTTGAAGTTATTAGTTTAGTTGTTGCTTCCAAATCAGGAAGTCCTCCTCTTATGGAGTTATATCCTCTAAATGTATCTTGAAGTGGAGGTGTTAATTTCAAAGATGCAGCTGCAATTGTGGCTAAAAAAGGGATTACACTTGATATTTTGTCTATTTCAGAGGTTAATAATAGTGGAACGATTCCGATAAAAAATATAAGCGTAATTCCAAAAGGTTCCACTAATGCCCTTGGAATTTCGGGTAATGTTTCTCCTCTCCAAATAAAAGGTATGGCTTTTCTTACTAAAAGTTTGTAATTTTCAAAGAAAAAAATTTCTGAATTAGTTAATTTGACGTCTACTATAGATTTTAGAGATTCCTGAAGTGCATTGTTTGATTGAATTTCTAAATCAAATCTTTTTTTATTTGCGATTCTTAAGTAAGGAATAATAGTTAGCGAAATCACTAGATAACCCATTAATAAGCCTAAAACTAGATAGAGTGCTGTTGATTTAGCTATGAGAAGGATTGCGCAAGATATAAAAATGATTACAAATGCTCCACTTATCGTCTGTAGTACTGGAAGAACTACAATATCTGCTACACGAGTAATATTCACTAAAACTGATGCAGAAAATTCATTCCTGCCATTAGAAATAAAAAATTCATATTTCTGTGAAAGTAATTTTTTTAGGGCAAGCTCCGATAAATCTCTCCAAATGGTTGCCTTTAGCTTGAGTTGTTTCGCACGAAGATAAAGTTTAATGAATGAAGCAAACCAATTACTTAATACAAAAATGATAATTAAAGTAAGAAGTTTATATTTTGGATCAAAATTAAAAAAATCATTTAGTGGTAATGATTTCCTTGGTTCTCCTACAATAAAGCTAAAAAGTCTTGCCAGTATTCCTAATACAATCACTTCAGAAGTTCCTGCGAAAATAGCAATAGGCACAAGAGAAAAAAATTGTTTTTTTCTAGCTTTTGGAAGGAAAGAAAAAATTATATTTAAATGATCTAATGTTTTACTTTTAAACATTTTTTAATAATGACATGTACAAAAGTATAAAAATTTTGATTAAGACACTTTATTAATTGCATATTTAATTCGACATAAGTTTTTTTTAAGTGTTTGCAAATTTGGTTTCCAATCAGTCACCGTTTGGAATTCGCGTTGCATAATAGCATTAATTAAACTTATTCTTATTTTTTAGAGCAAGCAATCCATTTTCTCGGTAACTCTGTAATCTCAAGTATGAATTTAGTTTGAGTACGCTTCCTGCTGGATTCGAACCAGCGACCCACTGCTTAGAAGGCAGTTGCTCTATCCAGCTGAGCTAAGGAAGCTTAAGGTCTTTCGGCTTGAATGTCGCAGGAAAGGGCGAAGAGATGAAATGTCTCCTTATTTTGAAAGTTTTTTAAAAACAAAACCGTAATGACCTAACTATATTAAAACAGTCCTGTAAACTCAACAAGTAAATTTTAAAATTAATTTTTAATTGGAGTAATTAGTCGACGTTATTATTTTAAGAATTCTAAATTTATTTCTTCTCTATTTTTATCATTTTTCATGTCTAATGGATGAGGTAGATCTAATTGATCATTTAATTCACAATATTGACTAAAAGTAAGTTCTAAAACGAGAGGTATTTTTTTGTCTAAATCAAATAAACCATGATTATTAGCATGAATATGAACTAATTTTAAGTTAAAGTTTTTTATAAAACACTTTATTTTTGAAAGATTAATATCACAATCATGAAATTCTATTACTAATCCACTTAGCTTTTGATGATTTGAAATAATACTATCCAAAATTCTATACTCAGATCCTTCAATATCTATTTTTAAAAATATTGCTTTAAATTCTAAATCTTTTAGAACAGAAGATAATGTGCAGAAACCTTCTTTATTATTATTTATACCAATAAATTTTCTAAAATGGACATTTTTACCCTTGAAAAAATTTTTGTAAGAAAAAATTTTTTTTACTTTATCTATAATAGAAATCTTTAATTTTATTAAAAATTTGTAATTTAATGAGGCATCATAAGCATGTACAGGTATTTTATTTTTCTTTATAAAATCTTTTTCGAATGACCAGTCGTCGTAAATTCCTAGACTTAGTAAAAAATCTGATTTTAATAAATCCTTTTTAGAAATCAAATATCCACCATCGTTATCTTTCCCGATTCTAATAAGATCTTTTGCCTGCTTAAATTTAAAAGATTTTGGTAAAAAGCAATTCATAAGAAACTTTTTTTACTTGTAAAATTATAAATTTTAAATTATTAATTCAAAAAGATTAAATAATAAGTTAATAATATGCATTTAAAATTTGAACTGATAAAAAATTTAATCAATCAAATTTCATTACCTTTATATAATAAAAATATAAGGCTTAAAATACATTAGATTATGTAAAAATTTTGTTTATCCTAAATTACTAAATATCTTTGAGACTTTATTTTTTTCATAAATTTTCTTAGGATATTGATATTATTAAAATTCAATTTTGACAAAAAGACTTTCCGAAGGACAAAAAAAAGAATTAGTAGAAAATTTTAAATCTGGTAAATCTATTGATGTTTTATCAAAAGAATTCGACTGTACTAAGTCAACAATATCAAGGAATTTGAAAAAAATTCTTGGAGATATAAAATATCAAGAACTAATCCAAAAAAATAAACCTTCAAAAGAAAAAAATATAGGTAAAAAAAAATATAATAATATTCTCCTAGATAAAAAAACTGATGATGAAGTTTTTCAGAAAGACCTTATAAATTTAAAAAATTCTGAAAAAAATAGAAAAGGATTAGATTTTGTTCCATTAGAATCATTTATTGAGATCGCTCCAATAGATTATGAGATGGATAATTCATCTCGACCAGAATTATCTTCAGTTCCCATATTAGAGATAGATTTCCCTAAAGTTGTTTATATGATTGTAGATAAAAAAATTGAATTGGAAACTAAACCCCTAAAAGATTATGCAGAATGGCAATTTCTTTCACTGAATGAATTAAATAGAAAAACAATTCAAATTTTTGATGACCTTAAAAATGCAAAAAGATTTTGTAGTAAAGATCAAAAAGTGATAAAAGTGCCAAATACAGATGTGTTTAAGATCGTTGCTCCAATTTTAGTCTCTAGAGGTATTTCAAGAATTGTTAGTGGAGACAAATTAATAGCACTGTAAAAATTTTATTGTTTTTGGTTTATAAATTTTGTTGTTATGAGGCTGCCTGTTAATGAACCACTTATGAAACTTACTCCAATTATGAAACTTATTGGTAATGAAACTGTTTCGCTTAAAATTAAATTTACTTTTCTAGTATTTGAACTATTTTGAATTCCAATCATTAACATCAAAAATAAAGAGATATTAAATGAAATTGTGAAAAATATTTTTTTTAAAGGGCGCAACATTTTTTAAAGTTATTTAATTAAATTTTAATGCAAATTATATATGATGCTTTTTGGGAGATTATTTTTTTTTGCTAAATATTTGGAGGCTGCTGATAAGGTCAAACCGGCTTTAATTAAATCATTTAGTTCTTTTTTTATTTCAAAGCTATCAAACTCTAAATTATTATTGGATTTATTTATTCCATTAATTACAACTGTGATTTCACCAATCACCTCTCTATCCTTGAAAAAATCTATAACTTCGTAAACATTATCCCCAACATGTTGTTCAAACCTTTTTGTTAATTCTCTTGAAACTCGTATTTCTCTATCACCCCCACAATATTCTTTTAATTCGTAAAGCAGTTTTTTTAGACGATGGGGGGCTTCAAATATTATTGAAGTATTCTCATATCTACTGATAGCTAACAAACTTTCTTTCCTTTCAGAAGCCTTTTTTGGAAGAAAACCCTGAAATATAAACTTAGAAGATGGAAGACCGCTTGTTACAAGTGCAGTTATTGCAGCACATGGTCCTGGAATGCAGATTACGGGCAAACCATTCGATCTAGCTTCTTTGATAAGGTCCTCGCCGGGATCACATATACTAGGCATCCCAGCATCACTCACTAAAGCATATGATTGGCCTTCATTTAAGTTTTTTATTATTCTTGGAATTTTCTGAAAAGAATTATTTTTATTGAAACTTATAAGATGATTTTTAAAATTATACTTGCTCATTATTTTTGCTGTTTGTCTAGTATCTTCGCAAGCAATTTGAGAAACATTTTTAAGAACATTTATTGCTCTATAAGAAAGATCACTTAAATTACCAATAGGGGTACCAACGATATATAAACAACCACTTTCAGGTTCTTGTTTTTTATGAGAAGATGTAAGTTTAATATTCATTTAGTGATTAAATTACCATCGGGTGTAGAAATTAATAGTCTTATTGAAGATTTGAGAATCTTTTGTTGGGAAGCTGCAGATGTTTTACTTTATTATTCTAAAATACTAAAAGATCCAAAAAATAAAACTGATATTCTAAAAAATGACAATGATGAGGATCCAGTAACAATAGCTGATTTAAAAGTCAATAATTTAATAATTAAAAGAATTAATGAAAAATATAAGGATATTAATTGGGAAATATTGAGCGAAGAGAATGTAAAGATAGAGTCTGAAAATTATGATCCTAGTGCGGACTGGTTGTGGGTTCTTGATCCTCTTGATGGAACAAAAGATTTCATTCAAGCAACAAGTAACTATGCTTTGCACTTGGCATTGAATTTTAAAAATAAACCATTTATTGGAATTGTTTTAATACCCGAAAAGGATCAATTATGGATAAGTAATGTTGAGAACGTTTGGTGTGAGAAAAGAGATGGATCACTAATTAAACTTAATAAACCTCATAATAAAAATCTTAAAGAGATGGTTTTAGTAACTAGTAAAAATCATAGAAATCCAACTTTAAAAAATTTGATCCAAAAAATTGACTTTAAAGAAGTAATCATTATGGGAAGTATTGGCTGTAAGGTCACATCTATTATTAGAGGAGAGAGTGATATTTATATATGTTTAAGCTTACCCGGAAAAAGCTCCCCAAAAGATTGGGATTTTGCTGCCCCCGCGGCTATTTTGAAAGCAGCTGGTGGGGAAATTACAAATTTAGATAATAAAGAATTATCCTATGGGAAAGCTGGTTTCGAGCAAGGGGGCATTATAGTTGCCACAAATAACAAGAAAACTCACGGAAGTATTTGCTTCGAAATAAAGAAAATTATTGAGGATAATGGAATTTATCCTCTTTAATTTTAATTAAGTGGAGCAACTGGAGTTGGGGTTGGTTCTGGATAAGACATTCCATTATTTTGTCCTACACCTCTTAATGTCAGATTAATTCTTCCTCTACTATCAATCTCCCTAACTCTTACAGTTACTTCATCTCCTTGTCTTACTACATCTTCTACTCTCTCAACCCTAGCTTCAGATAATTGAGAAATGTGAACCATTCCTTCTTTGCCTGGCAATATTTCTACAAATGCACCTATAGGTATTATTCTTGTCACAACTCCAGAGAAGATCTCACCTTCATGAACCTTGCGCGTTAATCCTTCTATTATCTTTTGAGCTTCTTCTGCAGCAGCTCCATCATGAGAAGCAATAGTGACAATTCCACCATCTTCTATATCTATTTTTGTATTCGTTCTTTCAGTGATTCCTTTAATAGTTCTTCCACCTGGTCCAATAACAGTTCCTATAAGCTCAGGGTCAATTCTAAAGCTTAATAGTCGGGGAGCATGCGGAGAAAGAGATTCCTGAGGCTTGTCAATTGCTGCTTGCATCTTTTCTAAAATATGTAATCTTGCAGGACGAGCTTTTTTAATAGCATCAGAAATAATAGAAACTGGTAAACCTGTAATTTTCATATCCATTTGTAAAGCTGTTATACCTTTATCAGTACCTGCAACTTTAAAGTCCATGTCTCCAAGAAAATCTTCAATGCCTTGAATATCAGTAAGAATTCGCACTTCTTTCCCTTCTTTGATTAAACCCATGGCAGTACCACTTACGAGAGCTTTTAAAGGAACTCCCGCATCTAATAATGAAAGGGTGCTTCCACATACAGAACCCATTGATGTAGATCCGTTGGAACTTAAAACTTCGCTAACTACCCTTAGTACATAAGGGAATGTTTCTTTTCCTGGCAATACTGGGATTATTGCTCTTTCTGCTAATGCCCCATGGCCAATTTCCCTTCTCCCAGGGGTTCTCATTGGTCTTGTTTCTCCTACTGAATAAGGAGGGAAATTGTAGTGATGTAGATAAGTTTTTTCAGTACTTGGATTCAGGTCATCCATTTCTTGAGCATCACTAGGTGTACCTAATGTGGTTGTAGACAAAACTTGGGTTAACCCCCTTTGAAATAGTGCAGATCCATGAACTCTTTTTGGAAGAATTCCTGCAGAAGCTGATATTTTTCTAACTTCGTCTAGATCTCTCCCGTCAACTCTTTTCCCATCATTAATGATTTGGGACCTCATTAATTTTTTTGTTAATTTTTTAAAGTCTTGACTTAATAATTTATCATTATCTGAAAGAAGAACTTTTAATTGGTTGTCATCTTTCAAAGAATCAATTTTGCCTTGAGTTGCAACTTTTATTTTTTCGAGTTCAAGATCTCTCTCTTCCTTTGAAAGATCAAATTTCTTTAACACTAACTCAATCTGTTTTGTGCAATTTTTCTCTAAATAAGAGGGAAATGTTTGATCTTCTTCAGGCTCAGATGGCATTATCTGCTTTATTCCTAAATCTTTAAGTAAATCTTCTTGCGATTTAATAAGTTCAGTAACTGCTTCATAACCAAAATCTATCGCCTCGATAGTATCTTGCTCGGATAACTGATTAGCACCTGCTTCAATCATGACAATGCCTTCAGGTGAGCCTGCAACAACAATGTCTAAATCTCCTCTTTCTATTTCTCTATAACTTGGATTTAATATAAAATCATCTCCTATGAGACCAACTCTAACTGCAGCCATTGGCCCATAAAATGGGATCTCTCCAAGCAAAGTTGCTAGCGAAGCCCCAGTAACAGCTAAAACATCTGCAGGAACTCTTTCATCTAGAGAAAGACAAGAGGCAACAATTTGTATCTCATCTCTCATCCATGAAGGGAAAAGTGGCCTCATTGGCCTGTCAATCAATCTTGCAATTAAAGTCGCTCTTTCTGGCGGGCGACCTTCTCTCCTCATAAAACCGCCAGGAATTCTTCCAGCAGCATATAGTTTCTCCTCATAGTCACATATTAGAGGTAGAAAGTCAGAAGTATCTTTTTTTGTAGTTTTTGTTGCAGTAACTAATAGTGAGGTATCACCGCACTCAATCATTACTGATCCATTTGCTTGAGGAGCATATAGTCCTGTAGTTAGTCGTATCTCTCGTCCGTCAAACGTGATCGACTTATTTTGTCCTTCCACTTTTTAAATTATAAATCTAAACATAATTTATTCTTACATCTTATAGGTACATATTGAGTGAATTATTTAAATAAGCTATAAAAATTTTTAAAAATGTGTCAAAAATAAATATAGATTTCTTCAGTTATGAATTTATCATTAGAAAATAAAGTACTAAAAAAACTTATTTGTACTACCAACTTGATTTAACTACTCCAGGGAGCTCACCATTATGAGCTCTTTGTCTCAACTGATTCCTGCAAAGACCAAAGTCTCTGTAGACTCCTCTTGGTTTGCCAGTTGCCCAACATCTATTCCTTACTCTGTTTGGGGCAGAATTTCTAGGTAGACCCTGTATCTTTCTATGAATTTCTAATTTTTCCATTGGGTCTTTTGCAGCATTGAATTCATCTAGTAGCGATTTTCTTTTTGCAGCATATTTCTGTACAAGCTTTTTGCGTTTGACTTCTCTAGCAATCATGGACTTTTTAGCCATTTAATAGAATTTCTTAGATTATTTATTATTTTAACAGCTTGGATAACAATTTTAAAATTTTTTTATTGGTTTAATAATCTTTGTACTATTAAAAGTTGACTAGTATCCCTTATTATAAGTAGTACACTAAGTCCAACTAAAAGAAAGAAACTTGATTGAGTAACCACCATTTGCACCTTAACTGGGACTGGTTTTCCTCTAAAACCTTCAATCAAAGTGAAGACAAGTTGTCCCCCATCCAATAGTGGTAAGGGTAAAGAATTGAGAACTGCTAAATTTATAGAAATTAGTGCGGCAAATAATAATATTCCAGTTCCTCCTTGTTGTGATAGTTGAGCGCCAATTTCAACGATTTTGACGGGCCCGCTTAATTGCTGAGCTGTTGAGGAGAAATTTGTAATTAATCCTTTATAACCTTGTATTGTTTTTACTAAAAGTGATGAAAACTCATTATTGGTGTATTTAAAAAGTTCGAATATGTTTTTTGTCTTTTTAGTCTCTTTTTTTATATTAGGCTGTAATTGAGCGCCTATAGTACCCTTCCCATTTATGTTTCTTGGGATCACAGTTAAATCTTTCAGAACCCCATCTCTATCAATTGTTATCGAAATTGGTTTTTCTGATGCATTTTGAATCTCTTTTACTAAAGCAGAAACTGCTTGATCGCCAACTCCTAAAGTATTGCCTTCAATTTTTAAGATTTTATCCCCTGCTTGTAATCCAGCAAGAGAAGCAGCCTTCTCCGGCTGAGTAGCCAAAACTAAAATACCAGGCTCGGGGGCAAATGGAATTCCAATTGTAGTTACATTTATAATCAAAATAGTATAGGCAAGAATTAAGTTAGCAAATACCCCAGCGGATATAACAATTACTCTTTGAATTACTGGCCTATTCTTTAAAAGATTTGGATCTTTAGGGTCAATATTATTTATTTCTTCATCAGGGAAGGAAACAAATCCCCCTAGTGGAAAGGCTCTAAGTGAATAGGTAATGTTTTTATATCTTTTCTGAATTATTGATGGTCCAAAACCAATTGAAAATCCATCAACATAGATGCCTTGCAAAATTGCCGCAAGAAAATGTCCCATCTCATGAAAAAAAATGAGAAATCCCAGAACTGTAATTGAGGTTAAAACGTTCATTTAAATATATTAAGAAGTTTTTAAAATATTTGATCCAAAATATGGAACTAGAGCATCTGGAATTTTTACGTTCCCGTCTGTTTGTTGGCCATTCTCAAGAATAGCAGCCATAGTTCTTCCAATTGCAAGCCCACTACCATTTAAGGTGTGCAAATATGTATTTTTTTTATCAATTTTTGCTCTTATTGATGATCTGCGAGCTTGAAAGTCTAAACAGTTGCTACAACTTGAAATTTCCCTGTAACATTTACTACTTGGTAGCCAGACTTCAAGATCAAAAGTTCTGCTTGAAGAAAAACCTAAGTCTCCAGTACAAATATCAACTAATCTGTAAGGAAGATTAAGCTTTTTTAAAATATTTTCTGCATCTAAAGTGATCATCTTATGAGCTTCAATAGATTTACTTGGATCACAAAACCAATATAGTTCAACTTTATTAAATTGATGAAGTCTTATTAAGCCTTTTGTATCTCTTCCATAACTTCCAGCTTCTCTCCTAAAACATGGGCTATATGCAACATACTTAAGAGGTAATTGCTTGGAATCAATAATATCATTTCTGTGAAAAGCAGTTAGTGGAACTTCAGCAGTTGGAGAAAGCCACAGGTCGTCATTAGAACACTTAAAACTTTCATTTGAAAATTTAGGTAATTGACCAGATCCGGTAAGACTTTCTGAATTCACCAAAGCTGGAGGCATTAACTCTAAATAACCATTGCTAGTATGCATGTCAAGCATAAAATTTATTAATGCTCTCTCTAATCTGGCCCCATTACCAATAAGTGTAATAAAACGACTTTTTGATATTTTAGTTGATTTGACAGAGTCAAAAAGATTAAGACTTTCGCCTATTTCCCAATGAGATTTAAGATTTTCTGTTTCTAACGGATCTCCCCAAGTTTTCACTTGAACGTTATGACTTTCATCTTTTCCAAAAGGAGCATCTTTGCTAGGTAAATTTGGTAAATTACAAATTTCATTATGTATATTTTTATCTAAGGTTCTTTTTCTTTCTTCAAATTCTGAAATTTTGGTTCTGTAATCATTTCCTTTTTTCTTTAAATTATTTACTTCTGGAGAATCATTGTTTTTAGATTTGCTGAGTTCTTGACCGATCAATTTACTTAACTTTTTACTTTCAGATTGGAGACTGGATATTTGTATATCAATTTCTTTTTTTTGAAGAGTTAATTCTTGTATTGGGGAAATATTAAATACTTTTCCTCTTAAGGCTAAACTTTCTTCAACTGAAGTTGGGTTTTCTCTTATTAATTTTTGATCTAACACTATTTTTTTTTATACCTTAATTAAAATAGTTAATCTAAATTCAATATTAGGGATTTTTGACTAAAAATTAACTAAATTAATGATTCCTAACTTACTGATTATTTTTAATTAATATTTTTTAGCTATGATGCAGAACGAGCACGGCCAGTAGTTGACCATTCTTTAAGTAATTCAATTTGCTCCTTAGCTGTTCTAGATAAGGGAACTAATTCAGAAACTGCCTTTATTAAATCTTTCTCCATAAGTTCTCTGTTTTCAGAGAATGAAATATGCATCCCCTCTATCACTGCTTGTTCAAGTTCTGCACCTGAGAATCCAATTGTCCTATCAATGATAGTGGAAAGAGGAAACCTGTAATTTGGTCTTCTTTTTTTTAAATGCAAATTCAGAATACTTAATCTTTCTTCAGAATTTGGTAAATCAAGAAAAAATATCTCATCAAATCTACCTTTTCTTAGTAATTCAGCAGGAAGCTTATCTATAGCATTAGCGGTAGCTATGACAAATACGGCAGATTCTTTTTCAGCCATCCAAGTTAGCAAACTTGCCAAAACCCTTTGACTTGTTCCTCCATCACTTCTAGCATCACCACCAAAGCCCTTGTCAATTTCATCGATCCAAAGGATACAAGGAGACATGGCCTCAGCTCTTAATATTGCTTCTCTTGTTCTTGCTTCGCTTGAACCAACAAGGCTAGAAAATAGTCTTCCAACATCGAGCCTAAGCAGCGGCATCGACCAACTCTTAGAAATTGATTTTGCGGTTAGCGATTTCCCTGTTCCTTGAGCTCCAACTAGTAAGACTCCCTTAGGAATAGGTAATCCATAGTCTCTAGCTTCTTTAGAAAAGGCCCTGTATCTTTGATTAAGCCAAACTTTTAAAACATTTAAACCACCAATATCATCTTGACTTGATTTTGCTTCGAAAAATTCTAAAATTTCACTTCTGGCTATTACTTGTTTTTTCTCTTCAAGAATATCTTTAATATCTTCTTTACTTATTTTTCCTCTTTGAGCAAGTGCCTTTGCAGTGACTTGCTTTACTTTGATTTCAGTAAGTCCACTTGAAGCTATAGAAAGTTCGTTTAAGTCTTGTTCCTCTAGATTTGAATTGGTATTGATAGCAATTTGTTCTATAAGATTTTTTAATTCTATTTGATTTGGTAAAGGTAAATTTAAAATTGCCATTAATTCATCCAACTCTTCTGATGATGGAAATAAATGAGAACTAATAATTAAATTATGACTAGTTTTTTTAAGAGCTGAGAATAGTTCTTTAATAGTTCTATTGATAGATGGATCATCATAAAATTTATGAAAATCTTTAACTAATAAAACTGTTGAAACTTCAGAATTTAGTTCTTTAAGCCAATTAAGTATTCCTAACGGATTGTTAGAAAATTTACCTTCTTCATTTATTAATCCTTTTATACCGGTAACACAATCCCAGGAAACGAATCTTTTTATATTTAGTTTTTTACAAGAGAAATTAACTAACTTTTCTAATCTTTCCTCTTCTTTAGTCCTGATCCAAATTAATGAGGTTCTTGATTTTATGAGTAATTCTAAATTTCTACACCAAGAATTCATTATTTAAGATTAAGACTATTTTTTACTGTTAGGTTCGAAAGGTAATCTTTTATCTGAGATGGTTGAAGCAGAAGTTGAAATTACTTCATTTTTTGCCAATGATTGTTGATCCAGAATTTTCTGTAAATTTTCAGGAAGAGCTTCTTTATTGAGCAGAAAAGTCTGGAACGCTTGGAAAATATTAGCAACAACCATGTATAGCAAGACTCCAGCTGGCAGTGGAAAAAACAGGAACATTCCAGTTATCATAACTGGTGTAATTTTATTTGCTGTTGATTGCTGTGGATTCGCAGGCATTCCCTGACTTGATAAAACTTGAGAAAGAAGTAAGGTTAATCCAAAAGCACCTACTAAAGCAGCAATATCCCAATTAATTGCTCCATCTACATAAAAACCAACTTGACCAAGAGCTTTAATAAATAAGAAACCACTTTTAGCAGCTAGACCTGGGATTTTCGCCTCGATTGTTGCATCACCCGGTTTAATTGCTGTTACAGTACCGTCTTGGGAAACTCTAAGGTTTTCGGATCCTTTGGAAACCTTCCAAGTGGGGAGGAATTTAGATCCGTTGTCGTATTTAGATAAAACTTCCGAATAGCTATTGCCATTTGTTGTCTGTAAATTTACCTTTATGGATTCATCTGTTCCTAATTTTGTTCCACTAGGAATAGTAGCAACTACAGGAAAGTGTGATTTTTCTGTAATAAAAATAGAGTGTCGTGGGGATTTGTAAGGTTTTGGATCAATAGCTGCTACTTGATCCTGTGGAACTACCTTGAGATTTATGTTGTAAGGTACATCAGCGAATGGAGAGCCTCTTAGGGTCGCAAACAATGCAAATAGAACTGGCATTTGAACAATCAAGGGAAGGCAACCTGCGAGAGGGCTGCCAAACTCATTCATTAATTTTCCAAGTTCTTCTTGCTGTTTCTTTGGATCACCTGAAAACTTAGATTTTATTTCTGCTTGTCTTTTTTGCATTACTGGTTGGGCAATCTTCATTCTTCTCGCGCTTCTAATGGAACCAGCGCTTAGAGGGAAAAGTGCAATTCTAATTACGACTGTCAATGCAACAATCGCTAAACCATAACTAGGGACTAAACCGTAGAAAAAATCTAGAATCGGGATAAGTAGTTTTTCAGAAATGAACCCTATCACGATATTAAAGAGAGTGAAATTTTAGTAGACATTCTATCTTACAGGAAAAAAAGATTTTTGTAATTAATTTATTTAGGATTTAGTAGCAAATCCTTCTACCTCGTTGAGATTAGGTATTTGTGATCTTTTATTTATATTTTCTTCAATGAATTTTTGCTTTTCTCTGAATAAAGGTAATGATTTCATTTCAACCTTTGATCCATCGTTAAGGATAAGAACCATGTCACCATATGAACCAAATCCTCTTGGGATAGATCTGATTTCTTCAATGTTACTTAATGATACTTGTGTTTTGTTTTTGCCAAACCAGCCACCATCAATTGTAATTCTTTTGTTTGTAATTTTATATCTCAACCACAAAGCTCTAACTATTGCAGCAAAGGTAAATGGCAAACCAAGTATAGTAATTCCTGCTAGTAGATTTATTATTAAATCACTTTTAGCAGGACCACCTTCATAAAAGGTTTCTTCATTCATGTTAATCATTTGATTAGACGAGATTTGAACATTAAGTTTTGAAATTCCTCCAAAAGTCTACCTTTATCATTGCAGAAATCCCCAAATTTAAGGTTAACAAGTAACCAATAAGGTTTGTGGTTATTAATTTTTTGAATATTTGTTAATAACCACTCTTGCAGAATTCTTCTTAATTTATTTCTTTCTACAGCTTTTTTTGAAACTTTTTTACTGATAGTAATTGCAACCCTTAAATTGTTTGAGGTATTTGTGAATTTATGGGTTAAGAGTATTGCTGGATTTGATCTTGCAACTTTAAATGTCATTAATTTCCCATGATATATTATGGAATTTTTGTGAATATAATTAAAAGTCCTATGACCTTTTAAACGCATATCCTTGGGTAAGGCCATTTAAATTAGAATTTATACAGCTATTCTTTCTCTACCTTTTTGCCTTCTGCTTTTAACAACTCTTCTACCTGTATGAGAACGCATTCTTACTCTAAAACCAGATACACGTTTTCTTTTTCTTGAAGTTCCGCCAAAAGTTCTTTTAGTCATTTGTTTAATTATCCTTATTTAATTTATCATTTAATCGATCACTATAGTCCAGCTTCCTAAATAACTTGAAAATGATTTCCCTTTAGGTTGCCCATATGAATGGAATTGATATAAACCTGATTTTTTTGGATTAAAGACTTTTAAGACAATTGCATAACTTTCTTTACTAGAGGGGATTGGGCTATAAGGGTAAATATCTAGGGACCGTAAGCCTGATTCATCAGTCTTGATTTCGAAATCAGCTGGAATGTCTTCTAAACATTTTGTTCTACCCTCAAAACCACCTATTTTTACTTTGCAAAAACTAATTTTTTCATCTTTTAAGGTGGATTTAAAGGTCTTAGGAATTGCTAGATTAATTTTTAAGAGATCAGTTCTTCTATCAGATGGCCTCAAGAAAAAATAAATTGTATTTCTAAATTTCCTGTTATTTTCTTTTTGAAACCACTTTAATCTTCTATAACTATCGTCTTGATTCCACTGGAATTCTAACCCCGCTTTAGCATCTTGGCTGTTATTAAAAAAAGGAGTTAAAACTAAAATTGTAGGGATAATAAAAAATCTAAAAATTTTAAGATTTAATGTATGTTTCTTTGTGATGTTTAGCATTAAGGGAATGGAATTTAAAGGTTGAGTTGGTGCTATTCAAATTTAAAGCAGAAAAATAATTTCACTAAGGTTAACATCTATCTGCCCTTAATTTTGCAGCACCTTTTAAATAAGGATGCTTTATTGCATGATTTGGTGGCAATAAAACTTGAGCCATTATTCTTATACAAAAATCAACATCATTGAATACGTGCATTTGTTGGCAGTCTAAAAAGGCAACTGAATCAAGTCCATTAAATTTCCTTGCAATTGAAGCTGGGAAACATGCATTCAAATCTTTTGTCGCTGTGAATGTAATGGATAGTATGTTCGTCTTAATTAGATTGTTTCGTGAAATTAATTCATCAATTAATTCCACTACGGCAACTTCTATTTCCCTAACAGAATTCCCAGATGCTGTTGTAGCACCACGAATAAATGTAATTTTATAATCATCTTTCATTTTTTCATACACATTGATTTATGGCTTGTATAACCAAAGTACTTTGTTGGATGAGTTAAACTCAAAGAAAATATTTTTGAAAATTTTCTCAATCATTCTACTTCCAGGAATTAGTCCTAGTATTTTTTTCTTCTTCTTCCCAAATGTTAAGGGCTGAATTTTAGGATCAATATTAACCATTTCTGCGGCTAGCTCCCTTGCAACAAATTCATCTCCAATCTTATCAACAAGACCAAGTTCGAGTGCTTGTGTTCCAGTGAAAATTCTTCCATCAGCAAATTTTCTTACTTCTTCAACAGGTAAATTCCTTCCTTCAGCAACAGCTTCAGTAAATTGTTTGTAACTTTCATCTATAAGCCCTTGGAGTAGACCTCTGCCTTCCTCACTTAGAGGTTTATCTGGAGAAAGTATGTCTTTAAATACACCGCTTTTAACAGTCTCAAATTTAATGCCGATTTTATCTAATAATTCAGATAAATTATTTCCTCTTATAATCACACCAATAGATCCTGTAATTGTGCCTGGATTAGCAACTATTTTGTCAGATGCAACACCAATGTAAACGCCTCCCGATGCAGAGATGTTCCCAAAACTAGCAATGACTTTACATCCTTTATCTTTTAGTCTTTTAATAGCAGAGTATATTTCTTGGCTATCCCCAACAGTACCCCCTGGAGAATCAATTCTCACGATTAAAGCAGGAAATTCTCTATCCTCAATTTGTTTAAGAGCTTTAAGGACTGAAACTCTTGTTGAACTTGTAATAGGCTCATCAATTACTATACGAGCTATTCTTTTTTTTGACTTTCGTCTAAAAGGCCAAATCATTTTTTTTAAGGTAAATTCATAAAACTACTTTAAAAAGACTATCAGCAGACCTAATGAATTCAATCCTAAATTGGTTTTTAATGATACTCCCTTTTGCACTTTGGGGTACTTCAATGGCGGCAATGACTCCTTTAGTATCTAGTGCTGGGCCAGAGTTTGTGGCTTCTTTAAGATTACTTCCTGCAGGGATTCTTGTTCTAATAACAACATATTTATTTAAAAAAGATTTAAAAATTTATAGATGCGATTTGAAGTGGTTTTTTGTTTTTACTATTATTGATGCCACTTTTTTTCAGTTGTTTTTAACTTATGGTATTGAAAAAACTGGAGCAGGTTTAGGTTCAGTCTTAATTGATTCTCAACCGCTTTTGGTAGCTATTTTAGCGAGGGCAATTTTTGGGAATTTAATTAATCCAATAGGATGGTTAGGACTACTTTTTGGCTTGGGAGGTATAGTATTTTTAGGGGTTCCAGAAGAATTTTTAGGTAATTGGTGGTTGATGTCTGATGAGTCTATAAATGAGGTTGCTTTTAATTTTGGAGAACTTTGGATGCTTGCAGCTTCTCTCGCTATGGCATTAGGAACAATTTTAATTAGATTTACTTGTACTAAAAGTGATCCAGTGGCAGTTACAGGTTGGCATATGGTTTTAGGGAGTTTGCCCTTAATTGTTAAGCACTGCTTACAATCAAATTTCAAAATAATTCCAGATTGGTCAATATTTGATTGGGGACTTATGTCTTTTGCAAGTATTTTTGGAGGGGCAATAGCTTATGGATTGTTTTTCTACTTTGCTAATAATAAAGAAATAACTGGATTTAGCACTCTTGCATTTTTAACACCTGTATTTGCTCTTCTCAGTGGAGGTGTTTGGTTAGATGAAAGACTCACTTTTGTGCAGTGGATAGGAGTTGTGTTTGTTCTTATCTCAGTATTTTTTGTTAGCCAGAGAAAGAGTTTATGGGAAAATAAATTTTCTGATACTACTATTTAATTAGTTTCTTTTTGTAAAAAGTCTAATAATGCGAATAGTTTTGATTAGTACTCCAATAGGGTTCTTAGGGAGTGGTAAAGGTGGTGGAGTTGAATTAACTTTAAATTCTTTAGTTTCAGGTTTAAATTCTTTAGGTCATTCTGTTGAGGTTGTAGCTCCAAAAAATTCTAAGTTACATGAAGGTAATGTAAAAGCAAAATTACATTTTGTGGAAGGTGAAGATCAAATTAGTTGGCAGCATCAAAATTATAATTCTCCGGTGAGTATCCCAGACAATTCTCTTTTAGCAGGAATGCTTGAAAAGGGATTAGATATCGCTAAACATGCAGATGTATTGTTGAACATGTCCTATGATTGGTTGCCTATCTGGATGACTCTAAATTTAGAGATACCCATTGCCCATATTATCAGTATGGGTTCTGAAAGTTCAGTAATTAGTAATTTAATCTCTAAGGTATATGCTAAATATCCAAATAATTTTGCTTTTCATTCGAAAATGCAAGCTAATGATTATCCATTCATAAAAAAACCAATAATTATTGGGAATGGGTTTAATTTAGATAATTATACTTTTCAAGATTCAGTTAAGGGACCCTTGGCATGGGTTGGAAGAGTTGCTCCTGAGAAAGGTTTGGAGGATGCAGTTTATGTGGCAAATCAACTTGGCGAAAAATTAAAAGTATGGGGATTTATAGAAGATGAGATGTATGCGTCAAAGATAGAAAAATCATTCCCTCATGGAGCTATAGATTGGATGGGGTTTTTATCAAACGATGAATTACAAAAAGAACTTGGTAAATGCAGAGGGTTACTAAATACTCCGAAATGGAATGAGGCATACGGGAACGTTATTGTTGAAGCTTTAGCATGTGGGGTGCCTGTTGTAGCTTATAAAAGGGGAGGACCTAGTGAAATTATTCAGCATGGCCAAACTGGTTATCTTGCTGATCCTGATGATAAAAAAAATATGCTTTTTTATGTAGAGATTATTGAAAAAATAAAGCGTCAGAATTGTAGAGAATGGGTAGAAAAAAATGCCTCCGCAGATATATTTGCTAACAAGGTTGTGAACTGGCTTAATAAGGTGATCCATGAATATAAATAATATTAAATGATTCTTCTTAACTCAAAAAAAAGGCTTATAACCTTATTGATAGTTTTAGTTTGTGGGATCATTATATTTATCTTAGGTTTAGGCACTACAGGATTGGTGGATGAAACTCCTCCTTTATTTGCCGCTGCAGCACGGGCAATGAGTGAATCTGGTGATTGGTTAACACCAAAAGTCAATGGAATATTCCGTTTTGATAAGCCTCCGCTGATATATTGGCTAATGGGTTTTTTTTACTCATTACCGAAAAACGAGATTTGGGATAGTTTTGGGACTCTCTCAGCAAGACTCCCTTCAGCTTTGGCATCATTATTTTTAATGTTGATGATTGGTGATACGTTGTTTTGTTGGCCACAGAAGAGTGATAGGCAATTGCTCACTCCAATAGTTGCATCATTAGGCTTTGCTCTTTCTCCATTAATAATTATTTGGAGTAGAACTGCCGTGAGTGATGCACTTTTAACTGGAACCTTAGGGATAAGCCTGCTTTTGTTTTGGAGAAGAATGGCAAGTGAAAATAATGTTCAATGCATTGCAGCTTGGGTATTTTTAGGTTTTGCAATTTTAGTTAAAGGACCTGTTGCATTTGCTTTGGCATTATTGACTATTACGTCTTTCTTGTTTTGTCAGAAGAATTGGAAAACATTGCTCCTTAAGATAAACCCTAAGAAAGGGTTTTTAATAACAACACTAATAAGTGTTCCGTGGTACATATTAGAACTTCTAAAAGAGGGAAAGCCTTTTTGGGATAATTTTTTTGGTTACCATAATTTTCAAAGATATACCTCAGTTGTAAATAATCATGCTGAACCATTCTGGTTTTTCTTTTACATAATGATATTGGCTTCATTACCATTCACTCCTTTTTTGTTTCATGGGATATTTAAAACCTTTAAGGATTTTCTTGAAAATAAAAAAGAAAGTTGCAAAGTCACTGAAACCCTTTATACATATTCTCTATGTTGGTTAACGTCAGTTTTAATCTTCTTTAGCCTTTCTGCAACGAAACTACCTAGCTATTGGTTACCAGCAATTCCAGCGGCGGCATTATTAATAAGTAATAGCTTTATAAGCTTAAAAAATATAAATAAAAGTTATTTATATTTATGGATCTTTAATATTTTAATTTTGTTTGGCTTCTCCTTAGCATTCTTTTTCTCAAATAGTTGGTTAAGTTCAATTAATGATCCCGAAATGCCTAATCTTGCATCCGAACTTATAAGCTCTGGAATTATTTTCAAGGCTAAATTGTTCTTCTCTTCATTTACCCTACTTGCAATAATCTTATTTTCTTTAAAATCTAGAAATATCATTCTTTATCTTCAAATTTTACTTTTAATTGGACAATCTTATTTGATGTCGCCAATTAGAAAATTAGCAGATACTTCAAGGCAATTACCTTTAAGGAATATCTCAAAATTAATTTTAGATATTCGCGAAGGAAGGGAAACTTTAGCAATGATCGGGATAAGAAAACCTTCATTACATTATTATTCGAGACAAATAGTTTTTTATGAACCAAACACTAAAGAGGGTTTAATTAATCTTTCAGAAAGGCTAAATATTGATAGGAGAGAGAATTATGAGGACCAACCTGATTATGAATACAAATCTCTATTGGTCGTGATAGATGAATACTCTACCCGCAGACAGCAATGGTCAAAAATTAATCATCAAAAATTGGGTAAATTTGGGATTTATAATTTATGGCGAATTCAAAAAAGTGATTTAAATAATTATTCGAGTTTTTTAGTTAAAAGTGGTTATAAATCTGACTGGAAAAATAGAAAAGTTGAAAAATTTTAACAAAGTCTTTTTTTAAGGAGAGCATTTTTTAAATCATCAATGCTGCATTTGTTTGGAATATCAATTTTATTTAAATCTTCCATTAATTCGAGATCGATGACAGAATCTTCGGCTAAAAAACTAAAAACTTCATTAATGCTTACTCCCATATCTTGAGCCATCTCTGAGATAAGCCTTAGAGTATCCCTTCTCACAGAAATCCTTAGATCTAAGGGGATATATTCATTTTCAGGGTTTGCTGACTTCATAAACTAAATCTTAAGACATTATTTAGTTATCAGGATATAATCTTTACAATTTTCTTTACTCATGCAACAAAAACTTCATTCAAGTTGTTCGAATAAATAAATTCATAAACATTTTTAATAAAGGAATTGTAATTATTGAAATTAAGGTTGTAGTAAAAAGAATTTTTGAAGCTATTTTTTGTTTCACACCATAAGCCTCTGCCATTAATATTGTGGATATTGCCGTTGGGGTTGCTGCCTGAAGAATAACTGCAGATGATTGATAGAAGTTAAAATTTAGGAATTTGCATACTAAAAAAACAATAAAGGGAAGAATTAATAACTTTAATAAAATTGAAAATTTTATTTCTTCATTTAGATCCAAAATCCTCTCATTTTGATTTGTGATTATTCCAAGTCTTGTTCCCACAATTATTATTGCCAAAGCAATAACTATTCTTGCGGGAATCCAAAGATAATTGCCTAAAATTTCATCCATTTGAAAAATATATGCAAGAAGTACACCAATAATCCCTCTTGATGCAGGGCTATTTATCAATGCATTTAATAGTCCTTTGAAGTTTGGAATGTTATTGTTGTTGGACTTTTCTTGAAGAAAAAAAGGTCCAAATATCCATGCGAAAAGTGTTGTTCCTAAATCAAATCCAATAGTGAAATTTATAGTTGTTGAAGGTAGAAGAGCTAGCGCAATTGGTATTCCAAGAAATGATGTATTACCTATTAGGCCTGCTAGCTGAAATGTGTAATTTGGGAGACTCTTCTTAAATATTGGGATTATATTTATTAAAGTTATTAAAAATCCAATTAAAGAGAATGCTAAAAATGCACTTTTAATTAAGTTTATATCTATACCTTCCTTTAATAAGAGACCCATTACGCTTAATGGAATGCCAAATCTTATTAGAGGTCTTGCTATGTATTTTGAAATCTTTGGGTTCCTGTTCCCTAGAAAAAAACCAAAGATTAAAAAAGGGATAATATTTATAAAAAGAGAGTAGATGGTATTAATTAAATATTTATTAAAGCAATATTAACTCGCCGTAGTGCAGTCAATAAGTTTTTTATTATTAATTGAGAATTTAAATTATTTTCCAGATTGCGTTGTCAGGAATTAGGGGAGATTTATATAAATTTTCTGGTTCTTTAGTCAAAACTCTCCATGTAGGAACCCTACAAGTTACGTAAGCAGGACTTTCTATTAAAACTCCTGGTTTCTCATCAAAAGTACATGTAAAACCTTCTTTCCAGTATCCACCATTGTTAAGGCTTCCTTTGAACCAAATCCAGCATTTTGAAGTTTTCAAGATCAGTAGATTTTTGTTCTATTTTAATAAAGATTTAAGTAATAAATCTAAAGTTTATTACTTTTAAAAAAAATTTTTACTCATTTTAGGTTTTTGAAAAATATATTTTAGAGATTAATATCAATAAATTTAAGACCAGGGTAATTAAATTTGCTATCAATATTGGTGTAGAAGAAATTTTATAACCGTAAATAATCCAAGACAAAACACCGATAATAAACATTATTAATGTTGTCAAAGAAACATCATCTGCCTTTTTTGTCTTTAAAGTTTTAATCAATTGAGGCAGAAATGCTGCTGTTGTTAAAATCGCTGCAAAATATCCAAATATATCTTCATTCATAAAAATATTTTAAAAACTATTCTTTAATTAAATCAGTCAAAAATCCTAAGGGATCCCTCATGTTTGATGTATATCCAAGCACATCTTTTGAAAAAAATTTATAAATAATTTGATTTTTATTATTCAATAGAAAAGAAGCCCCTCTTTGAGGAAGGTATTCTTCATTAAGAATATAATCACTCCAATTTTGAATTATTTCATTCATATTATTTAATCTAAATGTTGCTAATTCAAATGGTCTCAAATAACCATCTCCGAAAACTTTTTTAAAAGAATTACCTGAAAATTTTAAAAATTTTAAAACATCAATTTTGTCAAATTCTGAATAGATTTGCTTTGCTTTTCTGTCGCCGGTATAACCTCTAATAACTTCTTTAATTGTTTTAAAAGAATTTATCCCTGATAACATCAAAAGCATATTGATCCAACCTCCTAAACCAATATCTAATCCTCTTGAGACTTTTAGATTATTATGGATTTGATTATCAGAAACAACTATTAAATTTTCTTTGTGAAAGCCAGTAAATTTACAGAATTTTTCTTTCCCATTTTGGTTCCCAATAGCAATTGCAAAAATATCTAAATTTTTATCTTGATTTTTATCGATAAAACTTTTCAAATTTATTGCATATTCAAAGCTATCAAAATCTCCTAATAAACCAAATAAAACAATTAATTTGAATTTTTTATTCCCACTAAAGTTAAATTCTTCAATAAGATTTTTTATATTATTTTGAAATTTGTCAGTCACGATGATTTGGATTTTTTATAAATTATTCTCAAAAATTTTTTCTTACCTTGAATAGTATAAAATTTTACATGAAAAAGTTTTTAAAGAAATTAATTTAACGATTTTAGATTTTATTATTTTAATGTAAACATTTTGAAGTTATGACTGTAGGAATTTATTACGCAACTACAACTGGAAAAACTGAAGACGTAGCTGATCGTCTTCACAACTTTATCTCTTCAGCAGAAGCACCTAAAGATGTATCTGATGTAGATGATCTTTCAGAATTTGAAGGTCTTGATGGAATTATCTGCGGGATACCTACTTGGAATACTGGTGCCGATGAAGAAAGATCTGGAACCGCATGGGATTCAATCTTAGAGGATATTGGTGAACTAAGTTTATCAGGAAAAAAAGTTGCAATTTTTGGTTTAGGAGATTCTTCTACATATACAGAAAACTATTGTGATGCAATGGAAGAACTTCATAGCTACTTCACTAAAGCAGGTGCCGAAATGGTCGGTTACGTAGATAAATCTTCTTATACATTTGATGAGTCTAAAAGTGTTATAGGAGAAAGCTTTTGTGGATTACCCCTTGATGAGGATAGTGAATCAGATTTGACCGATTCGCGTCTTGAAACATGGGCTTCTCAGCTTAAGGGTGAAATCCCCTCATTGGCGTAAGCTTTCTCAGATATTACTGCCCTAGTTTGTAACATTTGTTCTTTCACAATATGTTTTTTTTACATAAGTAATTAAATCTGTAAAGAACATGTAAAAACAATACTGATAAGCAATATGCTCAATTTGCTGTTTACTTAAATCAAGTGTTACAAACTTACGGAAAATCTGATGTCACCTATGACTGGTACGCAGGAAATTCTGGTGTTGTTGGCCGTTCAGGTAAATTCATAGCTGCTCATGCTGCCCATGCAGGCCTAATGATGTTCTGGGCAGGAGCTTTTGGATTATTTGAATTGGCTCGTTACGACGCTAGTATTCCAATGGGTGCACAGAAAGCAATCGTTTTGCCTCACCTAGCAGGTATTGGAATTGGTGGCATTGAAAATGGTGTTATTACAGAACCATATGGAATTGTTGTAATTTGCACATTACATCTGATCTTTTCAGCAGTATTGGGTGCTGGTGGATTATTACATTCCAATAAATTTGCAGGTGATCTTGGAGAATATCCAGCTAATAGTAAGCCACAAAAATTTGATTTCGAATGGGATGACCCAGATAAATTAACTTTTATTCTTGGTCATCATCTAATCTTTCTTGGGCTTGGAGCAATTATGTTCGTTGAATGGGCTCGTATTCATGGAATTTACGACCCAGCAATAGGATCTACAAGACAAGTTATTTACAATTTAGATATTGCCGCTATCTGGAATCATCAATTTGATTTTTTAAAAATAGATAGTCTTGAAGACGTTATGGGAGGACATGCTTTTCTAGCTTTCCTAGAAATAATTGGAGGTGTTTTCCATATTTGTACTAAACAATTTGGAGAATATACAGAATTTAAAGGAAAAGGATTACTTGGCGCTGAGGCTATTTTGTCATACTCAGTTGTTGGTGTTTCTTATATGGCTTTTGTTGCTGCTTTTTGGTGTGCTTCAAATACAACCATATATCCAGTTGATCTATATGGAGAACCTTTAAAGCTTCAATTTGAATTTGCCCCTTATTTTACTGATACAGTAGATTTAGGTTCAGGAGCATATAGCTCAAGAGCTTGGCTTGCTAATACTCATTTTTATTTGGGTTTCTTTTTCTTACAAGGTCATCTTTGGCACGCATTAAGAGCAATGGGATTTGATTTTAAGAAAATTGGTCAAGCATTTGACAATATTGAAAATACAAAAATTACTCAAAACTAATTTAATCTAAAAAAAACCTCTCATCTAATTGGGAGGTTTTTTTGTAGAATTATTTCACGTTTTCAAACATTAATGGATAATTTAAAAGAAATTAATTGTAAGGAGATTTTTAAAAAGGCTTATGAAAATCGTTACACCTGGAAGAAAGATTTTCATGGTTACCAAGGTAAATGTATTTTTTTATCTAATAAAAACCTTTATAAAGGTCACTTTGTTTTAGGTAAAGATTTTAAACCAAATATTCAAAAAATAGAAGATGAGAAAGTTGTTAAAAGTATTGCCTCTCAGTTATTTGAAGTGTGTATACATAGGATAAAGAGAGAATTTGAATCAGTGCACTCAGAAAATAATTTTAATTTACTTAAAAATTCTGAAGTTGGGATTGAAATGAGTGTTTCAGGCAAGAATCAAGGTGATAAATATAGAGTTAAAAATAACTGTATTAATATGGTATACAGAAAAATTCATGGAACTATAATAGAAATTTTTGTTGATGAATTTTTAGATACAGGAACAGGTTTCCTTAGTAAAAAATATAGTAGTCAACAAATTGATCCAGATACACTTAAGACAAATTCTCAAAAATTGGAATATGATGATGAGTTTCTAAATATAGGTAAAGACGATTATTGGATATTAAATTCGAGGACAATAAAATACCTAAACCAAAATCAAGAAGAAGAAAAACAAAAGTTTATCTTCGAGGATCTATGCTTATTAAATTAGGTTTTTTATTCAACCAATCTAAATCCTTTATCAAGTAGTTTTTGATATAAGAGTCTTGCCCTAAAAGCTAAAATTTGCTCTTCATTTTCATTACTAATTACATGAAAATAATTATTATCTAATTTATTTTTGCTAAAGCATACATTTGCTTCTCCTAGTCTTAAAGTCCAGTTCTGATCTTCTGCTAAATGTTGATTAGGGCCAAGATCCCAAGGACATTTTTCAGGATATTTTTCTCTTTTAGAACCCATATGATTAATTTTAACTACCCAATATTAGTAAAAATTTAAACGTATGGCTATGGAATATAGTTGATGACTTTTTCATAGAGTTGTTCTTTAATGCAATTGATTAAAAATTACTCTCTAGTTGCGATTAAACAATAAAATGGGTCTTTATTTAAAAAATTAAAGATATTAAGTGCTGGTTCAGTAAACTTTTTGATAATTTTTGGCTCATTAAATCCGTTTGAGATTAATACTTTTCTTACATATTTAACCCTCTCTTCTTCAGTAGATGAAGTCCATATGTTAGGAGCTTTATGCCAAAATGCTCTGTTTGAAAAAGCAATGATAATCTTGCCATCTCTGCTCAATATTCTTGCAATTTCTCTTGTTAAATTCTCTGGATATTGTAAATATTGCCATGCGGCCACCATCAAGCAATAATTAATGCTTTCTTTATCTAGCGGAATTTGTTGACTTAAATTAAAATTTTGTATCCAATAAGAATCAAAAATTTTGTTTCTTTCAAGTTCTTGTTTGTTTAAACCATGTCCAATAACTTTTTTATAATTTTTTCCCTTAGGTAAATAACTATCCCAACTAGACATTAAATCAAGGACAGTTGAATAAGTATCAATTTCTTTTTCATATAAATCTGATAGATTTTTCCTGAAGTTTGTATCTAGATGATAAACAAATTTTGGATCAGAATAAAATTCTTCATCATTGCTCTCATCAAGTTTTTTCCTTTGATAATTATTTAAAACTTCCAAGATAAGTACTTTAATATCGGTATATCAAATTTAGTAAATAGAAATTCTAATTGTGTATTAGAAATTTATTATTCATTAAATAAATTAAAAATTCTCAAAAAAACTAGACATATATTCAAAAAAAGTTAAATTACTAATTAATGATTAATTAATGATGATTGAGTTTAGAAGGAGCAAAAAAAACAGGTCCAAAAATGCTCTTTTCAATCCCTATAAAAACGGAATAAGTACATACGATATGGCATATCTTTCATCAAAAAGAAATTTAAAAAATAAAACTAGTTATCTAGAAAATGACTCTAAGAAAGATTATCTTGCTGCATAGAGATGCCTTATATTAATGTTTCGACTTCAGCAAAAGTAAATGATAAAGATAAATTACTAGAAGAAATTTCAATTTTAATTTCATCTTTAACTAATAAATCAAGCAGTTTTGTTATGGCGAAAATAGATGATAATTGCCAAATGTATTTTGATGATAAGACACCTTCTTGCTTTTTAGAAATCAAATCAATAGGTTCTCTAAATCCTTCAGCAATGGCAAAGCCAATATCAGATTTTGTATGTGAGAAGATGGGGATCCCAATAGATAGGATTTATATTTCTTTTGAGGATGTGCCAGCTTCATTGTGGGCTTGGAATGGAAGAACATTTGATTAAGAATTTTTTAGATATAAAAGCTAATGGAAATAAATAAATTAGTCGATTTAAATAATTTCAGAACTGCACCTCAATTAAGTAATAGGCAAGAAAAAAAACTTTTAAAGGAACTAGAAGCAAATATTTTTAATGCCGATTGGATAACAATAGGAATAATGGCATCTAGTGATAATAAAGCTATTGAAGCATTACAATCAATTTCTAAGAAATATCCCTCAATTAAATTTGGGAATCTAGGTACCCTTCATGCTGATGGAGGTGTTTTTTTAAAAGCTAATCAAAAAACTAGTAATGTTTTTGTAAGATCTGAAAATGGTCTTGGAGAAGGAATTTTAATAACATGTCAGAATGATGAAGGTGCTAAAGAATCTAATACTTTTGGACCATTGCCATTAGATTTTTTTACATAATTAACTCCTCATTTATTTTCAACAAGGATCTAATTTAATGAAAGCTTTTTATCGGATGATACTTTTGAGAACTTGGATTTTAAGAATATTTTTTCTTTAAGGCTTTGTTATTATGTTTAGTGCAATTGATCAAAATTTATCAACTATTTAATTAAATGTTTTTTCAGGATATAATTCAAAATTTAAATAATTTTTGGTCAGAAGAAGGTTGTTTGATAATGCAGCCATATGATACTGAGAAAGGTGCTGGAACAATGAATCCACATACTTTTTTAAGGGCTATTGGACCAGAGCCTTGGAGTGTGGCATATGCAGAGCCATGTAGAAGACCTACAGATGGGCGTTATGGAGATAACCCAAATAGGGCTCAACATTACTTCCAATATCAAGTAATAATTAAGCCTTCACCGGAAGGAATCCAGGAAAAATATTTAACATCTCTAGAATCACTTGGAATTAATCCTAGAAATCATGATATAAGATTTGTGGAGGATAATTGGGAGTCACCAACACTTGGAGCCTGGGGAGTAGGCTGGGAAGTTTGGCTGGACGGAATGGAAGTTACTCAGTTTACTTATTTCCAGCAATGCGGGGGTATAGATTGTAATCCAATTCCAATTGAAATCACTTATGGATTAGAGAGAATAGCAATGTTTTTGCAGGATAAAGAAAGTATCTGGGACTTAAATTGGAACAAAGATTTAAAATATAGCGATATTTGGCTTCAATTTGAAAAAAGTCAATGCTCTTATAATTTTGCTGAATCAAGCCCTGATAATCTCAGAAAATTATTTGAAATTTATCAAGCAGAAGCAATTACTTTAATAGAAAAGAAATTAACTTACCCTGCGCTTGATTTTGTTCTGAAATGTAGTCATAGTTTTAATCTACTTGATGCTAGAGGAGTAATTTCAGTTACAGATCGTGCACAATATATTGAAAAGATTCGAAAATTAGCAAGAGAAGTTGCTTCATCATGGGTAGATGAAAGAGAATCCCTTAATTTCCCATTAATAAAAAAATAAAAAATAGAATATATGTAAATGATGGGTTGAGGGGAGCAACAGTATCAAAAGTTACATCGAAATGAAACTTATATTTCTTTCTTTTTTTGTTACGCTCGATACAGTATAGTTACCCAAATTATTTGGGCTACTTTAGTGTGAGGTAAAATGAAACTCTTCCAACAAATGTTGGTAGCAGGAGCATCTTTGAGCTTATTAGCTCCAGTTGTTGCTCAAGCTTCCGACGTTGTCAATATAGAAGAAATGAACAGCTACTCACGTAGCCAAACAAAATCTTCGAGACTTGACAGCAAAACATTCATTAACGAAATTAGTGAAGATATTGCAATCCTTAAAGGCCGTGTTGATGGTCTAGAAGCTCAGCAAAATGAATTTGAAGCTGGTGGTTTCTCTGATACAACAGTGATGAATGGTAAAGCCATTTTTGACATTGGCGGAGTTGAAAACTCCAGTGGTGATCTTAGTGAAGCCGTAGGTTTTCAATATACTCATCAACTAAATCTAAACACCAGTTTTACTGGTGATGATGACTTGTATGTAAGGTTGAAAACTGGAAATGCTACTGATGTATTCTCAAGTAAAACTTATGGTACTTACCTTTCTTCATCAAATGGAAATGATGACACTATTAAGGTAGATAAAATTTGGTATTCATTCCCTGTAGGCGAAAATAATACAGTATGGATTGGCCCAAAAATTGAGAACTACTACATGCATGGCGCTACACCATCTATATATGCTCCAATAACAAAACAATTCAAGCTTGGTGGTAATGGTGCAGCATACGGAGCTAGTACTGACTCTGGTGTGGGTTGGGCTTACAAGGGTGATAATGGCTTCTCATTAAGCTCTAATGTAGTAAGTAAACAGAATAAATCAACTAAGGGATTCTTAACTGATCAAGCTAAAACTAACTGGTCAACTCAAGTTGCTTATACTACCGACACCTACCATGTTTCACTTATTGGTGCTTTGAAGTACAACGGATGGACAGATTCTTACTATACAACTTCATTAGGTAAAGCTCGTCCCGATGGGAACAGCACTAACTATGGTTTAAGAGGATATTGGAGACCAGATACTGAAACTCAGGCAGTTCCTGAAATTTCTGTTGGTTACGACATTTCAACTGTTGAAGGTCAAGATGCAGACACCGATGCTTACTTTGTCGGATTAACATGGAAGGATACTTTCCAAGCTGATGACAAAATTGGTGTTGCTTTAGGTCAACCTCAAACATCAGATGATGATACAGTAACTCCTTTTACATGGGAAGCATACTATTCCTACAAGGTTAATGATTCAATTACAGTATCTCCAGCTATATTTGGTGCTACTGACAGAACTGGTACTGCTGGTGTTGACATCACAGGAGCAGTTGTTCAGACAACATTTAAATTCTAAATTACTTATTTAGATTTAAAAAGGGTATCCTATTGGATACCCTTTTAATAAAATTATTAACGTCTAATTTTAACTAGGCGTTTTTTTTTACCAACAATTTTCACCTTCACCAATCGGGATACAAACACTTGATTTTGCAGCTTCATCTGCCAATTTTTGAGCATTTTTATCCAAAATAAAATCAGCGTCAATCGACATATCTGTATTCCATTCTTTGAGCCCTCCTAAATCTTGTTCTCCAGCGTTAGCAGATGATGAGATCGCTAGTGCACTTGTGGCTGCAAGAAATAGAGTAATTGAACTTTTTTTATGCATATATAGAAAATTAATTATTCTTTAAATACTTTAGTAAGTTTAAAGTTAATTTCCCAGTTGATGTATAAAATGATCCATTAATTACCTAATATTCTTAATAAGTTTGAATAGGATTTGAAAATCAAATCAACTTCATCCGACATTCCATATTTTGCTAAAACTCCTCTTGCTCCTGCATCAAGATCGAATAAATATTCTCTTTCTTCTGCTGATTTAACATAACTTTCTATCCAGCCTACGCATACTAATCTTTCACCATTAATTACTTTACTGACTGAATGCAAGTAAGAACTTGGATATATAATAATTTCTCCGGCTTTTAACTTAAATTTCTCTTCCGAATTCATTGTTTCAATAATTAATTCACCCCCTCCATAAAAATCATTATTCGTTAGCGATAGAGTAAATGATAAATCTGACCTACCTGATGACATATATGGATTATCAATATGTCTCCCATAATTCATATTTTTTGATGATTTTGTAAACATTATTCCATGGATTCTTTTTGGTAAAGAAAAACTTTTTATTAATTGGTTTGAAAGGATCTTTTTATTAATTAATTGCGAATTTTTTTTTGATACTTCAGAATTTCTATTTAATTGCAAATTATTTTTTATCATTGAGGCATGACTGCCAGCAGTTTTTTTCCCATCTTCCCAATCTTGAGTTGCTTCTTCTAATTCTTTCTTTATAAGGTTGATTTCTTCAGCATTTAGTAACTGATGGGTTAAATAATTCATTTGTAATATAAAAAATGATACATCTTTGTGTATAGAAGATCGCTTTAAAGGATTTTACAGTTTTGATAAGTATAAAGTAACCATAGATACTAATTTGAAAAAGTGCAAAAACTCAAAAAACTATTTTATACAGCACTAACATGTACATTTTTAATGAATGTAAATATTCCTGTTAATTCAACAGAAAAAGAAGTCAAAGTTTATTCGGGTAGACATTACAATACAGATCGAAGTGTTTATAAAAAATTCGCAGATGAAACAGGAATTAAAGTTAGGCTTATAGAAGCAGCAGGAATATCTTTAATTGAAAGATTGAAAAGAGAGGGGAAAAATTCTCAAGCAGATTTAATTTTGCTAGTAGATGCAGCAAGAATCACTAATGCAGCAAAAGCTGGATTACTTCAACCAATAACTTCTTCTAATTTAGAAAATGATGTTCCTGTTGGATTAAAAGATCCAAATAAGGAGTGGTATGCATTAACAAGAAGAGTAAGAGTTATGGTTGCCAATCCAAAGGTAGTTGATGTAAGCAAGATTAATGATTACACTGATTTAGCTGATCCTTCTTTGAAAGGAAAAGTATGTTTAAGGAATAGAAAAAGTCCATACAATCAATCTTTAGTTGCCAATCAAATAATTAATAAAGGTGAATTAGAAACTAAAGCTTGGTTAAGCGGAATGATTTCAAACGTTTCCCAACCATTCTTCCCAGGCGATATTTCAATAATTAGAGCAGTTTCTAAGAAAAAATGTGGAGTAGGAATTGTTAATCATTATTACGTCGCAAGAATGTTAGAGGGTGTCAATGGAAGGAGAGATGCTTTGTATGCAAAAAAAACAAAGGTCCTTATTCCTAATCCTGCACACGTAAATATTAGTGCTGGTGGTGTTGCGAAATATGCAAAGAATAAAAATGAAGCTATAAAGTTGCTTGAATTCCTAGCATCTCCTGAAGGAAGTAAAGGTTTAGCTGCTCCAACTTTTGAACATCCTTTGAAGGAAGTTAATCAAAATGAAATAGTAAAGAACTTTGGTGAGTTTATACCTGATAGTGTCACTGTAGAAGAACTTGGAGAAAAAAATTCTTTAGCTATTAAATTGATGAAAGATGCAGGATGGAATTAAAAATTAAAATAATTATATAGTTCCTAATTTTCTGTTTAATATAGGCATACTTATAAACAGACGGAGAGGTGGCTGAGTGGTCGAAAGCGAATGACTCGAAATCATTTAATAGGAAACTATTCGTGGGTTCGAATCCCACCCTCTCCGTAAGATTTCATATCGTCCCATTTCACGGACGATTAATTTTTCACAATTTAATTGAGTTCATTGCTATCAGTAAATTGCCTCTCTTTGATATTTAAATCTAGTTCTTAGAATTTAAATTAAAAAATACTATTCTTTTAGCGGGTATTCGAATTTATTAATTGAATTTTATTCTTAAATCCTATTATTTCTACACTTACTAAATGAATATTAATTTTTCAAATTGAACTATTAAAATACTTTTTTGTTATTGCTTCTAGTAATTGCGAATTATTCAAATTTATATCTAACTAATTTGAAGAAACGAAGATAATAATAAAGTGAGATATTGAAAAAAATAAAGTTTGTTTGTTAACAATAGGTAAGGAATAATGATAATATTCAAATATTTAATTTAAAAAGTTTGGAAATAAAAAAAGGCTATATATTTCCAAAACCTTTTTGGAGCAGTCTAATAGAGGTAAATATTAGAGGCTTGCAAGAAGAATGTTATGAGATTAGAAATAATATTTCTAGTAAATATAAAAGTAATCTAGGTCAAAACTCATATCATTCTCCCAATTTATTAAATCTTCAAAATCCCCCTGAAATTTTGAAATTAATGAAACAAATTACCAATTGTATTCAAACTATTCATCAGCAATCTAAAAGGGAAAATGTTCGATTAGTAGATTTTTGGATAAATATCAATGGTAAAGGAGGGGCAAATGTCCCACATACACATCCAGGAGCTAAATATTCAGGTGTTTTTTACATTAAAGTCCCTAAAGAGATGAAAGGAGGAAATCTCTTTTTTTTAAGAGACTATAACGAGACATATTTAACATCGCAGGAGAATATGGGATTTTTTAAAGAGGGCTATCATCTTCTTCCTAATGACTTACCAAAAATCCCAGTTAAGCCTCTTGAAAAATTACTTATTGTTTTCCCTTCTTGGTTACCTCATTCTGTTGAATTAAATGATACGAATGAAGAACGAATTAGTTTGTCTTTTAATTACATTTTGTTCAGGTAAGTGATAACAAAAAAGTAGTTTGTTGTTTTGATGGCTAGATTGGTGGATATTTTGGTGTTGGTGGATAAAAATCCTACATAAAGAACATTTCTTATTCCTGCTTTATGATTTATGAAATGATTGACTTATTTATTTTATTCTTTATTTGTTTATAAATAAATTTTCAATAAAAATTCTGAATGATTTGAGCCTCACCACTAGTTTTTCCCGGCATTATTTTTTCACTAGTTAGAGTCACTTCTTGACCTCCAGGGCATACTCCCTTTGTTTCTATAACATAAATGTCTTTAGGACAATTAGAAAGGATTTCATCCTTTTTTTCCTGAGTGTAATAAGAATATATTCTTTCTCCGCCAAAGCATCGAATATCTTCTCTTACTGAATTATAACTACGTTTTTGACTTGAATTATTTATATTTACGACAAGCGATGAATAACCCGTAACAAAAATTTCTTTCGTTTTCTTATTAAATACACTCCACTTGAATCTATTCAATCCCTCTTGAACAGTAAGGAAACTTCCTCTATGTTTAGATCCTAAAGTTACATTAAATAATTCACTTGAAAATCCTTTATTTTTATATTTTCTATCAGTGAATCCACCTGTATTCATATTTTCAACTTTTATACGTCGATATTTGTCCTCTCCTAGATTTATTGAAGTTTTTTCAAGGAAACCAATTTTATATATAGGAGAAATTTTTTCTCCAGGACAATCTCCAAAAAAAGTTACTCTTGAAATGATTAATTCATTAATTGGATAACCATTTCGTAAGAATTGACCAAATGAAGGAGTTAAGTCCTGCTCTTGGTGAGAGGCCAATAACATTGCAATTGTTATTATCTCTGGGATCATTTTATAGTTTAAATAAAATAATTCTCTTAATTTTGTTATATTATCACAGTGATATCATTGCCTTTATTTGATAATATTAATTGTTCTAAAGTTATATTAAAAGTCTTAATTGTTTTAAGAAGAGATTGATATTTACTGTAGTTAAAGAGTTATTTTTTTAAAATCTATTTAACCTTTAATAAAATAAAATTTTTCTAAATTGTTTTATATTCAATCATCCATTCTCCCTCTCTATCTTTGAAGACTTGATATTTTAGAGGAAGTTCTTTCCCATTAGTAAAAGATCCAAGTCCTCTACAAACCACCCTAGTTTCTGTTCTTGAGATTTCAGTAGGATCATAAATTTTTATTATTGTATATCCATCAGAATCTTGTTGATCTTTTGATAAATCAACGATTTCGCTTCGAAGATCTTCGCAACTAATTTTTGAATAATCATCTAGATACTGTTCATAAAACAACATCCATTCACCTTCTCTATCTTTGAAAACTTGATATTTTATATAAAGTTGGTCCCCATTAGTAAAAGATCCAAGTCCTTTACAAACCACCTTAGTTTCTGTTCTTGAGATTTCAGTAGGATCATAGATTTTTATTAATGTATATCCATCAGAATCTTGTTGATCTTTTGATAAATCAACGATTTCGCTTCGAAGATCTTTACAACTTATTTTTGAATAACCGAACCAGAAACCTTGTAAAAGTAATGAACTAGCAAAAATTGCAGCAACAGATATATAAGAAGCAATCCTTGCAGTAGGCATTACAAATTTTGCAAAATAATTTATTAAATATATCCTAACTTATTAAGAATTTAAATTTATAGACTGACTTTATATATATTGAAAAATAAAATTAGATTTCTAAACATTTGTAATTAAGTTTAATCCACTTCAATTAGCAAATATTTTTGTGCAATATCGTCCAATATCCGCAAGTTTTTGGTCTTGGTAGAGATGCACTTTATCGCTCAAAAATAAGTCCAAAATAGTCCAGTTTCTGCCTGTGTTGCTTGAAATGGAATTTCACTCTCTCTGTTAAATAAAAGTTTATGGTATTCCTAAAAATAAAATAAGACGTCATTTATGCGCTCTCTTTGAGTCGAATGTACCATTCTTTATATAAAGTTGATAATGTGCTTTTGAAGCCTAAATTATTTCTGCTCTTAATGTAAAGAAAAAGATAATTGCTATAACCAAAAAGCACTAATACTCGGGTATTAATACTCTATTAATTCCAAGTGGATAGGAGGATAATTAAATAGAAGAGATAAAGGAGGTTCTATGAGACTCACCACTCCATTTACGGCCCTTAGAAATGCAACTTCAGATATTTGGAGAATGCATGATTTTAATTATCAACTACCAAAAGATTCAAGACAAGATTATTGGGAAAAAGAATGTATAGACCACCCAACAAGTTCTCATTGCAAAGTTTACTAAAGCCAAGATAAATTCAAGAAATTAGAAAGACCCTTTTTAGGATCTTTTATTCTAAGTAAGTAGATAATCTTTTATTATAGAACTAAAGAAAATATGGCTATCAATAATTCAATATCTAAATATGATTGGCAATATATTCTAAGCGCGTCCCTTTTAATTTTAGTTTTTATAATTACAGATTTAATTAAAGTTTTTAATAAAGAATTTTTATACTTTGTACCAAGGTTAATTAGTGATCAACCCTATAGGATTTTCACATCAATTCTAGTCCATGCAGATCTAAATCATTTATTAAGCAATCTTGGTGGAATAATAATTACTAGATATTTTTTGATGAGACTTGGAATAGAAAGCAGATTTTTTTATTTGAAATTTATTTTAATTTGTTCTTTTTTGAATTTTTTTATTATATGGATTTACGAAAAGATTTTATCGTATTTTCTTAATTTCTATCCCAACTACGCTGCTTTAGGATTTAGTGGAATAATTTATGCTTTATTTGGATTCTTACTATTAACTTCTTTTTATGGAAAGAGTTACTTTTTAGGCAATAAAATTGGTTTAAAATCTAATTATGAAGTTCAAAAAATGTTAAGGACATTATGCTTTATAGGTTTGATTTTCTCTTTTTTGCCAGGGGTAAGTTTGTTAGGTCATTTAAGTGGATTTATCGCAGGGTGTTTTTTATTCTTAATTTAAATACAATTATTTATTAAATGATCAAATTACATAGTTATTTTTGCCATGTACTAAATTTTTTCTTTTATTCTTTACTTTTAAATAAATCAATTTTGATATCAAAAGTAACCACTATTCCAAAACTTATAAGCAGTAATCCAATCGCAATTTGGGGTGAAGGTAATACCATATAAGTCTTATTTACAACCACCCTATCGAATCTTTCTCAGTATCGATGAAAGATTGAGTAATATTAATTCTGAATAAAGCATCACTTTAAAAAATGGCAAAAGTAGAAAATGATCTTGATATATATTACGCAGTTGGAAATGCAAATACTCAAAGACAAGAAAACGAACTTGCAGCAATCATGAAAAAACGTAATTCTTCAGGATGGAAGTTGATCTCAACAAGTACCGCAATAGTAGATACTAAAAACCAGTTTTCAAATCTTTATCTATTTTGGGAAAAGAATTAGAAATTAATATTTTAGATACTTATATCTTTCCTCAGTAAGTTTTACAAATTAGAAACTCTTCAAACATTAATCTTTGCAAAGTAAACACCGTTTTCTCTGAATTAGGGTGCTTTTTCTTTATGTCCAAAAAATGGAAACTGGCACATGTGACAGTTAAGTAACATTCAATTCAACCCTTCCACGAAAAAGCATTCAATGACATAGTCTATATATGTGTGAAGGAGTGGTTTTACTGAACCAGTGGAAACAAGGAAACACTTGATTTAGTAAAGTCATAAAAGACCCTATTATAAGGGGTCTTTTTTTTATGCAAATTCTTTGCTTCTCTTCACTTTCCGGTTTCTCCCTTCATATTCCCTATAAAAAAAAATTTGTTAGTGGATATAAAAAGTTACTTTCTAAATATTTCCAGTTTGGTTCTATAATCGCCCATTTGGTATAAGATGTGATTTCACCCTATCCTTTTATGATAACCATTTGCAATCTTCATCTTATATGAATAGAAAAGGTTTAAATTTGAAATCAGCAATTTTTAAAATATTTTTTACCTATCTAGCGGTCTATTTTTTTGCTCTAATATTTAAGTATACCTATGATCTTGAGTCCTTATTTAATAATATTCAATACAAATATTTGATCGCTTTAAATATAGTTTCTATATTTTTAGGGCTTCCATTAGCGATTATTTTTGACTTTATATTAATAAAGATTTTTGGATTAAATTATGTTTTATTTTTTTCTCCTGCTTTAACCATTTTAAGTGTAATTCAAGTTCTTATTTTGAGAAAAATTAGATTTAAATTTTCTAGAAATATATTGTTTTTTAAAAAACCAGAAAAAAATAATCTTTATAAACTTTTTGAAAATATAACTTTTAGACCTTTTTATATTTTAGTCATAAGATCTTTCCCCATCCTACCTCATGTTTTGGGCAGCTATATTATTGCCTCGTCAAAAATCAAAAAAAAGGTTATTCTAATAAACACATTTTTAGGATCATTTTTTTACTATTTTTTCCTTTATCTAATAATTGGTAATGTTTACTGAAATTTATTTTCCCAAAAGGGGTCTGAAGTTAAAGAAACCTCTAAAGTACATTTTTTTTTATTTTTAATTTCACTGATACAAGCTCTTACTGTCTCACCATTTACATCTATTTCACAGGCTCCACAACTTCCTGTAAGGCAGCCAGTAGGTATTTCTAAACCTGCTTTTTGAGCAGAAGAAAACCAGTCATCTCCCTCTGAAACAAATGTTTCTTTATTATTTGGCCAAATTACTTTTATATTTTTTTCTTTCAACTTAAAAATGACTTGAGATTTAAATGTTTTTGGAATTCATTCGCAAGATTATCAATAATGGATTGTCTCTTCTCTTTATAAGATATTGATTTTTTATTTAATATTGGTAGATTTTTACTCTTCCTTATTAAATTAATATATTGCTCTCTCCAACTGTCATTTTCAAAGATCCCGTGAATGTATGTTCCTGCAATAGTTCCTCCTTGATTATTATCTTTGTACCAACCTAGATCTAAATCTTTAAAAATAGGTTTAATCTTTAATGAAGTTTGAATATCATCCAATACAGTTTGACCATTATGAATTTCAAATCCATTAATTTCTGATTGGCATGGCCATATAGATTCAGAGTTGATTTGACGTGTTAATTTTTTTTTAAAAAAAGTCGTTTTTAATGGCAGTAATCCAATCCCTTTTATTTTTTGTTCAGAATAATTTTTGGAACCCTCTTTAAAATAAGGATCTTCAAGTGTAGTCCCTAACATTTGCAAGCCTCCACATATTCCAATAATATTTCCTTTGTTATTTGAATATTCCCGTATATCTTCAGATAAACCAGAATTTTCAAGAAATATTTGATCTTTAATCGTTTGTTTACTGCCCGGCAGAATAATGAAGTCATACTTACTAAGGTTTTGTGATTCTCTAATCCATTCAATTAATATTGTTTCTTCATTTTCTAAAGGGTCAAAATCTGAAAAGTTGCTTATAGATGGCAACTTTATAATTCCAATTTTTAATTCAGGATTATTCAAATGGGATTTTCTTTCAAGCAAATCTAAAGAGTCTTCTGGAGGAAATGAATCATTTAACCATGGAATAATTCCAATAACAGGGATTTGAGTTTTATTCTCTATCCACTTTTTCCCGTCTTCAAATAATGAAAGGTCTCCTCTGAATCTATTTATAATAATTCCCTTAATAAGCTTCTTTTCTTCAGGCTTCATTAATTCAAGAGTACCAATTATTTGTGCAAATACGCCTCCCCTTTCAATATCAGTGACCAAAATGCAATTTGCATTTAAATATTTAGCAACTCTTAAATTAGTCAGATCTCTATGAATCAAATTCATCTCTACCGGACTTCCAGCCCCTTCGATAATTAAACGGCAATTCGGATTCCTTTTGTAAATAGACTTTAAACTTTTTTTAATTACTTCCCAACCAGGGAAAAACCAATCTTTATAGTAATTTTTTGCGGTTGTGGTCCCTATGCTTTTCCCAAGGTGAATCACCTCGCTAGTTGAGTTTCCTTGTGGTTTTAATAAAATGGGATTCATTTCTGCAGAGGGATTAATACCACAAGCAAAAGCTTGAAGTGCTTGTGAATATGCCATCTCTCCACCTTCCCAATCAACCCAAGCATTGTTACTCATATTTTGTCCTTTAAAAGGTATTGGTTCTTCCCCCAAATTTTTAAGAATCCTGCAAATAGCAGTTACTGTTAACGATTTCCCTGCTCCACTGGAAGTACCTAGGACCATTATTGGCTTCTTTATTTCTTGTGATTTTGCTTTTAACTCCATTAGTAATTTATATTAATTTTAAAATTTATTAATTATTAAATTGAATTATAATTTGGTAAAAAATTTGTGTTAATTCTAGCCTCTGCTTCTCAATCTAGAAAGAAATTACTAGAAAATTGTCAAATTGAATTTATCCAAATATCAAGTGAATTTGATGAAAATACTATTAAAGAAGAGAATATATTTAATTTAGCTTTGGAATTATCTTTTCAAAAGGCTAATAGTTTATCTGAAAATATTCAAAACATATCAATGCCCGAAGAATTTAATTATGGTCCTTTGGAAATACTGGGGTGCGATTCAATTTTTGAATTTAAAGGAGAAGCTTATGGAAAACCATTTAATAAAGAGGAGGCATTTATTAGATGGAAAAAAATGTCTGGAGAATTTGGATTTTTACATACTGGCCATAGTCTAATAATTGGGAATTTTGATTCAACTTCCAAAATTTTTAAAATCACTGAAATAATAAAAAAAACGGTAAGTTCAAAAGTTTATTTTTCTAAGTTGGATGATAGTGAAATCAAGAGTTATGTAGATACAAATGAACCTTTATATTGCGCCGGAGGATTTGCTTTGGAAGGCATAGGCGGTAAATATATAGAAAAAATAGAGGGTTGTTTCAGTAATGTAATGGGTTTAAGTTTGCCATGGCTCAGAAAAAATTTATATCGATAATAAAATTGAGCAAAAAAAAACCCTATCAAAAGATAGGGCTTTTTTTTTGGAAAAAAGAAATTAATCTAAATCCGGCATTTCTAGGGCTGGTTCACTCTTTCTGTCGATTCCTTTTTCGAAACCAGCAGCGGCTGCTCTAGCACGTCCAGCATGCCAAAGGTGACCGATAAATGTAAACCATCCTAGGAAGAATTGAGCTGCAGCTAACCATTGTCTTAAGTTAACGAAGTTAACAGCATTAGGCTCTGTAATGATTCCACCAACAGAGTTGATAGAAGCGTTAGGAGCATGAGTCATATATTCAGCAGCTCTTCTTACCTGCCAAGGCTGAATATCATTTTGGATTTTCTCAAGGCTCAAGCCGTTAGGTCCTCTTAAAGGCTCTAACCATGGCCCTCTGAAATCCCAAAATCTCATTGTTTCACCACCAAATATAATTTCACCAGTAGGAGATCTCATGAGATACTTACCTAAACCCGTTGGCCCCATTGTTGAACCAACATTAGCTCCAATTCTTTGATCTCTCACAAGGAAAGTAAAGCTTTGGGCTTGTGAAGCTTCAGCATTTGTTGGCCCGTAGAATTCTGAAGGGTAAGCAGTGTTATTGAACCAGATGAATGTTGAAGCAATAAAACTTGCTACACAAATTCCACCAAGAGCATAACTTAATAGTCCTTCTCCATTCCAGATGAAGGCTCTTCTTGCCCATCCAAAAGGTTTGGTAAAGATATGGAATATTCCTCCAATAATTGCAGTAATACCCACATAAACATGTCCACCAACTATATCTTCTATAGAGTTGACACCGATTATTGAACCAGCTCCTCCCCATGGAGACCTAAATAGATAACCAAGAATAACTCTTGGATCTAGTGTTGGATTGACAAGTCTGACTTCACCACCACCAGGAGCCCATGTGTCATAAGCACCGCCAATAAAACA
Source organism: Prochlorococcus sp. AG-402-N17 (assembly GCA_003216455.1). GTDB lineage: Bacteria > Cyanobacteriota > Cyanobacteriia > PCC-6307 > Cyanobiaceae > Prochlorococcus_A. Next base: position 9,991 of record QCIV01000003.1, on the reverse strand, counting down.
CCAGTTAACTGACCATGCTAATGCACCTACACCTAAAACAATCAAATGATATCCAAGGATATTTGTCATTTGATTCTTATCTCTCCAGTCAGTGGAGAAAAATGGAAAGTCTTCTTCTAGTTTTTCTGGACCAGCTAATGAATGGTAGATACCACCAAAACCAAGAACAGCAGAAGCTATTAAGTGAACCACGCCTGCCTGGAAGAACGGCATGATATCAGTAACTTCACCACCTGGGCCTATTCCATAACCAAACATAGCGACGTGAGGCATACAGATTAAACCTTGCTCCCACATTGGTTTATCAAAAGTAAAATGATTAACCTCGAAGAGCATCATTGCTCCTGCCCAAAAAACTATTAGACCAGAGTGAGCAATGTGAGCTCCTAATAAACGTCCAGATAAATTGATTAATCTAGCGTTGCCTACATACCAGGCATAACCAGTTTCCTCAATACTTTGGTTTGGAGCTCTTAATAAATTATTAAAGGGCGTTTCCACGTGGAAGAACCTCCTCAGGGAATACAAAATTTTCGTGTGGTTGATCCACAGAAGACATCCATGCTCGCATACCTTCATTCAAAAGTATATTTTTTGTATAGAAAGTTTCAAATTCTGGATCTTCTGCTGCACGAATTTCTTGGCTTACGAAATCATAAGCTCTTAAATTTAGTGCTAAGCCGACAATACCTATTGAAGACGTCCACATACCCATAACAGGTACAAATAACATCAAGAAATGTAAGAAACGCTTGTTTGAGAAAGCAATACCAAAGATTTGACTCCAGAATCTATTCGCTGTAATCATTGAATAAGTTTCTTCTTCTTGAGTTGGATCAAAAGCTCTAAATGTTGAACTTTGAACCTTACCATCTGTATAAATACTTGTATCTTCATACAAAGTATTTTGTACTGTAGCTCCATGAATAGCGCAAAGTAGAGCACCACCCAGAATTCCAGCAACTCCCATCATGTGGAATGGATTTAAGGTGATATTGTGAAAACCTTGAATGAACAGGATGTAACGGAAGATTGCTGCGACACCGAATGAAGGTGCGAAGAACCAACTATGCTGTCCTAAAGGATAGATAAGGAAAATACTTGTGAATACTGCAATTACTGCTGAGAAAGCTAGTGCGTTGTATGGTCTAATTCCAACAAGGCCAGCAATTTCAAACTGACGAAGCATAAAACCAATTAGGCCAAATACTCCATGTAATGCAACGAAGTTCCAAAGGCCTCCAAGTTGTAGCCATCTTACGAAACTACCTTGGGCTTCAGGACCCCATAAAAATAGAAGACTGTGTCCCATGGCATCACCAGGGGTGCTTACAGCTGCTGTTAGGAAGTTACAACCTTCAAGGTATGAACTTGCAACTCCGTGTGTGTACCAAGAGGTAACAAATGTTGTTCCGACAAACCAACCTCCTATTGCAAGATATGCACAAGGAAGTAGAAGTAGTCCGGACCAACCAATAAATACAAAGCGGTCTCGCTTCAACCAATCATCGAGGATATCAAACCATCCTCTTTGTGGGGCGCTACCAACTGCGATCGTCATGAGAAATCGTTTTTAGCTTCGGGATACGCAGTGACTGTAACAAAGATTGAGAGTAATGTGGGGAAATATTTGTATATCTGAAATGCCTTGTAAAGCTTTCCTGACTTTTTTATTAAAAATTAGGTAAGAATACTCCCTTAGTTTGTTAAATTATCTGAATTAGGCTTTAAAAAAGATAAAAATGAATTCAGACCTTACGTCTTTCGATATAATCGAACAAAAAATTGGCGGATCAAGAAAAATTTCAAATTATATTATTGGAGGAATGCTAACTATCGGGGGCATTGGTTTCCTTTTGGCCTCTATATCTAGCTACACAGGAAGGGATTTATTACCTTTAGGAAATCCTTCAACTTTATTGTTTATACCTCAAGGAATAATAATGGGAGCATACGGAGTAATAGCAAATTTATTGAATTTTTACTTGTGGTATTTGGTTTACATTAACTTTGGTTCAGGAAGTAATTATTTTGATAAATCAACAAAATCTGTAGAAATAAAAAGAAAAGGACTATTCAAAGATATTGAAGTTAAATTAAATTTCGAAGAAATTAAATCGGTTAAATTGGATATAAGTGAGGGATTTAATCCTAGAAGAAGAATCGCTTTAGTACTAAAAGGTAGGAAAAAACCTCTCCCTCTAAGCGGAGCAGGTGAACTTAAACCACTACTTCAAGTTGAAGAAGAGGGAGCTCGTCTGGCTAAATTTTTGGATGTTAATCTGGAGGGCTTAAAATAAAACAAAAATATTTTTTAAGAACACTATCTTTTATACAGATTTTGTTTTTGATGCAAGCTTGTAGTTATAAAAAACAGTTTGATTCAAATTATTACTGCCAAAAACTTAATATTAGTTGTACTGAGAGTAATAAAGTAGTAAATTTCAAAACTTCAAAAGGTAATTTTGAGGTTGAATTATTTGGTGAAGATAATCCAGTAACAGTATCAAACTTTCTGGAAAACGTAGAGAATAATATTTACTTAAATCAAAAATTTTATAAAATAATAATTTATCCCCAAATGAAATTTATACATGGTGGTGTTAGTCCAAAAAATAAACTTTATTTTGAACGAAATCAAAACCTGAATAAGACAAGTCCATCAATCCCTTTGGAAATAAAATTCAAAGAAGAAAGTAAACCAAGATATAACTATCAAATAAAAAATCCTAGTGAAACTGAAAATTTAGTTAATACATTTGAGAATGGTTCAATTGCTATGGTTAAGATCGGAGAGAATAAGTCTTCATCAACTGAATTTTTTTTTGTAACTACTAAGATCCCAGAATTAGATGGTAGATATTCAATTTTTGGAAAGATTATAAAAGGATTAGATGTATTCAATAAAATTAATAAAGAAGACTACATCGAGGCAGTCCAGATTATTAATTAAATTTCTAAAGAATATTTGTTTATTTTCAACATTTCTGTATTAACTCCTGAAGAGCGTTTAAGAGCTACCTTTCCAGTCCTCGCTATTTCAAGAATGCCGTATGGCTCGAGTAATTTCTCTAGTGCAACTAACTTCCCAGGATCTCCAACTACCTCGAGAGTTAAGGCCATATCTGATACATCAACAACTTTTGCCCGGAAAATCTGCACTATATCAAGGATATTACTCCTGGTATCTTCTTTCGATGAAACTTTTAGTAACATTAATTCCCTCTCAACAGCTGCGAGATTAGTAAAATCTACAACTCCCAGAACATTAAATAACTTATTAAGCTGCTTAGTCATTTGTTGAAGAGTTTCATCATCACCTTCTACTACCATTGTTAACCTTGATATCCCTTTAGATTCTGCAGGTCCTACTGCAAGGCTATCTATGTTAAAACCCCTTCTAGCAAAGAGACCTGAGATTCTACTCAATGCTCCAGATTCGTCTTCTACAAGAACTGATAATGTATGTTTCATATTTTAAAAGATTTTTAAATCTCTAATCCATTCATAAGAGATTCTATTGAACACAGATGGATCTTCATCATGAATACAATGCCCTGAATTGGATACTATTTTTAATTTTACCCATCTATGGAAATTTGCAATCTTTTTACCAACAAACAAAGGTATGAAATTATCTTTTTCTCCCCAAATTAATAAAAAAGGAACTTTTCTTGAGGCGCTAAGTTTTCTCAAAAGGTAAAAAGCTTGAAATTTTTCATCTCTTGAAGACATCCCAATACACATTGCTCTTAAAGATCTAGCTGCAGTTTTCCTTAAAACTGGTTTTGTCACCAAATCTATTAGTTCGCGATCAATATTTTCTTTTTTGAAATAGGCAGAATTTAGTCCCAGTTTTATAACCCCTAATTTGGTTATTAAAAATAAAATAATCTCCAAAGGGAAAAATATAAAAAATATTCCTAGGAATTTATCTCGAAATTTTATAAATGATGATTTTCTTGTTATGGACTTATTATTTTCTGGAATTTGATCTGGCAACGGGGATGCAATAACTGTTGCTATCTGATCCTCTAATGAAACAGCACATGTTAAAGCAACTAGTGATCCAAGGGAATTGCCAATAAGAATTACTTTCCCAGAATTCTTTGGTCTAATCACTTGTGCAATAAAGTCTTTTACTTGATTAGACCAAATCTCATTATCTAGTTTCCCAATTTGTCTAATCCCAGGTTGATCTGAATCTCCAAATCCTATTAAATCTAAAGAATATGAGGCGCAATTCCTTTTCGCAAAATATTCTAAATTGTTTCTCCAATGTTTTCGACTAGCGCCAAATCCATGGAGGAAGATAATTGGAATTTCATTATCTTCGCCTGTAACACTCCAACAAATTTTAAAATCATTCCAATTCCAGTAATTAGGTAAATTTATATTTTCTTTTGAATTATTATTCATATACTCAAAAATTTTCAAGATATTTGCATTATCTACTTTTTTAACAAATAAATGTATATTAAATGTAAATTATATTAATCATTAAATTTTACTATGGCTAAAGAAATTTTTAGTATTGCAGCAGTCTTTTGGATACTGATACCTATAGGATTGGTTGGTGGTGCTTTGTTATTAAAATTTCAGGGAGATTGATTCTCACGAATTCATCACAATTTGAGTTATGGTCTACAGGTTAAGTAAATCTTAAAAATGAAGATTCTTCTAGTTGGAGCAACAGGTACACTTGGGAGACAAATAGCAAAGCAAGCTATTGAGGATGGACATGAAGTAAGATGCTTTGTAAGAAACCCAAGAAAAGCTTCCTTTCTACAAGAGTGGGGTTGTGAACTAACTAAAGGCAATTTATTAAATTTTTCTGATATTGAATATGCATTGCAAGATATTGAAGTAGTTATTGATGCAGCGACTAGCAGACCAGATGATCCTAAAAGTATTTATGAAATAGATTGGGATGGAAAACTAAACTTATTTAATGCTTGTGAATCTTTAAATGTAAAAAGGGTAATATTTCTTTCTATCCTTTTAACAGAAAAGTTTAGAAATGTCCCTTTGATGGACGTTAAATTTTGCACTGAAAAACTTCTTGAGAAATCTGATTTAGAATATACAATCTTCAAATGTGCAGCTTTTATGCAAGGAGTTATTGGTCAATTCGCCATCCCAATTTTGGATAGTCAAGCAGTATGGATGAGTGGGACTCCAACTAAAATTGCATATATGAATACTCAAGATATGGCGAAAGTTGTTATGGCAGCAGTAAATAATCCAAAAACTCACAGAACGTCATTACCATTAGTAGGTCCCAAAGCATGGGATTCAAACGAAGTTATATCTTTATGTGAAAAATTTAGTGAAAAAAAGGCGAAAATTTTTAGAGTTTCTCCATTCCTAATTAGTTTGACTCAAAAAGTAGTTTCCTTTTTCCAAGATTCTTTAAATGTTTCTGAAAGATTAGCTTTTGCTGAAGTAACTAGTAGTGGTGAATCATTAGATGCTGACATGAGTAAAACTTACGAAATATTGGAACTTAAAAAAGAAGATATGACCTCACTAGAGAGTTATATAAAGGAGTACTACCAACAAATACTTAAAAGATTAAGGGAAATGGAAGCAGATCTAAATATTGAAGAAAAAAAGAGATTACCTTTTTAATATTGCAATTTCAGACTTATGTAGTATATTTGTACTATATAAATATTATTATTGATTGTGTCTGTTTCTAAATCTAAAAATCTTGAACGAAAACTAGAAAATTTTGCAAAAGAAGCAAAAAATGAATTGAATAATGTTTGCGGATCTTCATTATGGGAAAGCCTTGGGTTTGTTTTTTTTGATCAATTAGAAGATTCTGAAAAAATTGCGAAAGCAAATTTCTACTATGGTCAACTTCAAATAATTAATGAAATTAAATTTTCAATTTGAATTGAATTTCATTTTTTTACGTATAAAATTTTTTCTTAAATCATTTTTGGCTAATCTTTTTCTGATAATATGAACTTAGTAAAAGATTAATTAATGATTGAAACTTCAGGTGTTATAGAAAAAGAGCAAGGGAATGGATTTTATTTGGTTACTTTAGAACAGCCTGAAGGACATCAATGTTTATGTAGAGCTGCTGGTAAATTGACTAAATTTAGAATTAAATTATTAGCTGGAGATAAAGTGTTAGTTGAGATAAGTCCTTACGATCTCTCTAGAGGGAGGATAACTTATAGAGAAAGAAATGCAGGTGGTGCTAGACCTACTACAAATAAAAATAATCCTAAGAGAAATAATAAATAAAAAGTTATTTTAGATAATTTCTTTTATCGCCTCCTTAAACTCACTTCTTTGTTTAACACCTTGCCATTGTTTTTTTAATAATTTTCCCTTAAAAAGTTGAACTGTTGGTGTGCCGTTAATGCCAGCTTGTTTTGCAATATCTTGATCTTTATCAATATCTATTTCAACGCCAAGAACCGCACCATCAAGTTCTTTAATTACTCTTTTTAACTGAGGTTTCAAAACATGGCATGGGCCGCAGCTTGGGGAACTGAAAATTACTAGAATAGGTTTTTTACTCTCGTGATAAAGTTTTCTTAATGCATAACTGCCTTTTTGCCATTCAGAATTTGAATCGAAAGTATCTTCATTAACTTCTTCTTCATTAAAATCTGATGAATTAAGTTTTTTTTCTGGTTCGGGTGTTTCTCGGACTATAGTTTTTGCTAAGTTTTTCTCTGCTAACCATCTTTCGGTAGCTAGTGCTGCCATGCATCCAGTTCCTGCAGCGGTAACTCCTTGTCTCCACTCAGAATCAACAACATCACCTGCTGCGAAAATGCCTTCAATAGATGTTTCTGGTCTCCCTGATTTGCAAGCAATATAACCTTTATTATCTAAATCAATTTTGTTGCCTAAGAACTTTGTATTTGGTGTGTGACCTATCGCGTAAAAAAGACCTTTTATATTGATTTCCCCTTTACCTTCTTGTGAGTGAATAGTTTCTATTTTCTCAAGCCATTCAGAACCATCAGCTTTATCAACTTTTGTGTTCCAATGGATTGCTATCTTTGGATTAGCTTTTACTCTATCTACCATTGCTGCGCTAGCCCTTAATTTTTCTGATCTAACAATTAAATGCACTTTGCTGCCATACTTTGTGAGGTATGCTGCTTCTTCACATGCAGAGTCGCCCCCTCCAATAACTGCTAATTCTTCGTCTCTGAATTGTGGGGTCGCTCCATCACATATTGCACAAGCACTAATTCCTTTACTCCAGAATTTATCTTCATTTATAACGCCTAATCTATTTGCACTTGCTCCAGTTGCAATAATAATTGAGTTAGATTTTATAGTTCCTTCTAAAGTTTTTAATTCAAAGGGATGTGAATCAGTATTTATTGATACAACATCACTCTCGTATAAATTAGTGCCCCATCTTTCTGCTTGAGCCTTCATTAGATCCATCAATTCAGGACCTAGTACTCCATCAGGGAAACCTGGATAATTTTCAACAAATGTTGTAGTCATTAATTGCCCACCAGGAATTCCACCAGAATTAAATCCTGTTACCAGCAATGGTTGAAGATTTGCTCTTGCTGCATAAATTGCAGCTGTATAACCTGCAGGACCTGAACCAATAATTACAACATTTTCTACCTTAGAAGTTTTTTCTTTATTTTCCATTTATTTGCAAATTTCACTACTTATAATAATAAACAAACCCAAATAATGTAGGGCGGATTTCACTCGAAAGATTTTTTACCTAGTCGTTGACTTTTTGGTCTAATAACATCTTTAATTCCTTTGGGAAGTTTAAAACAGAATCTTTTAAATTTTCGTTCTTTTCTCCAATGTGTAATATCCACTCTCTAAATTCTTCTGCGATTGCATAACTGTCTTCATATCTTTCTAAAGTGTCCATTGCGGAAATTCTGTTCGTAGCCCAACATGTCGCTATGTCGATCCTTTTTCTAATGAAATTGTCCATTGAATGTTGTAAGTTCTTTATAGGTAAACACATCAGAGAATAGATGTATTGTCTAATAAGTTACAACTTTGTACTTTCAAACAATAATTTAATCTTTAGTTTAGATTTGAGCCTGTTTTTGAAGGATTTATAAAGAAAATATAAAGAAATAGAATTAAACGGCCTCGCTATGATTTGCAAGTAGCCTTTCAACTTCCTCAAAACCCTCTTTAGCTGAATTTATTGCAAGTTCCTCGCTAACTTTTTCTTCTGCTATTAATTTTTCGGATATTTTCTTTAAAAGAGTTTCTTTCTTTTCTCTTAGTGAAATAACAATTTCTTCTTCAATAATGGATTTTATTGCTTTAGAAATTATTTTTTTATCATTTGCTTCCTCAAATGTGCCCTGAACTAATTCCTGAATAAATAATCGATGGACCTCACTACTCCTTAAAAAGCTTTCTGTAGCGTTAATGATTCCTTCAACAAGAGCTTCATCAGGTTCAGAATCATTTTCTGCAAGCTTAAATTCCCAATCTAAATGTCTTCTTTGCCAACCTGCAGAGTGGAGACTTGGCATGACTGTCTGTGAATAAGTATCAACTGACATTTCATAAATTCTCTCTGCTAATTTCTCGCACCAGTCCTTACCATGCTTTTCTAGATTTTTCTGCATAGCTTGCCTTGGAACTGCATGACCACCATGATGACTATGACAAACTCCATCAGGACATTCGATTGCTTTTATACTCATTGGATTATTTAGTACCTATATTCTAGATAGCTATTTTTTATAGAAAAGAAAATATATTTTTAACAAAAATCCAAGACTTTTGACTTTCTTCAATTTATATTTAGTATGTTAAAAAAATAAATAAATTGACAAAGATACTTATTCCTTCCGAAACAAGCCCTGGTGAAAGGAGAGTTTCAGCTACACCAGAAGCGGTAAAAAAATTAAAAAGCCTTGGATGTGACGTTTATATTGAAAGTTCAGCAGGAAAATTATCAGGATTTAGTGACTTATCATATGAAGAATCGGGCGGAACAATCATAAGTAACTTAGATCAACAAATTTGGGGTGAAGCGGACTTAGTATTTTGTGTTCAAACTCCATCAGAGGATAATTTAACAAAATTAAAGGAAGGCGCTGTTCTTCTTGGTCTCCTAAACCCATATGGTAATAAAGAGCTTCTCAAAATTATAAATAACAATAAGATTTCAGCTTTATCACTAGAGTTGCTTCCGAGGATTAGTAGAGCTCAATCTTCTGATGTTCTTTCTTCACAGGCTAATATCGCTGGATATAAAGCAGTTCTTCTAGCTGCAAGTGAGTTAGATAGATATTTCCCAATGCTTATGACTGCAGCAGGAACAGTCCAACCTGCCAAAGTAGTGGTTCTTGGTGGAGGCGTTGCAGGATTGCAGGCAGTTGCGACAGCAAAAAGACTTGGTGCAATAGTATTTGTATCTGATATTAGACCTGCTGTTAAAGAACAAGTAGAGTCCCTCGGAGCAAGATTTATAGAACTCCCTGAAGTGGATGAAAAACCAGGTGAAGCTGGAGGTTATGCAAAAGCTGTAACACCCGAATTCCTTTCAAAACAGAAGGCTACTTTAACTAAATATTTATCTGAAGCTGATGTTGCTATATGTACTGCACAAGTTCTTGGTAAAAAGGCCCCTGTTTTAATTGACTCTCCCATGATTGAAAAAATGAGACCTGGTGCAGTAGTTATTGACTTAGCAGTTTCTCAGGGAGGTAACTGCGAAGGAACAAAATCAAATGAAACTATTATCAAAGATGGGGTAAAACTTGTAGGAGCCGGCGAATTGCCCTCATCAGTTCCTTATGATGCAAGTTCACTTTATGCTAAGAACTTAACATCTTTGATTACACCATTTATAAAAGATGGTCTAATTAAATTAGATAAAGAGGATGAACTCATTGCTGGATGTTTATTAAGCGATGAAGGAGTTGTCCTTCAAAATAAAGTTTTTGAAAATTGAGGTTTTAAATTATGTCTTTTATAAGTCTTCTTTGGGTTCTTTTACTTGGCA
>QCIV01000002.1 GCA_003216455.1 Prochlorococcus sp. AG-402-N17 | reverse complement strand
TCTCCGTAAGCTATTGGAATTCTTGAATTAATGTGAATTTTCAAACCAAAAGGAAATAGTTCTCTATTTACCGAAACATTCTTAAGAGATAAATTTTGTTTTAACTCCTTTTCTAACAAATTAGCTTTAATAAAAATTAATCGGATCGGCAAATTTAAAGATGAATTACTTACCACATCATTCTGCGAAAATAATCTACTGCCAGAAATCCTAATGTCCTGAAGATCAACTTTTTTAAGGGTTTTTAGGCTTAATAAGCTTGTTAAAAAGAAAAATAAAATTAGAAAAAAAAAGCTTCTATGTTTGATTTTTCTTGGGTTTTCACAAATCACATCGAGCTTTTTCCATCAATTGGTCCATCCATTCTCTCGCTTGCTCTGCATCTGAAAATGGTACATCCATTTCTTTCCCATCACCAACTAATCTCAACCTGCACTTACCTTGAGATTCACTTGTTAGAGGAGCTTCTCCAGAAGTTAGTGCCATTAATTCAACTAATTCCAGTTTCTTTATTGTAAAACAATCTTTTTCTTCAAATTTACCAGCTTCAAATGCGCTCCACTTTAACTCTCCATCTTTTAAGGACGCTGCACCTGAACTATCTAACTTGCACAGTTCAGAATCACTCGCCCAACTTCTAAAAAGATTTTGTCTTCTTCTTTCTAACCATCCGAGTGCAGTTAATAAAATGAAGATTAAAAGTAATGGTAACCAAAGAAGTCCATGCAACATTTGATTTAAATTACAAATCTAAAGATATATCTACCAGTTTAGCCACAAGTTGTTCAATTTTTAAACCTGAAGCTTTCCAGAGCATTGGAAACATACTGTTTTTTGTGAAACCAGGAATTGTATTTATTTCATTTAGCAAAATTTTATTTGAAGATTTTTCTAAAAAGAAATCTACTCTTGCAAAACCGAAAATATTTAGTGCTCTACAACTTTTAATAGCAATTTCTTTTATTTTTTTTGTGGTTGTAGAATCTATTTCGGCTGGGATAATTATTTTATTATTTGAGTTATATTTTGAATCGTAATCATACCAATCACTTTCATAATTTACTTCACCTATCTCAGAGGTTAAGAGTTCAGAATTGCCAATTATTCCGCATTCAATCTCCCTCACCTCTAAACCTTCCTCTATTAAGATTCTGGGATCTATTTCCCGAGCCTTTTCTAATGCTGGTAATATTTCTGATTCATTTAAAACTTTGGAGATGCCAAGAGATGATCCAGAGTTTGATGGTTTAACAAAAACAGGAAAATTTAATTTTTTTAAAATTTCATTAATTATCTTATTTTTTACTTTCTTATCGTTCAGATTTTCATTTTGAAAAACTAGATAATTAACTTGTGGAAGTTTAAGACTCGAGAAAATTGTTTTCATTAATATTTTATCCATTCCAAGTGCAGAGCCTAAAATTCCACATCCGACTAAAGGCTTCTTTGTAAATCTCAGTAAGCCATGAATTGATCCGTCTTCACCATTAAATCCATGCAAAAGAGGAAACCAAACATCAACATTTTGAAATTCAATTCCGTTTAGGAAGTTAATTTTTTCTTGATTAAGAATTTCTTGTTTTTTTGAAGTATCAAATTCTATTTCACCAATTAGTATCTTTTCTGAGAGATGACTATCAAGCCAATCTCCATATTTGTTAATGTAAAAAGTTCTAATTTTAAAGCGTTCTTTGTTTGTTTGTGCATTAAATGCTTGATAAACTGTTTTTGCAGAGGATATCGATACTTCATGTTCATTGGAATTGCCGCCAAATATTAGTCCAATACATTTTTTCTTTCCCCCGATCATTTAAAAAAAATTTATAAAGAAAGTTCTCCTGTTAAAGAAAAGGGTCTTGCTTCATTTATTCTGACATTTATCTCATCTCCTAACGAAAAATTAAAGTTAATGTTTTTGGGAATCTCTACGAAAGTTAATCTATTTGTTCTAGTTCTACCCATAATTTGAGAGGAATTTTTTGGATTTAAACCCTCAATTAAAACGCTTTCGAAATTATTGATATATCTTTGGTTTCTACTCCTAGCAGTTTTCTCGACCAAATCATTAATTTCTTGTAATCTAGCTTTTTTTACCTCTTCCGAAAGTTGATTCGTCCAAACTGCTGCAGGCGTATTCGGTCTTGGAGAATATGCTGCTGTATTCACCTGATCAAAGCCAATTTCTGATATTAGCTTTAATGTATCTTGATATTGTTGCTCAGTTTCTCCTGGGAAAGCAACTATCGCGTCAGCTGTGATTGATGCATCTGGCATTAATGACCTTATGTTCTCGATAATATTTTTATACTTTTTAATAGAATATCCTCTGGACATTTGCTTTAAAATTTCATCATTTCCACTTTGGAAGGGGATATGGAAATGTTCACAAACTTTATCAAGTTCATAACAAGCTTGAATCAACCTTTTTGAAAAATATCTTGGATGACTAGTAGCAAATCTTATTCTGCGAATTCCTTTAACATCATGAATATAATACAAAAGATCAGTTAAGGTATTCTCTTTTCTCCCCTCTTTTGTAGTTCCTGGAAGGTCTCTACCATACGCATCAATATTCTGACCCAAAAGGGTAATTTCTTTAAAATTATCATCAGCTAATTTTTGGATCTCACTTTTTATCGCATTTGGATATCTTGATTGCTCTTTCCCTCTGACAGAGGGGACTACACAATATGAACATCTTTCATTACATCCATAGATGATATTAACCCAACCACAAATAGAGCTTTCTCTTCTAGCACTTGTTATATCTTCAGAAATGAAGGTTTCTTCTGTAGCAGCAACTTGATTTCCTAATTCAACTTTCCCCAGAAGATTCTCAAGGTTATTTACATGTTGAGGGCCCATTACTAGGTCAAGTTCTGGGACTCTTCTTAGTAAGGATTCTCCTTCTTGCTGAGCAAGACAACCTGCAACAACAAGTTTTAAGCTAGGTGTTTTGTGCTTTCTTTTTGCTTGTCTTCCTAGAAAGCTATAAACTTTTTGCTCTGCATTATCTCTAATAGTACATGTATTGTACAAGACTAAATCGGCATTTAATTCATTATCTGCTCTGGTATATCCCATTTTCTCTAATGTCCCAGCCATTCTCTCAGAATCAGCCTTGTTCATTTGGCATCCAAATGTGGTTATCCAATAACTGCCAGTAGTTAAATACTTTTGAGTTTTTTTTTCGTCTGATTTTGTTTTTGTTAGCACTTTGCTAGGAAATTTTTATGAATCTTTAATTCAAAATTACAAGTTAAATAATTTTGCTGCAATATTTTTGAGGGCGAGCGAGGGGATTCGAACCCCCGAATAGCGGCGCCACAAGCCGCTGCCTTAACCACTTGGCGACGCCCGCCTCACATTTATAAATTTAACAACTCAAGGGTAATTTTTCATAGTTATTTTATCTTTTAGAGAAATTTGAATTATTTTCTAATTCAGTAAAGTTTTCTTATGATTTAAAATAAAAGAAAATCTAAAAATTTGAGTAATTCCGAAACAGCTGAGGTTCTTATTCCCAGAAGCCTCTGTTTAATAGAAGATATAAATAACCTCATTATCGATGTAGAGGATTTATGTTCAGTTTCCATTAGTTGGGAGGATGGATTTGTTTCTGAGTTAAAGCCTTTAAAAAATAAAATTACAAAACCAAAAAATATTTTACTCCCAAGATTTGTTGAAACGCATTCGCATTTTGACAAATCTTTCACATGGGCAGACTTTCCTAATCTGGAATCAAACTATGGAGGAGCATTATCAGTAAATCTTGAAGAACATAAAACTAGAACTACAGTTAAAGTTCTTGAAAGAGCTGAGAAATCATTAAAACTCGCCATAGAAAATGGATACCGAGCTATTAGAAGTCATATTGATACTTACAAAAGTCAATCTATTGGTATTTGGATTGAACTTTTTAAATTACAAAAAAAATTTTCATCTGAGTTGACTTTACAATTTGTTGCTCTAGCTCCATTGGAATTCTGGGATACAACTAATGGAGAAGATTTGGCAAAAATATTATCCTCTAATGGAGGTATTTTAGGAGGTGTAATTGTTCCTCCTTTCAATAAAAAAGATACAAGCAAATTTCTCTCAAAGATGCTTCTTCTAGCTAGTAAATATAAATTAGAAATTGATTTTCATATAGACGAATCGACCATTGAGCCTGGAGCGGGAATAAAAGTTTTATTAGAGACAATCGAAAATTTAAAAATTAAAAGTGTTCCAATTACTTGTAGTCATATGAGTAGTCTTATTTCTCTAAGTCATAGTGAGATTTTAAATTTAGGAGAAAAAATGGCTGAGAAAAATATTAAAGTTATTGCTTTACCTCTAACAAATTTTTGGCTGCTCAATCGAAGTAATAAAACTACCTCATTAAAAAGACCAGTTGCTCCAATAAAGCAATTACAAAAATCACACGTTGATGTATCTCTTGGTAGTGATAACGTCCAAGATCCCTGGTACCCATTTGGTAATTTTGATCCTTTTTATATGTTGTCTTGCTCTATACCTATGCTTCAACTAAATCCCTGGGAGAGAATGACTCTATCTTCTATTTTTTTAGCTCCAAGCAGATTATTAAACTTACAATGGGATGGTTTAATTAAAAAGGGTTGCCCTGCTGATTTTGTGATTTTAGATGCACAAAGATGGGCAGATGTTTTTTCGAGTTCATTAAAGAGAAAAGTGTTTATAAAAGGCGATTTATATTGCTAATCGGCTAATTTATATACAAAACAATAAGAATTTAATTAATGACATCAAATACTCTTAAATTTATAGACAAATTTAGGGAAGTTAAAAACTTAGAGATAATTGAAAGCCAATCTGACATAAAAAGGCTATCAAAAGATTTTTATAACTATTCTCCAATCCTGACTGAAAAATTAGACGAATGTATTGCTGATTTGGTTGTAAGACCTAGTGATCACGAAGCAGTAAAGGAAGTAGCAGAAATTTGTTGGGAATTTTCTATCCCACTTACTTTGAGGGGTTCAGGTACAGGTAATTATGGACAAGCTGTCCCATTGTTTAAAGGAGTTGTAATGCAGATGAGTCACTTTAATAAGTTAGAAGAATTTGATCCAGATACAGGTTTTGTAAAAGTACAGTCTGGCTGTGTGATGGGAGATTTGAATAAACAATTAGAGAAATATGGGAGGGAATTGAGGTTGCTTCCTAGTACTTGGAAAACTGCCACAATTGGAGGTTTTATTGCAGGTGGGTCAGGAGGTATTGGTTCAATTAGGTGGGGATTTTTAAGAGATCCAGGAAATCTTATTGGTTTAGAGGCAGTAACGATTAATGAAAAACCTGAATTATTAAAATTTGATGCTGAAGAATCCGAACCTCTAAATCATGCTTATGGGACTAATGGAATAATTACTTCTTTACTACTTGCTACTGATATCAAACGTAAGTGGTATTCAATAGTTATTGACTGTATTGAATTTGAAAAAACAATAGAAATATTAAAAACTCTCACCAGCGCAGCAATTGATCTGAAATTAGGAGCAATTCTTGAAGAAGAAATTGCAGATCAAATGCCAAAATGGTTTAAAAGTAAATCTAGAAGTCACAAGATATTAATTCAATCTACTTTTGGAGGAACAAAAACGATCGAGTTGATTTGTAAAAAATTTAAAGTTGAATCTACCCTACTTGGGGAAGAAGAAAAGCTCGTGAATGGAATTTCTGAAGTCGTATGGAATCATACAACTCTTCATATGAGGTCTAAGGATAAAAATTGGACTTATTTACAGATGCTTTTACCACTAAATAATGAACTAGAATTGATTAATTTTCTGAGAAAAAAATGGGGTAGAAAAGTTCTTTGGCATTTAGAGGCAGTTTCTCAACAAGGATCACCGCGATTAGCGGCTTTACCTGTATTAAGGTGGAATGGGATAGATGAATTAAATGAAATAATGGAAGATTGTAAGAAACTTGGGGCGTTTATTTTTAATCCCCATGTTTTAACTGTCGAAGGCGGAGGCCTAGGAGTGGTTGACGCAGATCAAGTAAAAGCGAAATTAAAATTTGATCCTAAAGGGCTATTAAATCCTGGGAAATTGGAAGGTTGGGAAGTAAAGGAACAATTTAATATTTAACATTTCTGTTTATTTGCAAATTTAATAAATTCAGCAACTAAAAAAATAGAACCCGTTAGGACTGGACGATTAGGTGGCCATTTTTCTAGGGAAAATAAATAATCAATGGCAATTTCAAATGTTTTAAATTCAATTGCTTTTTGAAGGTCAATTTCTTTAATCTGAGAAAGATCTTTTAATTGCCAACTAGGTTGGTTTGGCACTGGCACAAGTAATAAGTGATCATTTTTCTTTAGAAGCGTTTTTAATATTGCGTAAAAATCTTTTTGTCTTTGGACACCTAAAATCCAATAAATTCCTTTATCTTCATTCTCCCAATTACTTCTCTCATGAGAGAGTGCTTTTGCAGCAGGATAATTATGCGCACAATCAACAAGAATTTCTTTGTTCAAAAAATTTATAATTTCTAGCCTTCCCTTCCAAGATGTCTTTTTAAGACCTTCAGATATGTGAGTTCTTTTTATATTAAATCCCAAATTATTCAATGCTTCAATTGCTCCTAAAGCTACTGAAGCATTTTGCTTTTGAAAAATTCCTTTTAATCCAAGCTCATAGCTGTTTGAAATTGAATCTTTCCAGATAATTTCTGCTCCAACCTCTTTAACTTTTTTGGTTATTAAATTTTCAACTTGACTATTTTGTTTGCATGAGATGACAATTGAGTTTTTTTCAATAACTGCTAATTTTTCTTCGGCAATTTTTTCAATAGTATCTCCAAGATATTCTTTATGGTCTAAGCCAATATTCCCAATAGCAATTATTGGTCTAGATTTATGGGCTGTTGTCGCATCTAATCGTCCCCCTAAGCCAGCTTCAAGAATGAGCAATTCAACTTTTTTATTGTCAAAGAAATTTAGTGCGCAGCAAATGATTTTTTCAAAAGGAGTTAATTCAAATGTTGAAAATTTCTCTTCTATTAATCTGTAGATTTTTTCAAAATCAGTCTTGTTAATATTTTTTTTATTAACTCTAATCCTTTCGCATACGTCCAAAAGGTGGGGAGATGTCGTTACGCCAAAATTCCTTTTAGCTTCAAAAAGTATATTTTCTAAATATGCCGCGATTGATCCTTTCCCATTGGTTCCAATAATTTGTATCGCAGGGATATTCCCGCAAGGATTACCAAGTTCTTGAAGTGCTTTTTTAATTCTTGATAAACCTAACTTGATATTATCCCTTTCATATTTGGGTGATAATTCAAAAAATTTTAAATTTGCATTTTTCAAAATTCAAATTGCTATAACTCTTCAAAAATTGAATTTAGCTTATTCAAAAGAATATTAATTTCTCTTCGCGATATAACTAATGGTGGGACAATCCTTACAACATTTCCTCCTGCAGGAACTACAAGTAATCCTTTATCAAAAGCTTTTAATGTAATTTTTTTTGCATCAGCATAATCTTCATTTATCACGAGACCTTGTATTAAACCTAAACCTCTTTTCCCGCTAATAATATTTGGAAATTTTTTTGACAATTCTTCAAACCCAGCACTTAATTGTTCACCTCTTAGATAAACATTATTGATAATATTTCTTCTATTGATTTCTTCTAATACAGTTAGGGCAGCTTTACAGGCGAATGGGTTCCCCCCAAAAGTGCTTGCATGATCTCCTGGAGAAAAAATGTTGGCTTTTTCTTTTACTAATAATGCTCCAATTGCATGACCTCCTCCTAATCCTTTTGCAAGGGTGAATCCATCAGGTTCAATTCCTAAATTCTCATAACCCCACATTTTTCCAGTTCGACCTACTCCACTTTGAACCTCATCTAAAATGAGAAGAGAATTATATTTATTACATATTTCTCTCAGGCTTTTAAAAAATATTTTACTTCCAGGAATTACGCCGCCTTCTCCTTGAATTGGTTCAACTAAAACGCCGGAAATTTTTTGATTATTATTTTCACACTCTTCAAATAATTTTTTTACCGAATCAAAATTATTAAATTTAAAAAATTTGAACCCTTTAATCATTGGTTCGAAACCTTTTTGATATTTGGGCTGTCCAGTGGCACTCAAGGCTGCAAGCGTCCTTCCATGAAAGCTGGATTCTGCTGCGAGAATAATTGATTCTTTACCTTTATTTGTTGTATTACCATATTTTTTAATTAATTTAATTGCTGATTCATTTGCTTCCGCACCACTATTGCAGAAGAAGACGCTTTTTGCACAACTCATATTCGTTAAAGTTCTGCTTAATTGTTCTTGTTCTTCAATGTTGTAAAGATTGGAAATGTGCTGAATCTTTTTTAGTTGAGTTGATAACCTTCTTCTTAAAACTCTGTCGCTATGTCCAAGACTACAAGTTGCTATGCCAGCTACTGCATCAAGATACTTTTTACCTGTGTTGTCCCATAACCAACAACCTTTTCCTTTTTTGAAAGATATATCGAATCTACTATAGGTATTCATCAAAGTGGGAGCGGTCGGACTTGAACCGACATACCCGAAGGTGCCGCATTTTGAGTGCGGTGCGTCTACCAATTCCACCACGCTCCCAAGGTTTTTGAAAAAATGAACTTTTTTATTATAACAAAAATCAACCTATTGACTATTGTTTTGGTCAAGGAAAAGTTATCAAAATAAAGTTTGTTTATAGTTAATCTTTTCGGTAAAAACATAGAATTATTTACTGCATTTGCTGACAAGAAATGAGGGGGAAAAGAAAATTTAAACATTTCTGATACATTTTTGTGATTAAATGCGCTTAAAAGTCTTTTTTGAAAGGAGATAGCTTCATGTTTAGTAATATTGTGTTATATTTTTATAAAAAAAGCAAATGTCTAAAACTCAAGCTAAAAAATTTTCCTTTAAATTTGTCCCTTATCTTTTTATTGCAGTAACTATACTTACAACATTCGGATCTAATAGTGGAACTTGGGCATGAACGAATTCAAATTTAATGGTTTAAATAAAATTTGGTCTAATCGCTTTCTAGTTTTGTTTATGTTATTTTTGGGTTGTATTTCATTAATCAATATTGCTTACGTTTGAATAAACTTTCCTAGCTTTAGAAATATAGAAATATATTTGGAAAAGACTAAGCTGCTTCGAGTTTTGAAAGATTTTCACATTTTGATTCAATTTTATATCCATTCTTCTCAAAAGTATTTTTACTTATCTCTCGAATTATTTTTACACCACATTTTTTTAGTTTTAATTCAAAATTTTCATAACCTCTATCCAGATGTTCTAATCCATAGAAATTACTACTACCTTTTGCGATGATTCCTGCAATTATTAATGCAGCTGATGACCTTAAATCTGTGCCAACTAGATTCATCCCATTAATTGTTTTAACACCTTTGATGTGAGCTACGTTTTTGTTTAGTTTTATACTGGCGCCCATTTCATTAAGTAAATAAATATGATTCATTCTGTTTTCGAAAATTGTTTCAGTTATCTTTGATTCACCATTTGCGATTGTCATTAGAGTTGTAAATGGTGACTGCAAATCAGTAGGAAAGCCTGGGAAAGGAGCTGTTTCAATATCTACTCCTTTAATCTCTTTACTCTTGATAGAAATCGAATTACCTTTAATCGTAATTTTACTTCCACTCTCTTGAAGCTTATTAGTGACAGCTTCAAGATGATGAGGGATTACTGGAGAAATTGTTATTGAAGAGGAAGTTGCAGCAGCAGCTATTAGAAAAGTTCCAGCTTCTATTCGGTCTGGAATTACTTTATGGGTACATCCGCCAAGCTTATTAACACCATCAATAATAATTGTTTCTTTACCGGAGTCATAAATTTTTGCCCCCATTTTATTAAGCATTTGGCATAAATCTTGAACTTCAGGCTCTCTTGCAGCATTTTCAATAGTAGTTCTTCCTTTGGCTAAAGATGCTGCCATTATTAAAGTTTCAGTCGCACCTACACTTGGACAATTTAATTTAATATGAGTGCCATGAAGTCTATTTTTGTCCCCCCTCGTTTTTGCCTTTACAATTCCATCTTCAATAATAATGTCTGCTCCTAGTGCCATTAATCCATTAATGTGCTCGTCTATTGGCCTTGAACCAATATTGCATCCACCTGGCAACGGTACTTGAGCTTCTCCAAATTTAGTTAATAGTGCACCTATACAAAAGAAACTAGCTCTTAATCCTTTAACAAGTTCATATGGAAGTTCTTTAATCGAAATAGTTGTTGGATCTATTTCTAGTTGGTTGTTTTTACGAACTAAATTCACTCCTAAATTCTTTAAGATATTCCCCATCTTTTCAATATCAGTGAGAAAAGGTACATTTTCAAGAATTATTTTTTCATTAGTTAGCAATGATGAGGCTAATAAAACTAAAGCGGAATTCTTCGCACCACTTATTTCAACTATTCCATTTAACTTGCCTTGGCCAAGAATCTTTAAATTTTGCGATTTAAGATATGACTTCGTTTTGCTTACGCAAATCATTAAGACTTAATTTATTAGATTCATCATGACAAACTAATAATATTAAGTCCACCCTATGTAACGTCATGAATATTAATTAAAAGTGAAAATGTATTTTTTTGATTTCTTGGGTAATAAAAATTTAATAAATAATTGATCAAAGTATTTATTTAATTAAAATATAGTTGATAACAAATTTTTCAAAATACTCATAGAAAATACTTTTTTAAAAATAACTAGTAAAAACAATAATCTAGTTAAAAGATTTAGATCATTTAAAAGAGGATCATCTCCAAAAGATCAAGACTTTTTTTGCATAGAGGGTACACATCTCATAGAAGAATTGCTGAAGTCTGGAAAAAATCCCTCTAAGATTTTAGTTACCGAAAAATGGCTAAGAAAGAATCAAAATCTAAGCAAAAAATTTGATGAGTCATTAATAAATATTGTTTCAGAGGATGTCTTGGCATCTGCGATTTCAACAATTAATCCAGATGGGATAGCAGCTTTAGTAAAGATTTCAGAAATACTTAATTATCAATTTAATAGAAAAGATGATTTTGTTCTTGTTCTCGATAGAATTCAAGATCCTGGGAATATGGGTAATCTATTTAGAACCGCTTTAGCTGCGGGTGTTAATGCAATTTTTTTAGCTGGAGGTGCGCACCCATTAGGCCAAAAGGTATTAAGAGCATCCTCAGGTGCAGTTTTTAATCTGCCATTTTTGAGATTTGATGGCATTGAAGAAGAAATATTAAATTCTTTACTTAAGTCTTTGTCTGAATTATCAAATGTAGGATTTAAGATTTTTTCTACTAGTAGCCATAATGAGAGTTCAAAAAAACCTTCAAAACCTTACTGGGAAGTTGATTGGTCTAGACGTACAGCATTAATTTTGGGTAATGAAGGCCAAGGTATTCATAAAAAAATTCAAGAAGCTTTTAATGAAACAATTACAATTCCGCATAGCGAGATTGTAGAATCATTGAATGTGGCTTGTGTTGCAGTTCCGTTATTACTAGAACGAAAAAGAGTCGCATACACCTCTAAATAAATAAATAAAAAGTGACTGATTCAAGTTTTGATTTTGATTTAATCGTAATAGGAGCAGGATATGGAGGTTTTGACGCCGCTAAACATGCTGCTGGTAAGGGACTGAAAGTCGCAATAGTAGAATCTTCTGATATGGGAGGCACTTGTGTTAACAAGGGTTGTGTTCCATCTAAAGCTCTTTTGGCTGCAAGTGGAAAAGTTAGAGAAATAGCTAATTATGAACATTTAGCTAAATTTGGTATACATGCTTCACCAGTAAGGTTCGAGAGATCAAAAATTGCAGATCATGCAAATAATTTAGTTTTAAATGTTAGAGAAAATTTAACAAAAACTCTTAAAAGAAGTGGAGTTGAAATTATTTTGGGCATTGGAAGAATTGAAGGAAATCAAAAAGTAGGTGTAAGAGATAAAAACGGAATTGATAAAATTTTCACAAGTAAGAATATTGTTATAGCAACAGGCTCTTCTCCTTTCGTGCCCCGTGGAATAACTTTGGATAATAGGACCGTATTTACTAGCGATGATGCGGTTAAACTTGAGTGGCTTCCAAGATGGATAGCTATTATTGGAAGCGGATATATAGGTCTAGAATTTGCTGATGTTTATACCGCTCTTGGTTGTGAAGTTACCATGATCGAGG
Organism: Prochlorococcus sp. AG-402-N17; assembly: GCA_003216455.1. Taxonomy (GTDB): domain Bacteria; phylum Cyanobacteriota; class Cyanobacteriia; order PCC-6307; family Cyanobiaceae; genus Prochlorococcus_A. The sequence goes on along the minus strand of QCIV01000002.1, from coordinate 95,894 downwards.
CTTTGGAGAATATTATGCCAACATTTGATCCAGACATCACTAAAATTGCTAAGAAGAACCTCATTCAAGCAAGAGATATAGACACAAAATCAAACGTCTTTGCGACAAAAATAACACCTGGATGCCCTGTAAAAATAGAACTGACTGATGCAAAATCTAAGGAAGTTGTAGAAACTTTAGAAGTTGACGCTGTACTAGTCGCAACTGGCAGAAGTCCTAATAGTAATAACTTAAATCTTGAGTCGGTTGGTATCGAAACAGTAAAAGGTTTCATTCCTGTAGATGATCAAATGAGAGTTAAGAATGGTGATGAAATAATACCTAATATTTGGGCTGTTGGAGATGTAACGGGCAAACTAATGCTTGCCCATACAGCTGCAGCGCAGGGTACTATTGCTGTTGATAATATTTGCGGTGGTAATGTCGAAATTAATTATAAAAGTATCCCCGCAGCAACCTTTACTCACCCAGAGATAAGTTCAGTTGGTCTCTCTGAAGTTGAAGCTAAAGAGATCTCTACAAAAGAAAATTTTACTTTGGGAGTTGTCAAAAGTTTCTTTAAGGCTAATTCAAAAGCATTGGCTGAATTGGAGAGTGATGGATTGCTAAAGTTGATTTTCAACAAAGATAATGGGAAAGTATTAGGTGCTCATATTTTTGGGTTACATGCAGCTGATTTAATTCAAGAAATTTCGAACGCTATTTCAAGGAACCAAGATGTAATTGCATTATCTAAAGAAGTTCATACTCATCCTACTCTTAGTGAAGTAGTTGAGGTCGCATATAAACAAGCCGCTTCTCAAATAAAATAATTTCTAAAATTAATGGAGATAAGACGCAGGCCACCAAATCCAACAGTAAGGGTAGAAAATTTAGAATATGCTGTCCCTCATAGAGAAGCACAAGCAAAAAATATTCTGGAAGAAATTGTATGGCACAAGGATATTGAAATTAAGAATTTTAAAAAAATAGTCTCTTTAGAAGATCTCATCAAAAAGATTGAGAAACTTCCAACTCCCAAAGATTTTTATAAAAATATTTTGGAGTCAAAAATAAAACCAGGAGTTATTGCTGAAATAAAAAAAGCTAGTCCGAGTAAAGGAGTTATTAGAAAATATTTTAATCCTGAAAACATAGCAATTTGCTATGAAGAATTGGGTGCATCATGTATCTCAGTACTTACCGATAAAAGATTTTTTCAAGGTAGTTATGAAATACTCGAAACTGTAAGGAGATCAACTAATCTCCCTCTACTCTGCAAAGATTTTATTATTTCTGCTTATCAGATTTATAAAGCAAGGGTATCTGGTGCTGATGCAATATTATTAATCGCTGCGATTTTAAGTGATGACGATTTAATTTATTTAAAGAAAATAGCTGATAATTTAAAGATGAGTGTTCTTGTTGAAGTCCATAATTCTCATGAATTAGAAAGGATTCTAAAGTTAAAATCTTTTAATTTGATTGGAATAAATAACAGGGACTTAAAGACTTTTAAAACGGATTTAAAAACATCAATAGAATTAATGCATACATATGCAGATATATTTTTAAAACAAAATATTATTCCCATAAGTGAATCTGGAATTAATTGTGCCGAAGATTTAGAATCGCTTAGATCTATTGGAATCAAGGGAGTATTAATTGGTGAAACTTTTATGAGAGAAACTGATATTGAACAATCGTTCAAGAAATTATTTAACTCAATTTAATATTGACTTCAAATCGTGCTATAAAATTGAATAAACATAGTTGTACTAAATATATATGCAGGCTGTAATTTTAACAGGTATAGTAGCAGGAATTGTGCATGTAGTTAGTGGCGCTGATCATCTAATTGCAATGGCACCAGCAGCGATTAATAATCCCCAAAAAGCTCTTAAAAATAGTTTTTCATGGGGCTTGGGACATTCTTCAGGAGTCCTCTTGTTAGCTTTTCTAGCGATTTTTATTAAGGATATTACGCCATTAAACAAATTTTCTAGTATTGCCGAATTCCTAGTTGGAATTTCACTTCTAATTGTTGGAGTATTTGCTATAAAAAATTCTTTTCAATTAAGTATCCACTCGCATTCCCATAAGCATGAGAATGGAATTGCCCATCGTCACTTTCACTTTCATGTTAAGGAACAAAAAAATAATAATAAGCACTCACATGCTTTGACTGGTTTAGGCTTGCTACACGGTATAGCAGGAGGTTCACATTTTCTTGCAGTTCTTCCTGCTTTAGCACTACCTTTAACAAGCGCTTGCTTATATTTGATTTCATATTTGATTGGTTCACTCATAAGTATGAATCTTTTTACTTGTTTAATATCTTTTACTACCTTTAAAGCAAGTCAAAAATTTATTAAAAGATTAATAGCTCTAGCAGGAGGGCTTTCCTTTTCCTTGGGATTATTTTGGATTCAAAGAAGTGCTTCTGTTTTTTTGAATTAAAAAATTTTTTAATTTAGGAATAATTAATTTAGAGGTGACAATCCCAATTATTTTTTCGTTATTGATTAATCCAAATTTTTTACTATCTTCGCTAAATTCAATATTGTCGCCAATTACCTCAACGTTATTTTGATTTACTGAATTTATCCTTTTTATTAGGTTGTTATTTTTAATTGGATGATTAAAAATAACTATTTGTCGATTTTTAAGTATTGATTTATTCTTTTTATATTTTTTAAAAAAAACAATGTCACCTTCTTTTAGGTAAGGAAGCATCGATTGACCACTAATAATCGCGGTTTTTCTTAAACCTAAAAAAAATAAAATAAAATCAAAAAAACTTTTGAAAATAACTCTGATTAACTAGCTTTTACAAAAGCGTCTGATCTTCCTTTTGAAGCCCAGAAAATATTGTGAATTTTTTCTACATAACTCATGAGTTCTTCAGCTTGGGCTAAGTCAATATTTACTTTGCATGCACTGCATAATTTGGCCGCCTTCCAAATGGTTTCATGTAAGTCTGGATAATTTTCTAAGTGAACTGGTTTAAAGTAATCTGTCCACAAAATTAGAATCTCTTTCTTTGTTTCTTTTGCTTGCTCTTCTTTAACTGCAACATATCTAGAAAATGTATTACTGTATGCAGCCCACTCTGCTGAATCAGTGCTAGAAGGAGCTTCTAATGCAATAAGTTTTTTTGTCATTGATAAAACTGCTTCAGCTGCAACTCTCGTAGATGCTGGGTCGTAAACACCACAAGGACCATCGCAGTGAGCATGGACTGTCATTGGGGATTTTTTATCTAGAAAAGAATTGATGAATTTACTTAACATTTCAAATAATTGGTGTTGTATACATATTACTTGGAGATTAACTAAATTGAAAAGTATTAGATATTTTTCTTACTTAATTTAATTGACTTTTAATAATTCAACTTCAAATATTAAAGTCGCATTAGCAGGTATTACATTTCCAGCTCCTCTTGATCCGTATCCAAGTTCCGGAGGTATTGTTAATTTTCTTTTGCCTCCAACTTTCATGCCTGCTACACCTTCGTCCCAACCTTTTATTACTCGTCCAGCACCCAAGGGAAAGCTAAATGGAGCTCTGCCGATACTGGTATCAAATTGTGTCCCATCTTCTAGTGTTCCTGTATAATTTACAGTAACTGTTTGCCCAGCACTAGCCTCATCTCCTTCCCCGTTTAAGATATCTGCAATAATTAAACCACTTTCTGTAGTCCTTGAATTGTTATCTGATGGTGTTTCTTCTGCCATAGCGAAAAGTATAGGATTTGGATCTGATGGGTCTAGTTCAAATAAATTATTATTTGAGACATTTGATGATTTAGCAACAGGTGTTTTTTGTACTGACTGAGTTTCTGATTCGGCAGCATTAACAACTTGTGGTGAATTAAATTGACTGAACAGAGTTAATGAAACACAAAAAACAAAAACTGCAAAACTAATAAAGACTTCTTTCACTTAAATTTTGAAAGTTACTAAAACTAAGTCTACAGAATGAAGGTACAATAAATGAGTGATTATAAATTTAATTTCGTAATTTTAGATTGTTAATCCCGACTCAAGTTAAAAGTCTAAGACAATATTTTTACCCTTGTTTAGGAGGAATTTTAGGAGGAATTTCTGTATCAACTTACTTTTGGCTGGTTTTTATGCCTATATCCTTATTTATTTTGTGGAAAGGAAGTGAGAGAAAAATAGCAAATTTTTGGTGGGGTTTTTTCTTCGTTTTGATAAGTCATTCTTGGCTTTATGATCTTCATCCATTGACATGGCTTGGGTTTTCATGGCTTGCAAGTTTAATAATCGCCCTTTCTATATTATTATTTTGCGCTTTTTTGGGTGGGATATTAGTTTATTTATGGGGATTGTTAGTTGAAATTATTCTCTGGAAAGAAGATGTTTTTAAAATGGAAATATTGCCTTTAACAGTAAAAGTATTTTTTTTATCTTTGACTTGGGGTATTGGTGAATTGATACTTTCTCAAACACCTTTTTTTTGGATAGGTTTAGGAGAGAGTCTTATCCCAGGTGATATTTATCTTGCTGGTTTAGCAAGGTGGTTTGGTGCAAGTGGTTTATGCGTATTACAAATATTGTTTGGATTTTGGATTTTTTATATTCAAGGTAGATGGGAAAGAAAACTTTACTTTAAAAAAATATTTCTTTTAGGACTTTTGGTTATTATTTTCTTGCATTTATTTGGAGGTTTAACAACTCCAATTAAAAGAAATTATGAATATCCAGTAGCTATTTGGCAAACTAATATACCAACAAGAGAAAAATTAAAAATAAATGATGAATTTATTGAAGAAAAGCTATCTATCGCTCAAAAGTATGCTTTATCAAACAAAGTGAAACTTCTTGTTGCGCCTGAAGGGACTCTATCTAATAATTTTTATTTATCTAAAGGCTTTAAAGTTAATACCTTGGCAGGAGGATTTAGAAATTCTAATAATGAGTTAAGAAGTTCTTTACTCGGATTTCAAATTGGAGATAAATCTTTTACCTCATTTATAGATAAACATAGACTTGTTCCATTAGGTGAAAAAATACCTAGATTTCTAGATCGTTTTTCAAGAGGATTATCTGCAGTAGGAGGAATTCAACCAGGCTTTGATTCAAGATTTTTTAATCCTAAATTCACACAACCTCTAGCAGTAGCTATCTGTTATGAAATTAGTGATGGATTGAGAATAAGAAAGGCTATTAATAGCGGTGCAAAACTAATAATAACTGCAGCAAATTTAGATCCCTATCCAACAAAGCTTTATAATCAATTCCTGTCTTTGGCAAGATTGAGAAGTATTGAAAATAAAAAAGATAATCTACTTGTATCAAATACCGGTCCTTCGGGTTTAGTTAAAGATGATGGAAAAATAATTCAACTTCTAGATTTAAATGTGGAGCAAAATAAAATAGTTTTTCCTAACTTTTCATCCGAAAAGACCTTCTATACAAAATTTGGAGATAAACCTATTTTGTTATTGTTTATATTTTTTATGGGATTAAATTTTTTTTGGAAAATTAATTAATTAATCCGCCACCTAACAAAATTTCTCCTTTATAAAAAACTGCAGCTTGTCCGGGAGTTACCGAACTTTGACTTTCTTCAAAAATTAACTTAAATGTTGTAGTTGTATTATCTAAATTTTTCAAAGGTATTAATGTACCTTTTACTGGATTACTTCTATATCTGATTTGTGCTTCTACTTCTATCTCTTGCTCAGGTTTTTCGATTGAAACCCAGTTAACCTTACTAATTATTGCTTCTTTATTAAATAGATCACTTTTATCTGCTACATAAACTATGTTTTTTACCCTGTCTAAACTTTTTACATATAGTGGTTCCGGCCAAGCAATACCCAACCCTTTTCTCTGACCTACCGTAAAGTGCTGAATTCCATTGTGCGTTCCTAGGACTTTCCCATTTACATGTACAATTTCTCCTTCTTTGGGCTCAATGTGTTTGTCGATAAATATCTGCATTGATCCATAATGCTCAACTAAACATAAGTCTTGACTTTCTGGTTTTTGAGCAGTTCTAAGGCCTAATCTCAGGGCCTCCTTTCTTGTTTCTTCTTTTTTCATTTCACCAAGAGGAAATTCTAATCTGCTTAGTACTTCTTGTGAAAGAGAATAAAGAAAATAACTTTGGTCTTTGTTTTCGTCAGCACCTCTGAGAAGAAGGAAGTCCTTAAATACAAAGCTCTTGCAATGAAGTGTTTCAGCATAAGATGATTTTTTAATCCTTGCGTAATGTCCGGTCGCAATATGAGTAAAGTCTTTTTTGTTTATTGCGTAATTAAGCATCTCTTCAAACTTCACATTCTTGTTGCACATCGAACATGGAAGAGGAGTGAATCCTTTCTCATAGCTTTCAGTTGTTTTTTTTATTACCTCTCTTTCAAAAATTTCTCTTGAGTCTATTATTTTATGATTAATTCCCAAATCTTCACAAAGGCCAGCAGCATCTACTAATCCTTCAGAACAACAAGAGCCTTGTCCTTTCATTAGCCAAAGGGTTAGTCCCTCAACATTCCAGCCTCTTTCTACAAGAAGAGCAGCGGAAAGGGAACTATCTACCCCACCAGAAAGACCTACAATAATATTTTTCTTCTTTTTACTTTTATTATTAGAAGGAGAAAAGTTCTCTAATTTTTTATCCTTTTGTGTCTTTAACATGGAAGTTTAAATTTTTGAACAGTACTTCAATTGCTTTGTACTCATTATGAACGAAATTTTATGGCCAACAATTGACTCTGAACATTTAATTGTTGATTCAAAGCAAATGTTGATATTAGAGAAAGAAATGTTTTCTGATGGAATGCCACAAGAAGCATTGATGGAAAAAGCTGGTATACAAATTAGTAGATGGATCTTAAAAAAGAAATCTCTTCTCAAGCATGGAATAACTGTTTTTATAGGTCCTGGGCATAATGGTGGTGATGGTGCCGTAATAGCTAGAGAGCTTTTTTTGAAAGGTTTTTATGTCCAGGTATGGTGTCCATTTCCCATAAAAAAAACATTAACAAATAACCACCTTGATTATCTTACATCTATTGGGGTCCCAAAATTAGTAGAGCCCCCTGATGCAAACGGTAAAGAGCTTTGGATTGATGCAGTTTTTGGTAATAATCAAACAAGAAAAGTTGATAATAAATTAATTAAACTATTTAATCAAAAATTTCATAACAAATATGGCAAGGTAATAAGTATTGATATTCCAACAGGATTATGTCCTGATAAAGGAGAGCCTTTTTTTGATAACGCGGTAAAGGCAGACTATACCTTGGCCATTGGTCTTCATAAGATTGGGTTGACCCAAGATTCTGCTTTGCCTTTTATTGGAGAATTGCATCATGTAGATGTTGGGGTACCTATTAGTAAACTGTCCAAAGTTGATAAAAAGATTTTTAAGGTTACTTACGAAGATTTAAAAAATATTGATTTACCTTCTTTACCAAAAAATTCCAACAAATATCAAAGAGGTAAAACATTATTAATAGCCGGAAGTGAAAAATATCCAGGCGCTGCATACTTAGCATTAAAAGGGGCCATATCAAGTGGAGCAGGCTATGTCTCTGCTGTCCTGCCTGAAATAGTTGCTGAATCTATTTGGCAAGTTGCTCCAGAAATAGTTTTAAAAGAAACTATGCAATCTAATCAAGATGGAAATGCATCTTTATTTAGTGCATTAAAAAATATTGATTTAAGTGAATTTGATTCAGTAGCTGTCGGCCCAGGAATAGGAATTGATTATGATGATTGGCAAAAATCAAAAAACTTTCTTAGTTGTTATGAAGGATTATTGATATTGGATGCAGATGCACTTAATAGAATTTCGGAATCCAAGTTGGGGTCAAATTTCTTTTTAGAGAGAAAATTTAAGACATGGATTACACCACATAGCAAAGAATTTGAAAGATTATTTCCTAATATCAAATCTAAAACCAATGTTGGGCTTGCTCGTGATGCGGCAAAAGAATTCAATATCAGTATTTTGCTAAAAGGAGCTAATAGCATAGTTGCTGATAATAAAAAAGTATGGCAACTTTTTGGAACCGATTCTCAGACAGCTCGAGCTGGATTGGGTGATCTTTTATCTGGTTTTGTAGCTGGTAGTTCTGCGGTTGATTTAACCTTGTGTAGAAATATATCAACAGATTTTTTTACTAAATATGTACTTTTGCATTCATTTGCTGCATCGAAGTGCAAAAGTGGGTCAAATGCTTCTGCTATTGGTGACGAACTGACAAAATTAATGAGAAATATAAAAACGAGACAAATATCTTGAAAGAAACAATTTAAGAGAGTTATTTATAGTTTTAAACACATAAGTGTACAAATATTACTTGAAATCTGAAGCGCGCATTAAATATTTGGCCATTTCTTTAAAAGTGTAGGAGAGTCTTACTACCTAATTAGGTCATAATAATGGTTTCTTCATTACCAACTCAATCAGAACAACCAAAAAGGAGAAGTAATGATCCAATAAGTTGGTATTTGCAGAATATTGGTAGAGTCCCCTTATTAACTCCTGCCGAGGAGATTGAATTGGGGAATCAAGTCCAGAAGATGATGATTCTTACAGAAGATGGACAATTAAATGAAAAGATTAATGATTTTACAACTCAGCAAAAAAGAACTATAAAAATTGGTCGAAGAGCTAAAGAAAGAATGATGAAAGCTAATTTAAGACTAGTTGTCAGTGTGGCAAAAAAATATCAAGGTAAAGGTCTGGAATTACTTGATTTAGTACAAGAAGGTTCTCTTGGATTAGAGAGGGCTGTTGAAAAATTTGATCCGACAAGAGGATATAAGTTTTCTACTTATGCCTTTTGGTGGATTAGGCAGAGTATGACAAGAGCAATTGCCTGTCAATCAAGAACAATCCGTTTACCTGTTCACTTAAGTGAAAGGTTAGCTTCTATTAGAAAAGTTAGTAGAGATTTGGCTCATAAGCTTGGGGCTATGCCAAGCAGAATTGAAATTGCAGAGGCAATGGAAATTGATGTTGATGAATTGGATTCTGTTTTAAGACAAGCTTTATCGACAAGTAGTTTAGATGCTCCAGTAAATGGTGATGATGGCAGGAGCTTTTTAGGTGATTTAATTGCAGATAGTAATAATGAAGAGCCTTTAGATCAAGTTGAACAGAAAATGCATCAAGAGCAACTTGGTAAGTGGTTAAGTCATTTAAGCGAGCAAGAACAACATGTTCTCAAACTAAGGTTTGGACTTGATGCAAATGAGAGACATACACTTGCAGAAATTGGAAGATTATTAGAAGTTTCTAGAGAAAGAGTAAGACAAGTTGAACTTAAGGCATTAAGAAAATTAAGGAATTTAACCAGAAAATTACCTAGCGGTATTTAATCTAATCTTCTGCCCAAATATATTTGGTTAATTCTTCTGAAGGAGGTTCCGGTGCTTCAATAGCATTTTTAACTGACTCCGATATCTCTGCATCAATTTTTTTTTCAATAATTTTTAATTCTTCTTCTGTAGCGAATTTTCCGTCAATAATTTCTTTGGCTAATTTCTTAATAGGATCTCTTTTCCCCCAAAACTCCTTCTCTTTTTCAGACCTTAATTCATCTGGATCTGCAAGAGAATGCCCTCTATATCTATAAGTTAAACATTCTAAAAGTGTAGGACCTTCTCCTGCTCTAGCGCGCTCAATTGCTCTTTGTGCTGCCCCTCTTACTGCTAATACATCCATTCCATCAACTTCCTCACCGTGCATACCAAAAGCAGACGCTTTTCTCCAGATTTCAGGATTACTAGTAGCTCTATCATGAGCCATACCAATAGCCCATTTATTATTTTCAACAACAAAAATTATGGGTAATTTCCATAACTGGGCCATATTTAAGCATTCAAAAAATTGCCCATTATTGCAAGTGCCATCCCCAAAGAATGCTGCAGTTACTGAATCACTATTACTACTGCCAGCAACTTCCTTTTTGTATTTACTTGAAAAGGCTGCGCCTAAAGCAACTGGAATTCCCTCTCCAATAAATGCATATCCTCCGAGTAGGTGATGCTCTCTTGAAAATAAGTGCATGGATCCACCTCGACCTTTGCTACAACCAGTAGCTTTACCAAAAAGTTCACTCATTACTTCAAATGAGGGAACACCCGCACTTAGTGCATGAACATGATCGCGATAGGTACTACAAAACCAATCATGTTTCTTTTTCATGGCGCCAATTACTCCTGTGCTTATAGCTTCTTGACCGTTGTATAAATGAACGAAACCAAACATTTTTCCCCTGTAATACATTTCTGCACACTTATCTTCAAACCTACGACCAAGCGTCATATCTTCATAAAGAAATAATCCGATTTCTCGATCTAATTCGGCTTTTTTTATGTCTTGAAGATTTGAGATTCTCTCTACGTGTGTTTCCAAGAAAAATACCTTAACGAAGTTTTGATTTGTTAACATTCTAAGCCGTGAAGGGCGATTTTCATGATTTTTTTTAATAACTCTGTAAGACCTTATGAAAAAAATTTTTAACTTGATAAAATTTGTCTAAGATTTTTCAATAGGATATTTGTTTGGAACTTCCTTTAGACCATTTTCGTTTAATTGGCGTAAGCCCCTCAGCAACTTCTGAGGAAATATTAAGGGCGTTTCAATTGCGGTTAGATAAAACACCTGATGAAGGCTTTACTTATGAAGTTTTAACCCAAAGATCTGAGTTGCTTCGACTTACTGCCGATCTACTTACAGATCCAGAAAGCAGAAGAGAGTACGAAAATTTGTTACTAAATGGGAAATCTGGATTGGATTTTTCCTCAAATAGAGAAGTAGCAGGATTAATACTTCTTTGGGAATCGGGTTCACCAAAAGAAGCTTTTAAAATTACGAGAAAAGCATTGCAGCCCCCTCAAACTCCAGCTTTAGGAAGTAGTAGAGAAGCTGATTTAACATTATTGGCTGCTTTAACATCTAGAGATTCTGCAATTCAAGAACAACAACTTAGATCTTATTCTAACGCGGCAGACTTTTTGCATGAAGGTATACAACTTCTACAAAGAATGGGAAAGCTTGGAGACATAAGAAAAGAACTTGAAGAAGATTTGGCTGCTTTACTTCCATACAGAATCCTAGATCTACTTAGTAGGGATCTAAATGATCAAGATTCTCATACAAAAGGCTTAAGTATGTTGGAAAATTTAATAATCAAAAGAGGTGGTTTGGAAGGTAATAATAAATCTGAATATAAAGATTATTTAAATCAGCAAGAGTTTGAAGCTTTTTTTCAACAAATTAGGCCATTTTTGACAGTGCAAGAACAGATTGATTTGTTTCTTGAATTACAAAAAAGAGGATCATTAGAAGCAGGATTTTTAGCATTTCTATCCTTAACAGCTATTGGTTTCTCCAGAAGAAAGCCGGAAAAATTATTTGAAGCGAGGAGAATTTTAAAGAAACTAAATTTATCTGGTCTTGATTCAATGCCTCTAGTTGGTAGTTTAGATTTGCTTTTAGCTGATATTGACCAAGCCTCTGCAAGATTTTCAAGTAGTTCTGATGAAAATTTACGAGATTGGCTTAATAATTATCCTGGAAATAAGTTAGAAGCGGTATGTATTTTCTGCAAAAATTGGTTAGAGAATGATGTCTTAGTTGGGTATAGAGACATTGACTCAAAAGAGGTGGATTTAGATTCTTGGTTTGAAGATAGGGAAATTCAAGAATTTATAGAAAAATTAGAAAAGAAATCAAATAAAATCGCAATTAGGTCAAATCTTCAGAACCAACAGAATGAGAAGGAATCCTTCACAAAAACGACTGAAAATTTTGATAATTTATTGGACAATATTGATGAAAGGAGTTTACCTTGGCCTGGTGGCATGAAACAAGATTATAGAAAATTTGAGATCAAAGAAAACAAATTCAATGAGGAATACTTTAAGAAAAAACCAATAGAGTTTTATAATTTTCTTATTGAAAAAATTGCTGAATTAAAGTTTAGTTTTGGGGAGTTTTTGAAGGATAAAGAGATTATTGATCGGTCACCTTATCTAATTTATATTTATGCTTTTTTGATCTTATTTACATTTGGGATTGGTATTGGATTTTTAAGAAATAATTTAAAAAAATCAATTCAGGATGGATCTATTGCTGAAAAACCTTTAATTGCTAAAGATAAAAATCAAAAGATTAGTGAGAAAGATATTATTCAAGAAGTAAAAAAAAATCCTTCAAGCAAATTGAATTCTATTCCTGAGAAATCATCTTCAATTATTTCCTATGAACTCAAAGAACTTAATTCCCCCTCTCCTTCTTTGGAAGATATTAGGAATTTAATTAATGGATGGCTTATAAGTAAAAGTAATTACTTGGCGGGAAAGAGTGAAATTAATCTTTCTAACATTGTTAGTAAAGGTTTGATTGATCGAACTATCAAAGAAAGACAGAACGATATCAAGAAGGGAATTTATAAAGAAATTAATTCCCAAATACGTAAGATTGATTTGGAATCTCAAACTTCATCTAGGATAGTTGTTTTAGTTGAATTAAATTATCTAGAGAGAATAGTAAAGAATTCTGGCGATTTTGTTAATGAAACATCATTGACTCCCCTAAAAGTTAGATATATTTTCGGTTTCTCAAATAAATCATGGAAATTAGTTGATTTCGTCAGCGGTTTGTAATTACAAACTTCAGGATCATCTATAATAATTAAAATTACTATTTAATAATGTTTGATGAACTCTCGTCACGCTTTGAAGACGCAGTAAAGGGTTTAAGAGGCGAAGCAAAAATTAGTGAAAATAATATTAACGATGCCTTGAAGGAGGTAAAAAGAGCACTCCTTGATGCAGATGTTAGTTTGTCTGTAGTAAAAGAGTTTATATCAGATGTCAAAAATAAAGCTATTGGCGAAGAAGTAGTTAGAGGCGTAAACCCAGGTCAAAAATTTATAGAAGTTGTGAATAAAGAATTGATAAACATTATGGGGAATGAAAATTCGCCATTAAACGAAAATGAAAATAGTCCTACAGTCATTTTGATGGCTGGACTTCAGGGAGCGGGTAAAACAACTGCAACAGGAAAATTAGGACTTTATTTGAAGGAAAAAGATAAAAAAGTTCTTTTGGTTGCTGCAGATATTTATCGACCAGCAGCTGTAGAACAGCTTAAAACATTGGGAAGTCAATATGACTTGGAAGTTTTTTCAGCTAAAGAAAAAAATAGTAAACCAGAAGAGATAGCAAAGGAAGCATTGAATTTTGCTAGTGAAAATGATTTTAATTCGATAATTATTGATACCGCAGGAAGATTGCAAATTGATGATTCCATGATGAGTGAAATGGTTCGAATAAAAGAAGTCTCTAACCCTGATGAAGTTTTGCTTGTTGTTGATTCAATGATTGGGCAAGAAGCTGCGGACTTAACAAAGTCATTTCATGAAAAAGTAGGAATCTCAGGGGCGATATTAACTAAGTTGGATGGAGACTCAAGAGGAGGTGCTGCTTTATCAATAAGAAAAATAAGTGGTAAACCCATCAAATTTATAGGTGTAGGTGAAAAAATAGAGGCACTGCAACCATTTCATCCAGAAAGAATGGCTAGCAGAATTTTAGGCATGGGTGATGTATTAACACTTGTTGAAAAAGCACAAAAGGAAGTAGAGCTTGCTGATGCAGAAGCTATGCAAAAGAAACTTCAAGAAGCAACTTTTGATTTCAATGATTTTGTTAAACAAATGAGATTAATTAAAAGGATGGGCTCACTTGGTGGATTGATTAAATTGATTCCAGGAATGAATAAAATCGATGATGGGATGATAAAAGATGGAGAAGATCAACTTAAGAAAATAGAATCTATGATCTCTTCAATGACTCTTCAGGAGAAACAAAAACCTGAAGTGCTTGCTGCTCAGCCTTCCAGAAGACAAAGGATTGCTCAGGGAAGTGGTTATGAAGCGAAAGATGTAGATAAAGTATTAGCTGATTTTCAAAGAATGAGAGGTTTTATGAAACAAATGTCGAATGGAGGAATGCCAGGAATGGGAGGAATGCCAGGAATGGGAGGAATGCCAGGAATGGGAGGAATGCCTAATAATAGAACGATCAAAAAACAAAAAAATAATAAGAAGAAAAAAGGTTTTGCTGATTTATAGTTTCAAAATTTTTACCTTTAAATGATATTATTATTAAAAACGCATTGATTTAAGATGATTAAATTGCGCCTTAAGCGCTTTGGGAAGAAAAAAGAGGCAAGTTTCAGAATTGTTGCATGCAATAGTACTTCCAGAAGAGATGGTAGACCTTTACAAGAACTAGGCTTTTATAATCCTAGAACTAAAGAAACAAGGCTTGACACTGAAGCTTTAAGAACAAGATTAACTCAGGGTGCACAGCCAACTGAAGTTGTTAGGACTTTATTAGAAAAGGGTGGGTTACTTGAAAAATCAGAAAGACCCTCTATCGCTATTGGTAAGGCAAAGCTAGAGAAGGAAAAAGTTGCTAAAGCTAAAACAAAAGACGAAGAAAGTGTTAGTACTAAAGCTGAAATCGATGGTAATGAAGCTGAAAGCTAGTAGATTGATAAATTTCTATTCTTATTTAATAACTAGATGAAGGAAGTTTCCAAAACTGGTCACTTCAAAATAGATTTACCTAGCTCTGACGCTGCCACAGCATTATCTGGTCCTGGAAATTCTTTTTTAAAAAAGTTTGAGTCACTCACAGGTGTATCCCTAACTATTAGAGGTTTACAACTTGAGATGAACGGCGTCATATCTAAAATCGAGAGAGCCTCAGCATTAGTCGAACTAACAAGACCAATTTGGGAACAAGGGTTAGAAGTCCCAGAGGTAGATCTTAAAGCGGCTTTAAGTTCTTTAAATATGGGAGAATCGTCTTCACATGCTGAACTTGGCAAAAAAGTTCTTGCGCGTTCAAAAGAAGGAAGATATTTACGACCAAGAACTATAAGGCAAAAAGAATATGTTGAATCAATTGAGAACTATGATCTTACGTTCGGAATTGGTCCGGCTGGAACTGGTAAGACATTTTTAGCAACTGTTTGCGCGGCTAGATTATTGAACGAAAAAAAAATTGAAAAAATTGTTTTAACCAGGCCAGCTGTAGAAGCTGGTGAAAATTTGGGATTTCTACCTGGTGATTTGCAACAAAAAGTAGATCCATATTTAAGACCTCTATTTGATTCATTACATAGCATTTTTGGGTTTGATAGAACAAATTCGTTAATCGATAAGGGAATTATTGAAGTTGCTCCTTTAGCATTTATGAGAGGTAGAACCTTAGATAACTCGATGGTTATCCTAGATGAAGCACAAAACACAACTTGCTCTCAAATGAGAATGTTTTTGACTAGGTTAGGTGAGAGATCAAAAATGGTTGTAAATGGAGATATTACACAAATTGATTTAAAAAAAGATCAGGAAAGTGGCCTCATCGAAGCATCGAGAATTTTCTCTGAAACTCAAGATATAAAATTTTGTTATTTAACCATTGAAGATGTAGTTCGTCATCCTTTAGTTCAGAAAATCATTGAGGCTTATCAATAAACTTATAACTCTGGAGATCCGTACCCTGAAATTTTAAAAATCAGGTAGAATAATATCATATTTAATAAAAAAAATGCCAGCAAGTAGTAATTTCAATCAGGCTATTCGTGAAGCACAAACTAGTTCAATAGTCGGACCTAATGTTGTTCAAAAAGCTTTACCTTACGTCGGTGGAGGTATGGTTTTAACTTCTTTAGGCGTTTTAGCAGGTATTTCACTCATAGCAACAAATCCTGGGCTTTTCCAGCCTCTCTCAATAGTTGCATTAATTGCAGAATTGATTTTGTTTTTTATTGCCACAAGCGCTGCAAATAATGCAAATAATGCAAAGGCTTTGCCTTTACTCACAGGCTTTAGCTTGTTAACTGGATTTACCTTAAGTGGAATAGTTGCTTTAGCCATAGGAACAATTGGTATTGGTTCAGTTGGAACAGCCGCCTTGGCTACAGGTATAACGTTCGTTATTGCCTCTTACACTGGTCAAAGAATGAGTGATAGCGTTGGTCAAGCACTAAGTGGGGTAGTTGGTCTTGGGTTAATAGGATTGCTAATAGCAATGTTCGTCCAATTAATTGGAGGATTCTTTGCTCCAGGATTATTCGGAGGTTCAGGACTCGAATTGATAATTGCAGGATTTGGAACTGTCCTATTTGTTGCAATGTCTTTCGTTGATTTCTATACAATGCCAAGAAGATATAATGATGATCAATACCTTGCAGGGGCTTTAGGTATGTATCTTACTTATATAAATCTTTTTGTTTTTATATTGAGGTTAATGATTGCACTTCAAGGCGGTGGAAGAAGAGACTAAACACATTACATAACTGAGTAACCAAAAGCGTAGATTTGTTTCTACGCTTTTTTATTGGGTGATATCAAGAATTTGTTTTTTTATGAATTCCTTTTGCTCTGAGTCGTACTTTACTGAATTATCAAAACTATTGCCCATATCATCTAAGTCTCTAAGGACTTGATTGACAGACTTTGTAACTGACTTAGTTTCTAACAGTCTTAAAATAGCCTTACATCTATCTGAAATGTTTTCAGATGTTAACTCATATTCATGATTATTATCTCTTCGATGAATAATAATTTGAGCGGAACTCATTATTAAATTTTTTACTACTATATCTGTTACAGCATCACCACCTTCGTTAAGTTTGTAAATTAGTGAAAAAGGAAGTTTATCTAATAAAAAACAATCTTTATCTGATAAAGCGTATGCAAAAAATCCTCTGAGTCCATTTCTTGTTTTAGTTAGCTCTGCGATTCTATCTGCTAAAACCTCTTCGCTGAGTATATCTTCACTCCACTCTTTGCACCATTTTGCGGATATGTTTATTGCTTGCGTGAACGAAGCTTCTTTAAAATTTATGGTTTTTTTTTCCATTTTTGATCAGAATTTTATTATTGATGTATTAAAAGTCTTTGGCCAATTATAGATCTGGGTTTGTAACTTTACTAGGAAGGCCAAATGTCGGTAAATCTACTTTAATAAATAAATTGATTGGAGAAAAAATAACAATTACTTCCCCAATAGCGCAAACTACTAGAAAAAAATTAAAAGGCATACTTACTACAGACAATGGGCAAATAATTTTTGTTGATACGCCAGGTGTTCATAAACCTCATCATCGACTTGGAGAGATTTTAGTAAAAAACGCAAAATCTGCAATTAATGGAGTTGATATGGTAATTTTTGTAATTGATTCAAGTGAAGAACCTGGTAGAGGTGATGAATATATTTTGAACTTTCTAATCGCAAATAAAACAGAGTTTATTGTGGCATTAAATAAGTGGGATTTGGTTAATAAAGAATTTAGGAATTTACGATTAGATCAATATAGAAGATTTTTTGGAATTAATAGAAACTTTCAAATTGTAAGTGCTTCTCAAGGAGAGGGATGTTCTGAACTAGTCGATTTGGCACTTAATTTTCTTCCAGAGGGACCAAAACTTTATGGCGAAGAGACAATTTGCGACCAACCATTAGATAACTTATTATCTGATCTAGTAAGAGAGCAGGTATTAAAAAATACAAGAGAAGAGGTACCTCATAGTGTCACAGTAAAGATAGAAAAGAGAGAGGAAATGAAAAGAAAAAATGGCAAAGTTTTTACAGCTATTTTGGCTACTATTATTGTTGAAAGATCAACTCAAAAAGGGATTCTTATAGGAAAGAAAGGTTCAATGTTAAAAATGATTGGTCAGTCAGCAAGATCAAATATGTCGAAATTAATTGATGGTCCAGTTCATCTAGAGTTGTTTGTGAAAGTTGTTCCAAATTGGAGAAAAAAAGAATCAAGGTTAATTGAGTTTGGTTATGAGGAAGATTTCTAGATGAGTGGTTTTAATTTTGATGTAATTACACTGTTCCCTAAAGCTTTTGAATTAATAAATAATTTAGGAGTCATAACAAAAGCTCTAGATAAGAATTTGATCGATTTAAATTTACATGATTTGAGAGAATATGGAGAAGGTTCTTACAGACAGGTAGACGATAAGCCTTATGGAGGAGGAGCAGGGATGGTATTAAAACCTGAACCTATTTATAAGGCATATGAATCAATTAGAAAATTACCCAAAAGTAAAACTTTGCTTATGACCCCACAGGGTAAAGTCCTAAAGCAAAAGGATCTTGCGAGATGGTCCACTTTGGATCAAATAATAATTATTTGTGGTCAATATGAAGGTTTTGATGAAAGGATTAGATGTTTAGCTGATGAAGAGATATCGATAGGCGATTATGTACTTTCTGGAGGTGAAATACCAGCTATATCAATAATTAACGGTTTGACTAGATTATTACCAGGAACTCTTGGTGATCCGGACTCCTTAGTCGATGAGAGTCATAATTCTTCTTTATTAGAATACCCTCAATACACTAGGCCGTTAACTTTTAAAGATATGAAAGTGCCAGATATTCTAGTGAGCGGTAATCATGAAGAGATTAAATCTTGGAGAAGAAGAAAAAGTTTTGAAAGAACATTGGAGAGAAGAAGTGACCTAATTTCAAATGAAAACTACAAAAAATCCCCACGAAGTAAGAGAATAATAAAAGAAAATAATCAATTCATGAAATTTAGAATAGGTAATGGATACGATATTCACAGACTAGTAGAGACTAGAGATTTAATTATTGGAGGTGTAAAATTGCATCATCCTGAAAATTTAGGATTGGATGGTCATAGTGATGCTGATGTTTTAAGTCACTCAATAATGGATGCATTATTAGGAGCACTTTCGTTGGGCGACATAGGAAAGTATTTCCCCCCATCTGATGAAAAATGGAAAAATGCTGATAGCTTGTTTTTGTTATCAAAAGTAATTGACTTGATAAGACAAGATGGTTGGGAAATTAATAATATTGATAGTGTTCTTGTTGCAGAAAGGCCAAAAATCATGCCACATATAAAACTAATGAAAAAAAACATTTCTGAAATCTTAAATATTGATGAAAATTTAATTGGGATTAAAGCAACCACGAATGAAAAATTGGGTCCAGAAGGGAGAGAAGAGGGTATAAGTTGCCATTCAGTAGTTCTACTTGAGAAAAAATGAGATTTAATTTAAATTTGAAAAAAAAAATTCAAAGTTTTTGTTTATTATTAATTTGCTTAGTAGTTTTAATTTTCCAATCTGATATTCCCAATTTAAAAGCTCTTACGATGAATAATTATCAAAGTGAAATGGTCACAGAGGAATTAAGACTAAAAGTACCTGCCGATGTAAAAGCAGCTTGGTTAAATGCTGAAGAAGAAATATGGGAGCCATGGTTATCTTCTCAAGATGGTTTTTTGGGAAGACAATTATTTTGGGATAAAGAAAAAGAAGAAGCTTTAATTTTAGTAAATTGGAAAAGTAAGAAATTATGGAAAAGCATACCAATGTCAGAAGTAAATGTAGTTCAACAAAAATTTGAAGATAATGTTAAGGCTGCTCTAAATGTAGGCGAAAATCCATTTGAATTAATTTATGAGGGAGAATTAGATAAGCAAAGATGAATTTTGATATCAAGTTTGATTTTGAAAGAAGAGATAGGCTTGGACTCATTGAGGCTATTTGGGGTCAAGATAAGAGTATCGACCAATTAGAGAGATTATCTAAAAATGTATTAAGTAAAAATGAGGTTGTTTTCATTACTAGGATTAATAGTGAAAAGGCTAATTTTCTTACAAGTTTGTACGATGATGCACGATTCTATGAAGAAGCAAATTGCCTAACAATTGGGAAAAATATGAATAAAATAAATACGAATAAAAAAGTTGCCATAATTTCAGGCGGCTCAAGCGATTTGGCCGTAACACTTGAAGCTCAATTAGCGCTTGAAATTTATGGAGTGAATTGTCAATCTTTTATAGATGTTGGAGTGGCTGGACTTCATCGATTGATGAGTCAGTTAGAAGAAATTAATAAATATGATGTATTAATAGTTTGTGCTGGAATGGAAGGAGCTTTGGCAACGGTTGTGGGTGGATTGTTGGCACAACCGATAATTGCAGTACCTGTATCAGTCGGCTACGGCGTTAGCAAGGATGGAGAAACTGCTTTAAATAGTATGTTGTCTAGCTGTTCTCCAGGTATTGCAGTTATGAATATAGATAATGGTTACGGAGCAGCAATGGCGGCTCTGAGAATTATTAAAAGTATTTCCTAAATAATTACTTTTTTTCTATTTCTAATAGGTTCTCTATCCATAAATTAAGTTGTTTTGAAAGCATTCCTTCTTCTCTCATTTTTATTGCCTTTATGACGACTTCTGTGTTTACCCACTCTGGGAACCTTTTCGGCATTTATTTTTATATTCAGTAACTTTAATTTGGTACAAATTTTGATAAAGACAAGATCTAAGTAACAAATTTAATCTTTTATGTTTAATTTTGTACCTAATCTAGACAGCTCAGATGAAGTATTTTCACTCTCTACATTTTTTAATCTTTCAATTAACTCAAAAAGATCTTTTTGAGCGAGCTCCCCATTTTGCTCCCATTTCAAAGACCTTGAGTTGTTACCATTTTTTTCTTTCATTGTTCTGTTTAAGTATTAAGAATATAAAACGAAAACAGGAAAAATTCGGTTATTGTTTCAAGCCTAAACTTAAAAAATTATGAAGATTTTAATATAGAAAAAAATTTACCTTTTAACCACCACCAACTATTGAAACGATTTCTAAATTATCCCCATCTTTAAGTTTAACTTTTTCCCATTTTATTGAATTAATAATTAAATTATTTAATTCTACGACGATTGTATTGGGTTTATATCCCATTAAATTTAGAGCTGTTGATAGTAGAGCATTTTCTTGATTAAGTTCTATTTTTTTTTCTTCTCCATTTACTTTAATTTTCATTAGATAATTCTTTTAAAATCATAATAGCGTCTTCCTTAGGATCTTCAGAATTCATTAATTGCGAAACTAAGGCAATTTTTTTAAACCCATTTCTTTTTAAATATGAAATATTATTTGACTTTATTCCTCCAATAGCAAACCAAGGAATATTTAAATCTTTTGTTAATGCTTTAATCTTTTCAATTCCTATAGGTTTTTTGTCCTTTTTTGTTGCAGTTTCAAATACTGGTCCAATTCCTATGTAATCACAACCTTCCTTATAAGCATTTGAAATATCAATTTCATTATTTGCACTTATGCCAATAATTTTTGAATATCCTAATAATTTCCTCGCAGTTTTTAAGTCTAAATCATCTTGTCCAAGATGAATTCCATCCGCATTAGATGCTAAAGCTATGTCAATTCTATCGTTAACGATGAACAAAGAATTATATCTTTTACATAGATTTTTAATCTTGATTGCTTCTTGAAAGTGATCTTTATCAGTTCCCGTTTTAAATCTATGTTGAATGATTCTTACTCCCGCAATTAAAATCTCTTCTACAATTTCTAATAAATTGTCCTTTTGATCTGTGATTACATATAAATCATTTTCTTTTAATATTTCCTCAGACTTCTTACAATCGCTTAAACTTAATAAGTCAATTTCTATAGTATATATTTCATATCTAATTTCCGAAGCGATTTTTGAAAGCTCATGATTCTGTAGCCTTGAGAATTCTTCTATGACTCGTAATGCTTCTTGGACTCGGGCTGAATTAGAACTTATAATTTGCTCAGAAGTTTTTCTGCTGATTTGCTCGTGATGAGTCAATCCTTTACATTTGTCCTCAATGTGATTTCTAGATTGTTTATAAACTTTTAAATGATTTTTCCCTAAAATTTGTCTAAAATTTTTAATCTTTTCAACATATTTTTCTTTGCCTAGACCAAATCTAGCCCAATCCTCTAATACCCTTAGTCCTTCTCTAGCTCTATCAAGATTAGCGTCAATAATTTGATAAATTCTTAAATCTTCAGCGTCTTTAGTATTGGAATTCAGCATTTGTAATTTATTTTTTGAAGTTTTTAAAAATTTTTAGAGCATTATCTCTATCTTTTTTAATTTGATTAGAAAGTTGATGTATATTTTTGAACTTGATTTGAGATCTAAGCTTTTCAACTGGTTCTACAGATAGATTTAAACCATATAGATCGATATCTTTATTTATTAAATGAACTTCAACTGCAGATGGCAATAAAGGATTTATTGTTGGTTGAGAGCCAAGATTCATAATAGATTCAATTTTTTGGTTGGTATTTTCTATTGTTGTCCAAGATGCGTAAACTCCTTCTCCAGGTAAAAATTTTCTGCCATCTATTTCAAGATTTGCAGTAGGCCATCCTATACTTTTTCCAATTCCTTTACCTTTAACAACCTTTCCATTAAAACTATAAGGCCTATTAAGAATTTTGAAAGCATTTTTCAGATCACTTTTCTCTAATAGATCTCTTATTCTGCTGCTGCTGATTCTACCTTTGTTGTCTTCTAAAATTGGAGTAATTTTTAATTTAATATCCGTATCCTTAATAATATTTTTTATTGTATTTATGTCTCCACTTCTTCTGAAACCAAATTTAAAATTAGCACCTACAGAAATATTTTTTGCTTGTAATTGATTTATCAAAATATCTCTTACGAATCTTTCAGCACTTAATTTGGATAGTTCCTTATCAAAAGGAATCAGAACTAATTGTTCAATCCCAAGATCTTCAAGAATAGGTAGTTTTTCATAAGGGAGATCAAGTCTAAGACGTGTCTCTTTGTATAGAACTTCCCTGGGATGAGGCCAGAAGCTCGCAATGGTTGGGATATATTGAGTTTCTTCAACTACACTTTTAATTAATTTTCTATGGCCAGCATGTAGGCCATCAAAACTTCCAATAGCTATTGAAGTAGGATTTTTAACTTCAGATGGCGATATTAAAGAGATCAAAAGATTACGTGCAATTTTATGATTTTGATGGCAAATTTGAATAGACTATAGTTTATTCAATCAAATGAATGTCTGACAAAATTGATTTTCAGTCCCTTTCATTTGGAATGCGACGCATTGGATGGATACGCTTTTGGGTTCAGTCCATTTTAGGTGTTGTTGTTGCAGCTGTTTTGCTTTTTTCAAATGTTGTAAATAATAGCGAAGGACAGCTTAGCTTGGCGCCTGGTCTTTCACTCACAACAATATCCTTGATTTTACTACTTTTTAGCCTTTGGCAAGGTTGGTTAATAGTAAGAACAGGAAGAGCAATCGCAAGTAACGCAAGACCCTCAAGAGGACAAACAAGTAAATTGATAAAACGAGGACTAATAGTTGATTTATTAGGAATTTTGTTTGGATTAATTGGATATCAAGCTCTTATGGGTGCCTTATTTATCCAAGCATCTTCTCAAACAACTGGACAATTGATAACAGCGACATCTGATATCCCAATTACTGGACTTGAAATATTATCAGTTCTCAGTAACACACAAGTTATTGCTGCTCATTTTTTTGGACTTTGCTTTTCGTTGTGGCTTTTAAGAAGGATTTATAAATGAATTATTAATTTTAGGTAATTTGTCTAAATTACCCCTCCAAAATAAATCTGGTTCAACGGGTGTAAGAGATATTTTATTTTCTTGTATTTGCGATACGTCACTTGGCCATTTCTTTGGACCATAACCTTTTGATTTAAGATCTAAAACTACCTCACCAGCGAGCCAATAATAATCATCACCCCTTGGGTCTTCTCTTTTGGAAAATTGATTTTTATATTTTCTTACTGATAATCTTGTCCATGATAATTCTTTTATTTTGCTTTTTTCGCAAGGGGGTATATTCAAGTTTAATAGAAGTGAAGTTGGCCAACTATCATTAATTGCTTGTTCTGCAATATTAATTGCAATTTCTCCAGCAAATTCAAAATTCTTCCATTTAAAACTAGCAACACTAATTGCCATGGAGGGAACATTTTCTAAAGTGCCTTCCATAGCCGCAGCGACTGTGCCAGAACAAAAAATATCTGTCCCTAAATTTGGCCCGTGATTTATTCCAGATAGTACTAGATCAGGTTTATGATCCAAGAGTTCAGATAGTGCTAATTTGACGCAATCAGCAGGTGTGCCAGAACATCCCCAAGCTTCAATTCCTTCCCCAAATAATTCGTCAGCTTTTTCCACTCTTAATGGAGATTGTAAAGTAAGACCATGACCTGTAGCTGATCTTTCTTGGTCGGGACAAACTACTTTTACCTTATGCCCTCTTTTTTGGGCTGATTTTGCTAAAGCTCGTATCCCCGCTGCAAAAACTCCATCATCATTGCTAATTAATATATTTAACGGTTTCATTAATCAATAAATTTTATTTATGGACAATATTTAAGTAAGATAAAGCAATACTTATTTTTACTATATCAGTGAGTCAGATTGAATCATTAAGTCAAATTGAGGAAAAACTAAATAATCTTTCTCTAACAGCAAAAAATAATATAAGTAATGCTAGTACTCATGAAGAACTGGATAAGTTAAGAGTTTCCTTGCTAGGGAAAAAAGGTGATTTATCAATTATCTTGAAAACAATGGGTCAATTATCTGCTACTGATAGACCAATTGTTGGCCAGAAGGCAAATTTAATAAAAATAAATTTGCAGGAATTAATAACTGAAAGAAAAAAACAACTAAATAGTGAAGCCTTAGACAAAAAGATTAAAAAAGAAAAAATTGATGTAACTATCCCTTCAATTGGAACCCCCCCTGGGAATAAACATCCTTTAAGTTTAACTCAAGATGAAATAATAGATATTTTTTGCGGTTTAGGTTACTCAGTTGAAAGTGGGCCTGAAATAGAAACTGATTTTTATAATTTTGAGTCACTCAATATACCCAAAAATCATCCGGCGAGAGATATGCAGGATACTTTTTACTTAGATGAAAATCGACTTTTAAGGACCCATACTTCTCCTGTTCAGATACGATATTTAGAGAAAAACCCGCCCCCAGTAAGGATCATTGCTCCCGGGAGAGTGTATAGGAGAGATGCTGTAGATGCTACTCATTCCCCTGTATTTAATCAGGTTGAAGTTTTATGTATCGATCAAGACATTAATTTTAGTCATTTAAGAGGAACAGTTCTTACATTTTTAAAGACCTTTTTTGGAGATATTCCGGTAAGATTTAGAGCTAGTTATTTCCCATTTACTGAACCTTCAGCAGAAGTAGACGTCCAGTGGAAAGGTAAATGGTTAGAAGTAATGGGCTGCGGAATGGTAGATCCAAAGGTCTTAGAAAAATTAGGAATAGATTCCGAGAAATGGACTGGTTTTGCAGCTGGATTAGGAGTTGAGAGATTTTGTATGGTGAGACATCAGATCGACGACATCAGAAAATTTTATACTAATGATATTAGATTCTTAGAACAGTTCTAATAGTATTTAATTCTTAAATTAGGATTGTCTAGCAAATTAGTTTAAGATAGTCCTAGTTTTAATTCTTTGATTGGTACGTAAAGCAGGACTAATCGTTAATGATGGAAAGGAACTAGCTGTTCAAACTGCAACTTCTGTTCAAAAAAAATTGGAAAAATCTAATTTTGAAGTTGTAAGAGTTAGTAGCTCTGGAGGGATGGTTGGTTTCGCAAATCCTGATCAACATGTTCGCCCTTTGGGATATACGAATTGTGTTCCCGAGGGGTTTGATTCATCGATGGAATTTGCAATTGTTCTTGGTGGAGATGGGACTGTTCTTTCCGCTGCAAGGCAAACAGCGCCCGCTAAAATTCCAATTCTTACCATAAATACTGGTCATTTAGGATTTCTTGCGGAAGCTTATTTATCTAACCTAGATGAGGCTATAGATAAAATAATTGCTGGAAATTGGGATATTGAAGAAAGAACTTGTTTTATTATTAGTGTAATGAGAAATGATCAGAGGCGATGGGAGTCTCTCTGTCTTAATGAGATGGCTCTTCATAGAGAACCTCTGACAAGTATGTGCCATTTTGAGATTTCTATAGGGCGACATGCTCCTGTGGATATCTCAGCTGATGGAGTAATTTTATCTACTCCAACTGGCTCTACTGCATATTCGTTGAGTGCTGGAGGGCCAGTAATTACACCTGATTGCCCAGTCGTACAATTAACTCCAATTGCACCACATTCATTGGCATCTAGGGCATTAGTTTTTAATGATTCAGAACCAGTAACCGTTTTCCCTGCAACTCCTGAAAGGTTGGTAATGGTTGTTGACGGAAACGCTGGTTGTTATGTTTGGCCTGAAGATAGAGTTTTAATAAGAAAAAGTAAACACTCAGTGAAGTTTATTAGGCTTGAAGATCATGAATTTTTCCAAGTTTTAAGAAATAAACTAGGTTGGGGTTTGCCCCATGTTGCTAAACCTAACAAATAACAATTGTTTAATTTTATTTTTTTCCTTTTAGTAGAAAAACAGGATTATTTGGTTCTAATCTTATTCCCTCAGTGATACTTAAGCTTTTATAGGTTTGAATTAAATTTAAATTTGTTTTGAAATTTTTATCTTCTAATTCCTCTTTTAATTCTTTGATAGTTTGAATGTCAATTATTGGGATAACGATAATATCTCCAATATTCATATCTGAAGCCAGTTTTTTTATAATTTGAAGTTTGGTCTTTTTATCACATCCTCCAATTATTAATCTATTAGGTTTTTTAAAAGAACTTGAATTTCTCGTATTTAATGTATTATTTATGTCTTCTTCAAAAATAAATTTTGGTTTAACGCTAAGCCTTCTTGAGTTTTCCAGTATTAATGACTTTGAACCAATCCTTTTATCGAAACAAAACAAATCTAAATCAGGCCTTAATTTTAATGCCTCTAAACCAATTGACCCACAACCTGCTCCTATGTCCCAGATGACCCCATTTTTAGGGAGCTCTAAATCAGCCAAGATTTGAACTCGTACTTCCCTTTTAGTTAATAAGTTTGGTCTATCATGGAAAGTCTTAAAAATATGGTCACTGATTCCGAAGAAAGGGAGATTATCATTTGTATAATTTTTCTTTGTTTTTGTAAGAATAACAATGTTTAAACTCGATATATCAGAGGGTAATGATTCTTTAAGATTTAATTTTCTTATATTTTCTCCGTCGAAGCCTATTTCTTCACAGAGCCAAAAATCATAGAAGTCAATCAGATTTAATTCTGATAAGTTTTCTTTGATTATTTCTAAACATTTATTATTTGAATCTGTAATAATAGACAAACTTGAAGGCCTTGCTTTAAGAGCCTTAACTAAATTAGTAGAATCTCTGCCGTGAGTACTTACATTAACAGTATCTTGCCAAGGAATCTTTAACTTACTAAATGCTAATTGAATGCAAGTATTTGAAGGATAGAAATTTAATTCATCTTTTGAAAAATTTTCTAGTAATATTCTCCCAATTCCAAACCAAAGTGGATCTCCTCTAGAAATTAAAATAACATCAGTTTTTTGAGATTGAAGCCATTCAACAAGTTTGTTATTACTTTTGCTCGAAAAAAATGATTTCTTTTTTGATGAACCATTTTCTCTCCATGATGTAATTTCATCAAAATATGAATTTGGAACTGCAATATTTTCTGTTTCTAAAAATAGATTTTGTAATTTAAAAGATAGATCTTCAAATTTATAAGAATTAATCCCAACTACATGAATTTTTCTATTAACTTCAATCATCAGTATTTAATGAAATGGAACCAAATTATTTGAATGTTTTATTAAATTATCTTATTATTATTCGAGCCATCATAGTAAATTAATTGTCTGAAAGGAGAAAGAGATTACATGATTTATTGTTAACTCTAATTAATAAAGATTGTGAATTTGAGTTTATTGAAGAAGATTCTAACGATCTAACATCAAGCTATTCTGAAAAAGACACCTTGAATTTATCTCGAGTTATAGAAAAAAATCGTAAAATAATCAAAAGATATCAAGCTATTGTAAGAACAGCTGTAACTCTTGATGCCCTGATGGATTCTGAAAATGAAGAAAATTACAAAATCAAATAAAAATATTTTTTTAAAAGGAATATTACCTTTACTTTTACTATTATACTTTGTTTTTAACCCATTAAAAGTATCTGCAGAAGTTACAGAAACAGAAATAAATGGAGAATTTATAAATGCCAGCAGTGAGTTTTTAAGGGACTTGGACTTTGAAACTTGGCAATTAGTAGCTTATAAATCACCTCTTTTTGAAGATAAATTGATCTTGAGAGTGATAGGATATCCAGGAAATCTCAGGATTGATCACCCCACTGACTTGAGAGTTGAATCAGGGAGAAAAGAGTGGCTTTTAGATGATAAAACATTACTTAATGTGGAATTAGCAAATGATGGAAGACAAGCTGCAGCAGAATTCGATCTTGATCAATTGATTAGAAATTTGGATAAAAACAGACCATTAAGATTATCTTTGTCAGGAGTTTTTTCTGAGTTACCTGTTCCTCCCTTCGTCGTAAAAGAGTGGAGATCAATAAATTGAATTTAATTTTTGGAGATGTCTGAAAAAAAAGTAAGTCATACAAAATGGATGAAAAGAGCAATTTTTTTGGCTTCCTTAGGCAAAAATACAACGAGTCCTAACCCTAGGGTGGGAGCGGTTATTCTTGATAAGAATGGAAGCCTTATTTCAGAAGGGTTTCATTTCAAGGCAGGGATGCCTCATGCAGAGGCAATGGCTTTTAATAATTTAAAAAAGGATGCTAAAGGTGGAACAATGTATGTGAATCTTGAACCTTGTTGTCATCAAGGTAAAACACCTCCCTGTGTAGATAAGGTGATATCCTCTGGGTTAAAAAAGGTATATATATCTATTGAAGACCCTGATAAAAGAGTCTCTGGTAAAGGTATTAGGCTTCTAAAAGAAGCTGGTATACAAGTTCACTTAGGATTATGTAAAAAAGAATCCTTAGATCTTAATAAGGCTTTTATTCATAGGAATATTACTAAAAAGTCATTTGGTGTTCTTAAATGGGCAATGAGTATAGATGGAAGAATAGCATTAAAAAATGGAAAAAGTAAATGGATTACTAATGATGAATCAAGGTCATTAGTTCATTCTTTTAGAGCGGAATTTGATGCAATAATAATTGGGGGAAACACATTAAGAAGAGACAACCCACTTTTGACTACTAGAGGCTCCAAAAATCCTGAGCCTTTACGAGTTGTTTTCACAAAAAGTTTAGATCTCCCTTCAAAATCTAATCTTTGGGATTGTAGTAAGGCAAAAACTTTAGTTATTTATGATTCTTCTACAGCAAATGAAAGCTATCTTTCAAGAATTCCGAAATGTGTGGAGGTTGAAAAGGTATTATCAGATAATCCAGAGTTAATTTCAAAAATACTTTCAAAAAGAGGATGTAATAAAGTTCTTTGGGAATGTGGCCCCAGATTGGCTACTGCCGCTATTCAATCTAATTGTGTTCAGGAACTTGTAACTTTTATTGCCCCAAAAATTTTAGGTGGAGAAAATAGTATGAATCCCCTAAGTGATTTTGAATTTAGAGAAATGCACGAAATTATTAAATTAACTGATTCTCAATTTAGTTTGATTGGAAATGATATATGTGTTAAGAGTTCATTCAAAAATTAAATTTTATACTAATTTTTTAGTGGCAAAGTACCGTACGGTTCTTACCCAAAAAAAACAATACAGATACGGAAACTCTTCGTTTAGTTTATAATAAGTGAACAATTGATCATAACTATGCCAATAAGACAAGATGATAATCAACCTAATAGAAGATTTGGAATTGTAAATATCATTTTGATAGGAGTTGGAGCGTTACTGCTATTTAGCAGCCTTTTCCCTAATCAAAATATGCAAATCCCTAGGGTTCCTTATTCTTTATTTATTGATCAGGTCAATGATGGTGAAGTTAAGCGTGCATATATCACTCAAGAACAGATTAGATATGAGTTAAATGGAGCTGAAGAAGGCGCCCCTTCTGTCTTAGCAACTACACCAATTTTTGATATGGACCTTCCACAAAGGTTAGAAAATAAAGGGGTGGAATTCGCTGCAGCTCCTCCCAAAAAACCTAATTTTTTCTCAACTATATTGAGTTGGGTTGTTCCTCCTTTAATTTTTATCCTTGTTTTACAATTTTTCGCTAGAAGAAGTATGGGTGGAGGAGGTGCTCAGGGAGCTCTTAGTTTTACTAAAAGTAAAGCAAAAGTTTACGTCCCCGATGATGAATCAAAAGTAACATTTGCTGATGTGGCAGGCGTTGATGAAGCTAAGGACGAATTAACGGAAATAGTCGATTTTCTAAAAAAACCTGAGAGATATACAGATATAGGTGCGCGAATACCAAAAGGGGTTCTTCTTGTGGGACCTCCAGGAACAGGTAAAACTCTTCTTTCAAAAGCTGTTGCTGGAGAAGCAGAAGTTCCTTTCTTTATAATTTCAGGCTCTGAATTTGTTGAGCTTTTTGTTGGTGCAGGTGCCGCAAGAGTAAGAGATCTATTTGAACAAGCAAAGAAAAAAGCTCCATGTATTATCTTTATTGATGAATTGGATGCTATTGGTAAAAGTCGTTCTGGATCTATGGGAGTCGTTGGCGGCAATGATGAAAGAGAACAAACTCTTAACCAACTCTTAACTGAAATGGATGGCTTTGCCTCCGCAGATAAGCCTGTTATAGTACTTGCTGCTACTAACCAACCGGAAGTACTAGATGCCGCGTTATTAAGGCCAGGAAGATTTGATAGGCAAGTATTAGTTGATAGACCAGATTTATCTGGTAGAAAAACTATATTAGAGATATATACCAAGAAGGTAAAACTAGCTGATTCAATTGACTTGGACTCTATTGCCCAAGCTACTAGCGGATTCGCTGGAGCCGATTTGGCTAACATGGTAAATGAGGCTGCTTTACTTGCGGCTAGAGCTAAAAGGAAAAGTGTAGAACAACAAGACTTAAGCGAAGCTATAGAAAGAGTTGTGGCTGGATTGGAAAAGAAGAGTCGCGTTTTGCAAGATGATGAAAAGAAAGTTGTTGCTTATCACGAAGTCGGTCATGCAATAGTTGGCCATCTAATGCCAGGAGGTTCAAAAGTTGCCAAGATTTCAATTGTACCAAGAGGTATGAGTGCACTTGGTTATACTCTTCAATTGCCAACAGAAGAAAGATTTTTGAATTCTAAAGAGGAATTAAAAGGACAAATAGCTACACTTCTTGGAGGAAGATCAGCAGAAGAAGTCGTTTTTGGAAAGATTACTACCGGAGCCTCAAATGACTTACAAAGAGCAACCGATTTAGCAGAACAAATGGTTGGTACATTCGGAATGAGCGATATTCTTGGTCCGCTCGCTTATGACAAACAAGGTGGAGGTCAATTCTTAGGAAATGGAAACAATCCAAGAAGATCTGTAAGTGATGCCACTGCTCAAGCAATAGATAAAGAGGTTAGAGGTTTAGTTGATGATGCACACGAAACAGCACTTAATATTTTGAGGAATAATTTACCTCTTCTTGAATCGATTTCTCAAAAAATTCTCCAAGAAGAAGTTATAGAGGGTGAGGATCTTAAAACCCTGTTAGCAGAGAGTAAGATGCCTGCATAGTAGAATCTAGATCTGACTAGAAATATTCATGCTAAAACCAAATAAGCTTGCTAATAATAATTTCCTATCAAGCTTGGATTTATCCACTGATGAGGTTTTACATATTCTAGAGCTTGCAAATAATTTCAAAAATAAAAAATTGAATATTGATTTTAAAAATAAAGTTTTAGGATTAATTTTTGATAAGTCATCAACACGCACAAGAGTAAGTTTTCAAGTTGCGATGACTAGACTTGGTGGAACCACTATTGACCTCAATCCCACAACCTCACAAATAGGAAGAGGCGAGCCAATTAAAGATACTGCAAGAGTTTTAAGTAGATATTGTGATGTTATCGCAGTTAGAACATTTGATCATTTAGATTTGGAAGAATATGGAAAGTGGTCTACAAAGCCAGTTATTAATGCTCTTACAGATTTAGAACATCCATGTCAGGCTTTAGCTGACTTTTTAACGATTAAGGAGGAATTTCTTGATTTTAAAGATGTTATTTTGACATTTATTGGAGACGGAAATAACGTCGCAAATTCTCTTATTTTATGTGGGTCGTTATTAGGAGTTGAAGTTAGGATCGCATGTCCAAAAGGTTATGAACCTAACTCATTAGTGATCGATAAAGCATATGAAATATATAAAAATAAGAATTTGTTGAAAATTACTAATGATCCCAATTCTGCTGTTTTAGGGGCAAATGTTCTTTATACAGATGTTTGGTCATCTATGGGTGAAGAAAATCAAAAGGATGAGAAAGAAAAAGTTTTTAATGGTTTCACTATTGACAGCAATTTAGTTAGTAAGGCTGATAAAGATGCAATTATTCTTCATTGCCTTCCTGCGTATAGATCCAAAGAGATAACTGATGAAATATTTGAAAGTCACAAAAGTAGAATTTTTGATCAAGCGGAAAATAGATTACATGCTCAACAAGCTCTTTTATCTTGCCTTCTCCAATAGGAATACTTGCGAAATAATAAATAAAAGGGTACAAATGTATTAGAGTACATCTGTTTTATGGAAACTTATTCAGGGGATGATCTTACCCAAGCTCAAAATGAGCTATATGGATGGATAAAAGACTATATGAAAGACTTCCAACATAGTCCATCCATAAGACAAATGATGCAAGCTATGGGACTAAAATCTCCTGCTCCAATTCAAAGTCGCCTAAAACATTTACAAGAAAAAGGCTACATCTCATGGCAAGAAGGTAAAGCAAGAACTATGCAAATAGTTGATGAAATTATAGAAGGTGTACCAATTATGGGTTCAGTCGCAGCTGGAGGTTTAATTGAAACTTATTCTGATGTTCAAGATAATTTAGATATTTCTGATGTTTTAAAAAAGAAAAATGTTTTTGCTCTTACAGTTAATGGAGATTCTATGATAGATGCATGTATTGCAGATGGAGATATGGTTTTGATGGAGCCCATAACAGATTCATACTCTCTTAGAAACGGAACTATTGTTAGTGCATTGGTTCCAGGTTTAGGAACAACTTTAAAATATTATGTTAAAAGAGGAGGAAAAATATTTCTTGAAGCAGCAAATCCTGCGTATGAACCAATCGAGTTAAATTTAGATGAAGTTGTTTTTCAAGGAAAATTATTAGCTGTCTGGCGAAAAGTTTAATTTTAGGTAAATTCATATTTTCAAAATATAAATATCAAGGTTTAAATTGGTATATTTGAAGTCGTGGGGCCATAGCTCAGCTGGTAGAGCACCTGCATGGCATGCAACTCTCAAAAGCCTTTAATCGTAATCTATATCAGGGTTTGTATCAGAAATATTAAGACTTCAGGTGCAGAGTAAGGTGCAGTTACTATAAGACAACTTTGAACAGAACAACGCATTGTTATAACTGATAAATATAGTCTTTTAAAATTATATTTAGTAAGAAAAGATAGAATTTTTAATTTTCTATAAAGTAGAAAATCGCAATGATAGCAACAATTTTTTATGTTTAAATAATATAAATTGACTACATATTTAAGTGATGCCAAAGAGAGCAACTAAACAGGAAACTGAATTAAGGGTTGCACATGCTGCTGAATTAGTTGCTGAAGGACAAGCCTATTCATCTATTACTTCCCTTGTTGCCGCAAAATATGGAATCTCAAGAAGAAGAGCCAGGCAGATCACTTCCAATGCTTATCTTTTATTGAAAAATGATCTTGAAGAAGGGGACTTAAATCGCCCTGAAATGATAGCAAAATTAGTATGTACATTAGAAAATGCAATGCATAGAGCAATGAGAGAAAAACAATATTCTGCAGTTGCAAGTAATGCAAAAGTTCTTATGAAATTAGTTGGTTTGGAAACAAAATAAAAAGTTAGAACGGGTGCTTTGGGAACACTAGGTCGCAGGTTCGAATCCTGTCGCCTCGATTGGGTTATCACGAAATCGGAAATAAGACTTAGCGAGCTTTGAGCGAGGATTAGCAAAACCTTGCTGCACTTTGCTGATTGGTTCACTCTCTCCTACATATGGCCAATTAGTTAATAAATTTGATGGTGTTCAATAACCTATTGAAAAATCTTGTAGCAAGCAATTAAATCTTCTAATTTTTTTGGATAAACGTATTTAGTAAGAGATATACTTCATAAAGTGAAAAAACAATCTTTGATGGTTTATCAAACTTTATTAGGAGATGATATAAATTTTGTAACTTTTGATTTTGCAATAAGAGAGGATTTAGTTCAATTCCCTGCAGATCCATATAATACATATCCTTATGTTGATGTAATGGAGATATCTAATATTTCAACAGGTGGTCCAAATATTTTTGAAGTCATTTTTGATAATCCTACTGGCAATAGTGGAGATTTATATACAGGATCATATAACGGAGAGTCTTGGGAATATAGAGACGACATTTTATATATATATGAAGACTCTAATAGCAACTCAATTTTTGATAAAAATGATAATTTTTTAGTAGAGACTAATCTTGGAAATGATTATTCTGATTTTGGAGGAATTCCAAAAGATGGAGGCTCTAGTTCAGTTACTAGATTTAAGGAATCTTATTTTCTTAGTTTAACTTCTTACAAATCTAGAGAAGAAAGAACTGCTGTTTTCTCAAGCGAAAACTCACTACAAATTTATGAGGTTATCCATACCACTAACACTTTTATAAATAACAATAATTCTTATGAAATAAATGGAACTGATTCTAATGACTGGATTGAAGGAGGTCTTGGAAATGATATTTTAATTGGGGGCGCAGGGCAGGATATTTTACTAGGAAATAATGGGAAAGATAGAATATCTGGTGGAAGTGATAAAGATATTATTTACGGTGGTGATGGGGATGACATCCTTGAAGGAGGTCTTGGAAATGATATTTTAATTGGGGGGATTGGTGATGATAAAGCAATCTTTAATTACAACTATGCGAATTACTCAATAATTAGTTCAACTGACACTAGCAATGATTTAACTTTCACAATTACTAGTAATAATGAAGGAAAAGATTTATTAATTGGCGTTGAATTAGTTCAATTTGCAGATAAGACTTTAAATATTGATGAGCTTTTAGAACCCGCAAATACAAGTTCTGATTCTGATGGTGTTGAGGTGGCAGAAGTTAACTCTTCATATACTGCAGATTCAAATGGATTTTCCAGTGTAAATGGTTCTGCTCCAGTTACAATTACTGCTTATACCATTGGTCAGGAAACAACTCTTGATTCTATTAAAGATTTTGGAGGCAACCTTCATGCTGGAGATAATTCAGCTGCAACTCCATCATCTTATAAATATCAGGGATTGTTGGATGTAAATGGAGATGGAGTTTTTGAAGCTATCTTCACTAATAAATCATCAAAAAGATGGGTGACAGCAGAGGTTAATTCCACAACAGGTCAAATTGATTTTTCTGACCATGGTGCTGGTGGAACAACTAGAGTTGTTGGAATTTATATTGACCCATTAGTAACTTCAGGAGATGTTGTTCAATATAGTGATCATGATAGTCAATATAGATTTCGAAATGATTTAGAGATAGATAATTTAGTCGCTAAACATGCAGGAGATTATGATTCTGATGGTGTCCATGAGGTGTACTGGAAAACAGCTGATGGCAGCGCTTATCTAAGATCTTTAATGCATGCAGATGGAAATATTAGATATGCAAATTATCAAAGTGAAGAACAAATGAGTAATTATTTAACTAGTAATGGATATGAATCTGTTATCAGCGATATTATTTAGGAAATATTTTGATTAAAAATCACCAGGTTGTACGTTAGCGATTATTTAGCGATTAAATGCATATCTTTGAAATTCTTTGCTGCATTGTGAGACTCATATTAATTCCTGTCATACCAACTCATAAGCTATAGCCTCACTTGTTCCTCATGGGGGCTGTCGCAAATTGCGTACTGGGTGCTTTGGGAGCACTAGGTCGCAGGTTCGAATCCTGTCGCCCCGACTCTAATAATCCAAGTCGCAGAAGGGTTTCGCAGCCTATCTTTTTTATTGCTTAAATTCTGTCCTCAATAAATGCGGACAAATTGCGGACAAAAGATGATTAATTGAAAGGGAAAGTATTCTTAGCAGGAGATATAAAAAGCACTTCAAAAACAATTCCAGTCAAAGCAATAGGCAATACCCAAATAGCGATAAACCTATGATCAAAAAATCTTAAATGGTCTTCTCCTTTAAAAACACCTTTTAAAGAGGTGTATAAAGTTTCTGGTCTTTTATAAGAAGGGCCATTATTAATTGGAGAATATGGTTTTATAAATGCAGAGGAAGCTGCGAATTTTGCAACTTTTCCAATTAAGTAAATAGGTAATACCCAAAGAGCTACATATCTTCCACCTAGCCACTGTCTTGCATTAGGGAGAGCATAGTCTTTAATAAATTTATTCTCTGGCATGCCAGATTCCAAATTCTTGTAGATATTTTCTAATGAGGATACTTTTTGTGATTTATTGATCATTTGTTTTTAAGAAAAAATTAACCTTAAAATAAAAATATCCCTAACTACTAAAATAACTAAAACGTAGTTAAGAATATTTTCGTTGGCTAGGTTCATAAAGACGGAATCTATACCGTTGCAGATTCGCCAAATATCTACATATTCTTTATAAATAAAAAACTCTTTTTTAAAAAGTAAATAATATACATTCTCATGAATAAAATTTAATGACTGGATTTATATAGAAAATTAACTTTAATATTCCTTACTATTAAAAATTATTTAAACCTCATTTTCTGAGATTGCGAAAAAGAAAATGAGGTCAAAGGGAGGTTCTCATTACGAACCGCATTATCAAAGCTAGCGGTTAGTAGATTGCCCTAATATCTACTTATATATTTATATAATGAGTTTTGAGATACAGGAAGATTAATTTTATACAAATAAGTGTTTAATATTTTATGTGATTATTGCTTAGGAAAAACTAATTAATGTACTTACTATAGTTATTGAAAGATAAAAAAATGCATAAAGAGAAACTGCAAAAAACAAATACTGTTCTATTGGAATCATGACAAGGTATTAATTTAAGTTTAAGAAAAATTTGATTAATTTTTTGTTAAAAAGATATTCTCTAGAATATAACTTTGTTCTATTGATTCATTTTTAAAAGAAATATTTTTTGGCAAATTATTCGTCGAATTAAAAGCACCCCATTTTTTTAGCCAACACAAGGTATAAAAAAATGCGATTAAAAATGGTGCTCCAACAATTAAAAATCGAATGTCCATCAAAATTTCCTATTAATAAGATTTAAACTGCATTGCCAATATTGCTCCAAGGAAGAAAACGGTTGGAATCCCTAGGGCATTAACTGCTGCGGTTCTTACAGTAAATACTGGATAACCTTCTGCTGGTCTGCCAGTATCAGGAATTAATGCTGAATCTTCCCATACTTGATAATTTTTAAGAGGAGCTACTCCCTTCTTTGGAAATCCTAGTGGTGTTAATCTAAATACATCCCACCTACCTAACCAAAAGACTGTAAATATCCATGAGAATATTATTGGTGTAATAACAAGTAAAATCCTGAAATCCATGTTCTAAAAAGTAATAATAAATTTGATTATTATTTTGTCTTTTTTAGTTAAATAAATGATTTGATCATTAACTTATATTTAAAGAGAAACCTCTAATAACATTGTTTCTAATCATTAGTAACATCATGAAATGATTAATTGATTTATTTAAAGTATATTTTTTTGGATTGCGATATTTAGATAATTTTTTTATGTAGATTTTAGTTAATTAAAAAACATATTATGGAAACTTTTAGATTCTTACTTTTTGGTTTTGCAGGAGTTAGTGTAGTTTTTTGGGTAGCAATAATAGCTTTATGGCATGCATACATGTTTCCAAGATTCTTCAATGAAGATAAAGGTTTAAATTCTGTTATCAATCAAGAAATAAAAGTTTCTACAGCTCCAATTTTAGGCAGTCTTGTTAACAGCAATAATTTCAGAAATAGAGATAAATATTCAATGAAAAGTTTTGTTATTGCAGATTTTTCATCTGCAAGTAATAATTTTAAACTAAATAAACTCTACACAACAGTAATGATAGGAGTTGCTTTTGCAAGTTTTATTTTTCTCACTTATGGATTAAGCAGTTCAATAACAACGTTAAGTTAAATGGAATCTATATATGTAATTGTTTTTATTACTTGCTTTGTTTATTTAATTTTTGACTCATTCAAAAATATAAATATTAAATAGATTGCTAATGTTTTTTACCAGCTAATAAAATTTTTCTTCTTATATAAAAGAAAACTAGTGTAGTAATTATCATTGCAGGTGGATGAAATGATATTGAATTTAGATATTCGAAATAATCAAATGATTCCAAAAATTTTGCTCGTAATTCCCCAAAACTATATTCCATCTCTAAAATTTTTATTGATTTAAATAGATCAATATCTTGTATAAAATGCTAGTCAAATTTTTCTTAACTAATATTTAGCGGACAAATTATGGACAAATATTGCTTTATTTGACAAGACAAATCACGCAGACCCCCTCAAGAAATCAGTTATAGCTTAAAAACCTAGTGCTGTTCTAGCCCTGTGCGGTGTTTTGGGAGCACTAGATCGCAGGTTCGAATCCTGTCGCCCCGATCAGTTATAGCAGTAAGGCTCGAGTAATAAGATATTCACGCAAATAATTGCTTCACGCAAATCTCAGGCAAAACACACAACAAAAATTGTGAAATATAAAAAATATATTTAAGATTTAGAGAAATTAGAAATACTTCATAAATAATTAAAAATCATCTTCTCTCATAAAGGGAAGACTACTATTAACTGAAATCGGCAAATTTAATTTTTCTCTCAATTCAACTATTGGAATTTCCACCATTTCTTCAAGCTTTAAACCAATAACAGGAGAGCATTTTATGCCTAATCCAAGTCCAATTGAAATTGAATGACATAACTCTGATAGGGAGTGAGTCTCTCTGTAGTCCGAACTTTTTCCTGCTGCGTACCTCATTAGAGCACCAGTCATTGCGGCTTGGGCAACAGGAGAATGAGTATTTGCAAAAGTAAAAGCTAATAACCCTATTTCACCTGTCTCATTGATGTCAAAACCAGTTAAGGCATGGATATAATCATGTGTTTGCCAAATTCTATGTATAGTAAATTCCTTTATTGAATTAATAGGATAAGGATCTATGGAAAGAATTCTATCAGGAGTATATCCTTCATTAATAAGATTATTGGCATAAACCCATCCTAAAGACCCTTTAGGAAGTTTAGATAATTTTTCTAAGTCTGGATATGGAGGTATCCAAAATTCATCAAGAATTGATTTAAAGTTCGGGTCACCTAACAAAAATTCAAACTGATTTTCACCTAAAATTGTTTCGTCTAAAGATTCTTGTAAACCAAAAATGAAATCTAAATAATGCATATCGGTTGTATCTGCTGTCATCATTTTCTGGGAAAAATACAATGAACCAAATGTAGCTTTTAATATTTTTTTTGAAGTTTTAATAGGATGTTTAGGATCAAATCGCATTAAAAAAAAGGGATTTTTTGAGGTTAGTTTTAATCTGCGTTCAAAATTAACATTTTTAATAGTCTCTTTTGGTGGGCTTATTTATACCGAAAACCCTTTGACAGAGTCAATACTTAAAGTAAACGCATAAAATTATATACTACATAAATGTATATATTTATAGCAAGCAAAAAAAAAGAGCTAACTGCCTCTTATTTTAGATCGACTGTCAATCGTATTTAATATAGCGGTGCAAGTAGTAAGCGTTTCATTTTTTATAGAGCTCCGAAGGAACTCTTTGCCTGTGCGATGGCATCTTCTATCCATTGACTAGGGGATTTAAAATGAACCCTCTCCAGACGTCCGCCTGCGTTGCATGTTCTTATGGTTGCCCTTCCCACCAAAATAGTTCGCCTTGCCTCCAACAATATTCAATTAAAGAGCTATTTTGCTTAACACAAAATATATGAGATTCTAAACCGTTCGAATAATCTGTATATGTGACTTTACCTGGGAGCCAATCTTCGTTATTTAAACTAACTGCAGAATAACCCTTTTTAAATTTTCCGCACCCTTCATTTGAATGACAGCTCCAATATTTAATACTTATCTCTCCATTTTTAGCTCCTTCATTAAATGTGAACATGTTTGCGCAGTGGTACATAAAACCATTAGGAAGAATTGTTTTTTTATTAGTTGTTAAATTATTTATCCATAATTCTGCTTTGAAACGAGCGCATTCTGCTTCAGCATCCTTAAGAAAAATGAAGAAGGAAGAGAAAATAAATAAAGGTATAAACAATCTTCTTAGATTCATTAACAAGTCTTTAGCTCTCTTTTTTATGTAAATAATAAGCGTTTCATTTATATTCTTTTATTTCTTACTCCATTCACATTGATAGGCGTATTTCTTATATATTTTCCCATATCCTTTTTCAACGATAAGTTCTTGAATATTTACTCCGTTTTTAAATAATTCACCAACAGTTCTTCCATATTTATCTTTAGTGATTCTTTTAATAGAAACTTTCTTATTAGCCACTAATTTATTCACAAAATCTCTCGCTTCTTTAGCTGGAATAGGATCCGCCTTCCAACCTTTTAACTCTGGAGTATCTATACAAGCCAGTCTTAGCTTTTCGCCCTTTAAAGAAGTACAAGTATCTCCGTCATAGCAATCTTTTATAAAGACAATTGGTAATGATGCAAATGCCGATTCAGAAGAAGGTAAAGCGAGAGCAGCTAGTAGTGGGAGTAGTAAGAGTTTCATTTTTTTATCTTCTTGCTAAGTAAATTATTACTGTCATCGTTCCCATCGCGACAATACCAAAGTTCCATAGAGTTGAACTATTTCTATTGAATTGTTGAACCCAACTTGGAATACCATCTGTCATAAAAAGGAGAGTTAACCCAACTATTAAAACTATTGGAAATCCTAAAGCTATAAATAATTCCATTAGAAAGAAGGTTTTATCCCTCTATGTTAGATCGACTGTCAATTTAGAGTAGTAAGCGTTTCATTTTACAAGTGGCTTAATCGCGGGGAATATCATTATTTTTTCACTGAAGGATTTTATTTTAACGTCATCAGAAGAATTGATTGAGCATATTAATTGTCCTCTTGTAGAAAGTTTATTACTTTCGTATTCATATATATATACACCGTTAAGAGATTTGCCATCCACAAATGTCTCATAATAATCATCTATTATTTCGTTCCCTTTAAATAAGTAAGTCGCTTTTGGATCTGAAATATCTCCAGTAAAATCTGCAGGTACTTCTATATTAAATTTAAAATTTCCTTTAACTGAGCAACTATAGCTGGAATTTTCTGTTTCGAAATTACTTACACCTAGTAAAGTATCATCTATAAGTTTTATCTCGTATTTATTATTTTCATCTAATTCTTCTTTTAAAGAAGCTGTAATTTCAGATTTTAATTCAGTTTTTAATTCCTCTTTTAACTCTCTTTTGTAATTATCTACAGCAGAACAACTTGAAAGTAAAATTAACGAGAGCGGTAATAAAACAATATTTTTCACAAAACAAATGAGCTAATTGCCCCCTATTTTAGATTGACTGTCAATTAAAAACTACACAGACTATGTGCCCAAAAAGTGCCCAAAATCCAAGATATTAGTCCGAATTAGTCCATACTTATTTCTCTAAAAGTCCCGATATAGCTATAAGTCTCAATTATACCTTTATTCTTACGGGTGCTTTGGGAGCACTAGGTCGCAGGTTCGAATCCTGTCGCCCCGACCATTTAAAAACCAAGTCATACTAGCGAGTCTCCCAACTCGCTTTTTTATTTCTCAGAAGTCTCAATAATTTAAATAGCGATTAAATAGCGATTATTTGTATAGCCTTGTATAACTTTGTCCAGTTAATCGCTAACCATCACTAGGTTCATTAAACCTCTAAATAAATAAAATAATCAATAAAGTTCCAATACTGAAAATTAAACTCCAACCCTGAGAATTAATTTTCAATTTAAAAATTATTTATATGTAATGAGTAAAAAACCTAAATAGGTTAAAAACCATTTATTCACAAGACCTTTTACTTGATGATGACTGAATTAAATTACCCATCCAATTTTTAATATCTGATAATACTTCCAAATCTAATTTGTAGTAAACCCATCTACCTTCTTGTCTATCAGAGATAAGACCTGAATCCTTAAGGATTTTTATATGATAGGAAATTTTAGATTGAGATAATCCAGTTACTTTAACTATGTCGCAAACACATATCTCTCCACCCATCATTAATTCAAGAATATTTATTCTAATCGGATCTGAGAGGGACTCCATTATCCCAATAAATTGATCACTATCAATCTTTTTAAGTTGTTCTAACAAAATCAAAAGATCATTAACTTTTTAAATACTAACCTAAAAAATTTAATTACACATATC
Source organism: Prochlorococcus sp. AG-402-N17 (assembly GCA_003216455.1). Lineage (GTDB taxonomy): Bacteria > Cyanobacteriota > Cyanobacteriia > PCC-6307 > Cyanobiaceae > Prochlorococcus_A. The sequence goes on along the minus strand of QCIV01000002.1, from coordinate 53,517 downwards.
AAGAATTATTGATATATCAATTATTTTTGATATATATTATATTAGGTTTTGATATTTCTATGAAAATTGGAATTAACGGATTTGGAAGAATTGGTAGGTTAGTTTTAAGAATTTTATGGGAAAGAAAAGATATTGAAATAACTCATATAAATGAAATTAATGGGGATTCTTTAACTGCATCTCATTTACTAGAGTTTGATTCTGTTCATGGTAAATGGAATAAAAAAATAGCTTCGAATGACAACGAAATAATAATTGAAGATAAAAAAATTTCCTTTACATCAATAAAGAACTATCTTGATGTTCCATGGAATAAATCTTCGGTTGATCTTGTTTTGGAATGTACAGGTAAAAACAAAGCTCCTAAAGAATTAAATCCATACTTTGATTCTCTTGGAATAAAAAAAGTAATAGTTGCTTGTCCTGTGAAAGGAATTGTGGGAGGGGAACAAGCACTTAATATTGTTTATGGAATTAATCAAGCCCTTTATAAACCTGAAAAACATAAATTAATTACAGCAGCATCCTGTACTACAAATTGCTTGGCTCCCATCGTAAAAGTTGTTAATGAAAATTTCTCAATTAAACATGGGGTTATAACAACTATTCATGACGTTACAAATACACAATCTCCAGTAGATTTTTACAAAAGTGACTTAAGAAGAGCAAGAGGATGCATGCAAAGCTTAATACCTACTACAACTGGATCAGCTAATGCGATTGCTGAAATTTTCCCTGAATTAGAAGGAAAACTAAATGGTCATGCAGTAAGGGTTCCACTTCTAAACGCCTCATTAACCGATATAGTTTTTGAATTAAATAAGGAAGTAACTGAAGAGCAAGTAAATAATGAATTTAAAAAAGCATCTGAAACATACTTAAAAGGTATTCTTGGATACGAGGAGAGACCCTTAGTATCCGCTGATTACTTAAATGACTGTAGAAGTTCAATAATTGATGGACTTTCAACGATGGTTGTAAATTCTAATTTATTAAAGATTTATGCCTGGTATGACAATGAATGGGGTTATAGTTGCAGGCTTGCAGATCTTACTTCTTATGTAATTGAGAAAGAAAATAAATTTTAGTTTTTATGAAGTTATCTAGCCTTCAACAATATAGTGTCGTTACCGCAAACTATTGGGCATTTACTCTTACTGACGGTGCATTGAGAATACTAGTTGTTGGTCATTTTCATGAACTTGGTTATTCAACTCTGCAAATTGCTTTACTTTTTCTTTTCTATGAATTTTTTGGAATAATTACAAATCTTTTTGGAGGATGGATAGGGGCAAGATATGGGTTGAGACTTACTTTATGGATAGGAACAATTCTGCAAATTCTTGCTCTTTTCATGCTGATTCCAGTCAAAGAGAATTGGTCAATAATCTTTAGCGTCTCATACGTTATGTTAGCCCAAGCACTTAGTGGGGTAGCAAAAGATTTAAATAAAATGAGTGCAAAAAGTGCCGTTAAATCAATAGTTCCAGATTCAGAAGAGAATAATCAAAATAGTCAAAAACAATTATTTAAGTGGGTTTCAATTTTAACAGGATCTAAAAATGCACTTAAGGGTGTTGGTTTCTTCCTAGGGGGTCTCTTATACAAGCTATTGGGCTTTAATAATGCAGTTGGAATAATGGGTTTAGGTCTATGCTTCGCATTCTTTTTAACTTTATGTCTTCCTAAAGATTCAGGGAAAATGAAAAGAAAGCCAATTTTTAAAGACCTTTATTCAAAGTCTAAAGGTATTAATATTCTTTCAAGTGCAAGGTTTTTCTTATTTGGTGCAAGAGATGTCTGGTTTGTAGTAGCTCTTCCAGTATTTTTAGACATTTCTTTTGGATGGGATTATTTAGAAATAGGTCTGTTCTTGGGTGGATGGATAATAATCTATGGTTTCTTTCAAGTATTAGCTCCATTACTTAGAAAAGTATGGGGGAAAAATAATAGCCCAACAAAAACTACCGTTCAATTTTGGGGACTTATCTTGACGGTTATTCCTTTATTTATTGCAGGAGCATTAAACGGTGATAAATCATTAGGTCCTGTAATTGTTATTGGATTAATAATATTCGGCTTTATTTTTGCAATGAATTCATCTACTCATTCCTACTTGATTTTGGCTTATTCAGATAATGAGAAAGTAAGTTTAAATGTTGGTTATTACTATATGGCTAATGCAGCGGGAAGATTATTTGGAACCCTACTATCGGGCTTATTATTTATGCTCGGTAAAAATGCCACTATTGGTATGCAGTATTGTTTATATACTTCATCTATTTTGATTTTTATTGCTTGGCTTACTAGTTCTAAATTACCTTCCTATTCTTCCAACAGCTTCAATTGATTTTTTTAAAATTTCACCTTTCAAGGGAACGAAACCCAAGGCAGGAGCTTTATCTTGGTATTCATCGCTGAGCAATTTATAGAATGTATCTTGAATTGCCTTAGTATTCCTTCCATTACCTGTTTCATAAGCAAGTATCCAAGTCAAAGTTGCTATTGGATAAGCTCCTTTAGCAGTAGGATTTGGATTTTTACCAGCCAAGTTCTTATCAAGAGTTATTCCATTTAAAGCTATCGCGCCTGATTCAGTATTAGGGGTAACGAATTCACCAGATAGGTTTTGAAGTGCAGCAGCCTTAACATTACCTTTAATGTATGACTGGTTTACATAACCGATTGCGCCAGGAGTGTTTTGAATAACACCTGCAACACCAGAATTGCCTTTTGCTCCAACTCCCGAAGGCCATTTAACAGATTTACCAGTACCTAGATTCCAGGTTTTAGAGAAAGCCTCCATAGAATTTGTAAAAGCTTTAGTCGTGCCTGAGCCATCAGAACGATGGGTCCAAGTTAATTTACCTGACTTACATCCTAATTCCTTCCAATTTTTAATCATTCCCATTGCTACTTGAACAGCTTGTTCTTGTGTTAGTTTCAAGTCGCAATCGTAGTTATATCCAAACGCAATTGTTCCACCTACCATCGGTATTTGCACAAGTCCTCTAGTAACTTTTTTTATATCAGAATCTTTCATTGGATCGTCAGAGGCTCCAAAATTAACAGTTTCATCTATGAAAGCTTTTCTTCCAGATCCAGAACCTACTGCTTGATAATTAACTCTAGGGCCTCCAGATTTAGCTAAGTCAAAAAACCACCTAGTATAAATCTTCGAAGGAAATGATGCACCAGCACCACTCAATCTTTTTGAAGCCATCGCAGATGGAGAAAGTATCAATGAAATTGCAGAAGATAAAATGAGAGTTTTTTTGAAAATACTCATTAGCCACTTAGATTGAAGACAATTTATTTATAGCATCAAACAAAAAGCGAAATACAAAGATTAAGAAATGCATCAAAATATTTTGATATAATCAATAATTATTGATATATACGACCTGTTCGCTCTTTTTAAACGCTTATTACTTTCATAAAAAAGAGGGTTTTATCCCTCTATGTTGGATCGACTGTCAATCAATGATATTTTACAGCTCCTAAAGCACTAGGTCTTTGTTTAGCGATTATTTAGCGATTAATTGTATATCTAAGGATAATTTTGTATAACTTTGGCCTATTTTTAAGACTCGTAATTTTGTAGATATAGCAACTAACAAGCTATAGCCTGACTTGTTTATTTAACCCACTGTCTCAAATTGGAGGGCGGGTGCTTTGGGAGCACTAGGTCGCAGGTTCGAATCCTGTCGCCCCGACAATTTAAAAACCAAGTCATACAAGAGAGGTTCCCAAACTCTATTTTATTACTATTACTTGTTGGCTCATTGTTGCCAACAATTAGCCAAAAAATTATTTTAACTTCCTAGTTATTCGAGTCAGGCATGGGAGTGTCTGAAGTAACTAGAAGCCTAGTCAGGGACTATGGGATCACTCGTAGAAGTGTGAATCTGGATATTCACTGCGCAAGTGCTCAAATGATAAAGAGCTTAGAGAAGTACGAGAAAACTGACCTGATGGCATGGCCTGTGACCCAGACTGAGAAGGTACATTTAAAAGCCCTCGAAGCTATTGGAAGTTTGAACCTGATGCACAAAATTTGTATTGAAGCAGCCGATAAGAAAAAAAGACTCTAGATGACAACTATAAGCATTAGGTGTGTATAAGGTGTTTAAGTCGGTTACTTGTTCATTAATTAAACACACTCAATATTCCTTCTAATAACTATATAACTAGATTTATATATTACTAGATTTATATATTACTTATACACATAAAACCTACTGTATAAGAATTGTGTTCTAGACAGTACTACTTAAGCTTTTTGAGACTGTTAAATCTACTTGCAATGGTTTTGGCGTCTCATTTCATTTTTGGAAAGTGTGTTTTATTAGTGATTTATTCGTGTTTAATGACCAGTATCAGTCCAAGACTGATTAAGAAATTCATTTCAACTTTGGCCCTCTTTATTTATCCAAACTTCTTCGGTTCTTCTCCAACCTTGAGCAATTAATTTTTTCCATTCCTCTCTAGCTGCTTCTTTCTTTAATTCTTCTCTAGTAGTCATAACAGGTGGTTCTTTACCCCATGTAGAAGTAACCTTGCCAGAATCAATAAACATATATTTAAAAAATTGGTCTTTATTATTTGTATTTTCAATAAACCTTTTTACTTTTGATCTATTTGAGTTGCACAACCAGTAAGATCTAGCCATTTATTTTTAAGAAGTTTTACTTATTTATTTATTTTATATAAATAAGTCTAAATTAATATTAGTTATTAGTAGATCTATGAAAACTAAAAAAGAACAGGCACAAAATAAAAGAGATGTTATTGATAGATTTTTAAGTATTTTATGGAGAAAAGAAGTAGGTAATTTGAGATATAAAACTAAATAAAAAAAAGGAATTTGGAATTATTAAATGATCTCTGGGATAATCAACCAAATACAGTTATTGGTGTAGGTGTAGCGACAATAGTATTGTTGGGGATTTATATAAAATTACTCGATATTTGTCAGTAGTATTTTAATCTTTAGTCTACTTTCAACACAAAAAATATATTCATAGTTTAAATCTTTAAGATAATTAACCTGTGAATCCCATTTTCTGTTCTGCTGCCATTAATGAACCAACAAGCTTATGCTCAGCAACTTTTTCATCGTCAGTCATAACTGGCTTGATATCAAAATCTATATCAAACTTTACTTTCCAAGGAGCAAAGTGTTCTGTCATTTTTATACCTGCTGAAGCTTGGACAATAATATAAACATTATTTGAGTAAGAGGCATGATACCTTCCCAAAACCTTGAATCCTTCAAACTCATCATTCAAAGTTCCATCTTCAACAACCTTTAAAAAAAGATCGTAAGCTGCACCCATGAGAGCAACATTTTTAAAAGTTGCAGTTACAAAATAAGTATTCATTTGATTAATAAATCTAGAATTATTTCTAAGATATAGTATTTAAAATTGTGTTGAGGATCTTGAAATGAATACTTCTGCTTAAGGAATTACTTTAGATGGACTGTCAATCAATTAATATTTTAATTCTCATCCACTACCTTCCCTCCATACTCTCTGGCTATTACATCTAAACACCTGAGAATATCTTTATTTTTTAATAGATCTGTTTGCTCTAAATAATTAAGAAGGGTTCTTATTTGTTCAATAGTATTTTCTTCTAATTCCTTCATTAGTAAATATCTATTAGCTATATCTTATATCCATCAGGATCTATTACGAACGCAAAGACTATTTATCTTGTTGCATTTGTTTTTTCTTTAGTCTTTCGTATTCAACTTGTAGAACACCTAAACGCCAAGCATCTTTCAATCCTTTTACACCTCCCATCAGGAGTTTTGCATCTGAAGGCGAATGTGACTTCATTTTCAAGAAATCTCTTTGCCAAGATTTATCATTCCATTTATTAGTCATTCAACCAGTTCAAGTTTATAAACTTTATCTTTGCAGTTATTAGTTTTATCCCATTCCCTAGCCCATTCTGTATCTAACATCTTTGCAAACTCTTCTAGACTAGAAACTGTATAAAAGGAATGAGACTTGTGATCATTAATTTTTACTAAGTCATAATGTATTACGATTCCATCTCCTTGTTCTTTGACCCATTGTTCAACAGTCTCTACATAATATTGAAAAGAGCAATCAAAAGTGCAAACGATAAATAACTTTTCAATAAAAAAAGAGGGGTTTTATCATTAGATGTTAGATCGACTTTCAATTTAAATTAGTAAGCGTTTTATTTAAGGATTAAAGTCTCTACATTTTGATCTTTCGTTTTCATAATCTTTTATAGCAATAACCCATTCTGATAAATCTGCTTCTTTTCCAGAAATATATAATTCCATTTGTTTCGAATAGTTTGCTGATTCAATCCGACTATTGAATGAAGTACGACAAAAAATTATACTTCCAAATTTTTCATAGTCCGTATAATCCCTATTCGCAGCAAATTCAGCATTTGCCCTTTTCTTATCTAATGCTTTATATTCCAAATCCTCAATACTAGGTTTTGGACTGAGTAAGAATGGTTTCTTTTGTGAATTTAGATATACGATAAGGCAAACACAAATAAGAAAAACAGCAAATACTCTAATTAACCAAGTGTTAGTTTTATCCATTAATACTTAATAGCCATCTGCCAATAAGAAAGCGGTGCAAGTAGTAAGCGTTTCATTTATCTAGTTTAGATACGTTATCCCAGCTAACTGTTTTTTTTGCCCGATCTCCATCACTTTGTGGCTCTTTTGAATTTTTCTCTCCTTCTATTTGTCTACTATATTTTCTAAGTTTTTTATCTGGTAAACCTGCTGCTGCTATTAATGCAAAAAACCCGAAAAATATCCTCCAAAAAACCATGCGGCAGGAAGATAACCTTTTTCATTGGCTAATATTGCACAAAAAAGAGCACTTGCAAGCCAGCCAATAACAACCACAAATAACATTAAAAAAGGAGCTTATTGCCCCCTATTTTAGATCGACTTTCAATAAGATATTTAGTTTTAATTAATATATCCCTCTTAAATATAAAAAAAAAGTATGAGATTTATTGTTTTTTCACCATTTATTTGGGTGTCATTCCTTTTTTGAAAGAAATTGATTAATTATTATCTATGGACTTAAATTCTTTGATGTTTGAATCGATTTCATTTAAAGGAAGAAATTCATTATTTTGTCCCGATAATTCTGCGATACGTTTTGCTTGAGGTAATAACCTCTTTTCATAAGAACCTTGCGCATCGTTATAGGTTTTATTTAATTTTGAAATATTTGAACCTAGCGCAGAGAACTTTTCTATAAAGTTTATAAATCTCTTGTAAAGTTCCGTAGACATTTGCTGAATCTCATTTATATTTTTTGTCATTTCAGCTCTTTGTATAGTCATAGAAAATCCTTTTAGTATTGCAAGGAGACTTGTAGGAAAAGTAAGAATTATATTTTTCTCAAATGCATATTCTAAAAGATAAGGATCTCGCTCTAAAGCCATAGATAAAGCCCCCTCTACTGGAATATATAAAACAACTCCATCAACTACTTCACCAATTTCACTTAATTGATTTGCATAATCCTTTTTAGCCAGTTGATCAATATGGCTACGCACTTTTCTAAGATGGTCTGTTATCGCCTTTTCTTGAAGATTTTGATCAGTTTCTTTTATCGCATCTAAATAACTTTCTATAGGTGCCTTTGAGTCAACTATCAGTCTTCTTGATCCAGGAATAGTAATTACACAATCGGGTCTTAATCTACCCTTTTCTTCAGTTTCAATACTGACTTGCTCGTCAAAATCACAATAATTAATAAGTCCTACAAATTCTAAAATTCTTTTTAAATTAACTTCTCCCCATCTGCCCTTAACGTTGGGTGATCTTAGTGCACTTGTTAGTTGCATTGCAGCACCCTTAACATCATCACTTTTTTTATCTAAATTAATTGTTGTTTGGTTTAGAGCACTTAATTTTTCTGTCGAATCCTTTGATAATAATTCCACTTGCTTTCTAAGAATTTCAACTTGTTTTGTAAATGGCTCTGTAACTGTTTCTTTAGTTCTTTTTAAAAGATCTTCTTTTGATCCTTTAAGCATTTCGGCACTCAGTGCACGAAATTGTGTAACGAGATCCGCCTTAGCTTGCTCAAGAAATTTAGTTTGAGTTTCTTGGGATTTTAACTGCTCTTTTATTTCAGCAAGTCTATTATTCAGTTCCTCTCTTTTAGTTCGAAGAATTTCTTTATCATTCACAGTAATTTTATGCAGCTCTTCTAATTTCTCTTTTTCAGATTCGATGCGTGATGAATCTTCAACTAGTGATTTATTTTGTTCTTTCAATTCTCCAATTTCAATACCCAGAGATTCCTTTTGATTTCTGAGATATTCAAAATCTTTTTTAAATTCTCTTTGATTATTCTCCAGCTTAATCTTTTCCTCCGAAACAACCTTTAATTCCGTTTCTTTTATTGCTTTATCCTTAGTTAACTCCTGAATATTCTGTTGTAAAACTTTGACCTCTTTTCTTTGATTATTAAGCTCTACTGAGGTATCTTCTAGGTTCTTTTCAACCTTAAATAAATTTTCTTCTAGAAAGCTCTCTTTACTTCCATCATTACTTCTTGATTTTCTAAAAAAAGAACGACTAATTATAAAACCAACAATAATTCCAGATAAAACACCTGTTATAAAAAGAAGGACATTATCCAATTGATTTCTCAGTAATTAAGATAATTTTATATTGAATGTCAATATTGGATTTTACTAATACTTTTACAGTTTGTTTTTGAGAAAGTTTTGGAGTGTGTTTTAGCTATCTATTTATTTATTTTTCGTTTGATTTTTATCTATAATTTTCGTCATTGTTAAAAAATCTTTAATTAGTTTTTCTCCTTCCTTGTAATCTGGAAGAATTTTTACTGCATCTAATATTAATTCAGAAACTTTCTCTACATTTACATTTAACTTAGCCATCCTAAAGCGAGTCTGGGTTTAGGTTCTGCCCGATTTGGCGTAACTTTCAAGGGGTTTTCTGTCGCCCCGACCATTTAAAAACCAATTCATAGAGAGAGTTTCCCAGACACTCTTTATTTATTGCTAAGTATAAGAAAAGTAAGAATTAGCTATTATATAGCGATTATTTGCTATACCTTGCATAACCTTGCCGACTTAATCTCTAATTATTAATCTCATATGTTAATATTCTAAAAATTTTCTTAAAATGTACCTTATTGAGGATAAAGGAGAAGTAGCACTATATCATAATGGATACTGGGTATATGCTGAACATCAAGGTTCAAGGATAAGATTAAATCTCACATGGAATTTTAATTCAAACGGTATTGATCATGGATGGAAAGCAGTATCAGCTGATTTTTTAAAATTCCCAAAACATATTCAATCAGATTATCCCAAAGAGGATATTCTACTCCTTTGGGAAAATGGGCAAGACAGTTGGCAAGCAATAACTTTTTCGACTACGAGCGGTAATATAACAGGATTAGTTTCTGTAGTTGGGGAATATTATTCTAACCAAGAATTAACTGATTTACATAATTCCTCTGGAGCAGGATGGTATAACGCTGTAGCTGATCAAACATATTTTTCAACAATAGGATTTTATTCTGGCTATTCGCAGTTTCTTGATGAGAGTCGAGTTCCATACCTTTTAGACTTGTTGTTCGGCGATATATATACTGGAATTGCGAGGGAGGCATCTCAAACATATGAATTAAATCAAACTTATGAACTAGGCGGCATAAAAGATTTTGATGGAAATCCGCATGCTAACCCAGAACCAATTTCCGATTTAGCAAAGCAATCTTATAAATATCAAGGAATGGTAGATGTGAATAAAAATGGCGAATCAGAGGCTATTTTCACAAACAAAATTACTGGCAGATGGGCAACAGCTTCTATTAGTTCTTCAGGAGAAATAGATTATACCGATTATGGAAAAGATGGAACAACGCGTATTGTTGGGATTTATATCGATCCACTTGTCACTTCTGGTGATGTCGTCCAATTTAGTGATCATGATAGTCAATATAGATTTCAAAATGATTTAAAAATTGATAATCTGCTCGTAAAAACCTCAGGTGATTATGATTCTGATGGAGTCCAAGAGGTTTACTGGAAAACAGCTGATGGTTCGGCATATCTAAGATCTTTAATGCATGCAGATGGAAATATAAGATATGCAAATTATCAAAGTGAAGAGCAAATGAGTAACTACTTAACTAATAATGGATATGAATCTGTTATAAGCGATATTATTTAGGAAATATTTTGATTAAAAAGCATCAGGTTGTAAGTAAGCGATTATTTAGCGATTAAATGCATATCTTTGCAATATTTTGCTTAGTTTATAGACTCATATTAATTCTAGTCATACCAACTAATAAGCTATATCCTCACTTCGTTCTCATGGGTACTGTCGCAAATTGCGTACTGGGTGCTTTGGGAGCACTAGGTCGCAGGTTCGAACCCTGTCGCCCCGACTCTAATAATCCAAGTCGCAGAAGGGTTTCGCAGCCTTTTTTTTATAAATTAATTTATGACGGCTGAACTAGCTGTCAAAATGCCGTCAAGATGCCGTCGGATTTAATTTTATTATCTTACTTTTAGATTTCAAAGTAACTTAATTGACAGTCGATATACAATAAGGGGCAATTAGTTACTTTTTTATGACGAAAGAATGGAAAAAAACTGAACTTACAAGAATTTTAAGAGATCATCCTGAACTTAAAAAAGGTTCCTGTAATGCATATCGATCAAGTAGTTGTTGAGTTTTTAAAATTACATGATGTAGAAGCAAGACCACCTAAAAATACAAGTAGAAGAGATGGAGATATTGCTGGAGCTATTACTGGTATGGCTGGGGCTGATGTTGGTGGAGATGCCTTTTTAATACAAGGTCAAACAAAACAAACTCAACAGCAAGAATGGACTTCTTGGAAACAATGGGCATTAAGTCATAATGATTATCCAGAATTTAAAAATAAGTTAACAGGAGAAGCTACTACTAAAAATAAGAGTATTGATGAGAAATTATGTGAAAAAGAATTTGTGAAAAAATGGGAAACTTATTTTAAAGAGTCTGCAGCTAAAGAAGCAGAAAGAAAAACAAAAGCAAATATATTAAGAGGACGTGCAATGCTTGTTATAGGAGTGATTATTGTTGCAGTTGTTGCCATTGCAAATAATCCAGACGTTAAGGAATTTATCAGAAATCAAAAGATTTTAGAGCAAAAAGAAGAAGCCAATACAATGGAAGAATATTTTAAAAATAAATAAATGAAAAGCTTACTACTTGCACTTAAATGAATTAAAAAATAAAGAGTTAATAGAAGAATTATATAAAGGAGCAAAACCTAATGAATCGCAAGACGAAAGAAGTTAGAAAAGCTGTTTCAGGTAAGCCACTAGATGAAGACTTTTTCCGTGACGATATATTTGTAATTGGCTGTATTACTGACTTTCGTATTAATAGAACTTGGGGATGTAGGAAATGGGAAAGGCAATAAAAGATTTAACTTTATCTTATATGGACAAACTAGGTTTGCTTTGGGATGATAAAAAAAAGAATGGGAAAAAATTTGATTACCAAATTGGATGATACCTCTTGGCAGAAAGAGTTCTTGGAGATGAAGTCACATTCAACTTCAGATTTAAGACTTCTAATGCAAGGTGCAAAAGGATTCAGAGATGCTTGGCACTTAGGTTCTCTGCATGAGGAATACAAAATCATGAAACGTCGAGAGCACCAACAACAGCAGTAACTAAATAACGAATACCAAAACACAAAAATCAAATTAAGAATAAAGCTTAAGTTTTTAGAAATAAATTTTATAGACAAAAAAAGGGCATTAGATTCGCCCCCAATAAAAAAGCGTGATAATCCCCATCACCCAGCCCTTTTGAAAATCATAGCACTACATATAGTGTTTGTAAGTAACAAAAATTACCTATCAATGGGGTTGTTTGTTCCTTTTTAATTTGTCATGATAGAAATCCCCATCATCCAGGCTCGCAAGGGTCTTTTTTTTTGCCTGTGATAACAAATATGTGAAGGATTTAAAAAGCAACATAATAACAGTCTCTGTAGATACACAAAAATTCCATCACAAAGTATTAGGATACCCTTACTGAAGTTAAGGTATTCAATATGTCACTAAAAAATCAAACTAATGGTAATTATCCATGGGATTATCAAATAGGAGATGATAATTTCCAATTAGAGCCTTGGATTCTAGAGAAAGGAAAAGAATATGTTTCTATTGAGAAAAATATAGATAACAAAGGGTTTTTTTATTTACAAAAGAATGCGGAGAAACGTCTTTCTCTCAACGCTATACAAATAAAATCGACGTATAACAATTTGATGAATTTTGGATATAAGTTGCGAATTAGCTAGTTCTAATTTTCGAAAACTAAATTTTAGCGATATTTAACTTTGGTTTTAAAAATTAAATAAGAATAAGAAATGATTTATGGGTGTTGAATTAAAAACCAATTATTTGTTTTAAATAATAAGAATCTATTATTAGGTTATAAATTTAAAAAAAATGGAAATTACTTTTAAAGAAGATACCTTATTAGGCTTAGAGTCTTACGTTGATTTAGGTTTTAATTCTGAAGAAGAGCTTGAATTAGAAATTTCAAAACTAATAAAAATTAGACCTGAATTTGAAAATAATCTAAATTAAATTTCATAATCGAGTGTGATTCAATAAAAAATTAAAAGTAGAATTAATAGCTATTAATAAATAAAGGATATTAATGCAACTAAAAATAAATATAAATTTTTTAGAAAAATATTTAGCTAATTTTGTAAATGATATTGAATATAAAAGGATTACAAAAAAATTAAAAGCATATGATTTAATGGCGGACGTTGATGATCAAAGATTTCATCATTTTTTTTCTTAAATTTAAGTGTATGGTCGAGATTGAAAAACATCATTTTTACGACCTAGTTAATATGAGGCACTAGGTCGTTGAGGGGAGCGCTAAGTTCTATAAACATTAGAAAGTTAATCATATTCTTTATCCCTATCTACAAGCTCTCACATAAATCTTTTATATGTTATTAAGTTGTCTTAAAGCTCTTGATTGTATCCGTTTTCTATAATTTCTTTGATGATTTCGTATAAATTTTCCATAATCGTCAACTCATATGTGACAGTTTTTAGAGGAAAATAAGCCCAAATAAGCCAGTAATAAACCTATTTAGAGCAGATTAAAGCCTCTATAAGCATACTTAGGAATAAATCAGAAAAAAGCAAGAAACCCCTCCAGAAATTCCAACTACCAGAGAGGTTATTAAATTGACTCTTACTATATAAAGTCAATCTATGTCTTGGAGTAAACGAAGAGTGTACTCATTGAGGTTTGGCCTCAATTAATTTATAGCAAAAGAATTTCAAATAAACTGATTTACACTTCCCAATCTATGTCGTAGTTGTCATCAATATCTTTTTCATAAACCCTCGCAAGTTCTCTTAGTAGAGTTTTTACTTCCAAATCTGTAGCTCCAGATTCATCTTGGAACTTGGTGCAAATTGCCTTAAGTTCGTCGTAAGCTTGCTCTAGAAGTATTGTTTTTTGATCTGGATTTGCCATTTAGTTAATCACAACAAGTATCCTTTGATAGTGAAGCAGTCCAAGATGATTCCTCCATTGTTGATAGGTCAACTCTATGAGTTGCCATCCAGTCACCGTTTGCTTCGACAAACTTTTGAACATTCCCTTCTGGCGCTTGATGGATAACAATAATTTTTTGAGGATCTTCTTTACTTACTCCTCTGAAAAGGGGCTTAATATCAAATTCTGAATGCCTTTTATCCGCTTCTTCACTATCAAATATTACAGCCCATTCATCGAAAGTGCTTTCAATTTTAAAAGTAAATACAGATGTTACAGAGCAAGACATAAAAAAGGAGATAATTCCCCTTAGTTTAGATCGACTGTCAATCTCATATTATGAGTAGACTTTGGCAACTATTGGACCAGCTTCTTCATCAGTAAATACAGGAGTGGTTTCCCAATTAAGAAATTCACCCCATTCAGCGGCATGTTGATATATTGCTTTTGGATCATTAGTCTTTAATACTATCCAACCCTCTAGAGAACCAGGTGCGTGATATCTTCCAATCATCTCAACTCCAGGATATTCTCCCCCACCACCAAGAAATTTTTCTGCACCTTTTTGATGATATCCGGCCTTAAATGACCAATGCTGAACAAAAAGCATTTTATTTTTTTATTTTTATTGGCTTTCTATTACTAGCAAAAAAAATAATTCCTGAAAATAAATATTGTTAATTGCCACTTATTGTAGATCGACTGTCAATCTTATAAAGAATATCGGTGCAAGTAGTAAGCGTTTCATTTATTCCCAAGTTTTCATAACAGTAGTTCCTTGTGATCTTTGCATCCAGGCATATTTCCATGTACCGTTTTCATTTTTAAAAATACAAGTGTAAGTTGAAAGATCTTTATTTTGGTTTCCTTTATAACTGAAGATTTCATTCAAAGTGAAAACCGCGTATGCTATCTCACCGTAAATTTCAATTTTGTGGGTTTTGACTAGTTCTGATGATTCTGCAACTAAGTCTTTACTATCAAACATTCCCACTAATTCCTGCGCAGAGATTGGATTTCCACTTGGCCTTACAGCCAAAAAATCTTCAGTTGCATTCGGTATTAGAAAAGAAGAATCTTCACTGGCTGCATAACCATTAATTAAATTTTCTATAGCTTGAGTACTTGACACTTAAAAAGGAGCTAATTGCCCCCTTATTTTAGATCGACTGTCAATATTAATCTTTAGGCCATTTCATTTGCATAATTTCTTACCTCTGTTAATTTTAGTGGAATTGGATAAATTCAAATGCAAGATCAAAGAATTCAAAAGATAGCAACTGTTGCAGTAAACATAACTAAGGTTCTGGTAATAATTTATCTAGGCTTCATAGAAGTATTTAAAATTGGCCAATTACTTAGAGAGAAGTTAGATGTTGAATTTGATATTTCTCGAAAATGGGCTTCACAAAATTATTCGATCCTAAAAAAACGACTAGCGAAACAAAAAGTCGCGGGTGTTATAGAAAATTAGATGTTTTTAAAATCTTTGCTATAAATTAATTGAGGCCAAACCTCGTCAGCACACTCTACGTATGCTGCAAGACATAAATTGATTCTATATAGTTGCGAGTCGATTTAATAACCCTTTCAGTAGTTGGAATTTCTGGAAGGGTTTCTTGTTTAATCCTTAATTTCAATTTGCCAATAAGAAAGCGGTGAAAGTATTAAGCGTTTTAATTTTTATTGTTAACTAATCCATAAATACATAAAAGAGGATTAACTATTAAAACAATCCAAAAAGGAGGGGGAGGTCCTCCATCAACAATTGTCCCAGCGTTAAAAGTATTGAATAGAGCTACTGCTAAAAAACAAAACATCAAAGCTAATTCACCTGATAAAACTTTTCTTAAAGAAGCTTTATCTTTTATGGAACTACAAATAATCAATAAACAACCAATTCCCAAATTACTAGCTGCTACAACATCTGCAGTACCTCTAACAAGGAGCAATGTTTCACTTGAAGCATCACCTGCGATAGTTTCCACTGAAAAGATGAGTAGTGAAACAATTAATAATCCCAACAGAATATGAAGCGCTCCAGTGGTTTTTAAAATATTTTTTAACTTCATAAAAAAAGGAGCTAATTGCCCCCTTATTTTAGATCTATTGTCAATTACTAAAAATAGACTTTTTAGGCACCAGCAGCAGCACAACCAACAACTGCAGCTCCAGCTGAAATCCAATCTGTAGTTGCACTACCGCCAGCAGCAACTTTAAGCAACTCATCTTTAGAAGTGCCTCTTGCTTTTAAAGCCTCAGACATATGAGAGGAATCGAAGTCAGTTCCAACTTTAGACATTAAATCAGGACTATGACCACCCTTTTTTAATTCGTCAAGAAATGCATGTGCGTTTTCTACAGTCATTTTTTTTTAGTTTTTTAATCATCCTATCACAACGTTACTTATTTTGCCTAAAAAAAGGGGGGATTATTGCCCTAATTTAGACCTAATTATGAAAAAAGCTTTTTATTTACGACATAAGCATCCTTAAGCACTAGGTGGAATAGTTCCTATCCAATGCCTAAAAAAGATAAAAAAAATTTGGTTGATAAAAAACCTATTTAACCTATTTAGCCTTTTTATTTTTTAATATATGTAAAATTTAAATTTTTAATAAAATGAGTAAATTTAAAGATAACTTTTCAAGCGAAAGCTTTTACCCAGATAGTAATTATTATCTTGACCAGGATAATACTTCTAAAGAGGAGCAAATTTCAGAAGATCAAAAATCCAATATGGGGAAAACTTTTGAATGGCCAAATACTTATTGGTTTATTGCTGAAAGAACAAATGGAAGGCTTGCAATGATAGGTTTCATGGCTGTCATTATTAACTACACCTTATTTGGATGGATAGCTTATCCAATCCTTTAAATGAGTAATTCTAATTTTGACAAAAATGGTGTAGATAAGACTGGAACACACTGGCTTCAATATGCTGCGTTTGTTGTAACTGCATTTGCTATTTATTTTGGCTGGGCATTTTTCAATGATGTCAATTTCCATCAATTCTCTGTAAAAATATTCAAGTTCTGGAATTGTAATGGATATAACCCATTAAATTATTGCGTGATGCGTTGGAAAGTAGACTTTTATCCTTAAAAAAGTAATAGCTAATATTTCTTACTGGATGGTTAACTCAAATAGATCAAGGGTAAAAAGGTTTATCGAAAATACAAAAAACAAAGATCAATTTTTAAAATATATCTTTAATGGTTCTGGGAAGGTTAAATATACATAGTGCAAAGAACCACCTGTCATAACAACCAGAGAAGAATTAAAGAAAGATGCAGCTAGAGAAGAATGGAAAAATATAATTACTCAGGGTTGGAGAAGAACCGAGGAAGATTGAACAAAAAAAGAGAGCTTGGGCTGCTAATCCATAATAGGTGATCACATACTACTCAATTACTAATTAATCGCGATGCAATTAGTAAACGTTTAAGACTACTTTTAACTATTTCTGTCAAACTTGAAAAGTACAAATCTTGCATTTTTGCTGGCCAATTTACTTAACTTCCCAATTGATTTTATTGGTTTTTGATTAGTAATATGTTTTTGAGGAGTTTTCGAGTAATCTATTTAATTCTAAGAGTTCTTCTTTACTAAGTTCTCTATATTTTCCTTTTGGCACGTCCAACTTAACATTCATAATTCTTACACGCTTTAATGAGCTTACTCTATATCCTAAGGCCTCACACATTCTTCTAATCTGACGGTTAAGTCCCTGTGTGAGGATTATTTTAAAATTTCTTGGACCTAATTGTTTTACAAAACAATTTTTAGTTATTGTGTCTAATATTTCAACTCCATTACTCATACTTTGAATAAAGTCGCTATTAATAGGACGATTAACTTTTACAATATATTCTTTTTCATGATTATTTCTTGCCCTGAGTATTTTATTTACGATGTCTCCATCATTAGTTAAGAAAATCAATCCCTCACTGAGCTTATCTAATCTTCCTATGGGGAAAATTCTTTTAGGATATTTAATGAAATCTATTACATTATTGGGTTCTACTTTTCTATCTGTTGTGCAAACAATTCCTACAGGTTTATTAAAGGCTAAGTATATGTTTTTTTGTCTCTTTGATTTTTCTATTTTTTGACCTTTAACTTCAACTTGGTCACAATCTTCTACTTTAGTTCCAATTTCTGGAATTTTGCCATTAATGGTTACCTTTCCTTCTAGGATTAATTTATCTGCTTCTCTTCTAGAACAATAACCGACTTCACTTAAATATTTATTTATTCTGGTAGCCATTTTGGATGTCTCATTTTTATCTGCACTAAAAAAATAATTTACTAATCTCCTAATATTTTAGATCGGGTGTCAATTTTAGTTGATATTCTCATTATTGAATTTCAGATTATTTTCACCAGTAATTTATACCTCACAGATCTAACTCTCTTTTTAATTCCAATTTTTTTCAATTTTCCTCCATCCCTTAGAAAGTAATCTTTCATAAATTTCTCTAGCTAAATCTATTTCAACAGAAACTGTATTTGTCATTACTGGTGGTTTGTTTCCTAATCCCCCCACTATTTTTCCAGTATCTATAAACATATATTCAAAAACTCCATCAATACTCTTATCGTTTTTCATAAATCTTTTAACTTCTGATCTATTTGAATTAATCAACCAATAAGATTTAGCCATTAATCTAACCTTGGAATTAGTAAGTGTTCCATTTAAAACAAACTCATTTGATCAGTTTCTTTTTTCTTTACATCCTCTACTAGCCAACCATCAGGGGGCCAACTCATCATGATTGTAAATAATCCTCTTAATTCATCTGCATCTTTAACTTGCTCTATCCATTGTTCCTCATATCCATTAGGAACGATCACAGGCATGCGGTGATGTAAAGGTTTAATTAAATCATTTGGTTCAGTTGTTAAAACGCAGCAACTCTCAAGTTCTGCTCCATCTAGTGAAGTCCACTTACTCCAAATTCCGCCCAACCAAAAAGTCTCATAATTCGATTTTCGAACACGATATTTTTTTTCAAAAAAACCGCTCGCAGGTATTAGGCACCTTTTATGTTTCCAACTTCCACTAAATAATTTTTTTTCTCCTACGGTTTCTGATCTTGCATTAAATGGTCTTGGTCTCTCTTTATCAAATGGATCCCTGGCCCAAGGAGAAATAAAGCCCCATGTCATAAAAGTAGTTTTAATTCTTCCTTCGTTTTTAATTACAAGAACAGGATCATTAGGTCTTATTAGGCTTTGAGTATCGTATTTAGAATCAAGTCCAATTGGATAGTCTTGTTTCAAAACCTTTGGCAACTTCTCAAATTTAGTTTTCAGCTCAAATCTTCCGCACATTGATTTTTAAAATATTCTTAAAACTCACTTAAAAAAACAGTAAATTTACCTTATTTTAGATCTACTTTCAGTTTTCTCAAATAAATAACAATTTTTTGATCGTAGAAAGTTTTTTATCCAAATAATTAAAAGAAAATATAGATATTGAAAAGCTTCCTCAAATTTAATTTGAATGTTTCAAACTTGAATTATGACAGATCCTATTCTTTATTTATCTATGTTATTAGGACTTGGAGGAATTTATGTATTAATCTCTTCCTTCCATGATGATGACGATGGTGATGATGATGGTGAAAAATATATTAATAATCTCGAACAAACTTATTTAGCAAGATAGTTGATATGTTTATAAAAACATTATCTACAAAAAAAAAATTTCTTACAAAAAATAGGTTGCCGCTGAAAATAGTTTTATGGGAGTAACGGAAATTTTGACTTTCTTTTCAAAATATAACTAATCATTATATTTATTTTTAAATTAGGTTGCTGGTCCTCTATCCGTATATGTTTGTGCCTTAAACCGTACATTTTTATTAGTCGATTAATAAGCATGCCTAGTTAGAACTTAGTGGTAACAGATATAAATTAAATGCCTTCAACACCAATAAAATCATGTAATAAATATGTGTTGAGTTACAAAGATTCAACAAATAAGACACATGAAGTTGGCTTCTACGCGCGCGATGCATACGATTGCCTAATGCTTGCGAGAGAATTCAACACTTACGTACATGACAATCCAGGATCCGTAATCAGAATCCAACAAAAATTTTGAGAAAATTAATTATGAATTTAAAAAGATCACCATTCGCAATTCAAGATAAAAATGCAAGAGATCTTGATAATGCAAAAGATTATCCAACAATTGCAGATTTAATGAGAGAACAGAAAGTTCCACAAGATTACGCAAATACAGTTCATCATCGTAGAGATTTAGACTCTCTCGGTTAGTTTAGGAGAATGGCTAATTACTAATTTTTAAAAATTAACGATTATGATTAACTCGAGTTACGATTTATTTATAAAATAATTTTTTCTTCCTCAAGTTTTTTTTTAAGCTCTACGGGCATATAT
Source organism: Prochlorococcus sp. AG-402-N17 (assembly GCA_003216455.1). Lineage (GTDB taxonomy): Bacteria > Cyanobacteriota > Cyanobacteriia > PCC-6307 > Cyanobiaceae > Prochlorococcus_A. Next base: position 33,498 of record QCIV01000002.1, on the reverse strand, counting down.
GCAATATCTTTTTTTATTGCATTAATTGCATCTCTATACTTTTCAGGTTCAGCTAAAAGCATTTTTATTAAATTGTATTGACTTTCAATTTCTTCAGAAGAAAACTTTTCCATAAAAAAATATGTACTACCCTTTTATATTAAATCAGTAGTCAAACACACAGAAGATTAACCCTTAGTTAGAAGCTGCTGCAATTTCTTTATGGACGGAAAGAAATTCTTTATCCGTTAGAACTGGTGTGACTTCTATTTCTACACCAAAATTATCGACCCAGATACTACTCCATTTCCAAATGTTCTGATGGTTTGAAGATTCAACTATTGCCCAACCATTAGCTCCCTCAGGATTTACTACTCGATTAAGAACTTTAAACCCATCAAATTCATCACCTTCGCATCCTCCTTCAACAAAACCCGCAAAAGCTTCGGCTCCTTGCATATGACTTTCTTGATCTGGAAATTGCCAGTGAACGATGTAAGTTTGCATGAATAAAATTATTTTTTTAATTATTAATTATCGAATTTAAAAATTAAATAAAAAGTCTTTAAACACTAATTAAATTAAAAGGGCTTAAACCAAAAAAATAGAAAAAAAAAGACTCTTACGAGCCTAGGTGATGGGGATTCCTATAATGACAAATTAAACCGAAACAAACAACCCCATCAATGGGTAATTTCAAATACTTACAAACACCATATGTAGTGCTAAGATTTTAAAAAGGTTGGGTGATGGGGATTATCCAGCTTTTTGATTGGGGCGAAGCTAACGCCCTTTTTTTATGGAAAAATTTACTTTAATCAATAAAGCCAGATCGAGGATTAAAGTATTTGAACCTTTTGATGATAGTTCTAAGAATTCTTCTATGATTAATGCAATTTTAATTTCTTATGGTTGTATTTTTAAGCGATCAACTAAGCCAGTTATGAAAGGCTCTAGGGTTGAATCTATCGAAGAAGCGAGAAAAGAATATAAAAAACTATTAGAGGAAGAGTGGAAAAAAACTTATAGATTCAACAGTTTTTTTTAAAAAAAATGGTGAATAGGTACTTTACCTAAAATTTGATATTTTTAAAAATTAATTGCTAGATAAGCTTCATAATGGAAGTTTAACCATGAATAAAGACATTTATTCAAATATTAAAGATTCCTATGCTTTGGAAAGTTTTTTTGAATGTATAACTTCTTTTAGCATCAATAGCTAGGGAGTAGATTGCACAACAGCATGTCATGTAAAACATTTAGAACCAAACAATATCGATTACCCTTTAAAATTTTCATAAGCGAAGCTTATTGATAATTGTTATATTTTCATTAATGTTATTTCCTCCTCCTCAAGTTATTTTTGGACTATTGCTTTTATCTATAGCAGTCGTTCTAATCTGGGATATTAGATACAATCCTTTTGGAGAAGACGAAGACGGGATATAATCTTCAACTAGGAAGCTGATTTGTAGGTGGTGCGTGAAATTGCCTTTTCTTTCTTTTGAGTCTTTTGTAAGCGACTAAAGAGCCTAACAAAAACAATGTAATAGCTATTGAGTTAATCATATATAGTAGTTTTATATATATAAAAACAAATATGTTCTAAATATCAATGATTAAAGTTATTTTTTCAAAAAGTGACTAATTATGGACCAATTTTTAATATTTAGCTTTGACATTAGGTACCCAAAACAACCAAGAGAAAAAATGCTTATCTGACCAAAAGTAATTTCTATGAAATAAGAATAAATCACTTTTTCTTATTTCTCGTTTGATATTGCAGAACGGCTTTTAGGTGCTTTACTTCTTTTTCTAAAGTCTCAATTCTTTTTTCAAGTTCTTCATTATTTGCCATATTTTTTAAAGATAAATTCCTTGATATTTATACTATTAAAAAAAGCGACTTATTACTCATGTAAAATGTTTAATAAGTAATAGAACCTATTGATGTGCATAATCTCTCTAGATAAATTATGCAGAGTGTAAATTTAGAGGTAATTTATGAGTGGAGATTATGAGACACTAGAAATTAATCAACCTAAAATTACATATTTTCAGAAAAGATCCGAAAATAATACAGAATGGTTAGGTGAATTAATCAACCAAATTGAAGATATGAAAAACAATATATCCAAATCTGCTTAATGACAGAAAAAGAGTTGAAGGAATTAGAGGAATTTGCAAAAGAAAATGGATATAAAGACGAGCTAAAAGATATATATTTAAGGGGAGTTATTGACAGAAATAAAGAATACGAATGAGATCAAATTTTCGACCAAACATTCGACTAGCTACAAACATTCTTTTAGTTATTGGAACTTTTGCTATTGCTTTAAAGATTTCTCCAATAGCAGAGGTATATCAGGAAAAAAATTTATGTATTAAATATTTAAAACATCAAATAAATCGAGACAAACTTATCAAAAGACTAAAAATAGTTAAACAGGCAAATCCGTCTAGTATTTGTGATTCTATCCTCAAAAGTTAAAAATGAAGATCAAGTCATTTACACCCTTAATTGCAGTTTTTGGTACTTCATTTCTGATAACCATTACATTGCTTAAAAGTTTCCAAATTTTTATGGGGATATCAATTTGTCTTTTAGCGATGCTCAAGCTTATGGATATTGAAGCTTTTGGAACAAGTTATAAGAAATATGATTTAATATCTTTTAAATTTGATAGCTGGATATATATTTATCCTTTTTGCGAATTATTAATTGGAATAAGTTTTCTTAATTCTTCACCACCCTCTTTTATTATTTTTATTGCCCTAATTTTAGGAATTTCAGGAATGATTTCGGTATTTAAGGCTGTTTATTTGGATAAGTTAAAATTAAATTGTGCATGTATTGGTGGATATGCAAAAACTCCTTTGGGAATTATTAGTTTTATCGAAAATCTTTTAATGGCAATTATGAGTGTTTTGATTTTTATTAAATAGCGATTTAATAAATTTTCATTTATGGTTAATTTAAATATTAATTTAATCGTCGCAATTAGTATGGAACTTAATAAAATATTTTTTAAAAGAGGATTTTTAAATTATCTAATTTTTTCTGGAATTCTTTTTACAAATATAATTAATCCAAATAAAAGTATTGCTTTAACTCAAGAAAATATAGATATCCCAAAAGTTGTTTCTTACAGATCATCATCATGTGGTTGTTGCAAAAAATGGATCAATCATTTAAGAGACAATGGATTAGAAGTTGTTGATAATATAGTTGAGGATGTTTCAGTAATTAAAAACCAATATCAAATTCCCAATAATCTTAGATCATGTCACTCTGCTCAAATAGCTAAATATACGATTGAAGGACATGTCCCGATTGAATCAATCAACAAACTTTTTAGAGAAAAACCAAATATCAATGGGATAGCAGTTTCGGGCATGCCACTTGGCTCTCCAGGGATGGAAATACATTCTCACAAATCGCACTCTCATGATTATGAGAACTACAAAGTAGTTTCATTTAGTAAAACTGGTAAAACAAAAATATTTGATAAAATCTCTCCTTAATACAAATACTTATTTGAAATAATGCATATTTTTCTTAGAAATTTTAAATTTTTTATTTTTTTATTTTCCTTATCTCTAAATTTCAATAGTTATGCGCATGCACATATGAGGGGTACATTTCTTTCTGAAGAGGACGCCGAAAAAAGATCTTTAGAACTTGGTTGCGAAGGAATACATAAGAATCAAGATAAATGGATGCCATGCAAAAACGAAAAAGAATTACATATCTATTTGAGGAAATAGATGGAAAAATTAAAAACAAATAAAAGAAAAATTCACAGAAAAATAACCGCAATTTCAGCAATCCCTTTACTAATTACTATTGTAACTGGGACTATTTATAGTATTCTTCAACCACTAGGAATAGATGCTTTTTGGTTAATAAAATGGCATACAGGTAATTTTGGCATTGTTAATTTGCAGCCTTTTTACTCGATATTTCTTGGTATAGCTTCAATAATCTCAATAATATCTGGCGTTAAACTATTACAAAAAAAATTTTAGATATATTCTAATCGAAGGCAAAATCTAACTAATTAATACTATTTGCGCCCCCACTTACTAAGAAAATTATCGCTCCTAGTGCCATTGTTGCTACACCCACATAAGGGTATTTCTTAATTCTTGATTTAGTAATTGGAAGCCATGAAAGATATCTATCAGATTTATTTAATTCAACTTTTTTTTGTCTAGGTGGCAATCCTAATTCTTCTCTTCTTTTAGCTTCGCCCATAATCTTAATTTTGTTTATGTATCAATATTAAAAATTATGTTCTACACCTGCGAGTTAACTTTATTAAAAACAGAGGTCCTTATATAAAGGAATAAATTATTTAAAATTTATTTAGCCTTCTTTAAATATAGATTCTTTGTATTTGCCTGATCTGATGTAAATAACAAAATTAATATAGTTCCAACTAGAAATGAAAAAATCATTGTTAAACCAACAACTTCAACCATTTCACTAGGCAGATAATTTAGAAACATAATGAATAGATCTCTTACTTTAAACTTAGCAATTGTATTTTTTATGTAAAGTAAATATTCCTCTTAAATTTCTAAAAAAAATTTTGTGAGACTTTATAGTCTTTATATAATTTTATTTTTTAGGGTAAATCTTGTCTTAGTAGATCACAATTTTCTTACTTAGCTATTCCTATTTTCTTAAGCAATTTCAGGTAAGGCAAGGCCCAATTACCAAAGGTAAAAGAGATTATCGTATTTTTTGTAGTTGGTAATAATGTTCTAGAACGTGTAGAGGCTAATTTAGAAAATATCTTAATAGTCTCTGCTTCTAGATTATCCATATACAATTTTTTTTGAACACATCGATCTTTCTTTTGGGGCAAATAATTTTCAATAAACCATAAAACTTGATCTAAATTTGATTTATTGGGTGAGGTTTTAATTTGTTTATTTTTCTTTTTAAACATATTTATTTACCTCTTAATTACTGAATTAAATTTGCCATTTATATTATTTAAATCAATAGTAAAGTATCAAAATTATGTTCTATTTAATAATCGATAATCGAAAAAATAAATTAATAATTACGTTGTTTTTATAAAAAAAAGAGAGGGATAAAACCCCCTCTCAATTGATCAGTTTCAAAAAGTAATTTAATTTTTTGAGTCTTTCAATTTAATTTCTTTTTGAGTTTTCCTGATTCTTTCGTCAAAGACGGATCTTCTGTATGGAGTAACTTCTCCACTTTTAGTAGCCAAAAGTTGGGCTTCATATAGCCTATTAGCTCTTTTGATTTTTTCTCTTATTTGTAAGAGGTTATTCATGGTTTTTTGCAGTTAATGAGAATCCCGTTCCCTACTCCCATTTCATGCGTCCAGAGATATAAATTGGATGAACGTTAGTGAACAATAACATCTTTAAAAAAATTCCGCGAGAGTAATTTTTACTAAATTTTTCTAAAAAAAATAAATATTGAATAGATAGTATAAATAAGGTTTTAATATTTCCTAAATTTAGGATAAGAAAATTGTTTGCGACCCATCATTATTATCCTGAATCACTATTTTTTTATTTGGGAAAATATTTGATAATATTCTTTTCAAGTTTGAATTATCAGAAGGTATTATATTACTCATATTTCTTGAATTAATTTTCCAATTTTCGTCTACAAATAGTTCTTTATCATCACTTTTTTTAGTCTCGACTGATGTCTTATTTATAATCTTAAGTAACAGTTCGGAATCATAATCTTTAAAATCTTCGGTGCTTTCTTTGAAATTTTCAATCATTATTTAGAAATCTAATGTTTATAAATCTTGCACGAAAAATTTGAAGAATACAATGTATTAATTACCTAAAATTTCTGTCAAAATTAAAAAATTCGGATGAAATTAAAATATTTTTCTGTATAAAACATTTTTTTAAATAGCTAAAGAATGATATTTAAAAAGATTAATTAACCATTTACATCATTTGTTTACTTGTTAAGTTGCAAATAAGAGATTCAGGAAAAATGCCAAGAGTAATTAACAAAAAAATTAGACTTTTAAGATGGTTAAACTCAGGCATGATACTACCATTTATCTTTATGGCTGCATCCTCAACTATTATTCTTTATGGTGTTTTATTTATCCTAATAAAATAGCTTTCTAATTTAAGCAGCTAAGTTTTCCTCTGATTCAGACTTAATCATTGCAGCTTTTTTTAATAAACTAACTACTTCTTTTCTTCCAACTGCCTTATCAGCTTGATGTATTATTTCAGCATATTTTTTATTTATGTTTTTCATAAATAATTCTAATTTAATCCAAAATTACAGCACAATAAGATGGTGTCAATCGTAAATAAGTCTCATATATTATTTCTTTGATTTTTTTTTGCAAAATTAAAATTTCTCATTTATTATCCTTAAAGTTTTATTAATTGATGATGCCAAAGATTTATAAATATCAAAATTAACAAACATCATAATTTATCAATATTAAAGGATTTGAAAACATAAAATAAACCTCCAATTAGGATCAATATTGCAGCTCCATAAAAAAGAAAAGGGATAATTGGATATTTATACAATGTAGACCTCACTTTTTGTTGTATGGCTTTTTTATCAAGTTGAGGCAACTTTATATCTTCAGTTTTTTCTCTAGGCGGAATACCTAAATTTTTTCTTCTCTTTGCCTCTCCCATAATTAATACTGAGGTATTCCCATACATTTTAAGTAATTGTTATCAGCTAAATCTAAAATTTGATTCCATTCTTCATGAGATGTTTCCAAATTATTTTTAAAATCTTTTTCAAATTTAACGATACATCTTTTTTCTATATTTTCTGGAGAATTATAATTTCTTAAAAAAGAAACACTCAAATACGATAATGATGAAAAAACTACAATTATTTTAGCAATCCTAAAATTATTCATATCTCAGATGATATTGCCTTAAAAATAAAAAAGGTACTTGTTGGTTTTATAATTAATTTAATCTATTAAAAACAATTATCAAATGATAAATTCGGTGAATTTTAACCATTTGCCTATACAGGATTTGGTTGTTTCAGGGTTAATAATCTTTATAATGTCGACGCTTATTGCCAATATTTATGACCCATTATTAGGAATAACTTATGCATTTGGGAATATACTTACTCTTACTTTTTTGAGCTGGTTATACAAAGAGACTTGGAGTGATCCAAGGAAATAAATCTAATTAAGACAAAAGATAAATAAACAACTACTTCTGTATTTTTAATTTTGAAGAATACTTTAAATTAACAATGTAAGTTGCAACAAGAGAAAGTATCAAAAAAAATAATAAGCTTTCCAAGGTAGATTGAGGCATAACCATGAGTAGTACTAAAAATGATATATCTTTAAAGAAACGAATTCTGAAAAAAAATCAACCCTTTCATTATTTTTTTTCTCAAACTTATAAATTTAATTGTCTTATAAAAATTATGAGATTTAGACTTATTTTTAATTTTAAAAATATTTTTCTGCCCTCCTAAACGCTTTTATTGCTCCTTTATAATCGAGACTTTTGAATTTTTCCTTACTTTTTTGTTCCAGCATTTTTACTATTTCTTTTCTCTTTATTTCATCAATTTTCAGCTTATGATCGAATATAAGATCAAATTTTGAGGAATACAATCTTGATAATTCTTCTCTATATTTTTCAATAATTTTTTCATCACTAGATTTGGATTTCAATATTGCATTAGCCTTCATTTTGTCATCTATTGCCCCTTTAAAATTTCCTAGTTTAAATTTCTTTTCACTTGATCTAGTTAGCTTAATAATATTTCCCAAAATCAATTCATTAGAATCGTTCATTTATTTAACTATCCCTAGGAAATACTATCATAATAAAGAAAAAACAACTTATTTTTTAATACTCAAATAATTAAATAACTAACCAATAACAAGTCCTTTTTCAAGAAGTAAATCGAAAACCTCCACACTTTTCGTTTTCCCAAATTTAGGGGGCTTATGCAAATCTAATATTTCAGCAAGGCACATAATCCAATATGTATCTTCTTTTAAATTTAGACCTTCGCAAATATGGCTGGGGGCCGATTTAAAGCAGCCAAAATCTGTTGATATATTAATGTTCATGATTTGAGTTTCAAGTTCCAGACTTAAAAGTTCTATTTCTTGCTCAGAAAGGGATGTCCCAAAAGAATATGATTCAATTAAAAGTTGATAATTCATAAAAGATTTATTTTTCAAGAAATCCATCGAGTTATTTTTGTACCCGCATAAATATGCCCTGAAGCTTCAACAATTGGTTTTGTTTCAGGATTCATAAAAATATCGTATAGAACATTTTCTGGTCCTTGAAAAATTACAGTTGCTCTTTGAGGATCATCTAATGATTTACCAATATAAAATGTTTTAACTCCCATTTCTTTAAACATCGACTGCTGTTCCTCAGCATTCATATGAGATTCATATTGTTCGAACGTATTACTTAGTTGAAAATCTAGAATAGTCGTTTCAATGGTCATAGCGGTAATAAGATGTTTTTTTAAATTTTAAATCTTTTTGCAAAAAAAATAATTCAATAAAGATTAGTTTTTATTAAGCAATGTATTAACTAATTTTTATTTATGGGTTATAAATCAACTATAAAAAACAGATTTTAATTTTGGACTCAAAAATTTCTCCAAGAGAACAATGGACTAGTAAGTTGGGATTCATTCTTGCAGCTGCTGGTAGTGCAGTAGGCCTTGGTAACCTTTGGGGTTTCGCCTACAGAGCCTCTCAAGGTGGAGGTGCTGCTTTTGTACTTTTATACATACTAATCGTTTTAATTGTATGCCTTCCAGTATTTGTTGCTGAAATGGCTTTAGGAAGAAACGCTACTGCCAGTACTTTGCTTGCACCAGTAAAGTTAGCTGGAAAAAATTGGTATCCATTAGGAATTCTTTTCTTTATAGCTCCCTTGGGAATAGCATCATATTATTCAGTCATAATGGGGTGGACCGCAGATACCTTGTTCCATTCATTATTTTTTGGATTACCAAAAAATTTAAGTGAAGCAGAAGCTTTCTTTGGCTCAATTAGTAGTGGTAGCAGTGTTTTATTGGGGCACCTATTAAGTCTTGTTCTTACAGCCATAATAGTTTCATCAGGGATAAAAAAAGGAATCGAAAAGGTGACACGATTCTTTATGCCTATACTTTTTATAATTATTCTATCGCTAGCAATATGGGCCACTTCACTTTCAGGCGCATGGGAAGGATACAAAACATTTTTGTTTAAGTTTGACTTTGATGAATTGAGGAACCCTCAAACAATAAGAAATGCTTTTACACAAGCTTTCTTTTCTTTAAGTTTAGGAATTGGAGTTATGGTGACTTATGCTTCCTATTTAAATAAAAAGAGTAATCTTCCAAAACTAAGTGTTGGAGTTGCATCATTGGATACTTTGGTGGGTCTTATGGCAGGACTTATTACTTTTCCTATTGTTTTAACATTTGGTTTAAGTGATGCTATTTCTGAATCAACAGTTGGTGCATTATTTATATCAATTCCTACGGGCCTTGGTTCATATGGAGCGGTTGGAAGAATTGTAGCTGTTGCATTTTTTGCACTAGCTTATATTGCAGCAATAACTTCCTCTGTTTCATTATTGGAAGTTCCAGTTTCCTCTTTAATGGATAAATTTGGTTTTAAAAGAGAAAAATCTGTTTGGCTGATAACTCTTTTCCTATTCTTAGCAGGCATTCCTTCTGCATTGAACTTAAACATTCTTGGAACTATTGATTCGATTTTTGGAGGGGTATTACTTATCTTTGGTGGATTCTTGGTTACTTTCTTTATGGGATGGGTAGTACCTGGAAAGTTTAATGAAGAACTGAGTGATTCAAAAGTAGGAATCAAAACGACACGTTATTTGAAATTCATGACAAGATGGGTTGCGCCCCCAATTATTGGTTTTGGACTATTTATTAGTGTTTTTGATTTGCTGAAAGGCTGGGTAAGTTAAAAATATATTAAAAATAATCAATGTATAAAATTGAATAAATTTACTGCAATATAGTGCAAAAATAGGGGGAGGGTTACAAGTCAAAAAAAGATTAAATAATTTAACTTTTTCGCATTATTTTTGAGCAAACTCAAAAAAAAACTAGTCAATAATTAAGTATTTGCAATGGTTATTAATTAAGAAATTGATATGAAGGCTAAGTGCTTTGTTTTATTGTTAAAGTCTAAATATTTTTCTCAAGAAAATGTTTTACTGCAAAACCTTTTTTAGTAAATATTAAATTTTTAACTTCTATTTAATCTCAAACTTATCGGCAAAAACCATCCCTAATAGAATCTATATAAAATATATTAGGGTATTTAATTTTAAGAAATTAAAAAGCCTTCAAGATATAGGTAACAAATTTGATGTCAACCAAATCTGATTCATTAAAAGGAAAGCTTACAGAAAATTTCTCTGAATTTTCTCAACTATCTGACTATTCTTTTATGGATTCACTTAAAGCAGATCCTCAATCAACAAAAGATGGGAATGATCATAAACCGCGTTCAGTATATTCGGGTCATTACGTACCAGTTGTTCCAACTGCTATTCCAGAACCAGAATATATTTCCCATAGCAACAAACTTTTTAAGGAACTAAGGCTAAGTTCAGAACTTACTAAAGACAAGCATTTTTGTCGTTTTTTCTCAGGTGATATTTCTGTCGCTAATTATCCAATGAGTCCTGTTGGTTGGGCAACAGGTTATGCATTATCAATTTACGGAACTGAATATACCCAGCAATGTCCCTTTGGCACTGGCAATGGTTATGGCGATGGCAGAGCAATTTCTGTTTTTGAAGGTTTATTCAATGGGAAAAGAATGGAAATGCAACTTAAAGGAGGAGGTCCAACTCCCTATTGTCGTGGAGCAGATGGTAGAGCTGTCTTAAGGTCTAGCGTACGAGAATTTCTCGCACAGGAATTAATGGATGCCTTGGGAATCCCTACCTCAAGATCTTTAACACTATATGTCTCACGTTCAGAAATAGTTAGAAGACCGTGGTATTCCAAAGGGTCAAGGTATTTTGAACCTGACATCATGATTGATAATCTAGCGGCAATTACTACGAGAGTCGCTCCATCTTTTTTACGTGTAGGCCAGATTGAACTTTTTGCAAGACGAGTTCGGGATAATGCGCATTATGAGGCCCTCAATGAACTAAAGATGATAGTTGAACATCTTATTGATAGAAATTATAAAGATGAAATTGAATATGAGATTTCAATTGAAAGTAAGGTAATAAAACTGGCATCTTTATACAGATCAAGACTGATATCACTTATAGCCAACTGGATGCGAGTTGGTTATTGCCAGGGTAACTTCAATAGTGATAATTGTGCTGCTGGAGGTTATACCTTGGATTATGGCCCCTTTGGATTCTCTGAATTATTTGATCCAAGATTTCAACCATGGACAGGTGGAGGTGAACATTTCTCATTTTTCAACCAACCTTCTGCTGCGGCAATCAACTTTAAAACATTCTGTTCCTCTCTTAGTCCGTTACTTTCAGGAAACAAACAAGATCAAGAAAAGTTAGATCAAATCGAAAAGGATTTTTCAGAATTGATGAACAAAGAGTTGAAGAAAATGTGGGCAAACAAGCTTGGTTTAGAACATTACAACGAAACTCTAATAAATGAATTTTTTAATCTCATGGTCATTTCAAAAGCAGACTATACAATTTTGTTCCGTAAACTCTCTGAAATACCTGATAACTTAGATTCTTTAAAAGACAGTTTCTATTTTTCAATTGATGATGAGCTCAATAATAGGTGGGAAGTATGGCTTAAAAACTGGCAATCAATCTTGAAGAAAGAGGGAAATATTAAAGCGAAATCAGCATCAATGAAATCCCTTAATCCAGTTTATACTTGGCGCGAATGGATGGTCGTTCCCGCATATGAAGAAGCTGAAAAAGGAAATTACAAAAAAATAAAAGAGTTACAGGATGTCTTTAGCAATCCATATATAGAACAACCCTCAGAAATAGATCAAAAATATAATCGACTAAAGCCAAGCCAGTATTTTAACTATGGAGGAGTATCTCACTACAGCTGTTCTTCATAAAAGTTTAATCCTCATACTGATAGAGCAACTTTGAGAAAAATCTTATTTATTTATGGCCGTAGGTATTCCAACTACTGATACAACTCCCACATGAAGTATGACCGGCTTCTTTCCAACATTTTTTACATAGTGGGGCCCCCCATTATTACTCTCTATAAATGCATCACCCGCTTTAAAGAAATTAATTTCTTCACCCCTAACATGCTTTAATCTTCCCCTGGTGACATGAATCAACATTGGGGAAGGATGAGTATGAATTGGAGTTTTCAAGCCAACTGGAATTTTTACTTTTAAGAGTCTTAATTCAGGCTTACCCTCGAGATAATTAAAATATTTACCACTAAGTCCTTTTGAACTTTGAATAATAGGTATAACTTCAATCTTTTCTTCAGCAAGAGATGGGTAAGGCAAAGCTAAAGTCCCAATAAAAAGGAAACATAATGGAATAAATTTTTTTAATTTCATTAGATTTTTAAGTTTCACTAATAATAGTTAATTTGCAAAAAAATAAACTAATTTATTTTTTATATAACTTTTCTAATTGCTTTATTTCCTCTCTTAAATCCTTACCTCTCTTATTTAATTTATTATTCTTAATAACTATTGGGATAATCCACCAAGCTTGAAGACCTAAAAAGATAAATACAAGAATCAATAATTCAAAAGTACCAGGCTGCATTTGATAAATAACCCTTCTTTGTTAATAAAATTATTCTAAAAGTTATTAAACATTCATGAGATATTCAATATTTCTAGGCTGCCTCTAATTCAATGTTAAGTTCAATACCTTTTGATATTATTGCTTCTTTAAATTCAATAAGTTTGGAAATTATTCTTTGCTTCTCAGGATCAGTTTTATGGATATCCTCTACAACTTCCTGCATTGCAAGCGTTACTTTTTGTAGTTTGATTTCTAGATCTTCCCTGTAATTCATAAGCCTAAAGAAATTATCTTTTTTATTAAAAAACAAAATTATTATTAGTAAATAAGTACTTAACCTTAAAAGGATTGACAGCAAAACAAGGAGGATATAATTTATAGTACAAATGTATTAATATTCAAAAAGCTTTATAAGGTGAAAGCATGAAGCCTAATTACTTATTTGGTTGTAGCACTAGCATGCCAAACGGTTGTCTACTAAATCCCGAAGGCAGCAGAATAATCTTTTTCGAAGAATGCAAAAATTCTCCTAAACCTAATTTAAAAATTCATACTCATCTTTTCTACACAAATCACCTTGGAGAACCTGGAGGTTACAAATCCTCTGAAAGACTCAACATAGGTTCAGCCTGGGAAAAGTGGCACGAATTGCACCAAAATGGGTGGACAGAAGTATCGCACAATTACGGATAAGTGATTCGGTAAAGAAAAAGCCTTTATTTTTTTATGAGCTTAAGAGTTTCCTAAAACATGGAATTCGTCGTCAAAAATAAATAATCAATATTTATTGACATTTGTATATGAGGAAACATTAAATTGTCTAAAATCTCATAAGAATAAAAGTATAAAAATTAATATGCAATATTATTTAAATGATAAAAAATTAAATAAGATTGAAAAGCAAAAGGCGGAGAAAGATGGTCTGAAAATTTTTGAAGAGTTAGATGATTATGCTCTTAAAGGGTGGGAAGAGATGGATGAAGTAGATTTGCAAATGCGCTTAAAGTGGTATGGCCTTTTTTGGAGACCAAAAACTCCCGGAAGATTTATGATGAGGCTTAGAGTTCCCAATGGAATTTTAAACTCTAATCAGTTGAGAGTAATCGCGTCAATAGTTGCTAGATACGGAGAAGACGGTTCTGCAGATATAACAACTAGGCAAAATATTCAATTAAGGGGGGTTTTGATAAATGATCTACCAGATATTATTAAAAGACTTAGAGAGGTTGATATTACATCCGTTCAGTCTGGAATGGATAATCCAAGAAATGTTACTGGCAATCCACTAGCGGGAATTGATTCTGAAGAAATTATAGATACGAGAAAATATACTTCTGAATTAGAAAATTACTTAACAAATTCTGGTAATGGAAACCCCGAATTCTCGAATTTACCGAGGAAGTGGAATACTGCAGTTGCAGGAGCAAAAGATAATTTTCTTCTACATAATGATCTTATCTTTCATCCTGTTTTTAAAAATGGAATACTAGGCTTTGGTATCTGGGTAGGAGGAATATTGTCAGCAACTTTGAATGCTTATGCTCTACCTCTAGATGTCTGGGTAGAAGAAAAAGATATATGCAAAATAACTGGAATTATTTGTTCCCTTTGGCGAGATAATGGAGATAGATTTCTAAGAAATAAAGGAAGATTTAGATATTATTTGAACTCTATAGGTATCGAAAAATTTAGAGAACTTGTAGAAGAAAAATTTGGAACTTTGTCGAACGATCCAGGCTCAATTTTCAATGAAAAACAAAGAAGTTTATTTGGGATTAATAAACAAAAACAAAACAATCTTTACTTTGCTGGATTACATATTCCTGTAGGTAGGTTATGTGTAGAAGACATACAAGAAATTGCAAGACTAAGTGAAAAATATGGACAAAGTGAAGTAAGACTAACCGAAGATCAAAATCTAGTTATTGTTGGCCTGAAAGATAATATTTTAGAAGAATTTGGTGATGAAGAAATTTTTAATAAATTCAAATTAAATCCATCCCATTTTTCAGCAAGTACCGTTTCATGTACAGGGAGTAGTTATTGTAGCTTTGCTCTTGCAAATACCAAAGATATAGCAAGGAATATTTCTGAAAAATTAGATAGAGAACTTGAATTATCAGAGGAGGTTAAAATCCATTGGACAGGTTGTCCAAATAATTGTGGACAAGCTCATATGGGTGGTATTGGCATGACCGGTACAAAGGTAAAAAAAGAGGGAGGTGGAACTGAGGATGGATATAATGTCAGTATTGGAGGAAGACAAGATCACATGCAAACCTTAGGTGAAACAGAATTTAAAAAAGTTAGTAAACATGAAATTTATAATTTAATAAAAGAAATTTTAATCAACAAGTTTAATGCAAAGTTAAAAACCTAAAAATATATTAATGAGCAAAAGTGAATCTGAAATATTAGAAGTTTTAAATGGATTAGGTTCAAAAAAATTAGATCTTGACATTCTATTTTCCTACTATTCATTGGAATTATCTTTTGAGATTCGTAAAGTTATTGCTGAAAAGATAGGTATGCAAGAAAGGAAAGGATATTTTTTACTTGAAAAGATGATAAAAAAATTTGGCCTTAAAGTTGAATTTATTGAGGCTCTAAAATTAACAAATGAAAAAAATGCAAAAGATCTTTTACTTAAAAATCTTTATCAAAATAATAAGTTAAGTATTCATATAATAAACGCTTTAGAGCCCTGGGGAGCAGAAATCGAACTTGAATTAATTAGAGAAATATTCGATATTTGCGAAATAGAATTTTGGATTGCAGGCCTTAATATTCTCCATTTCAAAGCTCATCAATTAACTGATGAAAAATTATTATATTTTATTGATCAAATAAAAATTTACGATAATTTCAAAATCAACTACAAGATAATCTCTATATTAAAAAGAAGAGAAAGCGAAATAGTTTGTAAATTGCTCTATAAATATTCTTTAAATAAAGAATTAGAAATCGCTAAATATGCAATTTTTTCTTTAGGGAGTATTTGGAATGATAATAGTTTTGAACAATTATCAAAATTAGAAAATGAAATAAAAGATCCTTCTCTAATTAAATGCATAAAAAATCAAAAAGTAATCTCAAATCAATTTCTAATAAATAAATAAACTAGAGAATTATTGTTTTAACTTATCAATGAGATTTATTAAATTACAAGGTTTTGTATTTTCATTAAGTTGATAAGAAATTATATCTTGCCAACCTGTCATCACAGCATCCTTAGATCCAGGCAAAACGAATAAAAACTTACCATTTGCAGACCCCGCAATACACCTACTTTGTAAAGTACTTGTTCCTATCTTTTTAAATGATAAAAATCTAAAAGTTTCCCCAAAACCATCTATTTCTTTATCTAATAAAGGTCTAACAGCTTCAGGAGTAACGTCCCTAGCTGTAATTCCTGTACCACCTGTTGTAATAATCACATCAATATTTGGATCTGAGATCCAATCGCTTATATATTTTCTAATTAAATAAATATCATCTTTGCAAATTATCTTATTAAAGATATTGTGTCCTGATTTCTCAGCCTCTTGAAGTAGATAATTTCCACTCTCATCATTTTTTGTGTTACGAGTATCAGAAACAGTAAGCAAAGCTATAGAAACCACTTAAAATTAAACCATTAGTTACTAGATCACTATAGATGGAAAGTGAAAAATCTAACAAAATTAAGGTGGTTTTATTATCTAGTATCGCTGAAGATCTAGGATGGAATGAAAAATTTCTTACAATTGAAGGCTCTCAAATGAAGGTTTTTTCTGTATGGAAATTAATTAATTCTAATTTACCTCAAGATAATATTATCGTTTCTATTAATCAAGAAATTACAGATATGGATGCGAAGATAAATCCAGATGATGAGGTGGCATTTATGCCAATGTTTACCGGTGGATAATTTAAGAATACAATTTAAAATCCTAGAAGAAACTTTTAATCCTTATGAAGAATTCGAACTTTGGGAGAAGGTCAATAAGAATTCAGCAAACTCACTTTTTATTGGAAGAGTAAGGCCTTTTGATCAATTTGGAAATGATTTAAAGAAACTAGAAATTGTTTATTATAAAGGAATGACCGAAAATTATATTAAAAGATATTTAATGAAAATTTCTGAAAAACAGGATGATTTATGTATTTTTCTCTTACACAGGATAGGTTTCATTTACCCAAACGAACCTATTATTTTAATAGCAGTAAGTGCAAATCATAGAGGCATTGCAAATAAATATCTCCAAGAAATACTTGAATTTACAAAATACAAAGTTCCTTTTTGGAAAAAAGAATGGACTTTCAAAGGATCCTCATGGGTAAAAAAGAATACTGAATTAGGCTTTGAATTATAGAAAATTATTTTTTAAAAGTTGTGCCCATAATAAATTTCCTTTTTGACAAAAATCAATTTCAGAAGGTATTTCTATTAATAAATCTGAATTAGATATTGAACTAATCTTTGATGAGGATTGTTCTTCAGAAATATCTGCAATTAATTCACCTTCTTCATTAACGATAAGTTTTCCTCTAAGCAATTCAGGTCTCCCTTTTCTTCTTTTCAAATCAGAATTCAGCTTAACCTTAATCCTAAGGGGGAATTCAATATTAGTAATTCCTTCAAGTTTCTGAAGTGCGGGCCAAACAAGTTGGATAAAAGTAATAGCTGCTGAAACGGGATTCCCAGGTAATCCAAAATAAGGAATTTTTTTGTTTATCAATCCAAAAGCAAATGGTTTTCCTGGCTTTAAAAATAGTTTCCAAAATTTAATCTCTCCTATCTCGTTAATAATATCTTTTAAAAAATCTTTTTTACCCACTGATATCCCACCAACTGAAATAACCACATCATTTAATTCAGAAATATTTCTAAGAGAATTTTTTATATTTTGATAATTATCTTTTTCTATATGAATTTCATTAATTTCAAATCCAAGATTTTTTGCAATTGATTTTATCAAAATACTATTACTTTCCCATATTTCTCCTTTCTTTCTTGCAGTCCCTGATTTGATAAGTTCATCTCCAGTAATTAGTAAACCTAATTTAGAAATTTTACTAACTTTTATAGTTTTTATCCCACAACTTGCTAATTTACTTAAAATCCCAGGTGTAATCTTTACCCCCTTCTTGATTAATATTTCACCTTTAAATACTTGATCATTTTTTTCTCTAATCCAAGAGTTATTAGATGATGTTTCTTTTTTAATAATATACTCATTTCCTTTTAAAAATTCTAAAGAAACTTGTTCTTGAGGTATCACAGAAAAACAATTATCTGGCACAAATGAACCTGTGCTAATAGTTACAGCTTCACCTTTTTTAAGAAGATCATTAAATGGCTTTCCGGGAAAAGACTCTCCGACAATTTTCCATTTATTCCCTTTAGTTGATTCTCCTAACGCATATCCATCCATAACTGATGATCTATAACCTGGCATATCTTCCTCAGATAAGATTTCCTCCATAGAAACTTTTCCAAGTGCTTCGTCTAAATTGATCTCTTCCTTATGTAAAATTTCATTATTCACTATTAAAGTATCCATCTCTTCCAAGATTTTTTTAATAGCATCGTTTAAATAAAGACCCTGATTATTGATATCAATTCCCATTATTGTGAGTACTTAACTTCTTTTTAATATTCCATTTTTACCACCTTTTTTTTCTAAAAGGCGAATATTATCAATAGTCATAAAAGGATCTAAAGCTTTGAGCATGTCATATAGAGTGAGAAGACCAATTGAAACTGATGTAAGAGCCTCCATCTCAACACCTGTTTTAGAATGAGATTTGCAAAAAGCAATAATTTTAATTGCTTTCATTGATTCACAAATTTCAAAATCAATTGTGATTTTATTCAATGATAAATTATGACAGAGAGGAATAAGTTCTGAGGTTTTTTTTGCACCATTTATTGCAGAAAATCTAGCCGCTGCAAAAATATCACCTTTTTTAATTTTTTCATTTTTTATTTTTTCTAATATTTCATTGTTTAAATTAATATATCCTTCTGCTAAAGCCTCTCTTTTAGTTTCTACTTTATCTGAAATATCAACTATGTTCATTTCTCCCCTTTCATTAATATGAGTTAAAGATTTATCCATTTCCATTTAGCAATTTATTCAATAATACAAAAAATAAAATTTTTAATAAAGCTAATATCAATTTTTTATACTTAGCATTAATTTATTAATAAAATATCAATTTAATTTTGGTTAACAGTCAATCAAATCATTATTTTAATTTCGAGGATGATTTTATTAAAGACTTAAGATGCATTCCTTTATGTGTAAGAAGGAAACTTGATTTAATTGGAATTAAATTAAAACTTACTCATTGGCAAGATTTTAATTTAATTGAAAAAAATAAGATAGTAGATTGGCCAGATTCAAAAAACGACCTTATTGATTTAAAAACTTTTTTAAAAGAAATTACATCTAATTCAAAATATGGAGAAGCAAAAGAAATAGAAATTTCAATTAATCAACCTTGGCAAAATAAAAATAAAGTTCCTGACCAAGTTTTAAAATCAGCACTAGCAAGGGGAATTAATATTTCAGTTGAAAAATGGAGAAATTTAAACGAATTAGATAGATTTGCTTTTTGCAAATTAGTTAGACCAAGTCATGAACACAACAATTTGGATAGAGCATTTGATGAGATTCTGAAATAAGATTATTGCCTAGTTTGGAACAATTATTACTGAGCATGCTTTTAATTCCGGTTGTTTTGATATCGGGCATGACTTTTCATGCATCAAAGAGTTTACTTCACACATATTTTTTTGACTAAAACCCCAATGCATTGGTAAAAAAACTGTACCTGCTTTAATTTTGTCAGTAATCAGAACTTTTGCTTGAACTTCCCCTCTTTTGGATTTAATTTTTACTATTTCATCATTTTTGATTTTTAAAGATAAAGCATCTTTAGAATTAATTTC
This sequence comes from Prochlorococcus sp. AG-402-N17, assembly GCA_003216455.1. Lineage (GTDB taxonomy): Bacteria > Cyanobacteriota > Cyanobacteriia > PCC-6307 > Cyanobiaceae > Prochlorococcus_A. The sequence continues at coordinate 13,829 of QCIV01000002.1, read as the reverse complement.
CAATAACGGTTCTGGATTCTTTTTTGTAAGTTTTTGGACTTTAGAAGTTCTTGTCATTGTATGCCATTGACTTAGATATCTTCCAATTGTCAAAATTAGTGGGTACTCATCTGAAGGGGGTTCAGCCAACCCAATAGGATCATCAATACAAAAATTTGCTTTGCCAGTCTCAGTTGGGAAATAACCATCTTCATATAATCTTTTTGAAGATGTACTAGGTACGCTGCCTTTAGGATAAGGCCATTGTTGAGGACCATGATTTTTTAATAATTGATATGATAAACCGCTCATATCGCATAATCTTTTTGTAGTAGTTTTTAAAAATTCATCATAAACTTCCGATGAAGATTCATATTCAAATTGTTTGAAATAGCCTATCTTCTGTCCTAATTCAGCAAATATTTGCCAATCTGGTTTTGAATTTTTATTCGATTCTCTGAAAGATGGGCAAAGTGTTACTCTTCTTTCTGAATTTGTCATAACACCATCTTTTTCGCTCCATTGAGCTGCTGGCAATACTAGATGAGCATATTTAATTGATTCACTTTGTTCATAAGATTCGTTCAGGATAATTAAAGGACATTTTAAAAGTGTTTTTTTTACAAAGTTTAAATTAGGCATGCTAACCAAAGGGTTCGTAGCTGCAATCCACCAAATTTTCACAGATCCTTTTTTTATAGCTTCTATTTGTTCAAATGCAGATAGACCCTGTTTTGCAGATATCTTTCCCTCAGGGAACCCCCATATTTTTTCAATTTCATTCCTATCTTTTTTATTTTTTACAAACCTATATCCTGGAAGAAGGTGCGATAGTCCTCCTGCTTCTCTCCCACCCATAGCATTTGGTTGGCCAGTTAAGGAAAAAGGACCAGAACCTTCTTTGCCTATATGGCCGGTCATTAAATGAAGATTTATTAGCCCATTTACTGCTGCTGTACCCTCTTGCCTTTGATTCAAACCCATCGACCAAAGACTTAGAACATTTTTGCTTTCTCCCCATAATTTTGCAATATCAATAATTGTTTTCTCGGATATATTGCAAATTTCACTTATTTTTTTTAAATCCCATTTTTGTATATGTTTTACAAAATCAAAATAGCTTTCGGTCGACTTATCAATGAAATTTTGATCAGTTAATTGATTCTTATAAAGATAATTCGCAATCCCAATAAATAAAAATAGATCTGTTCCAGAAGAAATTTGTAAGTAAAAATCTGCTATGGATGAAGTTTCAGTTTCTCTTGGATCAATTACTATTACTTTTAAATTATCATTTACGTTTCTTTTACGTTTTTTAATTCGATCAAAAAGAACGGGATGACATTCTGCAGTATTTGTCCCTATTAATAAAATTAAAGAGCAATGATCAATATCTTCATAACAACAAGGTGGGCCATCAGAGCCAAAACTTCTGTTATATCCAGCTACTGCTGAGCTCATACATAGTCTTGAATTAGCATCAAAATTATTTGTGCCTATTGCTCCCTTGAGAAGCTTTTGGGCTACGTAATAATCTTCAGTATGAAATTGACCTGAGCCATACATAGCTATTGAATCAGGTCCATAATTTTTTATAGAACTCAAAATATTCTCTTTCAGAATTTCGTATGATTCGTCCCAGGAAATTTCTTTAAATTCTTCATTTAAATTTTCCCTATAAAGTGGTTCTTTTAATCTCCCATCTTTTAAGGTCTCACATACTGTTGCTCCTTTTACGCACAATTTACCTTGAGTTGAAGGACTATCCCTATCTCCACTGACTAACCATTTATCCTCAGAAACCGAACTTTTAGGCTTCATTTTTAAACCACAGCCAACACCGCAATATGGGCATTGACTTTTAGTAAAATTCATAAAATTTCTTTTATAAATATCTCAATAGTTATTGGTTAAACGTAATTTTCAGCTTTTTCGCCTTCATAAGCATCCGCGAATGATCCTTGAGGTTCCTTTAAAAAGAAATAACAGAAGAATCCAACTATTAATCCTGCTATACCTAAGATTTGGAAGAAGGCACTATTTGAAGCGGCAATTATTTCTGGAGAAGGATCTTTACCTCCACCCATCCATAAAGGTAAAAGGCTATAAATATTTAGATAAGTTACTGCACCAACATTTCCATAAGCCCCAACCAATCCAGCTATTTGTCCTGTTACTCTTTTTTTAACTAGGGGAACTAAAGCAAAAGTTGAACCTTCTCCTGATTGAACAAAAAATGAACAAAGCATAGTTAAAAATACAGCCATAAGAATTCCTGCTGATCCTGTGAAAGTTCCAGGTTTTATTAAAGACATCAATAGATATCCAAACCCTAATCCCATAGTTAGGAATCCCATTGTATTTTTTCTATTGCCTGTTCTGTCAGATATCAATCCTCCGGCAGGTCTAGCTATTAAATTCACAAATGCATAACATGATGCAAGAATTCCGGCTACAGCTTTAGGTAAATCAAATGTAAATTCAAAGAAACTAGGAAGCATTGAAACTACTGCCAATTCTGATCCAAAATTTACAATGTAAGTTAATTCCAAAATAGCTACTTGTTTGAATTCATATCTATCTTCTTTAGGGTAAATTTTAGTTCCATTTAATAATTCAATATTCGTTCTTATAATTCCCCAAGTTTGGAAAATAAACCACGCTAAAACTGCGATTAAGGCTATTGGATAAGTAGATGAAGTAAGGAAACCTACTTTTTGAAGTCTCCAACATAGGACTGAAAGAATTGCTGCGAATGGAACATTCATCCCAATTAAACCCCAAAAATCTCTTATACTCGTTACTTCTAAACCAGCTGTTTTTGCAGGCCTTTGATAAGGTTTTCCTGGAGGTGTATCAGTCACACTAAAGAAATAAATAATTCCATAAACGAAAGAAATAATTCCTGTAAGAGCAATAGCTCCCCTCCAATTAAGTACAGCTCCAGTTGGCAACTCAAACCCTCCTGAAAAAGACAAGAATCCAGCTACGGCAACAAGAGAAAGGGCAGAAAAAGCAGATCCAAAATTTCCCCATCCTCCATATATTCCCTCAGCCAAACCAATTTCTTTGGGAGGGAACCACTCAGATACCATTCTTATTCCGATAACAAAACCTGCTCCTACTATTGACAAAAGCAATCTCGAAATAACAAGTTGATTGAAGTCTTGAGCACTAGCAAATAATAAACATGGGACGACAGAAAATATCAAGATTGTTGAGTAAGTTTTTCTTGGGCCAAATTTATCCAATAACATTCCAATCAAAACTCTTGCAGGGATAGTCAAAGCAACATTACATATTGCTACTGTTCTAATTTGAGCAACAGATAATCCTAAATCTGCTTTAACAGTAGTTGCAAGAGGTGCGAGGTTAAACCAAACAACAAAAGTAAGGAAAAAGGCAAACCAGGTGAGGTGAAGAGTTCTATATCTGCCATTTAAAGACCAAACATCACTTAACATAAAATTTTTTTCGAGATTAATTTTTAAGCAATTTAAATTTCGATCAATGCATTCATTTGTATTATTTAATACAAAATCTGGTTTTTAAGAAATGCAACTTTTTTAAAAGACTAGAATGAATAGGCAGCACTAATAAAATCAAAATTGGGAGAAACTAGTAATCTAATTATTAGTATTATCCGATACATAAAATACTCGTGGGAAAATATTACCTAAGTTATGGAAATAAAACATAAAAAATTTAAAGCATTCATTTTGTCTGGTGGCAAGAGTTCAAGGATGGGATCTGATAAAGCACTAATTAAACATAATGAAGGAGGAAATTGGCTGACTCACAAAATAAAAATATTAAATAACCTTAATTTAGAGACTTTTGTAATAACAAATTATACTTCTCATTTAAAGGAAGTTGATAAAAGGAATAATGTTGAGTTTATTTCAGATGCCCAACCCTTTGATGGACCCTTAACTTGTATAGAACAAATTTTTTCATCTTTTAAAAAAACTACTAAAAATATCCTAATTATCCCAGTCGATATGCCTAATTTGAATACAAAATTAATTTATTCACTTTTTAAATCATGGGAAGAAAACCAAAATTTTGCAGTAATATCCCATGATGGAATTCTTGCACAACCATTATTCGGAATTTATCCCATCAATGAAGAAAATCATTTTAAATTAAAAAAAAAGTTATCCTCTGGGAAGAAAAATTTTCTCGGATGGGTTGATCAAATTCCCCATAAATATTTCTATGCAAACAATGGAGATTTAATTAATATAAATTCCAAGAGAGAATTCTTAAATATGAATAATGGGATTTAAGCAATTGGAGGATAATAGAAAAAGAAAGTTAAAAGTTTTAAGGTTATCTCTTAAACAAAATTGCAATTTTTCGTGTATTTACTGTAAGCCTGAGAACTATAGTTTGGATGTTTTAAATATTGAACAATTTAAAAAGTTAATTTTAGTCAGTTGTCGATTAGGGGTAAATTCTTTAAGAATCACTGGAGGAGAACCTTTGTTGAGTTCTCAATTAGATGAACTTCTTTATGAAATTAAATCGCAAAGATTAGAAGAATCAAATCCAGTAGCTAATTTACAGGATATTTCTCTAACCACAAATGGATATTTGCTCTCTAAGAAAAAAGCTAATGAGCTTTTTAAAAATGGTTTAGACCGCATAACAGTAAGTTTAGATGCGATTGATCCTGATATTTTTTCAAACATGATTGGAGAGGAAAATAAAATTATTGGCAAAGAAAAATTATTTACTGTCCTTGAAGGAATAGATCATGCAATTAATGCTGGATTTAATCCAAAGGCGGGAAAATTAAAAATAAATGCAGTTATAAAAAAACAGATGAATGATAATCAAATTTTTGAATTAGTTGATTTTGCAAAAAAAAGGTCTATAGAAATTCGTTTCATTGAATATATGGATGTAGGGATATCTAATAATTGGCAGCCATCAGATGTTTTTTTCTCTGAAAGAATTATTAGGCTATTAAAGAAGAAACATCGATTAAAAGAATACGGAAGAAAGGAGGGACAAACTGCTAATAGATGGTACATGAGTGATTCAAATAGTTTTGTAAGTACAATCTCTTCAATAAGTAATCCTTTTTGTTCAGATTGTAATAGATTGAGGATAACTAGCGATGGTTATGCTTATACATGTCTTTTTTCTAATGAAGGTATAAATCTAAACCCATGGTTGTCTCTACCAATTAATCTCCATGAATTGGAAAATAAAATCCAGAGCATTTGGGAAGCTAGAGAAGATAACTATAGTGAAGATCGATTTAAAGTATTAGAGAAAACAACTGACAAAAATCAAAAAATTCATCCATCAATGTCATATCTTGGGGGATAAAAAATTATTTAGTATAAATAACAACATCATATATTCTTAATTCGAGGGAAATTAACTTCAAATCTATATAATTGGATGCGTTTAGCAATCTTACTTGGTTTTATTTTTGGGGTAACTCACGGAATTGTTGTTTCCGAAAGTTATTCTGCAAACAATTATGAAAACAATCAATTATTTTTTACTCAAAAAAATTCAAATATATTTTCTTCACTTTAAAAATTAATTTCTTATTTTTTAATAAGTTTTTGTATTGCCATTAACATCCTGTAAATTAATTTGTACTTATAGTTAAAATGTAGCGTAGACTACATAAACGTTCATCTCGTTTTACGAGCCGCATTAAGATTGAAGCCAAGGAACGGGGACTTCAGTCAAAAATGAAATTAAGTCACATAACTATTATGTCTAATAACGTATCTACCTCAGTAAGTAGTAACAATATTACTGCTATATTTGCAGGTTTTCTTGGAGCATTTATTGTTGGTTCTCTTGGAGTCCAACTTGTAAGAACCCAAAAACCTTCTTTTCAATCTCAACCATTAAAAGTTCAACCAGTTATCGCTCATCAATCAACTTTATGGGCAGCTTTAGGAGAACAAGATACTCCTGTTGTTAAAAATAAAGTTTCTAATGCAAAAACAACAGGAGTTGTTCCTGTTATAGGTTCTGAAGCAACTCTTTGGGCTCCTCTAGGTTTAGGTAATTAGTAAATTAGGTTTTTTTATAAAAAAGGGGGTGTTTTTAACCCCCTTTTTTATTAATTGAATTAAAAAGATAATTGAAAATTTTCAATCCAATTCATGGATAACTATAAATTAAATCAGGGTTTGAAAACAATGTAATCGTAGATACCAACAGCTTTTTATTAATTGATTATAAATTAAACACGAGTTAACCCGTTCCAATATGTTGACTCTGAGGTTTTAACCGTTGACTCCTTATCTACTTCTAGTTGTGACTCGCTAGTTGCAAGATTCAAAAACGGTATCTATGAGGTTTAAATTATGGAAAAAAAAATCGCAAAGAAATACTCCGATCTTATAGTCCAGGCTAATAATTCAACTGGCAGAAAAGAAGCTTTGTCATTGATTAAACAAGCAACAAAATTAAAAACCAAACTTGATCAATACGAAATGATGTAGTCTCTTAATATCGATCGGCGATTCAAGATGAGATGCAAACTAGCTCCTTTTTTTTGCTATACAAATACTAAGAGATGATTTAACATCTGCTGATTCAATAAAATATTGTGGAATTAACTGAGCTAATTAAGGATTACATTGCTACAGAATTATTATCAAGTATTGAAATTGACTTTCTTGAAGGAGAATTATGGGAAACTACTCAACATATCGCAGGAATAAATACAGTTATCAAAGCGCCAAAAAATATATGTATAAAATTAGGACTAGATGAAAAATCATGTTGGCAATTATGTTGTGCAGCCGTTCTTGACTTCTCAAGACCATTAAAGAATGGACAAAATAGAGTTGATAATTTTAAAAAATTAATTAATCAATATGAAATTAGCTACATTTAAAAAAAAGACTCAATGATACGTTTACTTATTGCATCAATTCTTTTTTTTATTCCACTAGTAGGTTTTGCTGATGAAAGGCAAAGAGAAATTGAGAATGAAGCTATAAATCTTGTAATTAAAAAATATGGAAAAGGCTTAGAAAATAGATTAAAAGGAACGGGAGTAACTCCCAGTTATCGAAGTTGGTATGAAAATGATTGTTTTGTAAGTATTGCAGCAGGTACATACCAAGAAGATACTTGGTCGGCAATGAAGTGGTTTAGCGTTAATGTCTGTTCTGAATCAGCTGAAATAATGGAAAGTGAATGAAGGAAATAAGACGCCTATTAGTTTTGCAGCATTTAGAAATTGAGGGGCCAGGTCTTTTTGAACAATTTGCTAAAGAAAGAGATTTGAAAATCGAAATTATTCGTTTAGATAATAAAAATGCTCTGCCGCAAACAAAAAAAGGTGACTTAATTTTAATTATGGGTGGACCAATGGGAGTTAAAGATATTGGAAGCGACAGATATCCTTGGCTTAAGTTAGAAAGAGATTTTATAAAAAAAGAATTAGAAAATGAAAGACCTATAATCGGTGTTTGCTTAGGTGCTCAGTTGCTTGCGAGTGCTGCTGGAGGAGATGTAGAAATTCTTAAATATGGATCACCTCCAAAAGCATTACCAGAAATTGGATGGTCTCAAATTTTTATTAATAAATCAAATAAAGACTTTAAAGCACTGTTTGAAGACCCTTTTCATGTAATGCATTGGCATGGAGATAGGATTTTATTACCTAATAAAGCAGTACTCATAGCTAGTAGCGTGCTTTGTAAAGAACAGTTTTTTAGGGTTGGTAATTTTGCTTACGGATTACAATTCCATATAGAGACAACCGAGGCAATGATAGATAAGTGGATTAAAGAAGATAAAGAATTTATCATTAAAGGATTGGGCTCAAATGGTCAGGAAATTTTAAGAGAAGAGAACAAAAAATATATTGAAAAAACTTTTTTAAAAAGAAAGCTTCTAATAAGTAGATTATTTGAATTATTGGATAATTAAAAAGGGAATACTAAACCAGAAAAAAGGGCTTAATCAAGCCCTCAAAAAATATAAAAAGGATTTTTATTAGAATATTCCTGGAACAATTTGACCAGTAAAATAATAAGCCCCTATAAGAGCGAAAATTCCAAGCATTGCTGCTTTACCGTTAAGCTTTTCAGCTTTTTCGGTCATGAATTTTTTAGCGAATTCCATAATTATGGGAAATAAATTTATATTTACAAATTAATTATTACTAATAGGTAATTGATGTAGTGTTTAATACGTAAATCACTTTATTTCTAAGAAATTTATTTTTAATTTATTTTTAATTAATAACATTAGAAATTTAAGAACCTAAAAGAGCTTTGCACTCCAGCATTTCTTTTGTAGCAGCAGATTTATTTGATCTCAATGAAATAATATCCGCTAAAAAGTTTGCATCATCTTTTACTCCACAAAAACGTCCTGAGCCCCATGTATAAAGCCATGGCAAACCAAGAAAATACAACCCAGGAGATTGTGTCACACCTCTTTCATGAACCGGGATACCAGTTCCGTCAAAAACTGAGACATCTACCCAACTAAAATCACTTTTATAACCTGTACACCAAATCACTACTGCTAAGTTTTTGCATTCAAGTTGAGTACCTTTGACATCTTCTGTTGGTTCCCAACATGGAGCATATATTTCTTCTTTAGGAGCATCTATATTATTTTTTGAAATCCATTCATCAATACTATTTCTTATTCTGCAGTAAACATTATCTGCTCCATCAAGATTTTTAGAAAGATCATTTGAAAATTGAATATTATCAATAGTTAACTCTTTAAGACGCCCATGAAGATTCATCCCTTCTTTTGCTCTCTTTCTAAGATCTATTTCTCTACCATTATCTCTTCCAGTTAAATAATGATTAGTTTTATTCCTTACACTTTTAGGATCGTCGTGTTCACCAATAGGCATTGAATAATAACCCATTCTGTCAAGCCAATCTACAACATCTCTTCCTCTATACCTTCTTGGAGATCTTGGAGCACTCCCAACACTTAGATGAACTTTTCTTTTTTCAAAAAAAAGATCTTCAGCTATTTGACAACCTGATTGACCACTGCCAACAACTAGGACAGGTCCTTCTGGTAATGAATTTGGATTTTTATATTCTCTCGCATCAATTTGCAGGATATTAGTTGGTAATCTCTCAGAAAGAGGATGTCGGTTTGGAACATGATAAGCTCCAGTTGCTATAACAACTTGATCAGCTTCAAAATTTCCACGGTTAGTTGAAATAAAAAACTTTTCATTTTTTTTAACTAAATGTTTTACTTCAATCCCTTCAAGAATATCAGCCTTTACAAATTCAGAATATTTTTTTAAATACTTAACTATATTTTCTTTATCCATAAACCCATTAGGGTCTTTCCCAGCATATTGATAATCAGGAAGTGTGCATTGCCAATTAGGAGTCACAAGGCAGAAAGAATCCCAACGTTGTTCTTTCCAAGAAAACCCAACATAATTTTTTTCTAGGATAAGAGGTTTTATCCCTTTTTTTTGTAGTGAATGAGCAATAGACAAACCTGCTTGTCCCGCACCAATAATGATGACAGAACATTTAGCAGAAATTTGATTTAAAAATTCTTCAGCCATTTTTTTCTTTATTAATATAATTCTGTCGTGTTTAGAAGATTTAATTTGTTATTAAACTCACTAAAAAATTTTTTGATCTGAAATCTTAAGTTAACTAATTTGGTGATATCGGTTACATTCTTTTTGAAAATCAAGTCAGAAAATAGTCTGAGTTTTTAAAAAAATTTCATGCCATCCGTAACACGTCCCGCGAATCAGCCTGGGGAATTCTTAGTTGATTATGAAGAAAAAGTATTCCCAGATGTTAAAGCCGAACCAGGTGAGAAAGCCTTACTAACTTTTCATACTGTCGCTTTTGAGGGATCTATTGGTCTTGTTAATCTTTTACAAGCTAGTCGTCTTATAAACAAGGGGTTTGAAACTTCAATATTGCTATATGGTCCTGGAGTAACTTTAGGACTACAAAGAGGCTTTCCAAAGCTTGGAGATGCAGCATTTGATGGTCATTTAAATTTTAATGCTCGCTTAGAAAAATTTATGGGTCAAGGAGGTAAAGTTTATGCCTGTCGATTTGCATTACAAGCTTTGTACGGACATGGAGAAGGAGCTCTTACTCCGGGGATAAAACCAATAAGCCCTTTAGATGTTCTTGATATCGTTTTAATGCATCGCAAAGAAGGGGCATTTATTTTAGATACTTGGACTCTTTAAGACATAAGATCCAAAAAAATGACTAAAACATTTAAAGTAGCTGCTGCTCAAGTTAGACCTGTACTTTTTGACTTGAATGGTTCATTGAATAAAGTTCTTTTAAAGATCCAAGAAGCAGCTACAAAAGATGTAAAGTTGATAGTCTTTCCCGAAACTTTTCTTCCTTACTACCCATATTTTTCATTTGTAGAGCCGCCAGTTCTCATGGGTAAATCTCATATGAAGCTATATGAGCAAGCAGTAGAAATTCCAGGTCCAGTTACAGACATAGTCGGGAAATCAGCTAAAAAAAATAACATCCAAGTTCTTTTAGGAGTTAACGAACTTGATGGTGGAAGTTTGTACAATACTCAAGTTCTTTTCAACGAAAAAGGTGAAATTGTTTTAAAGAGAAGAAAAATAACTCCTACGTTTCACGAAAGAATGATTTGGGGTCAAGGCGATGGTTCTGGCTTAGAAGTTGTAGATACTCAACTTGGCAAGATAGGATCTTTGGCTTGTTGGGAGCATTATAACCCTTTAGCTAGATTTGCTCTTATGGCTAAAGGTGAACAAATACATTGTGCTCAATTTCCTGGTTCATTGGTTGGTCCAATATTTACCGAGCAAACTGCAGTCACAATGAGGCACCACGCCTTAGAGGCTGGCTGTTTTGTGATTTGCTCAACAGGATGGTTAGATCCAGAAGATTATGAAAAGATAACGTCCGAAACCAATCTTCACAAAGCATTTCAGGGAGGATGTCACACAGCAATTATCAGTCCAGAAGGTAAATATTTAGCAGGACCACTTGATGATGGAGAAGGATTAGCAATAGCAGAAATTAATTTATCACTTATTACTAAAAGGAAAAGAATGATGGATAGTGTTGGTCACTACAGTCGTCCAGATCTTCTTTCTCTAAAACTAAATACATCCCCTAACAAGGTATTTGAGATGACAAATAAGAAAAATTTAATACCAAAAGATCAAACTGCAAAAGACTATTTAGAGGAAATAAATCATGTCTGACATTGGTAAAATTATTACTGAATTGCAAGTTAATGGGATAAGTTCTACTCCTAAAAAGGGCAACAGGGGTAGGAAAGGAGGAGCTGGTCCATCGGACCATAGAGCTTTAACAATTGAAGGAAAAACTGTAATGGTACCGGTTTATAATCACGTATCTAAAAATTCTAATTATCAACTTTCAGAGGAGCCTGACGGACAACTTATTCTCCAAAATAGTGAAGATTCAAACATTAAGGAATTATCCACTACAAAAGAACCAAATTTTTATTCTTTAAAAACAAAAGACGGTATACCTTATAAATCGATTGCTCTTCTTCATAGCAAGGATGTATTAGCCACAACTATTCTTCAAAAATGTATTCGTTTCAGAAAAAGAGAAGAATCTTGCCAGTTTTGTGCAATAGAACAATCTTTGGAAAACAAACAAACCATCGTAAGAAAAACTCCAAATCAAATAGCTGAAGTTGCAGAAGCAGCTGTAAGACTTGATGGAATAAAGCAATTAGTAATGACAACAGGGACCCCTAACAGTAGCGATAGGGGGGCGAGAATAATGGCAGAAGCCGCTAAGGCTGTTAAGGCTAAAGTTAATATTCCAATCCAAGGTCAATGCGAACCGCCTGATGATCCTATTTGGTTTCAAAAAATGAAAGACTCAGGTATAGACAGTTTAGGCATGCATTTAGAGGTTGTAGAGGAGGAGATAAGAAAAAAAATTCTGCCCGGCAAATCTGAAATTTCTCTTGAAAGATACTATAAATCTTTCGAAGAAAGCGTAGCAGTATTTGGAAGAGGAGAAGTTTCTACATATCTATTAGCAGGATTAGGTGATAGCAAAGAATCTCTAATAAATTGCAGTAAAAAATTAATATCTATAGGAGTTTATCCTTTTATAGTTCCATTTGTGCCAATAGCAGGGACTCCTCTAGAACATCATCCCTCCCCAAGTACTGATTTCATGATTGATATTTATCAATCAGTTTCACATTTACTAAATGAAGGCAACATAAAATCTGATGAAATGTCAGCTGGTTGTGCCAAATGTGGTGCCTGCTCAGCTTTATCCCTATTTGAGAATTAAAAAATTATGTTTTTTATTGACCCCTCAAGTCAGGATATAGGCAGAAGCTTTAGCTCTGCGCCTTACTATTTCACACCCTCTGTAAGATCAGGTATCGGGATTGAAGAAGAAGATTTCATGCTATCTCCAAATTCTAATTCAGAAAACTTTTCATTTCATTTGCTTGAAGAGAATTCTCCTCTTATCAAAGACTACTGGGGATTACGAAAGAGAATATTTTGCGAGGAACAAAATATTTTTGCTGAATCAGATATTGATGAAATTGATCAAGTTGCGTACCCAATAGTTTCTTTGAATTATGGATATGGCACTCAAGAGAGAGTCGTTGGAGTAGTAAGAATTTACGAAACAGAAAAAAGACAATGGTACGGTGGGAGACTAGGTGTTGATTCTACTTTCCGTAAATTCAACCAAATAGGAAAAGGATTGATCTGGAAAGCAGTAACTACAGCAAATGGATGGGGATGCGATCAATTTTTAGCCACTGTTCAGATACAAAATGTAAGGTTTTTTAGACGACTCAAATGGAATTCAATTAAACAAATTGAAATCAAAGGAATAAAACATCACTTAATGGAGGCTGACTTAAATTATTACAAGCCATCAAAATTAAGCAGACCAGGCTCATATTTAGTGAAAAAGTGATCACAAAAAATGTTACATAATCTTATCAAAAAATTGCAAACCCATAGTGGTATTGAATCTAAAAAAGACATTCAAAGTGCTGCAAAAACTTTCTCACATAGCCCGTTCAGTGAACTTGGCAAATCTGCAATGCTTGGAGATGATGCTGCAGTAATCCCTAAACAATCAGGTTTGTTATTAATGGCAAGTGAAGGAATTAGTCCAAGCTTGGTAGAAAAAGAGCCGTGGTTCGCAGGCTGGAGCAGTGTATTGGTGAATATCAGTGACATCGTCGCGATGGGCGGTAAACCTTTAGCTTTAGTTAACAGTATTTGGAGTGATAAAAATGATTTAGAAAAACATAATCAAATTCTTTCTGGCATGAGTTTTGCGTGTGAAAAATTTAATGTACCAATGGTCGGTGGTCACTCAAATCAAAAAAGTCCTTATACTGCTTTATCAGTATCAATTCTTGGAATGGTAGATGGTCCTATTCTTTCTTCAAGATTTGCAGAGTCTGAAGATGAATTATGGATAATAGCAAACAAGGATGGATGCTTTTTTAAAGATTATCCCTTTTGGGATGCAGCTACGAAAGCATCTGCAACTTTACTTAGAAAACATTTTTCATTGATACCGTTTCTTGCTAAAAAAAATATCATTCATGCGGCCAAAGACATAAGCATGGGCGGTATAACAGGTACTGCAGTTATGTTTGCTGAATCTGCTGGAAAAACAATTGTAATTGATCTAGAGAAAATTCAACGCCCTAAAGGAGTAACAGAATTCGACTGGCTTACTTGTTTCCCCAGCTATGGGTTTCTTTGTGCTATCAAGCCATCTAAAGCTAATTTTTTAAAGGAAGCTTTAAGAGCATATGAAGAACTAATTTGCTGTCATGTCGGCAACTTTAAAAACGGGAATAGCAGT
>QCIV01000001.1 GCA_003216455.1 Prochlorococcus sp. AG-402-N17 | reverse complement strand
AAACAAAATTATTACCCAAAATCGGTAGTAAAATCAAAATTAACATTAACAAAGTAAAAGATAGACTACCAGCGAAATTAATTGATCAAATATCCTCTAATCCTAAAGCCGTAATAACAGGCTATAAGATGACAGATGGCAGGAGTATTGGAATCACTGCAAAATTTCAGAATGGTGAACAAAACTGGTTTTTCCCAGAAGAAATTGAGAAAGGTTAAAGATTAAAGTGAATGATCCAAAACAACTATTAGGAATTAAGGGTGCATCTGAAACTTCAAGTATATGGAAACTTCGTATACAGCTAATGAAGCCAATTACCTGGATCCCTTTGATATGGGGAGTTATTTGTGGAGCAGCCGCAAGTGGGAATTTTGAATGGACATTTAGTAATGTTTTAGCTTCATTAGCATGTATGTTAATGAGTGGGCCACTTCTGGCTGGTTATACCCAAACCATAAATGATTTTTTTGATAAGGAAATTGATGCGATTAATGAACCAAATAGACCAATTCCTTCTGGCAAAATTTCAATTAAAGATGTAAAAATACAAATCTGGATATTACTTATAGGGGGTTTAATAGTTGCTTTTCTATTAGATTTATATGCTAAGCACAGCTTCCCCTCTGTCTTACTTTTGGCATTAGGAGGTTCCTTTGTTAGTTATATATATTCTGCTCCACCACTCAAATTAAAACAGAATGGTTGGCTTGGAAATTATGCATTAGGAGCATCTTATATAGCTTTACCTTGGTGGGCAGGACAAGCCTTGTTTGGGAAATTAACTATCGTGACGGCGATACTAACACTTGCTTATAGCCTCTCAGGACTTGGAATTGCTGTTATTAATGATTTCAAAAGTGTTGAAGGAGACTCAAAGCTAGGCTTAAATTCTCTACCAGTAGTATTTGGAATTAAAAATGCAAGTAGAATAAGTGCAGGACTGATTGACATTTTTCAATTAGCAATGGTTGTAGTATTAGTCGTTATTGGTCAACATTTAGCTTCAGTAATTTTGGTTTTATTGGTAATTCCACAAATTACATTTCAAGATATGTGGTTACTAAGAGATCCTCTAAAGTTTGATGTCAAATATCAAGCAAGTGCCCAACCGTTCCTTATAACTGGAATGTTAGTTACAGCTTTAGCGATAGGACATAGTTTTTTAGTTGCTTAAGGTGCAAAAGATTAAATTCAAATCTTTTGTTTTAATAATTCCAATATTAATTTTTTCTGGAATATCTTTTTATTTTTTTAGTCTAATATTTAGTACGTTAAGATTTGACTTATCTAAAAATAAAAAGTTTCGGGAAACCAAATATTCTTATGTAATATTATCTTCTGATAATAAGATACTGAGCAAATTAAGCCGCAAATTTGAAATAGATAATAGTTATCATAAAATTCCATTTTTTCTTAAACATTCTTTTATATCTTCTGAGGATAAAAGATTTTATAAACATAATGGAACAGATTTAAAAAGTATTTCACGTGCCCTTATTCAAAATATTAGAAGTGGTTATGTTAAAGAGGGAGGCAGTACGATTACACAACAAGTTGCTAGATTACTTTTTCTAAATAATGATCTAAGTTTTCAAAGAAAAATCAAAGAAATATTTATATCACTCATACTTGAATTTAGATATGACAAAAATCAAATTTTAAAATTATATTTAAATAATATTTATCTAGGATCAGGAGCATACGGGGTAGACGAGGCTGCCCAAGTTTATTTTGGAAAATTTATAGAAGAATTGACATTATCAGAGATCGCATTAATTGCAGGATTAGCTCCCGCTCCATCAATTTATTCACCTTATCAAAATTTAGAACTAGCTATTAAAAATAGAAATAAAGTTCTTGAATCAATGCATGTTGATGGATATATTTCTCTTGCAAACAAGAATAAGGCTATTAAAGAAAAAATAAAATTAAATTATCAAACAGCTGATAATTTTTTAGATGATAAATTACTAATAAACTTTATTCTTCAGGAAACAGATAAAAGAATTGGAACTAAAAATGATTATAAATTTTTAAGAATTCAATCTTCTATCAAGAAAGATTGGCAAGAAAAAGGTCAAAAAATATCAAGATATGCAGGGCCTAAAGAACTTGAATTTAGTCTCTTATCTATCGAATCAAACACAGGACTAATCAGGACAATGATAACCAGCAAAAATCCATCAATTAATGAATACAATAGAGTGATTTCATCTGTAAGACCTTTAGGTTCTACTTTTAAAATAATCCCTTATGCTGCTGCATTAATAGAAGGAATAAAATTAAGCGATAAATTTGAAGACTTACCAATATGCTGGGAAAGTTATTGCCCAAAAAATTTTTCAGAAGACTATAGAGGTTCAATATCTTTGATTGAATCATTTAAAAGTTCATCAAATATCGTTCCGATATCAATAACGAAAAAAATCGGCTTAAAAAATATTATTAATTTAGCGAATTCATTTGGACTAGGTTACAAGCAAGAGTTTGAGGAATTCCCATCATTAGCTATTGGCTCCTACGGAGATAATCTATTAAACATCACAAATGCATATTCTGCAATAAACAATAATGGGAAGATTCAAAGCCCTGAAATCATAGAAAAAATAGAATCATTTAATAAAAAAACTATTTGGGAAAACAAATCTATTTCCAAGAAAATATTAAATTTAAACGTAAACAAACAAATGAATAAACTACTTGAAAAATCAGTAAAAGAAGGCACTTCAAAAGCAGCCTCTATAAAAGGAAAGAAAATTTTTGGGAAAACAGGAACATCTGATGGAAATAAAGATCTTTGGTTTATTGGTTCCATTGATAACCTTACAACAGGGATCTGGATAGGTTACGACGATAACAAGGAATCTGAATTATCTAGTGGGAATGCAGCTTATTTATGGAAGAAGTTCATATCTGAAATTTATAAAATTCCAGTTAACAATTAAATTATATTTTTAAGATTTATAAGAAATTATTGCAGAATAAAATCCATCACCAGGATAATCCAAGCTAGGTAAAATTTGCTTTTGGCTAACCAATTTTAAAGTTTTGTTTTTTTCAATAAATCGTTCAATTAATAGATTATTTTCATCGGGACAAATAGTACAAGTTGAATAAACTAAAGTGCCATCTTTTTTCAAAAGAGGGAAAATACTCTCCAAAAGTTTTTCCTGTAATAAAGTTAAAGATTTTATTTTTTCTTTACTTAAAGACCATCTAGAATCTGGATTCCTGGAAAGAGTTCCAATGCCTGAACATGGAGCATCTAATAAAATCTTATCAAAATAAGATATAAACTTAGGATTTAATTCAATCAAACTCGTAGCATCAGCCTTAAGGGTATTAACAGATTTCAAATTTAACCTTTCTAAATTTGATTGCAGTATTTTTAATCTTTTTGCTGATCTATCTACGGCAATGATTTCAGCACTATCATTTGTTAATTCTGCAAGGTGGGTGGACTTACTTCCTGGAGCTGCACAAGCATCTAAAATCTTTTCACCTTCTTTTGGATTTAAGAGAGGTGCTATCCACTGAGAAGATCTATCTTGAATTGTCCAAAGTCCATCATTATATCCTGGTAAATTTTTTATAGATCTTGGATTAGATTTTAAAGTAATTCCATTATGTAAATCATTAATAATTTCAGCACAAATATTATTTTCATGAAGTACTTTCAAAAAGTTATCTAAATTAGTTTTTAATTGGTTAATTCTCAAATCAATTGATGGTTTTTTATTAAATGCCTTAATGATATTTTCACCCTCGCTAATGCCGACCCATTTATAAAGATCCTTCACAAGCCATAAGGGAAATGATTCAAGATATGAAATTCTTTCTTTTCTATCAGAAGATAATTCCGGAAAGATTTTTTGTTCTAATTTTCTTGATGCATTTCTCAATATCGCATTTACAGTTCCCGCTAAACCATTTAAATCTGTTTTTTTAGCTACTTCTACAGTAGTAGAAATAGCAGCAGGAAATGGGATTTTATCCATTTTCAATAGTTGATACAAACCTATATGTAGAAGCCATCTTAACTTTGGAGGCTGCTTTTTATGAGTAATTTTTGATGTATGATCCGTCCAAAGATCAAGAAATTTTCTATACCTTATGCATCCAAAAGATAATTCCGTAATAAAAGCTATATCAAGAGGATTAAATTGATAATTTTTTAAAACCTTTTCAAGAGCATGATCAGAAAAATCACCAGAACTAACTTTTAATAAAATTTCCCAAGCTGCCTTTCTTTGTAAATATCCTGTGCTCAAAATATAATAAATTTTTTAAAGATAACTTTAATATACAAAAAATTCAAAAATTTAAACTACTTTTTCAATTGCAGAATTAAACCAAATAAAACCTAAGATAGAAATAAGTGAATGATTAAATCCTAAAAAAGAAAGATATTTAAAGAATGGATTCTTTTCCGAAAAAAATATTTTTTTCTTTTTTTGATACTTAATTATTAAAATAAAAACTTATTCAGGATTTCAAACGGCAACCAATATTGATAGATCCTGCATCAAGCATTCTGCCTAATTTAATTGCTATTGATTCCTCCAACCTAGTGAAATTAGATTGATGGGTAGTTATCCAATCTAATTCAGAAAAAGTGATAATTCCCGTCGAATTACTTTTTAAAAAAAGTGTTCCAATTTCCATTAGATAAATCTAATTTTTTCTAAATTAACATCCGTACTTAATATTTCTTCATAACATAATATTCTTTTAATTTTCCAAAGACAACTGTAGATTATTAATCTTAATTTATTGAATATCTCTTAAAAATTTATCGGCCGTTTTTAAGTGATTATTTAATTTTTCCTCTGACATTTTATCGAGATTTCTCGTTAACATTGCCAGACGATATTGCTTTCGAAAAAAGCTTTCATTATCTTTAATAAATTTCCAAAATAAGCCATCCCATATTTCACACCATGGGCCACTTTTAAAATTAGACATTTTTTTTACATAATTAGAGCTTGATATATATGGCTTTGTTGAAAAGATACCACCATCACTAAACTGACTCATTCCGTAAACATTTGGGACCATAACCCAATCATAGGAATCAATAAACATTTCCATAAACCATTTATAAACTTGGTTTGGGTGAATTCTACATAGAAGCATAAAGTTGCCAACAATCATTAGCCGCTCAATATGATGACAATAACCAAATTTAATAATATTTTTTATAACATTGTCTACTGGTTCAATTCCTGTATTTCCTTGATAAAAAGATTTTGGAATTGGCTTATCTTCAAAATTCCAAAAATTACTATTTCGCATCTTTGTTCCGTACTTTTTATAGACGAGGCAAATAAATTCTCTCCATCCAATAATTTGACGAATAAAACCCTCTAAAGAGTTAATAGGAACATTATTATTTTTTGCAAAAAGTAATGCTTTATTTACTACTAAATCTGGGGTTAATAAGCCGCTATTTAAAAGAGGAGAAAGTAAACTGTGCCATAAAAAAGAATTTTCTTTAGAAATAGCATCCTCATAATCTCCAAATAAGAAAAATCTATGTTTAAAAAAATCATTTAACCATTCATCTGCCTCTTCAAAATTAGTTGGATATAAAAAGTTATTACTTTCTCCAATAGACTCAATATCACAATTGGCTAATGACCTTTCTGCATTAACTACAAATTTATTTTTTTGTAATTTAGGTGTATCGGGTATATTTATTTTTTTTGGTAATTTTTTTCTGTTCATTTCATCGAAACTCCATTTACCACCTTCAGGTGTATCATCAGGATTAACTAATATCTTTTGGCTCTTTCTTTGATTCTCATAAAATCTCCCCATAAGAGGTTTTTTTGCATTTGATGCAAATAAATCTTTTAAATCTTCACTGCTCATAAACATAGGAGAAGGCAAAATATTTAAAGCTAAATTATTACTTTTAACAAAATTATTAATCCTCTTCATTATTAAAAAATCATGAGGGTCAATGAGATTTATTTTCTGATATTTATTTTTAATAAATTCCGATAAGTACTCAACTGTAGAAACATTATTCTTGTTTTCGATATATAAAACTTTAAAGCCAGATATTTCTAAGTAATTTTTATAAGCGAGCATAGATGCTCTATGAAAAACTAACTTATTTTTATGGTTAATTAATTTATGAAATTTATCATTTCCAAAAAATAATGAGTCTTCCAAAATTAAAATATCACAATTTATTTTTAAAATTGAGCTATCTCTAAAAAGTTGATTCGGGAAAATAATTGATACTTGTTTCATCTTTGCGACTTCCTGTTACTGCATCTTTTTGAACAGTAGATAACATCATCCCAACAGTTTTTCCATTTTTTACGCCACTCAAACGGCCTATTGCAAACAGGACAAGTTTTAGTAGAAAGATTTTTCAAAATTTATAATTTTCTTTTATGAGTAGATTTAAATCTAGTTGAATCTTTAAGGGCCATATGTTTTGTATTTCTTCCCGAAACTCTCTTTCTCCAGACTTTGAAAGATTTGGGTTTAAGATGTTGACGCATAATTTTTATCGCCTCTTCCTCTTTTAAACCAAATTGATACTCGATAGCTTCGAAGGGTGTTCTATCTTCCCAACACATTTCTATTATTCTGTCTATGTCGATACTTTCCATATTTATTGTTCACATTGTGAGGTACAAAGTTTTTCAATATCGGATCTACCTGTAATTTGAAGTCTATATTTTGCCCAATATCTGTAAACCAATCTCAATAATGGAGATAAGAGCTTAATCTTCAAGGGATAATAAACCCAACCTAAACCAACTAATTCATAAGAATATGCAAGTACATCTAGTCCCCTAATAATTTCACCATTTTCAATAATCCCATGCAGGTTTGACATAGCTTCTGAATATGAGATGTCAATAAAAAGACTTTGATCATAATCCTTACTATTAATATCTATAAATGCAATTTGATTTAAGGTATCTCTTTTTTTAAGAAAATTTGTCTCTCTTAAACAAAGTGGACAACCACCATCAAATAAAAAGGTTAATTTATTTTTCATATTTTTATTCAAATATAGAAATTAAATAACTTTTTTGTGGAATAAAAATTTTTTTTTAGAGTACAAGCTTTATAAAGCCTTAATAATTGCCAGTTCTAATTTAGCGAAATTATATTATCTTATTAATTAATAAGCCATTGATTAAGGGATACATCAATGGTTTAAAACTATTTATGATCAGTCATCTAGAAGATGAACTCCTTCTCCTACGTCAGGAGTAAACTTACAATATTTTTCAAAAATAAGTCCAACGCCTCTCATTTTTTCTCCTAATTCATCGTTAAATTTATTCCATTCTTCCGATTCACGATCAGGTAAATCCCACCCTTGTTTTTCTACCATACTTGTTATTACTGTATAGTCCCATTCTATGTATGCCATTGAGTTAATTTAAACTACCAAAATATTATAAACCAAGGGATTTAATAGGTAATCAATGTTTTTTGAATATAATTTAAAAGTGTGAAAAAATTATAAATGTCAATTTTGCCAAGAAGATTTGAACGAATCAAAAGAGTTTTAGATTGCAGAATGAAAAACTTGACTGTTTTAGTTGAGGATGTCAATAAACCACATAATTTATCTGCGATATTAAGGACATGTGATGCGGCAGGAGTTTTCGAAGCAAATTTTATTAGCAAAACGAATGCCGTTAAGACTTTTAATAGTACTGCTCAAGGAAGTCAAAAATGGGTTAAACTGAATAATCATGAAAACACTATCACGGCAATATCTGATTTAAAGAATAAGGGTTTTAAATTATATGGAACTACTCTTAATAGTGAATCAGTAGATTATAGAAATTTTGATTATTCTCAAAATACATGTTTTGTTTTAGGAGCAGAAAAATGGGGACTAAGTAATGAACTTATATCAATGGTTGATCAATCAATTTTTATACCTATGAGAGGTATGGTTCAATCTCTGAATGTTTCAGTTGCTGCTTCTATATTATTATTTGAAGCTGTTCGCCAAAGAAAAAATAAAGGTATATTACCCTCTAATGGAGAAGGGTTAAATATGGATGAATATCAAAAAACACTTTTTGAATGGTGTTACCCAGAATTAGCTGCGGTGTATAAAAAATCAGCTAAAGAATATCCAAAGTTGAATAATCAAGGAGAACTTGATCCTATTACAGATAACTAAATTTATTCAGAATTTTGACTATCAAAAATTTCTTCAAGATCCTCTCCTATAAAAGAAAGACCTAAAACTAAAAAAAACATTGCCAAACCTGGGAACAAAGCCGTCCACCAGATACCTGTAGGTAAAGCAGCAAGAGCAAGATTTAAATCACTTCCCCACTCTGGGACATCTGCAGGAACGCCAAGGCCTAAAAATCCTAAACTTCCTAATACCAAAACAGCATCTGCAGCATTTAGGGTAAGCAGAATAGGCAATGGTGTTATTACATTTGGGAGAATATATTTAAAAATAATTTTTTTAACATCAGCTCCTGCAACTTGAGCTGCCTCCACATAAGTTTCGGATTTAACCAATATTGTCTGATTTCTGATTAATCTAAAATATTGAGGAGAGTAAACAATACACAATGCCAAAGCCGCGTTAAGGATACCCTTACCCAATACAAAAGCCACAACAACTGAAAGCAAAATTACAGGTATTGAAAAAATAGTATCCATTATTAGTGATAAGCATTTATCAAAAAAACCACCAAAATATCCACTTAATAATCCCAATGGCAAACCCAAACTTAATGAAAAAAGAATAGCTAAGAATACAACTTCTATCGCTAATGATGATCCTTGCAAAGTTCTTAAGCAAACATCTCTTCCTAATCTATCTGTGCCACAAAAATGATTAAGAGAAGGAGGGGCAAAGATATCATTGCTTAACATTGAAAATGAATAGCCAAAAAAATTATTGGCCTCTAAAAATTTCATTATTAAAACAACAAGAAGATAAAAAAGTACAATTAAAAATCCAGCTTTTCTGATATTTGCGGCGACACGATTAAATGAGTTAATATCCAAAATCTTTTTTTTAAAGATATAAATGAAATATACCCAATTCTTTTAAAAATAAATAGCTATAAAATTTTAATTTAAAAGAAATTACTGGTTTAATTTCAAGACTGCCATAAAAGCTTCTTGAGGGACTTCAACTTTACCCATTGCCTTCATCCTCTTTTTACCTTTGGCTTGTTTCTTTAAAAGTTTCTTTTTCCTAGAAATATCCCCTCCATAGCATTTAGATAAAACATCTTTTCGCAAAGCACTTATGCTTTCACTTGCAATAATCCTGCTACCGATTGATGCTTGAATAGGTATTTTAAATTGTTGTTTAGGAATAAGTTCTTTTAATTTCTCAACTAAACTTCTGCCAATTCCATAAGCCTTATCTTTATGAACAATAGAAGTTAATGGGTCTGCTCTTTCTGAATTTATTAGAACATCTAATCTAACAAGGTCATTTTTTCTATAGCCAATCAAATGATATTCCATTGATGCATAACCTTGGGTTCTACTTTTCATTTGATCAAAGAAATCAGTAACAACTTCTGCTAATGGAATTTCATAAATCAAGGTAACTCGATCTGTTGTTATGTATTTCATATCTATAAATACTCCCCTTCTTTCCTGACATAAACCCATTAATGTTCCATTAAATTCATTGGGAGCATAAATTTCCATTTTCACATAAGGCTCTTCTATTGATTCTCTAAGTTGTGGATCAGGAATTGTAGAAGGATTATCAATAAAGATATGTTCCTGCTGATTTAAATTAACTTTATAGATAACTGATGGTGCCGTTACGATTAGATCCAAGTCATATTCTCTTTCTAATCTTTCTTGAACAATCTCCATATGCAGAAGTCCTAGGAATCCGCACCTAAATCCGAAGCCCATTGCGCTACTTGTTTCGGGCTCATATTTTAAAGCTGCATCAGATAATTGTAATTTTTCTAGTGATACTCTTAAATCTGGGAATTGATCAGCATCAGTCGGGAATAAGCCACAAAAAACCATAGGATTTGCTGTCTTATATCCAGGCAAAGGATCATTGGCAGGTGAATTTAAAAGAGTAATCGTATCTCCCACTCTCGCATCAGCAACTGATTTTATAGAAGCAGCTAAATAACCAACTTCTCCTGCATGTAATTCATCAACTTGCTGCTGATCAGGCGCCATTATTCCTATCTCATCTAGTTCATAATTTTTCTTACTTGCCATTAATAATATTTTTTCTCTCTTATTTAGAGACCCAGATATCACCCTGAAATAAACAATAACTCCCCTGTACGGATCATAGTAAGAATCAAAAATCAGTGCCTTTGTAGGGAGTTTAATTTCATCTTGAGGAGGAGGTACTCTTGTTACGATTGCTTCCAAAATATCTTTAATACCAACTCCAGTTTTTGCTGAACAATTTATTGCATTAGATGTATCAAGTCCAATAATTTCCTCTATTTCTTGTTTTATTTTTTCAGCATCAGCCCCTGGTAAATCAACTTTATTTAAAACAGGAATTATTTCAAGATTATTTTCTAAGGCAAGATAAACATTAGCTAAGGTTTGAGCTTCTACTCCTTGACTTGCATCAACAACAAGTAAGGCGCCTTCACAAGCTTGAAGAGATCTACTAACCTCATAAGAGAAATCAACATGTCCTGGAGTATCTATTAAGTTCAAAACATATTCTTGGGAATCGTCAGCTTTATATTTCATCCTAGCGGCCTGTAACTTGATAGTAATTCCTCTCTCTCTTTCAAGATCCATACTGTCCAAAAATTGTTCTTGCATATCCCTTTGCTGCACAGTACCAGTATCTTGAAGCAACCTATCTGCAAGGGTAGATTTACCATGGTCAATATGAGCGATTATGCAGAAATTTCTAATTTTTGAAACCGATATATCAGTCATATAGAAATAAAAATTCTCCTCTTATTACATCTTGATTAATATTAGCTAATAAGAATTATGGATGGAAACCAAAAATGGAATTATTTCTTTTTTTAATTTCTTTTATGAAGGTACTGTCATTTTCAGAGACTGATAGTTCTGGATAAATTAAGTCATTTATTTTTTTCTGAAGATTATGCTTATCGTTTAAAAATAAAACAGATTTTTCTAAAACCTCAACCATAATTAAAACCGCAGTACTTGCTCCCGGAGAGGCTCCCAACAAAGCAGATAATGATCCATCAGATGAATTTACAATCTCAGTTCCAAATTTCAAAGAACCACCACCTTCAGTTTTTTTAATTATTTGAACTCTTTGACCAGCATTCTTTAAATACCAATCAGAAGGATTAGCTGATGGCATCATATTCTTTAAATTCTCAACTCTTGAGTTATGGTTCTTTAATGATTGTGATATTAGGTAATTAATTAAATCGTTGTTCTTGAAACCAACTTCTAACATAGAAAAAATATTATTCTTTTTAATTGAACTAAATAAGTCAAAGTATGAACTTTGTTTTAGAAATTTCGTTGTAAATCCAGCAAAAGGTCCATATAAAAGAAGTTTTTTATTATCAATCCATCTGGTGTCTAAATGAGGTACAGACATTGGTGGCGATCCAATATCAGCTTTACCATAAACTTTTGAGTTATGTTTTTCTGTTAGATCTTTTTTCTCGCAAATAAGCCATTTCCCACTAACAGGAAATCCACCATAACTTTTTGCTTCTGGAATTTTTGATTTTTGTAAATAATTAATTGTTTTTCCACCAGCACCAAGAAAAACGTAGCCAGTTCTAATTGAAGTTTTTCTACCTTCAGAACTGATTTCTAGTTCCCATTGTTTTTTATCTATTTTCTTTAAATCTACTAATTCTGTTTTGTATCTAATTTCAACATTTTTGTTTAAGGAAACTAATGACAAATACTCTTTAGTTAAAGCCTCAAAATTAATATCAGTTCCTCTACCTATTCTGGTAGCAGCAATTTGAGTAGATGGATTTCTATCTTTTGTTATTAGAGGAGCCCATGATGAAATTTCATCAAAAGATGTAGAAAATTCCATATCGATAAATTCAGGATTTTCAGTCATTTTCTGAAATCTTTTTTTTAAAAAAGAAATATTATCCTGACCAGACACAAAGCTAATATGAGGAATAAATTTTAGAAACTTCTTAATATCAATTTTTCCTGCTTCATACAATGAAGCCCATAAAGACATGGATGTTTCAAAAGAACGATTTATTGAGAGCGCTTTATCTATTTTTAGATTTCCTTTTTCATCTAAAGGGGTATAGTTTAATTCGCAATTAGCCGCATGTCCTGTACCTGCATTATTAAAAGCGCCAGTACTTTCACTTCCTGGAGAATTTAATTTTTCTATAATAAGAAATTTTATATCTGGTAAAACTTCTGAAATTAGGAGGGCTAAAGTACTACTCATTACCCCTGCCCCTACTAAGACTGCATCAAAGTAGCTATTGTCATTAGTGGGATTTTTAGATGAAGTCACAACAGAAAATTATCTTTTTTGCAATTAATCAGATTTCTTTCTAGGCTTATTATAAAGTTAATTCAAAATTATGAGTACTGAAACACTCTCGCTGACAAACGAAAATGTAGAAAAAGTCCTTGACGAGCTAAGACCTTTTTTAATTTCTGATGGAGGTAATGTAGAGATTGCAGAAATAGATGGTCCAATTGTCAAAGTCAGACTTCAAGGAGCATGTGGTAGTTGCCCAAGTAGCACTATGACTCTCAAAATGGGTATTGAAAGAAAGTTAAAAGAAATGATTCCTGAAATAAGTGAAGTCGTCCAGGTTTTATAAAAATTTTTAACTGAAATACATATTATTTAGTTTTTAATTCCTTCAACAAAGATGATTCCATATCAAGGCAATCAATTGGAAGTCCTTGACCAATAGCGATTAAAAGAGGTGCAAGAATTCCTAAAGTAAAAACTAAATTTGATTGGCTTACATCATATTTACTCAAAGTAAAAGTTATCAAATAAATAATTGAAAAATAAGCATGTAGTGAAAAAAATTCTTTTGGCTTTAACACTGGCCACCTTAAAGTATTTCCCAAGAAATATAAAAAACCTGTCATAAATAAATAGTTAAATGAAGATTAAACCAAATATAAACATAAACCTTTTTAGAGACTATTTATAAAAAAATTTACCTAAGATAATAATTAAAAAAACATTAAATCTTCGTTTCTATTTGTAAAAACTAGACATGTAGTTAAAAATACGCTTATAATGATTTGGTAGCATTCGCTACTTTTTCGTTCACCCTCAATTGAGGGCGCAGTTCGAGTCATACCATGGAACGGGGGATGGCCGTGTTGTCACATCGAAACATGACTACTTTAACTTACAGAGGTAAAAACTACGTTCAAAACAAAGAAGCTGCTAAAAAGCAACTTGTTGAACTTACCTACAGAAGAAACGTATACACCAACAGAATGGATGACGCTTCTTCAAGTAATGAAAAAGCAGAATTAAATTACAGAGGTGTTAATTACACTAAATAATTTAATTAAACAAATTAAAAGCCCCTTTTTCAGGGGCTTTTTTTTGGCTATATTTATCAAGAATCCTTTAAAAAATATGTCTGAAAGTTGCTGTAATACAAACACATCGAATAAAGCACCTAATCAATTCGATCATAAAGATGCGATTCAAGAAAGATATGGCTCAGCAGCACAAGAAAAAGAAAGTTGTCTTTGTACACCAGTTGGGTTTAATCCCGTTTTACTTGAAGCAATTCCTCAAGAGGTTATAGAAAGAGACTATGGCTGTGGTGATCCAACAAAATATGTTCAAAAAAATGATATAGTCTTAGACCTTGGAAGTGGGAGCGGCAAAAATGCTTTCATTTGTGCCCAAATTGTTGGGAAAGAAGGGAAAGTTATTGGAGTTGATCAGAATCCTGATATGCTTTCTTTATCAAGATCAGCCTCTAAAGAAGTTACAAAAAATATAGGTTTCAACAATACAGAATTTCTAGAAGGTTTAATTGAAAAACTTGATGAATTAGATAAAAATTTAAATCCATTAATCGCAGATAAATCAGTTGATATTATATTAAGTAATTGCGTTTTAAACTTGGTAAGTCCAGAATCTAGAAATAACCTTCTAAATAACATAAAAAGAGTTTTAAACGATAATGGAAGAATTGCAATCAGCGACATCGTCTCTAACAAAAAAGTTCCTTTAAGATTGCAAAATGATCATGATTTATGGACAGGATGTATTAGTGGAGCATGGTATGAACCAGAGTTTATAAGTGATTTTAAAGAACTAGGATTTAAAAATTTAAAATTTGCAGAAAGGAGTCCTGAACCTTGGAAAGTAATTGAGGATATTGAATTTAGAACAGTAACTTTAGTGGGCAATATTTAAAAAAATTCAAGAGTTGAAAATATAATATAAACTTCCATGAGAAACAATCTAAGAGATCAAATACCCGCATTAAAAAATAAGTATTATTTCAACTATGGCGGTCAAGGACCATTACCAAAATCTTCTTTAGAAGCAATAGTTAAAACTTGGGAAATTATCCAAGATTTAGGGCCATTTACCAATGATATGTGGCCTTTTATTTACAAAGAAATATTGACCACAAAAAGAATTATCGCGCAAAAATTAGGTGTCAATTCAAAGAATGTAGCTTGTACCGAAAATATCTCTTCCGGTATGATTTTGCCCTTTTGGGGAATAAAAGTAGAAGAGGGAGAAGAGTTGTTAATAAGTGACTGTGAACATCCTGGAGTAGTGGCTGCAAGTCGAGAGTTTTGCAGAAGAAATAAATTAATATTCAAAATTTTGCCAATCCAAAAAATTAAAAATCTAAACGACGAAAATATAATTTTAGAGATTTTGAAAAATCTAAATAGTAAGACTAAGATCCTAATTATTTCTCATATCTTATGGAACTTTGGATATAAAATTCCTTTAAAACAAATTTCTATCGAATTAAAAAATAATCGAGAAGATTCTTATTTACTTGTTGATGGTGCACAAACCTTTGGGCACATAAATATTGAAAAAGAAGTTTTTTATTCTGATTTATATTCAATTACTTCTCATAAATGGGCATGTGGACCAGAAGGACTTGGAGCCATTTATGTCTCAGATAAATTTATTCATGAAACAGATCCAACAATAATTGGTTGGAAATCATTAAAAAAAGAACAAGGCATTTATGAGCCCTCAGATAATCTTTTTCATGATGATGCAAGGAAATTTGAAATAGCTACCTCTTGTATTCCTTTACTTGCTGGGCTGCGCAATTCTTTAGATCTTTTGGATAAAGACTGCCATGAAAAAGAAAAAAACAAAAATATCAAAAAATTAAGTGGAAAACTTTGGGATGAATTAAATCAATCAAAGGGTGTTGAATTAGTTTTAGAAAAAAAATATTTAAATGGGATTGTTAGTTTTAATATCGAAAATATTAAAGATAAGGATAAATTTGTAAATAAACTGGGAGAAAAGAAAATTTGGATTAGAGTTTTAGAAGATCCAAAATGGTTTAGAGCATGCGTACATCAAATGACTACAGAGGCTGAGATTGATTTACTAGCTAGAGAAATAAAAAAAATATTGACTTAAAGATCTATTGATATAAAAAAAATTTAGTTTACCAAGGTATCTCCGAGTTGTCCCATGCAATAAATTTTCCTGTAGATTCTGGAGTTTGATTTTTAATAATATTGATCAAGAATTGGGAGGATTTTTCTTTACTAAATAATTTATGTTCTGGAATAAATTTATGAAAAGGTCTAGATAAATCAGTATCTACTGTTCCTGGATGAAGCAATGTGATAGTAGCCTTTGGGAAACGTCTACCCCACTCAATACTTAAAGATTTAAAAAACTGATTTTGGGCAGATTTTGCAGCTCTATATGAATACCAACCTCCAGTTTGATTATCTCCAATGCTTCCCACTCTTGCACTTATACTTGCAAAATTAAAATCAAGATCTTTTGGTATGAATTCTTCAATAGTTTTAGCTAATAAAATAGGAGAAAAGGCATTTATTGAAAAACTTTCAATCATATTTTTTTTATCAAGATGTTGTAATCTTTTTTCTGGTTGAAGAGAATCACTATGAAGTCTCCCTGTAGCGTTAATGACTAATCTTAATTTTGAAGAATGATTTGATATTTTATTTTTAAACTGCAAAAGGGATTGCGAATCCTCTATATCTAATTCCCAAAAAGAATTAAATTCACTTTTTCTTCCACACAAAACAACATCTAAATCTTTTTCACTTTCACTCAGATCTTTAGCTATTTGCGTTCCAATTCCACCTGCGCCTACAACTAAGGCTAAGCCTTTCATTTTATCAAAAATAACTCCATTGATTCTAAGAAACTTTTCTTGTGATTTGCGTAAAGATCTTTCTTATTTGATTAGAAAATTTTATTGAGATTACTTTTTTCTTTTAATAATTTATAAGCTATTTTTCTATCATCAAAATTAATAATTTTATCATTGAGAATTTGGTAGTCTTCATGTCCTTTTCCTGCAATTAAAACAATATCTGCTTTATTGGCAAATTTAATAGATTCATTTATTGCTTTAAATCTATCAATCTCAATTATTATTTTTTCTCTTTTTTTAATACCCATCAAAATATCATTTACTATCTTTTGAGGTTCTTCTGATCTTGGATTATCTGATGTTATAAAAAGTTGATCAGAAAACTCTTCAGCTATTGATCCCATTAAAGGCCTTTTACTACAATCTCGATCTCCGCCACAGCCAAAAACAGTTATGAGTTTCCCCGTACAAAGTTTTTTAATTGATTGCAAAACTTTTTTTAACCCATCAGGCGTGTGGGCATAATCAACAATTACTGTTGGGAGTGATCTTGAAACGTCATCATTATCAATTTCTATTTTCTCCATTCGCCCAGGAGCGCCAGGAAAAGATTTTATTAACTTTGATAAATCTTTTAAAGAGAAATTAAGTTTATACAAAATTGTTATTGCTTGAATCGCATTCATTAAATTAAATTCACCAACAAGTGGAACAAAAAGTTTAATTTTTTCCTTGGGTGTATGAAAAATGCAGGTTGAGCCATTTTCAGTAAATTTTTTTTCTGTTACGAAAAAAAAATCATCATTTTCAAACTCACTGTCAGTAACCTTTGTCGAGACTAATGAAGATCCTTTTTCAAGATCAGACGATAATTTAGATATCCAAGGGTCATCGTGATTTAATATAGAAATACCATCCTTTTCTATTAAGTAAGGTGGGAAAAATAATTTTCTCTTTGTTTGAAAATAAGATTCCATATCTGAGTGATAATCAAGATGATCTTGAGTTAAATTAGTAAAAATAGCCGCCTCAAATTCGCAGCCTGATATCCTGTTTTGAGCAATAGAATGTGAGCTTACCTCCAATATCGCGAATTCAGATTCTGCCTCAACAGCAGCATTTAATTTCTTTTGAAGTTTATCAGCGAAATCAGTTGTATGAGAAGCAACTTCAGAGTAGCCAGGCCATCTATTGAATAAGGTCCCAAATAATGCAGTTTTTTTTCCTAATTTTTTTAAAAGATATTCCAATAAAAAAGTAATCGTCGTTTTTCCATTTGTACCCGTAACACCAATAAGTTTAAGTTTTCTTGAAGGCCTATTCCAAAACTCAGCGACTATTTGACCAAAAATATAATCTAAATTATCATCTATAACCAAAATCCTTTCTCGATCAATAGATCCAATTTTCTGTTTTGCAGCAGGGCCAATAATGGCGGCCTCTGCGCCATTTTCAATTGCCTCAATACAAAATTTTCCTCCATCAACATTTAAACCAGGCATTCCTAAAAATAAAGTTCCTTTTTGTACTTCTTTAGAGTTAAAAGAAATATTATTGATTTCTTGATCGATAAGATTTGATGAAGGAATAATTCCTACCAAATCTAAAAGTTTAAATAATTTTATAGATCTCATATAAAAAAATTATTTCTCCAGAATGGTAATAATATTTTTTTGAAACCAATTCTTTAATTGATCATCTTTTAATCTTGGAGAAATGCGAGGCAATTCTATGATCTCCTCGGACCTAATTCTTTCAACAGCAATAACCGGTACTTCATAATCATATTTTTTATATTTATCTTTATATAAATCGACCCTATCTATATCAATTTCTTTAAGCTCCTCTAGATTAGGGAATAATTCATTAAGATTTATTTTTGCCAGTTTGTTTTTTAATGAATCACAAAGGCAACATCCCTGCCTTACAAAAATAAATATTTTCATTCATTTAGTCAGGCACAGGGTCACATCCACAGGGAGTTAAAGGATGACATCTGCTTAATCTCCTTAAAGTTAACCACCCTCCCTTCCAAGGACCATGTCTAGTAATTGCCTCATATCCATAAGAGCTGCAACTTGGAATAAATCTGCATCTTGGTCCGAAAAAAGGTGAAAACCACTTTTGATAAAAAGAAATCATAAAAAGAAGTATAGAAGTAATTGATTTATTAATAGTTTTGAACACTTTGATGATGTAAAATATTATTTCGAGTAGTAATTAGTTTAATTGAATTTAATCAATTATCCAATTTATTGCAAATTTCTATTTAATTTAAAATTATGTCAAGATACCGCGGCCCCAGATTAAGGGTTACGCGTCGCTTGGGAGAACTACCAGGTCTCACCAGGAAAGCTTCAAAGAAGTCTAATCCTCCAGGTCAGCACGGCCAAGCCCGTCGCAAGCGATCAGAATATGCAATTCGTCTAGAAGAAAAGCAGAAACTTAGATTTAATTATGGAGTTTCTGAAAAACAACTAGTACGTTATGTAAAAAAAGCTAGAGCTCAAGAAGGATCTACAGGAACTAACCTACTAAGACTTTTAGAAAACAGACTTGATAATGTTTGTTTTAGATTAGGTTTTGGAGGTACAATCCCAGGCTCAAGACAATTAGTAAATCATGGCCATGTAACCGTTAATGGAAAGGTTCTTGATATTGCTGGTTATCAATGCAAGTCAGGCGATGTAATCGGAATTAAAGAAAACAAAGCAAGCAAAAAACTTGTAGAAGGTAATATAGAATTCCCTGGTTTAGCAAATGTCCCACCTCATCTTGATTTAGACAAACCTAAATTAACGGGAAAAATAAATGGAAAATGCGATAGAGAGTGGGTGGCTCTTGAAATAAACGAACTACTAGTTGTTGAATATTATTCAAGAAAAGTTTAATACTACTTTTCTTTGGATTATGAAATCTCTCTTTTAAAAAAGAGAGATTTAATTTAATTCTTATTTTTAAAAATAATGGGAAATAAGGAAAATAATATCAAAAAGCCAGGTTTTAAGACCCTATCTATTCACCATGGGGAAACATTTGCAGAAGACACTGGATGCGTTATGCCTCCTATATTTTCTACATCTACTTTCAAGCATGGAAATAAAGATAATTTCGACTACACCAGATCAGGCAATCCAAACTTTAGAATTCTAGAAAACATCCTTAAATCAATAGAAGATTCTAAATACTGTACAGTTTTTGGATCTGGAATTAGCGCGGTAACTGCAATTTCATCAACACTAAAATCAGGTGACAAGATACTCTGCGAGTCAAATCTCTATGGTTGTACAGTGAGGATGTTCGAAAAAGTTTTCAAGAAATTTGGACTAGAAGTTTTATACACAGATTTTACAAACGAAAATAATATCAAAAAGATTTCAAACTTCGAGCCAACCTTGATATGGCTAGAAAGTCCAACTAATCCACTTTTGAAGGTACTTGATATTAAGGCGATTTGTGATGAAGCGAATAAACTCGAAATACCAGTAGTTGTAGACAACACATTTTCTACAGCGCTTATTCAAAAACCATTGGACCTTGGTGCAACACTATCGGTTGTAAGCACCACAAAATTCATTAATGGACATAGTGACGCACTTGGCGGAGCAGTACTGACAAATAATGAGGTATGGAATAGTAAGATGCTTTTCTCTCAAAAAGCTCTCGGGCTTCAACCATCTCCTTTTGATAGTTGGCTCATTACGAGAGGAGTAAAAACTCTTCCTTTAAGAATCGAACAGCAAACTAAAAGTGCAGAATTTATTTCTGAAGAATTAGGTAATCATAAAATTATTAGTAAAGTTATTTACCCTTTTAATCAAGAACATCCACAATTTAACTTAGCAAAATCGCAAATGAAATCTGGAGGTTCAATGATCA
Organism: Prochlorococcus sp. AG-402-N17; assembly: GCA_003216455.1. Taxonomy (GTDB): domain Bacteria; phylum Cyanobacteriota; class Cyanobacteriia; order PCC-6307; family Cyanobiaceae; genus Prochlorococcus_A. The sequence goes on along the minus strand of QCIV01000001.1, from coordinate 195,696 downwards.
CCCTAAAATTAAATTTAAATAAAGAGGATACTTTTAAATTTTGCAAATCTCTCAAATATTTCTCTCTAGCAGAAAGCCTTGGAGGAGTTGAAAGTTTAATTTGTCACCCTGCAACGATGACTCATGCTTCTGTTGATGACAAAACAAAAAATCTACTAGGGATAGATGATGCTCTTGTCAGATTATCAATTGGATGTGAAGATACAAACGATTTAATCTCGGACATTTTATTTGCTTTAAATAAATTCTGAAAATTGAGAGATTTACTTAAAAAACCTATATGGAAAAATTTAGAGTTGGGATATGCAATTCCTGATAGTATTCATGCCGTTTCTGTAGCATTACCAACTTGGAATGATGTAATAAATTACGAGGAAAAAGATCAAGAATGCATAAATTTATTGAAGTCCATTTACCCACGATTCGGGCTAAACCCCATAGTTAAAAGATTATGCGAAAAAGTAAAAGAGCAAAATTACTACAACAATAAAAGTATCTGGCCATATCCGAATGAAAGCATAGCTTTTAAAGCTAAAAAATACATTGATAGAAATACTTCTGGACAATTCTCGTTAATAGAAAAAAGAAATAATTTAGCTTTCTTAATAACTGAAAAAGAAGGAAGTATTTATGCAAAATATTTTTGGCAACATACTGGTCTTGGTCTATCTTCAAGAGCTGCCGCTATAGAACTAGGTCTTGAAGATTGCCCTCCAAAATCTTACGTAAATGAATGTTCTCAAAGAATAAAAAATAGAATTTCTAAATCTACAAAAATTGACTCTAATGATATTCACTTAACTTCATCTGGAATGTCTGCATTGCATACATCACTAGAAATCATATATAAATTATTTCCAGCTAAACCAACACTCCAAGTTGGTTTTCCATATGTAGATGTACTTAAATTACCAATGAAAATCTTTCACGGAGCAAAGTTAATTACAGAAGAAAGTTGCGCTGATATTGAATTAGAAATCAAAAGAATAAATCCATCAGCATTAATTATTGAACTTCCAAGTAATCCAATGCTCAAATGTGTAAACATTAAAAAAATTTCAAAAATTGCAAAAAAGCTAAATATTCCGTTAATTGTTGACGATACAATTGGTTCGAATTTAAATATAAATTCCATAGAACATGCAGATATAGTTTTTACTTCACTTACAAAAATTTTTTCAGGTAGTGGTGATATTCTTGCCGGATCATTAATACTAAATCCAAAAAGCAAATGGATTGATCAGTTTAGAAATGCATTAAATGAGATTAATATTCCAATACTTTCCGATGGAGATATAGTTTATCTAGAGAAAGTTAGTAGAGATGTAAATCAAAGAGTTTTTGAACAAAATAAAGCATGTTTAGAATTAAAAAAAAGATTAGAGACTCATAGCGAGATTAAAAATATTTTCCATCCTGAAAATTGTCCAAATTTTAATTCTTTACTTACTTCCAATGGGGGATACGGCTGCTTATTATCGTTTGAATTAAATGGAGGATTGAACAAAGCTAAAAAATTTTATGATTCTCTTAAAGTATCTAAAGGACCTAGTTTAGGTACAAAATTTACTCTAGTTTGTCCTTATGTTTTACTAGCTCATTATGACGAGTTGGATTGGGCTGAAAGTTTTGGTATACCCTCGCACCTTATTAGAGTATCAGTTGGATTAGAAGACCAAGATCAATTATGGAAAACCTTTTCTGAAGCACTAAATAATTTCTAAATTCCTAGTATTTACCGTATAGAAACTTATATACTCTTTTTCTGAATAATAGTTAGTATTAATATATATTTTCTTAATATAAATGGCAAAAATTTATGAGGACAACAGTTTTGCTATTGGAAACACTCCATTAGTAAAATTAAAATCAGTTACTAAAAACGCAAAAGCTACAGTACTTGCAAAAATTGAAGGTAGAAACCCTGCTTATAGTGTCAAATGTAGGATCGGCGCAAACATGATCTGGGATGCCGAGAAAAGTGGGAAACTTACAAAAGACAAAACTATTGTTGAGCCAACTTCTGGAAATACAGGCATTGCTCTAGCTTTTACTGCTTCAGCAAGAGGTTATAAACTGATCCTTACAATGCCAGAATCCATGTCAATTGAAAGAAGAAGGGTTATGGCAGTGTTGGGTGCTGAAATTGTTTTAACAGAGGCATCTAAAGGTATGCCTGGAGCAATAGCTAAGGCTAAAGAAATTGCAGAAAGTAATCCTTCTCAATATTTCATGCCTGGTCAATTTGATAATCCAGCAAACCCTGAAATTCATTACAAAACTACTGGACCAGAAATCTGGGATGATTGCGATGGTGAAATTGATGTCCTAGTTGCAGGGGTTGGAACTGGCGGTACAATTACAGGAGTTTCAAGATACATTAAGCAAGAGAAGGGCAAGAATATTACTTCTGTAGCTGTAGAACCATCACACAGTCCTGTTATTACACAGACAATGAATGGAGAAGAGGTTAAATCCGGACCACATAAAATCCAAGGAATTGGAGCAGGATTTATTCCTAAGAACCTTGACTTATCAATTGTTGATAAGGTCGAACAAGTAACAAATGACGAATCAATTGAGATGGCTCTTAGGTTAGCTAAAGAGGAAGGTCTATTAGTAGGAATATCTTGTGGGGCTGCCGCTGCTGCTGCTGTTAGATTAGCTGAACAAGATGAATATGCTGGGAAGACAATTGTAGTTGTTCTACCTGATTTAGCAGAGAGGTATTTATCATCAATTATGTTTACTGAAGTTCCAAGCGGAATCATTCAAGAACCAGTCAAAGCCTAAATCTATTTTTTCTCCATTAATGAATCTGGTGAAATATACATCGCATCGCCATAAGAGAAAAATCTAAATTTTTCTCTTATGGCTTTTTTATACAAATCTAATAATCTTTCTCTACCAATCATTGCACTTACTAAAAGTAATAATGAACTTTTAGGGAGATGAAAATTAGTTAATAATCCATCAACTACCTTAAATTTATAACCTGGCTTAATTACTAAATCCACGTACTTCGCTATGGGAATATAGTCATTAATTTCGTGAGAATAACAACTTTCAAGAGCTCTCACGCTAGTTGTCCCAATAGCAATTATTTTTCTATCTGTTTTCTTTATTTTTTTTATTTCCTCGACTACTTCCTTATTAACACTTACCCATTCTTTATGAAGTTTTAAGTTACTTAGATCTTCTTGATCAATTGGTTTGAATGTTCCATAGCCCACGTGCAAAGTTATCGGTAAAATTATTACTCCTTTTTTTTTTAGATTGAAAATAAGACTTTTGCTTAAGTGTAAACCAGCAGTTGGAGCAGCGACGGCCCCTGGATTAGTTGCATACTCAGTTTGATAACTATTCTCATGAAAAGATTCTTCTTCGGTATTTTTTATATAAGGCGGGAGAGGGATTTCCCCGTATTTATCAAGAAGGTCATTCATTGAATTGAGATCAGTTATATTTTCAGGAAATTTAATAAATCTCCCTCCAGTTTCTTCATCAGCCCCATCAACCATCAAATTAATATCTTGTGCAGAAGGAGATTTTAATATTATTTTTCTATTTATTTTTAACTTTTTCGCTGGCTTTGCCAAACATAACCAAACACATTCATGGGATCTTTCTAAGACTAATAATTCGACTAGCGTCCCATTTTCTAATTCAACCTTTAACCTAGCTTTCATTACCTTAGTATTGTTAACAACTACAAGATCGCCTTCCCTAAATTCATCTAAAAGATTCTTGGTAAATTTATTAGTTAAGCAGTCTTCTTCTAAAACACTATTTCTAACTATCATCAATCTTGATTCATGCCTAATTGCAGAAGGTTTACTAGCAATTAATGAAGGATCAAGTAAATAATCATAAGATTCAAGCCTATAATCTCTTTCTTCTTTATTAATTTGAGAAATCAATTAAATTTAAGATACAAGTGTTTCTGGCTCATTTTCAATCAGGTTAGCCAAGTCTTTCAGGAATGAAGCACCATCAGCTCCATAGATCACTCTGTGATCAGCTGTAAGATTTACTTGCATTATTTTTTTAACAGATATTGAACCATCACTATTAGCTACAACAGTTGGTTTCGATGATGCTATCGCTAAGATCGCACCGGTCCCTGGGGGTAGTATTGCGTCAAATCTATCAACACCAAACATACCAAGGTTAGATAAAGTAAATGTTCCCGTTGAGTATTCATCTGGTTCTAATTGTTTTGATCTCGATCTTTTTACGAGATCTTTCCATTCCCTAGATAATTCAAATAAATCAGTATTGCATGGTTCTTTTAAAACTGGAGTTATTAATCCCCCATCTTCCATTGCAACAGCAACAGCAATATTTACATTTTCTGGATAAGAAATTCCATTTTCTGAAAAGCTTGAGTTAACTTGAGGATGTTTCTTTAGTGTCTTTGCAACTGCCTTTACAAGTAAAGCAGTCATTGTAACTCCGTTCTGTTTTACCTTTTTGTAGAAATTATCTAATTTATCTGTATTGATAGAGTAACCTACCCTAAAACATGGAACATCTAAACTAGATTCCATATTTTTATTTACCGCTTTTTGAAGAGTATTAAATTGAACTGTTTCTCCAGGATTACCAAAACTATTTCCTGAAGATTCTGGTTTACTTTCAACTCCCAAATGTGCACCAGGAATACTTGCAGGAGAACCACCTTCTCCTATCCATGGTATAGAAACAGGTTGGCCATTAGCTTTTAAAATATCATCGGCTTGAATCCTTCCGTGAGGGCCAGATCCATGAACCTTTGCTAAATCAACACCCATTTGAGAGGCTAGTTTTTTAGCTCTTGGAGATGCAATTATCCTCGAAGAAACATTACTTGTTGCGGCATTAATTTGATCGACATTAAAAGATGGGACAGGCTTTTCACTCTTTAAGATGACTTCTTCGGCTTCTTTCTTGATATTTTCAGTCTGGACTACTGGTTTTTCTTCAGTTTTATTGCTTACCAATTCAAGTTGGTCTGAAGTTGAGACTTCGGTTTGATTTCCTTTATTTTGTTCTTGGACAGACGCTATCTCATCCTCATTTTCAACAATGAGACCGATAGTTTCTCCAACAGGTGCAGTGCTGCCGGCAGGCATTAAAACTGCTGCAAGATATCCATCTTGAAAAGATTCAACGTCCATATCTGCTTTATCAGATTCAACGACCAAGACAGATTCTCCTCTTTCAACTTTATCTCCTGGATTTTTCAACCATTCCACAATCTTGCCCTCCGTCATAGTAGAACTCAAGGCAGGCATGAATATTTCGTGAGACATAAGAAAATTGTTATTGCATAAGTTTCAAGGGATTTCTTCCAAACTTCCTAAAGTTTTTATGATTAAGAACCCTTTAAACTCTTGTTTTAATTATACGAAATCAAGTTCACAGTGGGAACTCTTAAAACTTAAGAAAGTAATAATTTAGATGGATTAGAATTTAAAACTTTTCGACGTTAATATTTACTTACTTTTATCAAAAATACTAAATCTTCTCTTTAATTATTATCTATAGATTGAATAACTCCATCTTTAACAGTTATCGAGACTTGCATTTTTTCAATAAGATTGTCGCCAACAGTGACATCACAGAAACTATCCACTTGTCCTTGATCAACAATTTCATCCATTTTCAATTCGCGAACTTGACTCTGCTGTTGAAGTAGATTTCTTTTTTGTTCTTCAATTTCATTTCGTTTTGCTGCGACTTGTTGTTGTACCTGACTAACCTGTTCTTGAACTCTTGGATCTAGAGGATTAACTGACTGGGATCTAATATTATTTACTATTTGCTGCCCCTCCTGCTCAAGTTGAGATAATTGCTGGTCAATGTTTGAAATTGCTTTACTTAATTCTTTTTCAGCATCTTCCTTCCAAGTTGGTGTAACTACAGCTTTAATAGCTATTGAGCGCTTTATAGATATTGAGTTTTTTGTTTCCATAAAAAATTAAATTACCTTTTCAATATAGATAGAACAAATCAAATTTTCTTACTAAATTTGTTTTCATACATATTTTCTATTTGTAATGAATACTTTTTTTCTATTTCTTTTCTTTTTTGTTTAAGAGTTTGTGTTAATAACCCGTTTTCTAGAGTAAAGGCATCAACAAAATAACAATCTAATATTTGTTCTTCTGATCTTGCTCCTAATCGATTTTTAAGCAAATTATTAATTTGTGATTTGAAAAATGCACCAATTTTCTTATTCAGGTTTAATTTTGAAAGGTCTTCTTCCAAAAATTTGCTTTTAACCAATTCGACATTAGGGACTACAAGGGCTGTTAAACATTTCTTATCTTGTCCTACTAATTGAATCTGATTAATAAATTCAGAACTAAGAATTTCAGTCTCTAGCGGATTCGGTTCTATATTTTCACCACTTGATAGCACTATTGTATCCTTGGCTCTTCCTGTTATAAAGAGAGAACCATTTGGTATTAGAAAACCTAAATCACCAGTATCAAACCAACCATCCTTGGATAAAACATCATTTGTAGCTATTTCATTATTAAGATAACCTTTCATTACTTGCGGCCCCCTAACAAGAATTTTCCCGACTTCTCTGAACTTCAGAATCTTTTTTTTATCATCATTCACTATTTTGATTTCAGTAGATGAAAGAGGCTGCCCAGATGATCCTCTAACATTTAATTCTCTTCTCCTACAAGTCAATACTGGACTTGTTTCTGTGAGTCCATATCCCACCAAAACATCTACACCTAAAGATTCAAAAAAAAGATCTACATGTTCTGGCAATGCACCTCCACCATTAATGGGAAATTTCAGTCTTTCTCCGCATAGTTGTCTAAGAATATTCGGCCATAAAAAAATAGTAGACAATTTATGTAAAGGATATCGGCTAATAACAGAACCCAGTAAGAGGATTTTTGATTTAAAAGTTATTTGATTTATATCTATATTTCTTATCTTTCTAAGGCTTCTTTTGAAAACCGAACTATTACTAATCAAAAACTTAATAAGTTTTTGCTTTTTGGAAGGCATTTTTTTTAAAGCCTGAAAAAAACCATCATGTATTGCTTCCCATAGTCTCGGTACGGTAGCCATGACAACAGGTTTTATTTGTGTAATATCATCTTTAAGAAATTTTGGAATTGTATAGTATTGAGAACAGCCGCATGAAAAAAAGAAGTATTCAGCACTTCTCTCATAAGAATGCCAGATAGGCAAAACGCTTAAAACAGAGGTACCTGGTTCTGGATCAGCGATATAGGCTAAATTGATTATTTGATGTAAAAAATTTGCATGAGTCAAAGGCACACCTTTAGGTTTTCCGGTCGTCCCAGAAGTGTAAAGAATAGTAGCGACGTCATCAATTTCTGGATTAAATTTTTCAAGGTTATTATTTTGTGAATTTTCTTTTTCTACTGCACTTATGAATGTACTCCAACTTATTAAACTTTCAAATTGTTCATCTTCTAAATTGATTATAAATTTTAGTCTTTTTTTTAATTCTTCTTTGTTCTTTAACTTTAGCCAAAGTTCCTTAGATTGAACTATTAGTCCTACTGAATTAGAGTGCTCAATAATATAGTCTAATTCTACTGAAGGAGAATTTATACCTCTCACTGCATTTATCGCTCCTAAACGCATTAAGCCTTGATCTACTGCTAGCCATCTTGGAGAATTTTCAGATATTACAGTAACTACATCCCCCTTTTTTAAACCATAATTTTCGAAAGAAAAAGAGATTTTTGTTATTAAATCAGCTAGTTCAGAATAAGAAAATTTTTCTTTGTATTTCCCTCTTAAATCGCAAACAGCTAAAGTATCACCACATTTAAATTTTAATTTTTCCCAAATTTGATCTATATGATCAAGGTTCTTAATAAAATCTCTATTTTTGGCAAATGTATTTTTTTTAGAAAGAGGTTTGGCTGCAGGCCAATAGGCTAAATCACCCATATTAAATTGATTTTGAAATTTTAATTTCTATTTTGATATAAAATCAAAATTAAATTCTTCCTCGATGGTTTTTTTAACAATTCTCTTGACTTCTTGAATATTTAAATTTTTGTTGTAATCAATCATATTTGCCATAAGACAATTTTCTATTCCGCAAGGAACAATCTTATTAAAGTTTTCTAATTCGCAGTCAATATTGATTGAAAATCCATTTATCGTAATCCATCTTTTACACCCAATTCCAATTGATGCGATTTTCTTATTTCCTATCCAAACACCAGTAAACCCTTTTCTAGAGTGACAATCTATATTAAAAGCTCCAAGGATTTTTATAATAATTTCTTCAATTTTTCTTAAGTACCAATTTAAATCTTTATTAAAATTTTTCAAATCTAAAACCAAATACGTTACTAATTGTCCTGGCATATGACAAGTTACCTCACCACCTCTATCAATCTTAAAAACATCATATTTAGTATCATTTAGAGAAAATAGTAAATTATCGTAATTAGATCCTCTCCCCAATGTATAACAGAGTTGATGCTCCCCTATCCAAATAAAATCAGGGTTAGAATTATCTAAAATCAATGCCTCCTGATATTCTTTTTGTAATTTATAAACATCATTAAAAGAAGAAATATTATCAGGTTGTTTAATTATTGCTGTTCTATTATCCATATTTAAGTAGATTTAGAAAGTAAGTAAATATTTTTAGATTTGTTATGAAAATTTTAATCCATGGAAAGAATCTTGAGCTCACTGGAGCATTAAAAGAATATACTGAGGCAAAGATAGAAAAAGCAACACATCACTATAAGGATATCGTTAAAGAAGCTGACATACACCTTTCAATTGAAAAGAATCCAAGAGTCTCGTTCCAAACTGCAGAAGTTACTATTTTTGCAAATGGTACCGTAATTAGAGCTGAAGAAAAAACTGAAAATCTATACTCAAGCATTGATTTAGTTTCAAATAAACTTTGTAGAAAATTACGCAAATACAAAGAAAGAAACAATAAAACAATTCATAATAAACAATTTAAAAATAAAGATTCTTTACCAATTGAAAGTATGGAATCAAATTTGTTAGATAAAGCTTTTTTTAAAGAAGGAACTGAAGCAAGTCTGCCTGAGCCATCTATAAAAAATAAATACTTTGAAATGACTCCAATTTCATCAGACGAAGCAAGAAAACAATTAGATCTAATTGATCATGATTTTTATGTTTTTCGAAACAAGAAAAATAATGAACTTCAAGTTATATATAAAAGGAATCATGGAGGTTATGGATTGATTCAATCTAAATAAGTTTTAAATGCCCAATATTGAATATGAATTAAACGAGAAAATTCATGCGATTATTATTAACCCTTATTTATCATGGGAAGATTTCTGTGTGAATTGCGATTTAATAAGAAAATACAATATCAAAAATATTTCTACTTCACTAAATTATTTAACTGATCTTAAAAACTGTTTGGGTAATTACAGTGCGGATATAAACGCACTTATTTCTTACCCTTTAGCAGATTTACCAGTTTCATTTATTGAAGAATTAGTTTGTTTTGCAAAAGATAAGGGTGCAAAAGGAATTGAATATATCCCAAACTTTATCAATTTATCCAAAAGAAATTTAGAAACTTTCGCTGCTGAAATTGAGCAAGTTAAATTATCTGGATTACCAGTTTCAATAATCATAAATAAATCAAAACTACAAGAAGAAGTTTTTATTAATGCGATAGAAATATGTTTGGAATTAGGAATAAAAAATTTTCAATTTGGGGACGGGTTTGGATCTCCTCTTACATCTAATGATGTCCCCGAAATACTAAAAATAACAGGCTCTCAAAATCAAATAAAAGTTGTAGGTGGTATAAAAAAACTGACACAAGTTATTGATTTGTTTGATAATGGAATTAGTTGCGTTGGAACTTCTAATTTTTGTGAGATTTTCCAAGAAGTAAATTTTTAAATGTCTGGTTCTGGTGAGTGCAGACTAGAGGGACTCTGTATTAAAGCTTCTCCATTAGGCGAGAATGATAGATTAATAACTATTCTTACTGATGAGCAGGGGATTGTTCGATTAGCGGTACCTGGTGCTAGACGTCCTAAAAGTAGTCTTGCCGCAGCTACTCCATTAACATATTTAAGTCTGCAAATTTTTGGGAAAAGAAATCTTAAATCTGTACGTCAAATTAAAATATTAAAAAGCTATTCTGGTCTAGGGAAAAATATTGAATGTCTTGCAGCCGCGCAAGCAATAACTGAATTAACTTTTTTATTAGTAGGTAATAATGATAAGCAACAAAACTATTTATCTTGTGTTCTTGCACATCTAGATAGGATTTATTTGTATGAAGAATCTAAAGAAGAAGATATTAAAATGCTCTCAATGAGTATTCAATCTTTAATCCATCTATTAGCCATTGGAGGTATAAATTTACCAATTCATCATTGCTGTAAAACTGGAGAACCTATTATTCCGCCTTTAGGAAATTGGGACTGGCGTTGTTATTATTTGCCAAGTGAAGGGTTTTCGTCAATTGAAGATCCTCAAAGTAATCTAAAAATAAATTCATCTGAAGTTGCTCTATTACAAAGACTTCTTTTTCCCGAATTACCAATAAAATCTAATGGAGAGTTATTAGGACCTAAAAAAGTCTGGCTTAAAATATTATTTATTATTGAGACTTGGATCTCTTCTCAACTAGAGAAAGAATTATCTTCACTAAAAATGTTGAGAGAAATATATAGTTAAGATTTTCATAAATCATAAAAAAATTTAAAAATTATGATCATAGCGGCTCTTACTGTTAACTTTATAAATAGCTAAATCAATTAATGTGGTTCATATTGCCTGGCTGGGTAAAAAATCCCCTTTTTGCGGAAATGTAACTTATGGCAATTCAACTACTAAGGAATTGAAGGCCAGAGGGCATAAAATTAGTTTTATTCATTTCGACAATCCCTCTAGTTCAAATTCATCAGAACCATTATTTCTTGCAAATGATCCTGATGTAAGTCTCCCATATTTAATTAAATCTCAAGTTTATACAATACCTTCACCAAGGGCAGAAAAAGAGCTAAGACTATCATTGGAAAGATTAAAACCTGACATAGTACATGCAAGCCTAACTTTATCTCCATTAGACTTTAGACTTCCAGAGCTGTGTAATGAAATTAATGTTCCTCTTATAGGAACATTTCATCCACCATTTGATGCAAAAAATAGAAATCTAACTGCGAGCACTCAACAATTAACCTATCAACTTTATGCTCCATCTTTAGCAAAGTTCGATAAAATAATTATTTTTTCTGAACCTCAAAAAAATGTTCTTGATAAATTAGGAGTACCTACAAAAAAACAAATAGTTATTCCAAACGGCGTTGATGAAAATATTTGGAAACCTTTTTGCGAAAAAAGTAAAAAATATGATCAGGTAAAAAACAAACTTGGAAATGAAAGAATCTTTTTATATATGGGAAGGATTGCAAATGAGAAAAATATCGAGGCACTTTTACGTTCTTGGCGCCAAACAAAAACTCAAAATTGCAAATTAGTTATTGTTGGGGATGGACCAATGAAGCCAACACTTGAAAATAGTTTTTCTAACCTTGGTAATGAGAAATTAATTTGGTGGGGTGCCGAATTAGATTTAGAAACTAGGGTAGCAATAATGCAAATAGCAGAGGTATTTTTCTTGCCAAGCTTAGTAGAAGGTTTATCATTATCACTTTTAGAGGCAATGTCTGCTGGTACTGCTTGTGTAGCTACAGATGCCGGAGCTGATGGTGAAGTTTTAGATAACGGAGCAGGAATAGTAATTTCAACTGACAATGTGGCTGCACAATTAAAAACTATAATCCCAATTCTTGTAGAACACCCCTCATTTACAAAAGATCTTGGAGAAAAAGCTAGAGAACGTATACTTGAGAGATACACAATTACTAAAAATATAAATTCACTTGAAAAAGTTTATATGAACCTAAAAGATAATTTAAAAAACTAACGAAACTCTTTACTTCGATTACTAGCTGAAACTATTGATTCAATTAATGCTGACCTTACACTCTTTTTTTCTAAAACTCTTAAAGCAGAAATAGTTGTTCCTCCCGGAGAGGTTACTAAATTTTTAAGCTCAGAAGTAGTAAGTTTATTTTCTTTTATTAGACAAATAGTCCCTAGTATCATTTCCATAACAAGTTCCTCTGAAATTATTTTTGGTAATCCCCCGCTTAATCCTCCATCACTTAATGCTTCTATAATTAAAGCAATAATTGCAGGACCTGATGAAGTTAAAGCTAAAAATATATCAAGGTAGTCTTCAGTAAATTCATAAATTTTACTAGTATTTTCAAATAATTTTTTTGTAAATTGTTTCTGATCTTCCGTAATTTCTTCTCCCCAAGAAATCCCTGTTAAACCTTTACTAATAATTATTGGAATATTTGTAACCACCCTCACACATTTATGATTAGGGAACTTCTGAGTAAGTCTATTTAATGAAACCCCCGCAAGAATTGAAACTATTAAATTGTCCTTGTTTTTTATATGATGAGCCTCACTTATATTATTAAATTGTTGGGGTTTTATCGAAAGAAGCTTATATTGACAATCCCAAATTATTTTTGAATCTTTAGAACCTGAACTATAAACGTTTATATTATGTTTGTAATTTTTTTTTATATTTTCTAAACTTTTTTCTGAATTTACAACACAAAAAACATTCTCTGGCTGAATTAATTTGTTATCTAATAGAGGAGTTACTATAGCACTTGCAATATTTCCAAAACCAATAATCGCAATTTTATCAATCACAGATTAATCATGAATAAGCACTTAATTTAGAATTACCCCATGCTGGTTCAGGAGTAGTATTTTTGCCCAAACTATATTGTGGTGAGTTTTCTGTAGCTACGGAAGAAGGAGAAGCTTCTTCTTGTGAAGAACTAGTTACATTTACACAACTTGGAGCAAAAAGAAAAATACTTTCACCGACTCTTTCTTGATGTCCATCAATTGCATATGTGCCCCCAGCAATAAAATCAACCGCTCTTTGAGCTTGATCAGGGTCCATCATAGTTAAATTGAGAATTACGGTTTTTCTCTCTCTTAATGCTTGAATAGCTTGAGGCATCTCATCAAAACTTCTTGGTTCCATTAAGCTTACTTCTGAGGATGAATTTGAGATCCCAGGCATCCCAACTACTTTTGATGATCTATTGTTAGTCATAAAATCGAATGGATTTGAATTTGCAAGGGTATTTGAATTCTTTGGATTTTGTTTGAAATTATTAACATCATTTAATTCATCCTCTGAAGCATAATCCAACTCATCAAAATCATCATCGAGATACTCATCCCCTGCAACAACTGCCTTTAATCTAGAAATAAGTGACACCTTTTAAATCCTCTTGAAATTGATTACTAAGGTTTAAGAACCTTAAGTAATAGATTCATTTTTTAAATGAATAAACTACCTATACTTAAATAACGTTAGTTGAACTTTACTGCAAGTTTATAGATAAGATTTTTATAAAAAAATAAATAATTAGGACCTACCTCCAAAAATCAATGATCCTAATCTTAACCAAGTTGATCCAGCGTCAATAGCTTCCTCCCAATCACCTGACATCCCCATGGAACAATCTGGTAGTTGCAGTGAATCAGCGAGAGCACGACATTTTTTGAACAACCCTGAATTTTCTTTAGAGCTAAGTCCTTTAGGATTGATAGTCATCAAACCGGTTAATGAAATATTTTTCAACTCTTGAATTTCTCTCCATTTCAATATTAAAAACTCAGGATTAAAGCCTCCTTTAGTAGGGTCATCACTCAACTTAACCTGCAACATTATTAATGGATTTTTCATCTCTTCACCTGAAATATTAGAAATCTTTTGCAACTTTTCAAATGAATCTACTGAATGAATGTACTTAAAATTTTGAACTATTTTTCTTATTTTATTACTTTGTATTCTTCCAATAAAGTGCCAATTTATTTGTTTAAGATCTTTTAAGGTTAATTGTTTTTCAAACGCCTCTTGAACCTTACTTTCACCAAAATCATTCTGACCTATATTTTGAATAGTCTTGATTTCTTGACTTTTAAATCCTTTACTTACCGCAAGAATATTTACATTTGATGGTATTTTATTTTTTATTTTTAAATAATTTGCAGGGTTCACCTTTTATAAGAAAGTTTGCGTAAATAAATTCTCCCATTTGGACAGTTCTTCAGAACCTTTTCTTCTAGCTTTTTGTAGGTTTAATTCAGCCTGATTTCTGGCATCTAAATAAGGTATAACTTCAAAAAAAACCTCTCTCTGTCGAACTTCTACCAAGAAAAACATTTTTTGAGCGTATAAAGTCGCATAAATATCTCTCCCATCATTTCCAGGAGAAACTTGGTATAACATGCCAAATGTTGGATGGTTTAAATAACGCTCAGAACTCAAACCTAAAATATTGTGTTATTTATAATGCACCATACAGTTTTCTAAGAAAAATTGCTATGCAAATAAAACAAATCGATAATGTATTAACAATTACATTGAGAGGTTTTGCAGGATAAAGAGTTCTAAATCTGTTAGTTTTTATAATAATTTTTTTCTTTGATAGTAATGATTCTGCTCCATTATCAATTCTCAGAAATATATTTTGAAATAACCTTTCCACTAAGATTAATAAAACATTAAAGGATTTCTTTAATCCTAAATTTCGAAAATTTATTGATCTAACTGACACTGATTTAATGATATTTTGAAGTTCTTCCTGCACTAGAGGAATAAAACGTAATGCAATTAACAACTGAAAAAGCCACTTACTAGTTGGCAATCCAATCTTTCTTAATGGATACATAAACCAACTTAAACCCCATACAATGTCTTCCTGCAATGTGGTTAAAAGCATCAAATTCACACTATGAATAACGGTAAATATCAAAGTGGAGGTTTTTATTCCTAGTTCAAAGGCTTTCCTTGATAAGTTGTAGGGACCAAAATTAATAAACCATATCTTCTGCGAAGGAATTTGCAAAATATTCCATTCTTTTTGGCTTTCAAGTAATACTTGTAACTCATTGGGATTTCTTAAATAGCCATCAAGAGATTGAATATCAGACGAGGCAAGTATTGATATACATCCAATTAATAGTGATAAACACGAGAGAAAAAATAATGATCGCCACCATACTCTAGATGGCAATAAACTTAAAAAAGTAATTAATAGTAAAAAACCAACTAAACTCAATCTCCATATTGGACCTGCCCAAATTGGAGTGATTAAAAATATCATTACGATAATTATCTTTAATCTACTATCTATAATTCTTAGCCAACTTCTATTACCATGAACGTATTGACCAACAGGAAATTTGGTTAGCAAATTCATTAATCTTTTTGAATTAACTCAATATTTTCTCTTTCGACTTCTTTATTTAAGGCTCTTTGCTGTTTTCCTCTCCAAAGTAAAATGAGGGGTGTACCTTCAAAGCCTAAATTTACTCTAATTTGTTTTTCAATATATCTTCTATAAGTAATTCCGAATAATTTAGGGTCATTTACAAAAAGAGTAAAAGTGGGAGGTTTGTTCTTTACTTGAGTACCGTAATAAAGCCTACCTTGCTTGCCACTTCTCTTCGTTGGAGGACTTTTCCAACTGATTGATTCTTTAAGTACTTCATTAACTACTGATGTTACAACTCTTCTTCTATGTTGATTTACAGCATTAAGAGCATGCTCAAAAATATTATCAACTCTTTGACCAGTTAAGGCAGATATAAAAATCATTTTTGACCAGTGTAAAAAATAAAGTTTAGATCTAAGTTCTTTTTCTACTTGATAAATTGTTGAACTATTTTTTTCTACAAGATCCCATTTGTTAACAACAATTATGCAAGCTCTACCTTGTTCTTCAATGCGTCCAGCCAGCTTCTGGTCTTGATCAGTTACTCCGTCAACCGCATCTATAACTAAAACACAAACATCACTTCTATCTATTGATTTAAAAGCCCTGTTAATACCAAAGAATTCAGTACCATATTTAACATTTTTCTTTCTTCTAATCCCTGCAGTATCAATAATTTTCCAATGATTATCACCTTTTTTAATAAGCGTATCTATTGAATCAGTTGTCGTACCACTAATATCACTAACTATTGCTCTCTTTTCTCCACAGATTGAATTTAACAAACTAGATTTACCAACATTAGGCCTACCAATAATAGACATCATTATCTTTTCTTCATCATCCTTGATATTATTTTCAGGAAGCTCGCCAATAACGAGATCTAAAAGATCTCCAGTACCTGAACCATGAATTGCCGAAACAGGGTTTGGTTCGCCCAATCCTAATTTCCAGAACTCTGAAGCTAGGGATATTCCAAGAGTAGTCGATTCGCATTTATTAACAGCAACAATTATTTTACAGCTTGAGTTTCTTAACCATTTTGCTATTGATAAATCACCATCAGTAACGCCTTGATTCCCATCTACTACCAGTAACGCTAGTGAAGCCTCCTCTAGAGCCAAGAAAACTTGTGTCCTTATCTCGGGGAGAAATTCACTATCATCATCAAAAACTAAACCTCCAGTATCAACTATTTGGAATTCCTTACCTCCCCATGAAGCATTTTGATAAGTTCTATCTCTTGTAACACCAGGCTTATCAAATACTATTGCATCATTACTTTGGCAAAGACGATTTACTAAGGTTGATTTCCCAACGTTAGGTCTTCCGATGATTGCTATTGTAGGGAGAATCAATTCTTCTCTCCAAAGAAAGTAGTATCCATTACAACTATACCTTTAATAGAATCATTTACCTTTTTCAAAAAAACTTATTTAATTTCTGGATCGCCAAAATGTCCTTTAACTGGATTAACTGGGGGCGAACTAGGACTTGGCATTAATCCACTATCTTTTGAAAAACAATCATTTTCAATCGCCCAATAAATTAACCAATTTACTGCCGTCGCTCTTCTAGTTCTTCTTGGATAGATTTCATTAATCTTATAACCTTTAAAATTAAGAAAATTTTTCAATCCCTGTTTATAGTCTTTTGGAATTGATCGAGTCAAATGTACTGAGGCTGGTCGCTCTGAAATGATTTGAGGAGCTTTTTCAAATTTTTCTGCCCAATAAGGAGGAGTTAATGAGCTAGAAACCCAATTATTTAAAAATATTTCTCTAGTATAAAAAAGTCTTTCCCAAACTAATTCACAAACAAATACATCACTAACCTTATCTTCAAGAACAAAAAATAATAGATCCTTACATATTGGCCATGTAAATTGATTTTCAACTAATTTTTCTTTTTTATACATTAATCGAACCTTATCAAAATCAAAGAAAAATAAGGCATAAATTCCTTTTTATATTGAGATGCATATTGAATAATTTGATCAGGCATACCAACACTCAAAGCTATTAATGATGTATTGATGATATTCTCTTTCTTTAAAATTTCCCTGACTAAATTCCATCTTTTGCCAACTTTCATAATGGCCAATACCGTTTTATTTTCCTTATTTTCCCTAATTAGGGTTGTTAATTCAGATTCTAAAGAAGGGCATTCTTTGATGATCAGGGTCTCCCCTTTTTTTACCAAATCAAAATCATTTAAAGCTGCTGCTGCCGAAACAGAGGAAATACCAGGTATGGTTTTGGTAATAATTTCAGCATGATTGTTTTTTATTAACCTCAAAATATTAGAAGAACTTGCAAATAGTGAAGTATCTCCAAGACAAAGTAAAACAACTGATTCTCCATTTTTTATAAATTTCACAATTTTATCTACTGCGTTAGACCATATTTCATCTGGATCAAAATCCTTCCTAGCCATTGGAAAGATGATAGGTATATTTTTTTTAAATTTGGTGTATTTCTTGACTATTTCCGCAGCGAAACTCTTTTTATTATCATCTGATATTGGAAAAACTATAACTTTCGCTTTTTTTATTGCATCCACAGCAGCAAGTGTTAAAAGCGATGGATCTCCAGGGCCTACACCAACGATTGTGAATGTTGGTAAATCAGTTTTATATCGATTAAGTAAACTTAAAAACTTGTTTATTATCATTTTATTTTATTAACTTTAGCTATGTACCCTTGGCAATAAGAAAGTTTCAGCTAGTATTGATGACTCAATTTCAGACAATTCCTGTAACCTTTTGAAAGTTTGATTTTTAGAGAATTTAGTTTGCGCTAGTTTCCAGTAAACTCCAAAATGTCTTGCCTCACTCTCAAGCAGAGACTCATAAAGGGATCTAAACGATTTATCTTCAGCATTTAGCGCAAGCAAACTTAATCTTTCATGACTTCTTGCTTCAATAAGTCCTGCTATTAAGAAACTATCAAGCATTCTATTTGGCTCTTCCTTTCTTATGTTCTTGGACAATTCAGCTCCATATGGAGGCGGTTTTAAGGACTCAAGAGAATGTCCAAGATCCTTTAAAAAATAGAGTATTTTTTCAAAATGCTCTAATTCCTCTCTCGCTATTGGACTTAGAACTTCTGCCAGATTTGGTTCTGATGGATATCTAAACATTAATTGAATAGCTACTCCAGCTGCTTTTCTTTCACAATGAGCATGGTCAATAAGAATATCAATTGGATTAGATAATGCGAGTTTGATCCACTCATCTGAGGTAAATGACGATAGGTATTTAATATGAGAAGTTGGCCTTTTGAAATCGACTAGCATTTAATCTTTACTACTTAAATATCCAATAATTCCTTCAAGAGCTAAGGAATAACTTGATATGCCGAACCCACTAATAATTCCTATAGCTTTATCTGTAAGAAAAGATTCTTTACGAAAATCTTCTCTACTGAAGATATTTGAAATATGTAACTCTACAAACGGAATTTTTGATCCAATTAATGCATCACGAATAGAAATCGAGGTATGAGTAAAAGCGCCAGCATTTATAAGAATACCTTGGATATTTTTTACAGACTCTTGAATTTTATCTACTATTTCTCCTTCATGATTACTTTGAAAACATACAAGATTAATACTTTTTTCTTTAGCAACTTTAGTTAAATCTTTTTCTATATCACTTAGTGTTTTATCACCATATATTTCAGGTTCTCTAGTTCCCAAAAGATTTAGATTCGGTCCATTTATCAATAAGATATTCATCATCAATAAAGTCTTTTCTATTAAATGCTATCTAGAAAGAAACAAAAAAACCAAAACATTTTCACACAAAGTGACCATTAACTGATAAGTTCAAATAGTGGGGGTCGGTGCCCGAGTGGTTAAAGGGGGCGGACTGTAAATCCGCTGGCTCTGCCTACGTTGGTTCAAATCCAACCCGGCCCACTTTAAAATTGCCCTTGTAGCTCAGCGGTAGAGCACTCCCTTGGTAAGGGAGAGGTCTCGGGTTCAAGTCCCGACGAGGGCACTCGCGGGATAGCTTGGTATCAGTGAGATTACCACTATCGCACAAAGAAATTATTCAGAAGTGGACGTCCGTTTTCGGGTCCACTTTTCTGTTTTTAAGGCAGACATCTGGAGGTGCATCACACATACGATGACACCGAAATGGCAACAATCAGAAGAAGCGGCAGCGGCTGGCAAGTCCTTATCAGAAGGAAGAATTATATAGGCCCTAGGTCAAGAACTTTTCTTTCCAAGGATCTTGCCCAATCATGGGCTAATGCAGTCGAAGAGAGAACAAAAAAGGTTTTCAGAGATGTCCCGATAACCCTTGGAGAGGCAATTAATGACTATATAAAGGTCTATTGCTTCTGCACCGCAGTGAGGAGAATGAAAAATATGCTCTCAGGGTGACTGCAGAAAGCTGGCTCGGAGATATTCCACTAAGTGATCTGCAGATTAAGCATTTTGCAGTATGGCGAGATGAAAGATTAGTGAAGGTGAAGCCAAATACAGTTATGAGGGAACTGAGGATATTGAGAGTATTGCTGGACTGGGCAAGAGATGAAAGAGGAGCGGAATTGCAAGATAACCCCGAAGAAATAGATAAATGAATCTAAATACTTTTTTATTAATTGATGGGAGTCTTATGCTTGTTGGTCTGCCCTTATTGATGATTTTTAAAGGAAAAAAAACTAATCGAAAATAAACAATGATTTTAACCATATTCAAATTCAATTGTTGATCCTTTATCCGTATAAGGGGGTTCCTCAAACCGTACATATTTATTAGTCGGATAGCTTGCCTGACTAGTTAGAACATAATTGTAGTCGTCATGAGCAAATGTCTACCAAATCCACACTAAAAGAAGATAAAAAATCTGAGATTGAAGAAAGATCAGAAGAAGAACTTCTTGAGGAAAAAATCAGGAATCAGCAAACATTGGATAGCTTTGTTGAATCTGATAAAAACTGGAGCTGATCAAAACTCATTTATTTGGAGAAAGTTATGTATTTAAAAAGATCACCATTCTCAATCTTGAATAAAGAGAGAAGAGAAATTGACTATATCAAAGGAGTTTATAAGAGAAAAATTCAAGCTGAAATTGAATCATACAAAGATCCCGAAGATGAAGATAAGAGAGATACAGTCCAAGCTCAAGATATATTAATGCTTGATAGGATCTCAATTTAGTTATTCTTTTTTTCTTCTTCTTCTTGTTTTTTTTTCTTCTTTACCTTTTCATAAATCTCATCAGCCTTCTGTTCAATACTATCTAGCTTATTTGAAAGTTCCTTTTTAGCTTCTGCTTTTACTTTTTTAACTGCGGTATCTTTTACCTCAATAATTTTAACTTGCTCTTCTTTAACTACAGTATCTTTTGTCTCTCCAGTTTTAATTCGAAATTTACCTTTAATAAAATTGGCTATAAAAATAAGAACAGGTACATGGGCTAGACCACCAATTACTATCCTTGTTTCTGAATAAGCCATTTATATTGTTAAAAGAACTGAGATATTTAAGCATAAATTTAATTTTTGAATTCATTTTATTAAGCCTACAAACACTAGCAATCATTTATTGATTCGCAGATCAATAATTTTGCTATTAATTTAGTAGAGACTTTTTATTAAATGCCATTAGACGTATTTTTAATGAATATGTGTGTTGTAGTTATAGCTTTGCTTATCAGAAGAGAAATCAAACTTAAGAAAGCTAGATAGATTATGAAGACACAAATTTTTAAAGAGCAATACATTCCGAATGTTCATGCTATCACTCTTTTACTAATGCTTCTTCTGTGTTTGTGGTTACCACTTGCACTCAGATTCTTATTAATAATTTAGTCGGACTAATTATTTAATACTCTTAATCTTAAACTCTGCTATATCCTAATTTTGTTTTAAAGATCTTATATGGAACTCCTGTTCCGTTCATGGCTTCAATTACTTTATCTCCCACAGTTCCGTAAAATTCAACAGAAAAATCAGTTCCCAGATCAGCATGAGCCTCAAGATAAACACCTAATGCTGGATTAGCTAAATGAGCTAGTAAAGCATCATCATTTTTATAAACTTCTGACCATACGAAACGAAGAGGGTCATCAGGATCTTGATCAAAAGTATGATGGAGCATTCCTGGTTCATAAGCTTCAACAGCTTTATCTGTCTTATCTGCAATTTCTAAGTATTCTGCAACCTTATCTTCCTTAACTTTTAGTTTTGCAAGAAGCATAAATGGAGTATCTGATCCAAAAATGGGCATAAAAAAAAGACTCTTACGAGCCTGGGTGATGGGGATTTCCATCATGACAAATTTATTAGAAACAAACAACTCCATCAATAGTTAATTTTTATTACTTACAAACACCATATATAGTGCTAGGATTTTATAAAAGCCGGGTGATGGGGATTATCCCGCTTTTTGGCTGTGGCGAAGCAAACGCCCCTTTTTTTATGGGTATAACTTTTTAATAGCTTCTTGTTGTTCTTGTTTTTTTATTTCTTCAGCATCATAAACAGGACAAGTATTTTGATTGAGTGATGAGAAGAAAGCATTTTTTTTAAAACGTTTGAATATAGGAGTCAGTAGTAAACGTTTCACTTAAAAATAACTGGATATAACCGTTGAATCGTAAATATGACCTGCACTCTCAATTAATGGTTTCACTGCTGGATCTTCAAACATAGCTATTGATTTACCTTCTTCACCCTGCTCAATAAGAATTACACTTGTTGGATCATCTTTCTTTACACCTTTGTATAAGCAAATAATTCCACGCTCTTTATTCATTTGTATATTTTCTTCGCTGTCATAAACCGCAGCCCATTCTTCAAATGGGACGCTAATTTTGAATGTGAAAACCGTAGTTTCAAGGGACATATTAAAAAGGAACTAAATGATTCCTATTGTAGATCGACTGTCAATTATTAAGAAAAAACTGGTGGGTAAGGTGTTTGTCCATTCATTAATGATGTGTCAATTGGTTTACAGATATTCATCAATGCATCTTGTCCGAAACCTGGACCAGAGGGACCATCTATAAACTCCTGAAAATCCTCAGCTGAAATACCCTCTTTTACTTCCCAAAAACAATATACGGGACCAGTTTTAGTTACTGCATTTGCAGAATGGTTAAAAAATCCTTTTTCTTTATTAGCTGCTACCGCATCATCCCATCCACCACCTGGTGACATTGCTGCATAAGCTGTTTCCCACCATTTTTCAGCTTTTCCTGCCTTAAATTCATGATGAACGATATAAAAAGTTGATGCCATAAAAATAATATTTGAGCTGATAATAAAGTTACTTGATATAAGCAAAGGGAAGATTAATTTATTTTGAATTCCTAAATAAAAAAGGGACTAAAAGCTACTAGCTATCGACTGTCAATATTTACAATCTAAATCAGAATCCAGACATTGCTTCATAGAAATCAGCTTCTGGCAGTATTTCCTTCAAGGGTTCAATCTCCTTTGCTGAGCCTTGGACCAGCACAGTAATATCTGACACTTCAAAAAGCTTGGGAATCATATTTTCCATATTTTTGAGATGAAATAAAGCGGCAGCATCATATTTATATGCCTCTCTTACATAAGCCTTATCTGAACCGCATGAAGTGATATTTAAAAAAGGCAGTCAGGTTCATTAGCTTTTGTCAGTACCAAAATTTCTTCTAAAATAGCTATGCACTTGTCCATCTTCCCATCCTTGATTGTAAATTGGGGATGGATAGAAACCATAGTTGTATCGAGAGACATGAATTTATAGATATTTCTCCTATCTTTTTATTAACTAATCTTGATGAACAAGTTAAAAATATGGACTATCTAAAAATTAAGAATTTTAATTTGGTATCGCATGTACCGTTTATACGGTTTTAGGAAGCTATTAATTGGATATGAGTTATTTTGCTGAACCAAACCATATTGAATATGATGCATGGTTCGATGAAAATATCGACCCAGTTGATCTTGTGAATTACTCAGATGAAAAGGAGTTCAGTGATTCGGTACACTTTAAGTTCCATAAGATGTCCACTAGAAATTTAACGATTGGTTCTTCTGATAATTTTCACTGGTAAGTAAAAGATTTTTCACTCCATAAATATTTATAAATCTTACGCAGAATATGTTCCATCACTTTCTCTTCTTGCCTTAGCTAATACAATCTCATCTACAACTTTTTCAATCATGTAAGCACTTTTTTTACCAAAGCATTTTTCTTTTTTAATACTCTCAAAATCATTTGGTATTAAATCATTATGTTCACAACAATCGCATTTAATATCAATTTTCTTACCTCTGAAAACCTCCAAAGCTCTAGAAAAAATCCATTGCTGTACTGAAATACTTTCCCAACTATCAAAATTGGACCATTCATCAAAATCCCTATTAAGGATGCCTTTTAATCCATCAGCCTGATTTAAATATACTAAGTATGAATCTTTTCTTGGTTCATCATTAATACCAATTGTTTTGACAGAATTTTGATTCATTAAATATAGATTGATTGAGTAGCCTTATAAATCTAGAGGATAATTTCAAAAATATAAACAAAAAAATGTCTCAAATAAGATCATTAATTGCTTTATCTAATCTAGAAGCATGATTTGTATTTCTGAGTAATTCAAAATCCTTAAAATCAAAGCCAGGGCCAACACAACAACACATTAAAGTAAATTCGCCTTTACTTTTTGCAGCTTGCCAATACCCAGATGGGATCATTTCTACTGGATTATTAGAATCTAAAATTAAATTTCTTATTAACTTATTATCATTATCTAGGCACCATAAATTCAGAGGATCACCCCTTAGATAAATCCAAATTTCATCAGCATTTTTTACTCTGTGCCAAGCACTTTTTGCATCTCTCTCCAAAAGATAATATATTCCAGTAATAAAGTTTCTACTTTGGCCATCTGCCCTCATTAGAGAATTCTCACTCCTTACTATCTCTCTAAACCATCCACCCTCAGGATGAGGAGATAAATTGAATTGTTTAATTATTTCTATGTTTTTTTTATTAGGATTCACATCACAAAAATATCTTTTAAATTTCTCTTATAGTTAAAAGCTACCTCAAAATAAATCAAAATATATTTTCTAAAAAATTAAGAACAAATAACTGACAAATCTACGAAATTTTTATTTTCATCTGCCAGTTCAGTAATGATTCTATTGAGCCATTCAGAGGTCGTTTCACAATAGCCTACATTTAAAATAGTTTTTTGCCTTGCTGTTTCTTTTTTATTCATAGTTAAAGTATTTTTATGTAAATTAGTCTTTAATTAAATCTATGTGAATAAGTCTTAATTACTATCTATTTTAAAAAGTTGTATTTAATACATTTTTATAAACTGCTAGTAAACAAATAAAATTAAATCGTTGACAAGAAAATGTATACAAGTAAGAGTAGAAAAAAATTTATTATTTAACCTATGAATAACATCAAGATTGAGGAATTGATGAAAGTAAGGTTCGATGGTATTGCTAATAGAATTGGACAATTAAGCAAAAGGGAAAGTGAGTCTTTATTACTTGAGCATCTTGAGTGGTTGGAGGGAGGATGGGAGACTGAAGAAATCTTATTTTTGAAGAAGCCCTACAGAAAATGGTGGTTCTGACTCCACTTCTATAAATAATTAATGATGGCCTAAGGGACCAGGGCCAGATCCTATTTTATAAGAATTTTCTAAAGATTTCTCAACAAATAATTTCGCTTTTTGTATGGAATCAAATAGATCAAAACCTAAAGCCTTGTAACCACAAATAGCAGCACTCAAAGTACAGCCGCTACCATGGGTATTTTTTGTATTTATAAAATTATTAAATAGCCACTCTTTTCTACCATTTAAGTCAAGAAAAAAATCCTTCCCTTTCATATCTTTTAAACCGCCACCTTTTATAAGTACCGCTTTAGCTCCAAGACCAATAATTTTTCTTGCTGAATTTTCGATATCTTCTTTACTCCTTATTTCTAAACCAGAAAGTAGATTTGCTTCATAAATATTTGGAGTTACCAAATCAGCAATTGGTAATAAGAGTTTTTTATAAGCATTAATAGCAGAATCTTCCAGTAATTTAGAACCAGTTCTTGTAACCATTACTGGGTCAATAATTTTGGTTATTTTATATGTATTTAATTTTGAAGAAGTATCATTTATTATCTTTTCATTTAATAACATTCCGGTTTTTAAGGCATCAATACCAAAATCAGCAAATAAAGTATCTAACTGATTTAATAAAGTATTCTTCTCTACTGGTTGAACGCATGTAACCTCTATACTATTTTGTGCGGTAATACATGTAATAACAGAACATCCATGTACATTAAGTGCCATGAAAGTTCTCAAGTCAGCCTGTATGCCTGCTCCACCACCAGAGTCACTACCGCCTATAGAAAGTGCAATTTTAGAATACATAATTTATTAACTCGTTTTAAAAGTACTATAAATAAATTTTAATTTAAATCAGAAATCTGAATATGCATTAAAAAAATCTAACTCCAATTCCATAGCTCTCCTGTATAAATATTTGGCCTGATCAATATCATATGTTTCTTTATTGGTCTCAATAAGATTTTCAAGTGAATCTGCTAGCTTTTCAAAGCTCTCATCAGAGTAAGTAATTATCCATTCTTTATATTTAATGTCAAAATCCTCTTTATACAAACTTTTACCTATCCAAGAATAAAGTCGCATACATGGCGACATTGCAAACATTATTTCAAGAGAGCTAAGTCTTTTGGATGTATCATCAAGGAAATCTGTATAATTTTTTGTAGCTTTTTTTATATAGTTATTAGATAAATCAATATCCCATTCTTTTGCATAAGTTTCATGAAGTATTAACTCCTCTGAAACTCCCATTAAAAGTTCACTCAACTTCCTTATTGAATATTTATCTTTTGATTTAGAAACTGCAAGACCATATGCCTTAGCAAAAGTCTCTAAAAAGAAATAATCTTGAGCTAAATATTCTTGAAATATATTTTTAGGGAGACTTCCATTCTTTAAACCTTGTATAAATTTTGTATTTAAACTTAGTAAAGCAATCTCATAATTATCCTCCCAAAGTTTTTTTGTTATTTTCATTTTTTTGATTTTTAGTTATTCTAAAATTTTTTATATTTTTTACCTACAAACTTAATCTTATTTTTCTAGGATTAAAAGAAAAAATTATGAAAGAAATAAATATCTTATGGTTTAAAAAAGATTTAAGAATTTATGATAACGAAGCTATTTGTGAGGCTATAAAAGATTGTGATATTTTACCTATTTACATTATTGAGTTAGATATTTGGAGCCAAAATACGCATTCATATAGACAATGGCAATTTTGCAAAGAAAGTTTAATAGATTTAAGGAATGCACTTGCTGAGATCGGACAACCATTAATTATTAGAACTGGAAATGTTATTAATATTTTTGATGAAATTAGTTCAAAATTTAAAATCAAAGGTATATATAGCCATCAAGAAACCGGAGATTGGCTTACCTATAAAAGAGATCAAAAAGTAAGAGAATGGGCTTTAAGCAAAAATATTATTTCGAAGGAATTTCTACAATTTTCAGTTTTTAGAGGAAATTTAGATAGGAATGATTGGTCTAAAAAGTGGCAAAAAAATTCCGAAAAAAACTTACTTAAAGCTCCATTAAGAATTAATTCTATTAACTTTAATATTGGAGAAATACCCTCAGACGAAATTTTTACCTTTAAAAAAGAAACTTGTCCAGGAAGAATGCAAGGTGGAAGAAAGAAAGGTTTAGAGAGAATGGGATACTTCTTTAGTAATAAATTAGATTCTTATTCAAAAGATATATCAAGCCCAGAAAAATCATTTGATAGTTGTACAAGACTATCCCCATATATTTGTTGGGGATGCATTTCATTAAAAGAAATTTTTAATAAGGCAAAAATATCAAAAAACAATAATTCCAGGATGTTAAAAAGCAGATTAACTTGGCATTGTCATTTTATTCAGAAACTTGAAAGTGAACCAGAACTAGAGTTTAGGGAATGCCACCCTTTTTTTAAAAATATTAGAGAAAAAAATAATGAATTACTTTATTCATGGAGTTCAGGTAATACCGGCTTTCCTTTTATAGATGCATGTATGCGTTCATTAAATTTCAATGGATGGATTAACTTCAGGATGCGAGCGATGCTAATGTCTTTTGCTAGCTATAATTTATGGCTACCATGGCAAGATTCAGGTTCTGAATTAGCAAATAAATTTGTAGATTATGAGCCTGGAATACATTGGAATCAATGCCAAATGCAATCTGGAACTACGTCTATAAATACCAATAGAATTTATAATCCTATTAAGCAGGGAAAAGATCATGATCCTCAAGGAAAATTTATAAAAAAATGGATACCAGAATTAAAGGATATATCACTTAATTTCATTCATGAACCATGGCTATTATCTAAATTTAATCAAGAAGAATATGAACAAATTAATTACATAAGACCAATAATTGACATCCCAAATAGCACTAAAACTGCAAAGAAGAAAATTCAGGAAATCACTAAAAAGGATGGATATTGGGATATCTCAGAAGAAATTTACTTAAAGCATGGCTCTAGAAAAAGGCTTAGAAAAAATATAAATAATAAAAAAATTGTTTTTAAGGAAAAGGAAAAGCAATACGAACTGAAATTAGATGTCTAAATTTTATTGTCAGAAATTTCCAGATTCCTTTTAATGCATTGGAAAGCTTTTTAAATTTTGAAATTGAATATATAAATCCACGATGAAGTAATGCAAGCTTTAATGTATTTATTAGATTTTATTAATTATGTCTGAAAGATTTGAATGGGATGATACCAATAGTTCAGGAATATGGTGGAGTACTAATGTAAGTATTAGAGACGAGTGCATTTTACTTAAAAAAGATACTCAATGCGAAGATTCTGATATTGTTGAACTTCTTAGGAGTATTGCACAAAATATTGAAGATGATGGCCTTTAATTTTTAAATGAATATTCTCTTTTTTAGAGATTTTGAATTCCTTTTACAGCTTTTATTAATTCGATACTAATACCTTTTTCACTCATTGAATGACCAGCATCATTAACAATAATTAATTCAGAATTCTTTAATTTCTTATTTAGATCCCAAGCACTCCTAACAGGACATACAACGTCATACCTCCCTTGAATGATTTTTGTTGGAATCAATTCTATTGTTTTTATATTTTTCAAAATAAAATCATCTTCTAAGAAAATATTATTAATAAAATAATGACATTCTATCCTTGCAAAAGCATCTGAAAAAGAATTAACTTCAGACTTATCAAAATCAAATTTTTTATTTATTAAATGACTTGTTGAGAGTTCCCATTTTGTCCAAGCTGCTGCTGCTTTTGATCTAAGATTCGCATCTGAAGATGTTAGATATTTATAAAAAGAACTTATTAAATCATTTCTTTCTTCTTTTGGTATGACAGAAATATATTCTTCAAATACATCAGGGAATATCTCACTTGCTCCATATTGATAGAACCACAATAATTCAAACTTTCTACATAAAAATATTCCTCGCAAAGTTAAGCTCGTAACTCTTGAGGGATTTTTAATTGCATATATAAGTGAAAGTGTTGAGCCCCAAGATCCACCAAATAAATGCCAACTATCTATTTTTAATAGAATCCTTAATTTCTCAATATCATCAACTAAATGATTAGTCGTATTTTCTTTTAATTCGGAGAAAGGAGTTGAAGAACCGCAACCTCTTTGGTCAAATTGTATGATATCGAATTTATCTGGATCAAAGTATCTTCTATATCTTGGTTGACTTCCTCCTCCTGGGCCTCCATGAATAACTAGTATTTTTTTACCATTTGGATTGCCAGATCTTTCCCAATAAATCGTATGAATATCACTTACTTCTAAAAAACCCTTTTCACGAACTTCAATTTTAGGAAACAAGGCTTGATCTTTCATTGTGAAATATTTTTAAACACTTAATAAATCCATATTATCCAAAAAGAGGTCTAGTTTAGAAGTAGTTTGTAAAAAAAAAGGACTGTTGGTACAGTCCTTTTTGATATTTGATTTCCTTCTAACAGGATATAAAATTACATATTTTAAAGTCTATTTACTCATAAACCTAGAATACGTGAATTCGGGGATTTCTCTCGATAATTTCAGTCCCTATTGTCGCTAGTAATTTTAAAGCGAAGTCTTATCAGACTAATTGATTGAACTTGAATTTTCGAATAATCCCATTCTCAGGAATACGCTTCCTATATTTTGGAATTTGCTAAATTTCAGGCGGACTATCAATCATTTAGATTGCCTCCGAACTCAACATTTATAAATTACTCCTTTTTATATTTTCAGTAAATCCGTAAATATGCTGATTTACTTTTTTCTAAATTTGTAAGAGGATTTTAATGATCCTTTGTTTTTTATATATAAATATAAAAATTAAAGTCTATGATCCCTTATTTATTCAGATTTATAGAGCTAAATAGATTCAATTAATCTTTTATCACTATCAGAAAGTTTATAATCTTCTAATTTCCACTGAACAAATTTTACACACTCATTAATAGAAGGATTCTTATCCCAGCACTTACGCCACTCTCTAATCTAATCTGCTAAGGCAAAAGTTATTTTTGTAGTAAGCATATTGACCAATCAGGGTAATTAAAATCTCCTCCAATAGGTTCTTCATAAAATTCCCCTTCTTTTATACCTTTATTATATTTTTCAATTATCTTTTTATAAGAAGCTATTGAGGGAATTAAATCTCCTATATATTGTTTCCATTGTAATTACTATAATAATTTTAATCATTTATTCTTTTATATAAGAAATTAATAAATAGATTATTAATATGCATTATGGATTTCATCAAAAAGAACAAGATCTTAACACTAATGGCTGTAATTGCAGTTTTATCATTTGCATTAGAAAAAGTAGGCATAATACACCCTTAAATTAATTAAGTTTATTTGTAAATACTCCCTAACTAAATAAGTAAACCGATATTATTACTGCAAAAATAAGCAGTGGGGATAATAATGTAAAAACTAAAGTTGAAAGATTAATCAGCATAAATTTTAAATAAATACATAAATTTAATAAACATCACTTTTAAGCATTTGCAATAAGTAAAATTTAAATTATTACGATATAAAAAAAAATTGAATAAAGAAAGATATAAAGAAGAATATGAAGAGGGCTCAGACTTACTATGGCCTAGTGATAAAGAAGATAAAATAACTCGGCAATTTTATAAAGATTTATCTAATCTTTCAAAAAACATAAATTATAGTAAAAAGAAAAAGCTAAAACTTTTTGAACAAGTAGTTAGAATAATAAAAAGCACAGTCTGGGGTTAATTAATATTCAAACTAAAATGAAAAATGTAATGATACTAATTAGAAGTTTTTTTCTTTTAAAACCAAGATTTTTATCCACTATATTTTTTATTCCTATTCTTTATGGCATTGGCTGGGCTTTATCTCAGCCACTTTTATTATTTAATTTTGAAAAAGAAAATTTATCCTTAATTGGTACTATTATTACTTTCTTACTTTTTATCTTTTTACTCCCATATTGGTTTTATATCAAACGAAATAAATCAAGTGCTTGGATAATTCTTGGGATAACAAAAGACAAATTCTTAAAAAACTTTGTCAATTTTTCTCAAGGTATTTTATTTGCTTTAGTTTTAATAATTCTAATTCTGGTACCACTATTACAAAAAAATTATATTTCTTGGATAGGTGAATTCTCGCCAATAATATTTTTAAATTCTATTGTACTGGGATTAGGTGTTGGATTCGCAGAGGAAATAATTTTTAGAGGCTGGTTACTAGAAGAATTAAAATTTGAATATGGTATAAAAATTTCAATAGCTTTACAAGCTATAATTTTTAGCTTCGTTCATAATTTATCAAATGAGATATTTTGGAAAATAGTAGGATTACGATTGGGATTAATTTTACTTGGGATATTTCTATCATTAGTAAAAATTAGAGATAAAGGTTCTTTATGGAATTGCATAGGAATTCATGGAGGACTTGTGGGTATTTGGTTTTTGTTAAATAACGGATTAATAGAATTCAAAGAAAATACACCTTCTTTTTTAGCAGGGCCTTTTACACAAAATATTCCAAACCCAATAGGAAGCTTTAGTGCAATTTTGATATTACTTTTGTTATGTATTTTTTATACAGTAAAATCAAAAAAAGTTTTTACTAAACGTTTTAATTAGATATAAATACCGATTGATTTTTGATTAGTAATTGTCAGATTAGAATAAAGCTTAATACTCATATGAACTTTGAGGCAGGAATAAGATTTATTGTGTTTTTAATAATTTTTGGAGTTACAAACTATCTAATGATGTTGAAAAGATATAAAAACGAAATCAAAAAAAAGAAATATTTACAACAGCAAAAAATTTCCAGGCTATACCCTAAAGGTTCATTTATTTTCTGAAATTAAAAAAAGTTTTTGTAGAATTTCCTCACCATTTTTTATTAGTTTTTTGCCAACCTGCATTTAACAATTTTTGCCATAATAATCTTGCTTCTTCAATAACAATTTTTTTTCTAGTTTTCATTAATGGAGGATTTTCTCCATGAATTCCCATAATAATTCCTTCTTCAATAAACATATATTCAATAGATTTATCAGAATAATCTCTATCTTTGTAGAAACGCATCACCCCTACAAAATTGGAGTCAATTAACCAGAAATCATTAGTTGAATTCAATAAAACAAAATAAAATTAAATTTATCATATGCTTGGATTACAATCTACGAGGAAAATATTTATTTAGTTTATTCATATTTGATATATTTTTTCTTTTTGTCTACTTTTTTTCAATTCGCCACGTTTTTTCTTAACCTCAACTCTTTTCTTTTGTGATGCTTTAGTAGGTTGTGTAGATTTTCTTAATTTAAATGGTTTATTTAAAGCATTTTTTATGATTGAACTAAATTTCATTAAAGCTAGCTGCCTATTTAATAATTGATTTCTGTGTTCTTGAACCGCTAAACGTAAGCTATTATTTACTAATTTATTTTTCAAGTTTCTTTTAAGAATTTCTTTCTGATAATCATTTAATACTTTGGAATCTTCTAAATCAAAAATAATTTCTACTCTGCTTTCAATTTTATTTACATTTTGTCCTCCAGGACCCGAGGATCTGGAAAATCGCCACTTAATTTCGTTTGATGGGATTACTAATGTTTTAGTAATTTTTAAATCCATTTTGCGTTCTTTTTGATTTAGATTTTTAGAGTAATTTCCTTAATACTTTAAAACATACCTTAAAATTAGATCGGTAAATACTGGGTGGTTATGTTAGGTAAACCGAAATTCGGTGTATTTACCGTATCAATATCTTCGGTATTTATCCTTTCATATTCCAAAGAATTATCAGATATTGAATTTGTACTAATTCAAAGGTCACTTATGTATTCAATGTTTGATCTTCTTTTTGAAACACCTTCATATCGCCCTGTATATGTTATTTCCGATAGTGAAATGAAGGAATTAAAGAAAAACCAACATCAAGAAGAACTTGATGAAATTACAACACAAAAAGTAAGACTTGAAGATGCTTTTAAAACTCAACTAAAACATCTCGAAGAGAGAGAAAAAGAAGTAAAAAAAGAACTTAAAGTACTCTCAGCCTCAAAAGATAAATAATTTATTTTTAGAGAAATTGCTTTTTTCAAAGACGGTTAAAAACCGTCTTTTTTAATTCTTCTAT
Source organism: Prochlorococcus sp. AG-402-N17 (assembly GCA_003216455.1). Lineage (GTDB taxonomy): Bacteria > Cyanobacteriota > Cyanobacteriia > PCC-6307 > Cyanobiaceae > Prochlorococcus_A. The sequence goes on along the minus strand of QCIV01000001.1, from coordinate 162,626 downwards.
TTTTAAAGTATCTATTAAATCCACAGATTTTAAAAATATTTTCCATAATGAAAAAATGAACAATAATAAAGAAAAAATAAGGATGTTCTTACCCTTTAGTTGGGTAATTTGTGCAGCAATATCTTTTGCTTACATAAATTCACATTTAATAAATACCTAACGTAAATGTCTTATCCCTCAAAAGATGAAATACTTGCATCTTCAAAAGGGTGGGTCGCATCTTTTTTAAATTTACTTCCTGGTTTAGGATCGGGTTACTTATATCAAAGAAGATGGAAACCCTATTTTTTTACCATCACTGCTAGTACTGCATGGTTCGCTTTAGGTATTTTTTTACAAGGAGATTCAGAACCTTCACAAAATGAACAAATAATTGGAATTTCTGGTCTTTTTTTCATATCAATAATTACAGTTATAGAAGCCAACTTGGCTTTCAAAAATGCAAGTAATAAAACAAAAGCTGAAAAAGAGGAAATAATGTCCTCTAACAAAAAAGGATGGTTTAAATAATTTAAAAAAATTAGATCTAAAAAAATATTTAATTAGTTCTCAGTTTTTTAATATAAGTAAAAATTATGATATGTAATTTTAAGATAATTAAAAATTTTTTTTAATTATAAAAAAATAAAATTTCCTTTTCTTTGAGACCTTCCCATCCCGAGTCTATTAATAATTGATTCAATGTTTCTTTATCAAAATGCTTAGAACCGGTTTTGACGCATCTATTTCTCATTGATTTTTTAACACCACTCCTTTTTCTTTTACTCTCCTCATCCATAATTCTGTTGTATAGATCTAGCATTTTTTGAGGGATTGGAGTACCGTCAAGATCCACTCCATTTTGAATAGCAAGATCAACAGCCTGCATTCCCATTTTCTTCATATACTAAAAAAAAGCTGAAACTATAATAAAACAAAACTTATTAATCTAAAATTATTTGAATAATAATTTATTGATTTTGAATTTCCTTAAGTACTCTAATAGCCTCTTTGATGTGTTCAGGACCATTCAATAAATCTCTAAAAATATGCCTAACTGTCCCTTTGCGATCAATAACGTAAGTTACCCTACCATCCATAAAACCTAATACTTTTGGAACTTTAAAAGTTTTCCTAAGAGAGTCATTCGTATCACAAAGTAATGGATATTGTAATTTATTTTTATTAGCAAATGCCAAATGACTTGAGGTACTCCCATTACTTACTCCCCAAACTTGTGCACCTAATACTTTAAATAAGTCATATTTATCTCTAAATCCGCAAACTTCTATAGTGCAACCGGGCGTATCATCTTTTGGATAAAAAAACAAAACAAGGGGATTTTTTAAACCCTTATTTGATCTTTTTACTCCATTTTGATCCAGTAAAGAAAATTCTGGAATTTTATCTCCAATCTGCACAATGATTCTTATAAAGTTACATATTAGAGGTTAATATGTTTTTATTGTGGCCTTAAAGTAAATAACTGATATTAAAGTCAGTTTTTTTGTTTTAAAAGATACTAAAAAATTATTGAAATAAACTAGGGTGAATTTAACTATAGTGAATTTATTAATTCAATAATATGGAATTAATAATTTATATTTTTTTATTTCTTATTCTTTTTTTGGGAGTTATTTTTAACTTAAAAATAACTAATTTTAAAAAAGTTAAAGAAATACGAAACAAAGCTAAAGATTATTCAAAAAAGAATAATTAAATATGTAATGCTAAGATTAAAATTCAATTTTTTCATTTGGAGTAAATACTGAGCAATATTTTTTTACTAGGTCCTTTGGCTGACTAGCGGAAGAATTAGTTAATTTTAATTTTAGTTTTTCTATAGCCTCGTTAGCATTAATCTCACCGAGTCGATATCTTGCACACGTATCCAATACTTTAAACATTTTTGTAGTAACGGCTTCAGCGGGATAAATTAGAAAAAATAGGTAAAAAACAACAAATAAGTACTTCATTTTTTTAAGATAATAGATATTTAGCGAATAGTTTCAATAATTTAGAAAAAAATTAATTTAGAAAAAGATTAAAATTTAATAGAATAATTTAGTTTGAATTGAATCTAGTATTTCTATAAAAATTATAATAAAAAAAATTAAGATAAAATAAGTGATAGTAATAAATAATCTCAGTGAAAATGAGGAAATTAATTGATAAACATAAAACTCTTATAAATTGGTACCAAAAAAAATTCAAATTGAGCGATTATCAATTACTTTGGTTAGTTTTCTTTAAAGGAGTATTAATAACAATAATATTTTTCAAAATTTTTTAATATTAATAAAGCTATTCCAAGAATGAAATTCCCGCATGATTTGACTATATTTAATAATAGATTACCTAATTAGTTAAATAGTTATCAGCTATGAATATTTTTGGTGTAGGTTTGCCTGAAGTTACTGTAATACTTATCTTAGCTCTTTTAATTTTTGGTCCAAAAAAGCTTCCAGAATTAGGAAAACAGCTTGGCAAAACTTTGAAAAGTCTTAAAAAAGCGTCGAATGAATTTCAAAATGAAATCGATCAAGTTATGAACGAAGAAGATAAAGATGAATCTCTTAAATCTATAGAAAGCAATCAAGCCAATGAAATTAATCAAGAAAAAATAGATTCAGAAAACAATAATTTTTCAAATAAAGAGAACAGCAATAACTAATATCTTGGATAGGCCCATAACTCCAATAGACGAATTTGAAAGAGCATTAAATAAAGCAGCTCTTACTAAAGAAGAATATGAATTGATAGATTACATTCGCTATACAAGTGTCTTTACACAGCCTAGTCTTATTAAAGATTTAAAAAGGCCATCAAAGCCTCCTCTTTTGACAATTCTCTGTCAAATTTGCAGAAAAATTGGTTCGGAGATGCCAGATCATTTTAAAAAAGTAATTGAGTGGTCAATTGAAATAAGTGATCACGATACAAAATGGGATGCTCATTTAATTTGCGCAGAAGCATTAAATATAGACAAAATCCCATTAAGTCCTATTCATGGAACAACTTTATTTGATGTTCTTGTTGTACACAAAGAATTATTTCTTGGCTTTGATTAAATTAAATTAATCATCTAAAGGCACAGAATCAGTATCTATAACTTCCGAATCATCATACTTATTTATTTTATTTTCAATCCAGTTATTTATATAACTAACTAAAGGCAATGAACCTCTAAAAATAAAAATAGAGGTAGGCAAAGCGCTAACCAAACCGACTACAGGACTTTTAAAAAGTAATCTTCCGGCTTTAATGTTAAATAAAATAATAAGCGCTGAGGGAACTATAACTTTAACTACTGTTTTGAGAGCCTCAAGCCAACCAACACGATATGTCCACCATATTAAAACTATGCCAACTATATAGAGGAATAAGTAAGTCATAAAAATAGTATAATGATTATCTATTTATCTTGTTCTTACTAAGAAAAAGATTTTATAAATTTTTTTAACATCAATCTATCAAATTCTAGTAATGAGTTTTTCTGAAATAAGAAAATTTTTAATTAAGATGCAATCTGATGAAGACTTAAAAGAGCAAGTTACTACATCCTCCACAGCGGATGATGTAGCCCTAATAGGTCAAAGCTTAGGTTATGACTTTTCAGGAGATGATCTCTTAAGATTTAATGGACAAAAAGTTGATAAAGTTACCGTTAGAAAGGTAGACCATCCAGGAGAATACCACTAAATTAAGACTTAACCCATATTGCAAGCCCTCCGCCCCTGCCTCGAGCACATAACCAATCATCTTTAGTGCTAATTCCTACAAGTGAGAAAAAAGGCATTTTTTTATCTTCTGGTTTTTTTAATTCCTTATTAAATATTAGAATACTACTAATACTAATTTTCAATTCTTCAAAATAAAAAGCCAATAGAGGTCTAAGCCCTTTTAATTCTGCGCTACCTATAAAAGTAATATTTAATAATCCGAAATTTATTGAATTTTTTATTTCATAATTTATTTGATCCTCTTTATTTTTAATTTTTAATTCGAGTCTTGCCGACAATACTTGGAGAATCGAACTAGGTATATTTTTGATTTCATCTGACTCCTTTCCCCATACACACTTAAACTTCCATATTCCTAACAATTCCTCATATACAATTCCGCTACCATTTTTTTGAGAATTTTTTTCTAATAGTTTTATCTCATTAATATCAGGAAAGTGTTTCATAATAGATTTTAATCTAAGACTCAAATACTAAGATAACTTCATAAAAAAATGTTCTTAATCAAAAAATCTCTACAAAAAGATTTCTTTGTTTCAATATATTTCCAAAAAATAATTTTTTTGGCACACATAAGGAACAAGATCTCGTTAATATATTTACATTAAGTAACTAATCTTATGGATTTTATTTCTAAAGGCCAAGGATACATACCTCTAAAAGCTGTCCCTTACATATTTTTCCTAGCTGTTGTTCTGAGTATTACAACTTCAACTAATATATTCGTCTAAAACGAATTAGTTTCAAGAGAAGATTAAAGTAAATATTTAATGAACAAATACGATGTAGTAATAATTGGTAGTGGAATAGGTGGATTATGTTGCGGTTCGATTCTTGCTTTATCAGGCAAAAAAGTTCTTATATGTGAAGCACATACTCAACCTGGAGGTGTTGCTCATAGTTTCAAAAGAAAAGGTTACACCTTCGAATCAGGTCCTTCATTGTGGAGTGGAATAGGTAAATGGCCGACAACTAATCCCTTAGGGCAAATTCTTAAATTACTTGATGAAGAAGTTGAACTATTTCAATACAAAGGTTGGAAAGTAATTGTCCCAGAAGGCAATTTTAATCTTGATGTGGGGGAAGAACCTTTTAAACAAACAATTAAAACTTTAAGAGGTGAGAAATCTGTTAAAGAATGGGAATCATTTATTTCCGGAATAAAACCTCTTAGCAAAATAATAAATGAAATACCTTTACTCTCATTTTCTCCCGAATCAATAAATTTCTTAGATCTAATAAATTTAACCTCAAAATTTTTGCCTAATATCAAGCAAATACCAAAAATTAATAAGGGTTTTGGAAATTTAGTAAATAATCATCTAGAGGATCCTTTTCTAAGAAATTGGGTTGATTTATTGAGCTTTTTGATAAGTGGTATGTCAATGCATGATACAAATACAGCTGCGATGGCTACTTTATTTAACGAATGGTTTGAACCAAATTCATACCTTGAATATCCCAAAGGAGGTAGTGAATCTATCGTAAAAGCATTGATTAATGGATTTAAAAAAAACGGAGGAGAATTAATTCTATCTTCGAGAGTAAAGACAATTAACTTCAACAAAGATTTAGCGACAGGTATAACTCTTAACAATGGTTCTAGTTATAGTTGTGAATCTGTTGTCACGAATACGGATGTTTGGAATTTAAAAAAGTTAATTCCAAATGAAATTTCAAAAAAATGGAATACAAAAGTTTTGAGCCCTAATAAATGTGATTCTTTCCTACATATACATCTAGGTTTTGATGCTGATGGTCTTGAAGATTTGCCAATACATGCGATATATGTTGATGAGTGGGAAAAGGGTATAACCGCAGAAAGAAATATAGCTGTATTTTCAATCCCATCTGTTTTAGATAAAAATATGGCCCCTAAAGGGAAACATGTTCTTCATGGATATACTCCCGCAAATGAACCTTGGGAAATTTGGGAAAACCTTAATCCAGAGGAATTAACCTATAGAAATTTGAAAGAAGAAAGATGTTCAATATTCCTTAATACAGTGCGAAAATTCATCCCTGACATAGATGAAAGGATTGATTTAAAGATGCTAGGAACCCCAATCACTCATAAAAAATTCACCAATACCTATTGCGGTAGTTACGGCCCTGCATTATCTGCAGCAAAAGGTCTTTTCCCAGGCTGCAAAACTCCAGTGAAAAATTTATTTACTTGCGGTGCAAGTACATTTCCAGGTATTGGAATTCCTGCTGTTTCAGCAAGTGGTGCTTACGCAGCCGAAAAAATTATTGGTAAAAAAGAATTTAAAACTCTTCTTAAGAAAATAAATTTATGAATCAAGTTCTTTTTCATAACGCTACAAATACTTAGTTAAGAAATAAGAATAAAGAAAGCAAAAACGTTCAATAATGATAATCTTTATCTGAACATAAACATAACTTATAGCTCTTATATGTTTTTCTTATCAATTCCTCAAGCCTGGCATTTAGTTGGCACTTGGTCAGAACAACTTCCAAGCGAGTCAAATCTTATAGGGATGGGCCAAACAGAATTAATGATGACTTTACATTCAATATTCGTTCCTCTCTTACTTGTAATTTCATATTACCTATTCAATAGACTTAATAAAAACGAATCAAAGAAAATTAAAGGATGATCGTTTAAGGTTCATTTAGCTGAACTTCTTCTAACTACTTTTCTGCCTGTAGAATTATCAACTCCGCTTGAATCATTAGTTTGTAAATCAGTTTCAACATTATCAACATCACTCTTATCCATTTCTGCGCAAACACCCACTACCATGGCAGCTTGCATTTGATCTGGCAAATCTCCAATAGTTAATAAGGCCTTTAAAACTAATTGAAGTCGAGTCTGCCGATCTATTTCAGGTCTTAGTTTTTTTACGGTATTCCAAAGTTCTTGGGTAACTTCTTTTAAAAGTTCTCGATCTACAGCCAAATTAAATCCTTCTTGTATTTCTACTAATCTAACAAAAAATTGGATCTCGTAAAATAATATTCAATAAAAAGATTGTTAGTTAATATTTTTCTATCCAAATACAAGTTGCATTTGTTGATGCAATTCATTCTTCTCTTGCAAAATTTTATCCTTTTCAATCTTTTTTAGAGTAAAAGTTCTATAAAATTTTTTTTGAATCTTTATTGGAGTATTTTCAAACTTTGCATTTTTGCCTATTAGGGAATTCCACTCTTTTGAATTAAAAGGGGCATAAGGAGAAGATGAAATCACTTTCATATCTTAATAATACGTCTGTACTAATAATAGTACAGATTTACTATTCTGCAACAGCTGCATCGACTGATCTTAATAATAAAGTGTCTTTGAGAATGGATTGATTTTTGTTATCTAATTTGTAGGAATTATAAGTTTGATAAATGAATAAAAGTATCATGAGTAACTTATTGATCCCTTTTTTTAGTGTCTTAAGACTTTTCTTGCTTAAAAACCTCTTAAAGTTGTTAATTTGTTGAAATTAACATTGACAAGATATATTTAGTAATCCTTCCTATAAAAAGAATAATGAATTGATAGAAAATGCTTCTTAGTAACTCAAAAAGACTAAAGATCCAAGGAATAATTAAAAAAATTGCCCAAGATAAATCAATTACATTAGAAGAAAGGATATATGTTGAGAAATTTGCACACCATAATTCGACAATTTCTCTTTGGCTGAAAAAAGCTAACAGCTTTAGAAGGAATGGTACAAAAAATGATGGGGGGATTGATAACCTCTTACAATCATTTGGGATAGATGGGCTAGATAAAGAAAATCATTTCAACCCAAATGAAGATGATATATCGGATTGGTTTGGCGGTGCTCCTGGTTGGCTAAGGAGAAGCTAGATTCATTAATTATTTAATTTGCCCAGGCTATCTTACACAAATATATACTCATAAAAGATATAAATACCCAAAAAACCCATGGTATAAATTTAATCGGAACTAAATATTTTTTTGAAAAGGTTTTCATATAGATTTTTCTTTTAGATTATTTCTTACTTACCGTTTTTGAGAATAGGTTTAATTGCTCTATTTATAAAATAAACAATATTCGAAACCTCAAAGGTATTGAATCACTTTAAGTAGATAAAGTTAATCAGCCTTAATCATTACAATCTAAGCAACTTTATTTTCAATGTTCCTTGTAAAATTTACTATTTTTGACTCATCCTGTTCTGAATCATTCCAACATTTTATAAGTCTTTCTAATTCATCAATCCTCTTTTTGGCATTTGCAATTTTTTCAGTATTTGTCATATAAAATTTTTATCTATCCAATTAATGCATGAAAAAAAAATATTTCAATGGAAGAAACAATTTTTTGACCATAAATATTAATTTTTGGTTAATTACTTCAATACGTTATAGCCTTCGAGCGGCTGAGTAATTATACTTAAAGAAAAATAAAATTTATGAAGAAATTAAATTCTTTGATTTTGAATAGTACTGTTAACTTCTTGGACTTCATATACTCTGGTAGATCTTTACAAAGATTTTGGGTTTTAGAAGTTATAGCTAGATCACCTTATTTTGCATTTCTTTCAGTTCTTCATTTTAAAGAATCACTAGGAATTAAAAATGAGAAAACAATGATTTTAATGAAAGAACATTTTTATCAAGCTATTAACGAAACTGAGCATCTTAAAGAAATGGAGAAAAGAGGAGGAGATAGGTTCTGGATTGATAGATTTTTTGCGAGACACCTTGTGCTTGTCTATTACTGGATCATGGTTTTTTATTATTTCCTCTCTCCAGCTAATGCTTATGATGTCAACATAAAAATCGAAGAACATGCATTTGAAACTTATTCCAAATATTTAATAGATAATCCAAATGATCAAAAAATAAAAGAAATTGCTCAAGATGAATTAAATCATGTCCAAGAACTTAACGAAGCCTTATCAATGCTTACAGAAGTTTAAAATAGTGCTGGGAAATCTATTAGCAATATTGAGAGCATCACCGAAGAAGATATTAAGCCTAGACTAATCATTAATGAGACATAACCTTTTTTTCTAGGCAATTTATAAAAAGATATTCCAATAATAAATATCATTATTAGCGAGAAAAAAATTATAATTTTTTCATTTACTAAATTGAGATGTATAACTAAATTTTTTTCATCAAAAAACTTGAGAAATTCAGATAAAACTAATTCTTCTTCTATTTTCTTAAAATAGTCAAATCCGCTTATAAAAGCAGAACTTAATAAAGATAATACAACCAGTGCAGTAACTGGTTTTGTTAACCTGTTAAGTGTTCTGTTAAAACTTGCCAACAAAATAAAAATAAATAAAGAGGTTACTAAAGGTATTAAAGGTATAAGAGTTGTTGAATTTATGAAATTTCCCACGAAAAAAAATATGTATCTAACTTAAAATTTTATATTATTTCGACGCCTTATTTTATTAAATAAGATTTTTTAAAATCTTAAATGTAATTAGTACCTATTGCATTCTGTGTAAATTGATACCAAAATTAAATTAGTATTGAAAAATAAAATGTTAGCCATTTCTGAAATTATTATTGCAAGTGCTATCTTCCTAGGAATTGTATATTGGGAAGTTAAATTCCTATACGCCAAAACCACTGTAGCGAAATAACTTCACTCAAAACAGGAAAATTAAAAGCGTAGAAAATTTAAATAAAATTTAAGAATTTAAGTTGACAAAAAAAGCTCTACATATGAGAGAATAAACACAAATAATGATCTCCACAAATGAGCGAAGTCCAAAACCCTAATACTAACTCAACTCAGCAGCAACAACAGCAACAGCAGCAATCCTATTCAGACAGCAAAATTAATTCTGCGGAGAGCGAGAGACTTTATCTTGAGATGAAAGAAGCTTGGCTTTAAATTTAATTCGTGTTTGAAATAATATTCCTATAAATTTTTAAAAATTTTTTAATTTTGAAGTAATCAATACCTTTTTATTTTCTAAACCCTTTAAATTTTGTTTAATCACAAGATTAATTTTTGAGAAAACTAAAGCAGTTAGAAAAAATCAACGGAAGACTAGCAATGGGAGGGTTGATTTATTTAGTTTTTACAAAATTAGTTTCCAATCGTGCCGACATATTAGACCAGCTTAAATCTTATTTAATTTAAGAAATGAATTGTAAGTATTATCCAGGAATATTTCTTTCTATATAAGCGTCAGTTAAAGCTAAAATTAACCCCAACAATGTTGAAAATATAGCGATTTCAGTTGATTCCATTTTATTTTTGAATTACCCCTAGTTTGCTAAATAACTCAAAGTTCGGCAACAAAACAAATAACTTACTATAGTACGTATATACTATGATCTATTTATCGTGAGCTCAGCAACTCCTGAGTTTCTTTTCGTTAGGACTGGTGATTATGTCGCAATTAAAAAAGAAAATTGCGAAAATACTAATGAAAAGAATAAAAATTATTGGGTCGGTCAAGTTATCGACTGTATTGGAGGAGCTAGAAATCCAAATTCATGGACCTTGTTTCAAGTTGCCAATATTGATAATGGAGAGATCACTATAATCAACGCAGATATTGTAGAAAAAATTTTGAAACCTTCTGAAAGTTAAGCTTATGGATAATCAAACAAACTTGCTTAAGTATTACAAAAATAAAAGGCAAAATGCTCGCTTCAAAGGGAATTAACCCAGTTCCAAGCAAGCAAGTCCGTAAACTTGATTCATTGGGCAGGGAGGTTGAATGCCTTTATACATTCTGTAAGTTTTTGAAATTTCCTCAAATCCCAAACTTGATAATAGATAATTTGCATATGGATTCAGATTAGAGCAATCCAATAAGATTTGAGCATCTAAATCACCAGCCAACTCTCTTATTAATAATTCAGCAAGTGGTGGAGTATCCGCTAAAAGAGGTCCGATTCTCCAGCCTTGCTCATTATCTTCCAATACACAAGGTCTTATCCTGCCAAATCCATGGCACATACCATTATTATCGACAATTGCACTGACATTACCATGAGAATTTTTCAACCAGTCATTTAGAAAATGAGGTCTGGGACTAGGTTCTCTTTGATCATCATAAATTAAGACCGCTTCAGAGGAAATTTTATTACCCGGGACAACTTTAAAAGAATGAAATTGATCTTTATAGAAATTTCTCAATGGCAAATCTTGAGACCCATTTAATTTCCATCGATTTGTAATGGAAGATTTTCTAAATCCCCACTTTGCGTAATCATTCAATCTATCTGGGGCAGCCTCAAGACCAATACAATCAACATTTTTTAAATATTGGAGGGCATGTTTCCATAATCTCACTCCATATCCATTTTTTCGGAATTCTTTTTTAACGATAAATAAACCTATAAAACCATACGAGGAATTATATTTTATACACGCAATAGAACCTATAGGATTATTGTCGAGACAAGCTACCCATACTCCTTGTTTATCTGTATTTCTATAAATTGATACGTCATCCATACCAGGAGAAAATCCTTCTAACCTTGCCCAATTTGTGACTTCTGGAATTTCATTTACAGATATCAATCTAATTGAAAATTTTTCCCTCATAGAAATATACTAACCAAGAAAAATTTGAATTTTTTAAGACAATATTAATAAATTTGATTATTTCTCATAAATCATTCACTTTGATTTAAGTGGTTAAAAACCTTAGTTATTTACAATTTATCCTCTGATATATTTAATAATATTAATAATGAATAAAATGAAAATTTCTGATAAATTTCATTTAGAAGACATTAATAGATTAAAAAATACAGTTCTCACTGGTAAAACGGAAGATATAAAATGGAGGATCCAACATCTCAATATAGTTTCTAAACTTTTGGATGAAAATAAAAAAGAGATAATAAAATCACTTTTTGTTGATCTAGGTAAATCTGAAATTGAAGGGCTTTCAGAAATCCTTTTAGTGAAAGAAGAAATTTCACTCATAAAAAAGAAACTCAATTCTTGGATACGACCAAAAAAGATTGGTACACCTTTTTATCTATTTCCATCATCCTCCAAAGTTATTTATGAACCTCTTGGGTGTGTCTTAATTCTTGGTCCTTATAATTATCCATTACTTTATGTTCTAAAACCATTGGTAAATATTTTCTCAGCAGGAAATACTGCAGTTATAAAACCATCAGAAAGATGTCCAGCGACCTCAAAACTTATTAAAAAGCTTACTTCCAAATATTTCCGTAAAGAAGTCCTAATGACAGTAGAGGGTGATTATAAACAATCCATAAAATTAATAGAACAAAATTTTGATCATATATTTTTTACAGGAAGTACTGAAACTGGAAAATCTATAATGAAATTAGCTTCAAAAAACTTAACCCCATTAACTCTTGAGTTAAGCGGAACAAATCCTGTAATTATTTTCAAGAATGCAAATTTAGAAGTGGCTGCTAAAAGAATTGTTTGGGGCAAATTTTTTAATTCTGGTCAATCTTGCATGGCGCCGAATCATATCTTTGTAGATAAAGAAATTGAAAATATTTTTATAGAAAAATTAAAGAAATGCATAGTAAGTTTTTACGGAGATAATCCAATTATTTCCGAAAACTTATCAAAATTAGAGAAAAAGCAATTTACATCAACTTTAGAAATTCTCGAACAATATAAAAAAGAAAAAAGAATTTTATTTGGGGGGACTTTTAGTAAAAAAAAGTTGAAAATATCTCCTACAATTTTGAGAACTAAATTAAATGAAACAGATATTTTGCGGAAAGAACTATTTAGTTCCCTGCTTCCAGTAATTGGAATCAATGATAAGGAATCAGCTTTAAAACAAATTAGTCAAACATCAAAACCATTAGCAATCTACTTATTTGGAGGCAATAAAAAAATCCATAATCATATTTCAAAAGTAACCAGCTCAGGTACAATTTGTATAAATGATGTGATGTTACCAGTACTTATTCCAAATTTACCGTTTGGAGGCGTTGGGCAAAGTGGTATTGGTAAATTTCATGGAGAAGAAGGGTTTCGAAATTTTTCAAATCAAAAATCGATTACTTTTAAAGGTTTTTTATTTGATTCAAATCTGCGGTATCCTCCCTACGAAAGAGTAAAGAAATTTTTAAAGTTTATTTTTCAGATTTAAATTACTTAAATTGTTTTCAAAAACCTAGCGATTTTAAATTTAAAGATTATCTTTAAATAAATAGTGAGTTTAATGAAATTTGCATTTTTAGTAATTGCCATATTTATTAATTTTTTTGATCAATCATTAATAAAATCAGAAGAAAAGATATTTTCAACAAAAAATAAAATTGAGAATTTGGCTAGAAAAGAATTAATTAATGAAGAAAAAACTGAAATAAAAAAAATTCATATTGTAAAAAGTGGAGATACAATATCGAGTATTTCAAAATTCTATTCAATAAATAAAGATTTAATTATTAAATTGAATAACTTAAAAGATGAGAATTATATCTTTGTTGGCCAAAATCTTATTATCTCAGAATTTACTGAAAATTTTACAAAACAAACAGAATTTATAAATAATTATCATATTGTGCAAACTGGTGAAAATCTGACTGAAATATCGAACAAATATAATTTAAAAGTAGAAGATCTTATAGAGATTAATAATTTAAATAATCCTGATTCAATAAAAGTTGGTCAAAAGCTCACAATAAGAAAAAAGAACATAATTAAATCAGAAAATCATGAAACAACTGAAAATAAAAAAAATAATGAATTACTTGATTTAGATAAAAAAATATATGGCCCTATAATCATCCATAGTAAATCATATAAAGATATTAAAGGTAGAAAAGTTTTAAACGTACTAAATCTAGAAAATAGAAAACTGACTCTTTCAATCAATTGCGATACAAATGAAATAAATGTAAGAATACCTGGGAGGAAATGGATGGGAAGTAAGCCTGCTAATGAAGAATTCGAAAAAAATTTAATAAATGATTTTTGTTAAAACTTTTAATTAATATGTGTGAATAATTAGTCTAAGAATATTAATGATGGGTTATTCTACAAAAAGTTAAATTAATAGTTATGGCTATTTCAAGAGGAGATCTCGTAAGAGTAAAAAGACCAGAATCGTATTGGTATAATGAGATAGGAAAAGTTGCTTCAGTTGATACCTCAGGTATTAAATATAACTGTGTAGTCAGATTCGATAAAGTAAATTATGCTGGGATAAGCGGAACTGATGGTGGAGCAAATACAAATAATTTCGCTGAAAGTGAATTAGAGAAAGCTTAAATAATTGCCTGAATTACCTGAAGTAGAGACAGTTCGCAGAGGTTTAGAGCAAAAACTTAATAACTTTATTATTAAAAAAGTAGAAGTCTGCAGGGATTCAACTGTTGCATTCCCAACAAACAAAGAAGAATTCATAAAAGGACTTCGGAACTCACTTATTTATAAATGGGATAGAAGAGGAAAATATTTAATAGCTCAATTAAAAGAAGTTCAAAATGAGAATGCTCAATTTCCTTTAGAAAGTTTACAAAATAACGGATTTCTTGTAGTTCATCTAAGAATGACTGGATATTTTAAATTTATTGAAAACTCAATTCTTCCTTGTAAACATACAAGAATAAGATTTTTCAATAAAAATAATAATGAGCTTAGGTACATTGACGTAAGAAGTTTTGGTCAAATGTGGTGGATTAATAAAGACCTATCGCTTAACAAAATAATTAAAGGATTAGGTTCATTAGGACCAGAACCATTTTCTAAAGACTTTGATGCAAATTACCTTAAGAAAGTTATTTCAAAAAGAACAAAATCTATAAAAGCTATTTTGTTAGATCAAACAATAGTGGCAGGAATAGGTAATATTTATGCTGATGAAAGTTTATACTCTGCTGGCATCTCCCCTTTTAGAGAAGCTCGAACAATAAAAAAGAATGAGTTAATCAAGCTCAAAGAATCTATTGTAACTGTATTAAAGAAAAGTATAGGTTCTGGGGGTACTACATTTAGCGATTTTAGGGACTTGGAAGGAGAGAATGGGAATTTTGGTTTACAGACAAATGTCTACAGGAGAACTGGAAAAGAATGTCGTAAATGTGGAAATTTAATTGAAAGACAAAAAATTACGGGAAGAAGTACCCATTGGTGTCCTAGATGCCAAAAATAAAAAGGGGCTTACTCAATAAGAGTAAACCCTTTTAAATATTTTTACCTGGCATTGAGCTATTTTCTCAAGGGGCTACCCCCTAAATATTTTCGCCGCTGATGCGTTTCACAACCGAGTTCGAGATGGATCGGAGTGGTTCCACATCGCCATGAACACCAGGATAGTATGAACCTTGAGAACTGCATAGAAAATTATATAAATTAGAAACAATAAATTAAGTTTATTTGGTCAAGCCCTCGGTCTATTAGTACTCCTCCGCTGCACTTGTTACCAAGCTTCCACGTAGAGCCTATCAACGGGTGTTCTTCCCGTGACCTTACTGGCTTAAGCCATGGCAATACTCATCTTGAGGTGGGCTTCCCACTTAGATGCTTTCAGCGGTTATCCACTCCGCACATGGCTACCCAGCGTTTACCGTTGGCACGATAACTGGCACACCAGAGGTGCGTTCCTCCCGGTCCTCTCGTACTAGGGAGAAATCCTCTCAATATTCCTGCGCATACACCGGATATGGACCGAACTGTCTCACGACGTTCTGAACCCAGCTCGCGTACCGCTTTAATGGGCGAACAGCCCAACCCTTGGGACCGACTTCAGCCCCAGGTTGCGATGAGCCGACATCGAGGTGCCAAACCTCCCCGTCGATGTGAACTCTTGGGGGAGATCAGCCTGTTATCCCTAGAGTAACTTTTATCCGTTGAGCGACGGCCCTTCCACGCAGAACCGTCGGATCACTAAAACCGACTTTCGTCCCTGTTCGACTTGTAGGTCTCACAGTCAAGCTCCCTTCTGCTTTTGCACTCAACGACTGATTTCCAACCAGCCTGAGGGAACCTTTGTGCGCCTCCGTTACCTTTTAGGAGGCGACCGCCCCAGTCAAACTGCCCATCAGATACTGTCCGCTTCCCGGATAACGGGTAAGCGTTAGAACCCTAGCTCTGAAAGAGTGGTATCTCACCGATGACTCAATAATGCCCACAAGCACTATTTCAACGTCTCCCACCTATTCTGCGCATTCAGAGCCCGAGCACAATATCAAACTACAGTAAAGCTTCATAGGGTCTTTCTGTCCGGGTGTATGTAGTCCGCATCTTCACAGACAATTCTATTTCGCCGAGCCTCTCTCCGAGACAGCGCGCAAATCGTTACACCTTTCGTGCGGGTCGGAACTTACCCGACAAGGAATTTCGCTACCTTAGGACCGTTATAGTTACGGCCGCCGTTCACCGGGGCTTCAGTCGCCAGCTTCACTAAAAGCTAACCAGCTTCCTTAACCTTCCGGCACTGGGCAGGTGTCAGCCCCCATACATCGTCTTGCGACTTAGCGGAGACCTGTGTTTTTGGTAAACAGTCGCTTGCGCCTCTTCACTGCGACCAGCTCTCGCTGGCACCCCTTCTCCCGAAGTTACGGGGCCATTTTGCCGAGTTCCTTAGAGAGAGTTATCTCGCGCCCCTCGGTATTCTCTACCACCCCACCTGTGTCGGTTTCGGGTACTGGCATTTGTGTCTTAACGAGTATAGGGCTTTTCTTGGAAGCATGACATCACCAACTTCGCTGCCGTAGCAGCTCGTACTCACGCCTTAGCTCAAGATGTTTTCTCCATCTCTCAAAGCCTCGAACGCTTGAACCAGTAACCAACATCTGGCCTGGTTAGCCTTCTCCGTCCCCCTTCTCAAAACACATCTGGTACAGGAATATTGACCTGTTATCCATCGACTACGCCTTTCGGCCTCGCCTTAGGTCCAGACTAACCCTCCGCGGACGAGCCTGCCGGAGGAACCCTTAGGGTTTCGGGGCATGGGATTCTCACCCATGTTTTCGCTACTCAAGCCGACATTCTCACTTCTATGCTGTCCACGTCCGCTTACGCTAACGCTTCACCCTACATAGAACGCTCCCCTACCATAAATAAATTTATCCGCAGCTTCGGTATAACGCTTAGCCCCGTTCATTTTCGGCGCAGGATCGCTCGACCAGTGAGCTATTACGCACTCCTTTGAGGATGGCTGCTTCTAGGCAAACCTCCTGGTTGTCTGGGCAATCCCACCTCCTTTATCACTTAGCGTTAATTTTGGGACCTTAGCTGGCGGTCTGGGCTGTTTCCCTCTTGACTATGGAGCTTATCCCCCACAGTCTGACTGCCTAGTTACACACAGGGTATTCAGAGTTCATATCGATTTGGTACCGCTTTCGCAGCCCGCACCGAAATGGTTGCTTTACCCCCCTGCTGGAGCACTAGACGCTACGCCTCAACGTATTTCGGGGAGAACCAGCTAGCTCCTGGTTCGATTGGCATTTCACCCCTAACCACAGCTCATCCGCTGAATTTTCAACTTCAGTCGGTTCGGACCTCCACTTGGTATCACCCAAGCTTCATCCTGGCCATGGTTAGATCACCAGGGTTCGGGTCTATAAACACTGACAAACGCCCTATTAAGACTCGCTTTCGCTGTGGCTCCACCATTTCCGGTTTAACCCGCCAGTGCCTATAAGTCGCCGGCTCATTCTTCAACAGGCACACGGTCACCCGATTAGTCGGGCTCCCATTGCTTGTAAGCTCACGGTTTCATGTTCTATTTCACTCCCCTTCCGGGGTTCTTTTCACCTTTCCCTCGCGGTACTGTTTCACTATCGGTCACACAGTAGTACTTAGCCTTACGAGGTGGTCCTCGCAGATTCACACGGAATTCCACGTGCTCCGTGCTACTCGGGATACAGCTAGGTCAACTTATCTTTCGATTACGGGGCTTTCACCCTCTGTGGCACGCCATTCAAACGTTTCTTCTAGACTTGTTGATCCATATTGCTGTCCCACAACCCCGATAGTCAAGACTATCGGTTTGGGCTGTTCCCCGTTCGCTCGCCGCTACTGAGGGAGTCGTTATTTACTTTCTCTTCCTCCAGCTACTAAGATGTTTCAGTTCGCTGGGTTAGCTCGCACCAACCTATATATTCAGTTGGCCGTACAAGGGGTTGCCCCATTCGGAAATTCCCGGATCAAAGTGTGCTTCCAACTCCCCGAGACTTATCGCAGGTAACCACGTCCTTCATCGCCTCTGTGTGCCTAGGTATCCTCCGTGAGCCCTTTGTAGCTTGACCAATAACTTCAAAAATGAAGCATCAGCTTAATAGAATTGTTATTAATGCATTCGCACAAATAATAAATCTGCATCATTAAAGATGCTTATTGTCTTTAAAAAATAATCTATGCAGTTGTCAAGGTTCTCTGAAAACAATGAAATTAATTCAATGAGTCCAGCATCTTAATACTTTCATTAGGAAGCTAGATTCGTTCAGAATTTGATCACAACTCAAAACATTTCCTTTCTACAGATTATGGAAGAGGTGGTAATCAGTGGAGGTAAGCGGACTCGAACCGCTGACATCCTGCTTGCAAAGCAGGCGCTCTACCAACTGAGCTATACCCCCAACATAGAGATATGGGCCATCCTGGACTTGAACCAGGGACCTCACCCTTATCAGGGGTGCGCTCTAACCACCTGAGCTAATGGCCCAGGAAAAATAATGGGTGTGACCTAGAAAAACTTAGGAAATGAAATTCTTAATTAATTAAAAATGTGAGATACCGATCGACCTAAGGTGACAAAATAATAATATTAAACATTTTGTTGTCTCCCTGTTAGGAGGTGATCCAGCCGCACCTTCCGGTACGGCTACCTTGTTACGACTTCACCCCAGTCATTAGCCCCACCTTCGGCGTCCTCCTCCACAAGGGTTGGAGTAACGACTTCGGGCATGGCCAACTTCCATGGTGTGACGGGCGGTGTGTACAAGGCCCGGGAACGTATTCACCGCAGTATGCTGACCTGCGATTACTAGCGATTCCTACTTCACGTAGGCGAGTTGCAGCCTACGATCTGAACTGAGCCACGGTTTATGGGATTTGCTAGCTCTCGCGAGTTTGCTGCCCTTTGTCCGTAGCATTGTAGTACGTGTGTAGCCCAGGGTGTAAGGGGCATGATGACTTGACGTCATCCACACCTTCCTCCGGTTTATCACCGGCGGTCTTTCTAGAGTGCCCAACTAAATGCTGGCAACTAAAAACGTGGGTTGCGCTCGTTGCGGGACTTAACCCAACATCTCACGACACGAGCTGACGACAGCCATGCACCACCTGTCACTGCATTCCCGAAGGCACCCTCAAATTTCTAAGAGGTTCGCAGGATGTCAAACCCTGGTAAGGTTCTTCGCGTTGCATCGAATTAAACCACATACTCCACCGCTTGTGCGGGCCCCCGTCAATTCCTTTGAGTTTCACACTTGCGTGCGTACTCCCCAGGCGGAACACTTAACGCGTTAGCTACGACACCGAAGGGGTCGATTCCCCCGACACCTAGTGTTCATCGTTTACGGCCAGGACTACAGGGGTATCTAATCCCTTTCGCTCCCCTGGCTTTCGTCCATGAGCGTCAGTAATGGCCCAGCAGAGCGCCTTCGCCACTGGTGTTCTTCCCGATATCTACGCATTTCACCGCTACACCGGGAATTCCCTCTGCCCCTACCATACTCAAGCCTTTCAGTTTCCACTGCCATGATGGAGTTAAGCTCCACGTTTTAACAGCAGACTTGAAAAGCCGCCTGCGGACGCTTTACGCCCAATAATTCCGGATAACGCTTGCCACTCCCGTATTACCGCGGCTGCTGGCACGGAATTAGCCGTGGCTTATTCCTCAAGTACCGTCATATCTTCTTCCTTGAGAAAAGAGGTTTACAGCCCAGAGGCCTTCGTCCCTCACGCGGCGTTGCTCCGTCAGGCTTTCGCCCATTGCGGAAAATTCCCCACTGCTGCCTCCCGTAGGAGTCTGGGCCGTGTCTCAGTCCCAGTGTGGCTGATCATCCTCTCAGACCAGCTACTGATCGAAGCCTTGGTGAGCCATTACCTCACCAACTAGCTAATCAGACGCGAGCTCATCCTCAGGCGAAATTCGTTTCACCAGTAGGCATATGGGGTATTAGCGGTCGTTTCCAACCGTTATCCCCCTCCTGAGGGCAGATTCTCACGCGTTACTCACCCGTCCGCCACTAACCCGAAGGTTCGTTCGACTTGCATGTGTTAAGCACGCCGCCAGCGTTCATCCTGAGCCAGGATCAAACTCTCCGTTGTGTTCAAATCCTTTTGTAGATAAATCTACTCAAATTGAATTGCTTTATCCAAATAAAAAATTCAGTTTTTTGTATTTAGCTTCAGCCTCCTTAAAATTTAAGGATTACATTGAGTGCACATTAAAATATTTCTAAAGTGACTTTCCAAGATCTCAGATCCGTTTACATCAAAGCTAAAAGTTAGCGATTGATGACATTTTTATATATTCTTGACGGGACCTCACACCTTTATTGCATGTACATCTTGAAATAACTAAAAAAAATTTAGTTTTCTTGACGCAATAAAAGCATCAGTTCCTAAGTTTTTAAATTTTCTAGGTGCAGAGTTAAACAACAAGTGAGTAACTCATTTTGAAGGGAAAACCCTTCTTCTGGCTGAAAATAATGATCTAAATCAAAACTCCAGAATATTCATTCATTTACCAAAAATCAGATTTTAGGTAATTGCTTGAACAATGCAAAAAGAATATTTCTGCCCAGAAGAAAATACTAAACCATCCGACTGTAATTATGCAACCTTTTATACAAAAATTTTTTATTAATTTTTTATTTGTTCAAACTCTCTTTAAACAACTAGGCTTAAATAAAGGGATATAAATGAAATGGCAGAAAGATTTAGTCAAAAAAATTTAAGAGTAAGGCCAAGTTCCGATGAGGAAAAAATTGTAACAAATGCAAAAAAACACTTCGAAAAGACTTTAGTTGAAATATCAGGAGAGTTAGTGGGAAGCGTAGCTGCGCTAGAACACCCAACAAAAAACAAAAAATTAAATTATGGTGAAATATTTTTAAGAGACAACGTCCCTGTAATGATTTACCTCATTACCCAAAAACGTTACGAAATCGTCAAAAAGTTTCTAAGTGTATGTCTTGAATTGCAAAGCGCAAATTACCAAACACGTGGCGTATTTCCTACAAGTTTCGTTGAAGAAAATGGAAAGCTCATTGGAGACTATGGTCAGAGGTCAATAGGGAGGATTACTTCAGCAGATGCAAGTTTATGGTGGCCAATTTTATGTTGGTATTATGTCAATAAAAGCGGCGATTATGCCTTCGGAAAAAGTCAAAGCGTTCAAAGAGGTATTCAACTTCTATTAGATCTAGTTCTACATCCAACATTTGAGGGTACCCCAGTACTTTTTGTTCCAGATTGCGCATTTATGATTGATAGACCTATGGATGTATGGGGAGCACCTCTAGAAGTTGAAGTTCTACTTCATGGATGTCTAAAAAGTTGTATAAACCTAATGGAATTAAGTAGAGCAGATCATGTTAGTAGACTTTTAGACCAAAGACTTATTCTTACAAATCAATGGGTTAAGGATTTAGGAAGTTTTCTTTTAAAACATTATTGGGTTACTAGCCAAACAATGCAAATTTTAAGAAGAAGGCCAACTGAGCAGTATGGAGATGATCAACACTTCAATGAATTTAACGTTCAACCTCAAGTAGTTCCTTCATGGCTACAAGATTGGTTAGAGAATAGAGGTGGTTACTTAATAGGAAATATTAGGACAGGAAGGCCTGACTTTCGATTTTACAGTTTAGGTAATTCTTTAGCATGTATGTTCGGAGTACTGCCTCCAGAAGAACAAAGAGCTCTATTTAGATTAGTCTTACATAACAGACAGCATTTAATGGCTCAGATGCCCATGAGAATTTGTCATCCTCATATGGATGTTGAAGAATGGCAAAATAAAACTGGATCAGATCCAAAGAATTGGCCTTGGAGTTACCACAACGGTGGGCATTGGCCAAGTTTACTTTGGTTTTTTGGTGCAGCAGTTCTATTGCATCAAAAAAATTATGGTTCAGATGATGTGATTCTCATGGAAGAAATGAAATCCTTAATAGAGGAATCATATTGGTGTCAACTTAATCAATTACCTAAGCAAGAATGGGCAGAATATTTTGATGGCCCTACAGGTACTTGGGTTGGACAACAATCAAGAACGTATCAAACCTGGACAATTGTTGGATTTTTGTTAATGAATCATTTTCTAAGAAATGAGGATAATGATCTAGATATGTTTAAAATTTAAGCCTAAAATAATCCTAGGGTTAGTGATTTATCAATTGGCAAACAGGCTCCAATACCGAGATATATTGTTAAAAAGGTTCCGAACAAGAAAACAGACATAGCTATTGGTCTTCTAAATGGATTTGAAAATTTATTAACGTTTTCAATAAAGGGTAAAATCATTAATCCAAGAGGAATTAATGTTTGAAGTGCGATACCCAAAAGTTTATTAGGAACTACCCTAAGTATTTGGAAAACTGGATAAAGGTACCATTCAGGGAGAATTTCTAAAGGGGTGGCGAATGGATTTGCTTTGTCTCCAAGCATGGCAGGATCAAGAACTGCTAGTCCAACTACACAAGCAATAGTACCTAAAATAACTACTGGAAATATATATAGTAAATCATTTGGCCAAGCTGGCTCACCATAATAATTATGGCCCATACCTTTAGCTAGTTTTGCTCTTAATTTTGGATCAGCTAAATCTGGTTTTTTTAATGTAGACATGCGGAAAATAGTATTGGTTTAATTATAAAAGTTTATAAGGGACCTGAAATACCCTGTTTACGAATCATTAAAAAGTGCATCAACATGAAAACTGCTAATGACCAGGGCAAGACAAAAGTATGAAGGCTATAAAATCTTGTAAGAGTTGATTGTCCAACACTTTCTCCACCTCTCAGCAATTCGACCATAAAATCGCCAATTACTGGTATTGCAGCAGGTACTCCTGAAACAATCTTGACTGCCCAATAACCAACTTGATCCCAAGGTAATGAGTATCCTGTAACTCCAAAAGCTACTGTTATCACTGCCATTACAACACCTGTCACCCAAGTTAATTCTCTAGGTCTTTTGAAACCTCCGGTAAGATAAACTCTAAAAACATGAAGGATTAACATCAGAACCATCATTGATGCACTCCATCTATGAACAGATCGTATTAACCATCCAAAACTTACATCGGTCATCAAATAACTTACTGAACTATAAGCTTGAGTAACTGTTGGCTTATAGTAAAAAGTCATTGCAAAACCTGTTGCAAATTGAATTAGGAAGCATACTAAAGTTATGCCACCCAAACAATAAAAAATATTTACGTGAGGGGGTACGTACTTGGAAGTTACGTCGTCAGTTATGTCTTGGATTTCAAGCCTTTCTTGAAACCAGTCATAAACAGATGAAGAATTCGCCATCCAAAAAAAAATTAGCTTTGATATAAAGAGCTTACTTAAAATTCTTATACTTGGTGTTAACACTTAACCCAATGAATTCATCTTTTAACAAACTTTTAACATTCAAAACTGTGCTCACTGCATTAATGATCATTGTTTTTTCTATTAATCTTTTATTAATTGAAAGAGTGGATGCTCTCAGTGATAGCAGGCAATTAGTACTTGACGCTTGGACCTTGGTAAACGAAGGTTTTTATGATCCAGAAAAGTTTGATGAAGTCCAATGGAAAAGAATTAGACAAAAAACATTACAGAAACAAATTGAAACAAGTGAAGAGGCTTATTCCGCAATTGAAGACATGTTAAGACCTCTAGAAGATCCATATACAAGAATTTTACGCCCTAAAGATTATGAACTACTGAAATCAAGTAATTTTGGTAGTGAAATAAATGGTGTTGGGCTCCAATTAGGTGTAGATGATGACAAAAAAGTTAAGGTTATCTCTACTCTTGGAGGTTCGCCAGCTGAAGAAGCTGGGATAGTAAGCGGGGACTTGATAGAGACAGTGGACGGAATCTCATCAGAAAAATTGGGGCTTGCGAGTACAGCCTCTAAGTTAAGAGGTGAATCAGGGACAAAAGTTTTAGTTGAAGTATCTTCGGAATCAGGAGAAATTAGGGAATTCGATTTAGAAAGGCGATCGGTAGATCTCAGACCAGTTAGAACAAAAAGATTAAGAGAAGATTCTCACACAATAGGATATTTAAGGATAACTCAATTCAGCGAAAGCGTACCCAAAAAAGTTGAAGAGGCACTTCAAGAGTTAAAAGATAAAGAGGTTGAGGCCTTAATCTTGGATCTTAGAAATAATTCAGGGGGACTAGTAAGCTCAGGTATAGCAGTTGCAGACTCATTATTAAGTGAGAAACCTGTAGTCGAGACAAAAGATAGAAATGGAATCAAAGATGCAATTATTTCTCAAAAAGAGACATCTTTTGATGGACCAATGGTGACTTTAGTAAATAAAGGTACTGCAAGTGCCAGTGAAATACTTGCTGGTTCTTTACAAGATAATGAGAGATCAATTCTTATGGGAGAACAAACTTATGGGAAAGGTTTAATTCAATCTCTAAAAAGTTTGGGAGAAGATAGTGGTATTGCTATAACCGTGGCTAGTTACTTAACCCCCAAAGGTAATAATATTCAAGGACAAGGTATGACTCCTGACAAATTACTTGATCTCCCGGATGCAAGTGATTATGGAAGTAATGATGATAAATGGGTGAGGAATGCAGAATTATTTCTGGGGTCGCTGCTAGAAAAAGAAGAAGTTTCAGTTCAAACTATTGAATCAAACGATGAAAAAATTAAATCTTGAAATGGCTAAAGATTGAAAATAAAAAATCTTTAAATTATGAGTATTAAAAGAATTTTTCATGACCCAATTCATAAAGAAATAGTATTTGATGCTGGGAAGCCAGAAGAATTAATGATTATGGAATTAATTGATACAGTTGCTTTTCAAAGACTAAGAAGAATAAAACAATTAGGAGCGGCATCATTACTTTTTCATGGTGCAGAATCTAGTAGATTTACTCACTCAATTGGTGTTTTTTGTATAGCTAGAAAAATTTATAGGAGATTAATTGAAAGTAAATCTTCATTTTGTGAAAATAAATTTGTTCTTTATGGAGCAGCTCTACTACATGATTTAGGTCATGGACCTTTAAGCCATACCAGTGAAACAATATTTAGGCATGATCACGAACAATGGTCTGAAAAATTAGTTAAAAATTATTTTCCAATAAATTCAATACTCAAAAAGTATGACAACGAATTACCCAAAAAAATTGGTGAATTATTTCAATCAAAACAACTATTTTCAAAACCTTTAAAAACATTGATAAGTAGTGAGATAGATTGCGATCGTCTCGATTATCTTTTGCGCGATAGTTACAACACAGGTACTAATTATGGCTTGGTAGATTTGGAAAGAATTATTTCAGCACTTACTTTTTCACCTGATGGGAATATTGGAATCAAACCAAAAGGTGTGATCGCTATTGAGCATTTCCTGGTACTCAGAAACTTGATGTATAGAACAATCTACAATCACAGGATAAACGAAATATCAACATGGATTCTGGAAAAAATATTACATACAATAAAACATAATTATGAGAAGAAAATTTGGTTAGATAATTCTCTACATAAATGGATTTTTTCACCTTCAAAGGTTGATTTTGATGATTTCATAAAAAATGATGATGTAACCTTTTATTATCATTTGATTAGATGGAAAGATGAATCTTTTGAGCCACTTTCTACACTATGCAAAATGTTTATTGACAGAGATTTATTAAAGGCATCAGACATAAGTTTTTTAAGTAAGATAAACAGATTAAAAATCCTTGCATTTGCCACCAATTTATGCGAAAAGAATGGTTATAATTCAGAAATATTTTGCGGGATTAAGGAAAGGTCTTTTAAAGGTTTTGAATCTAACAATGCACTCAAAATATGGGACGGCACTTATCAAAGCGCATTAGAAAATAATTCTGCTTTAATAAAAACTTTAATGAGATCCCAGGAAAGCTCTTTTATTATTTATCCAGGTATGATCCAAAATGAAATTAAAAATGAAATTGCATTAATAAAAAACAATTCCTAGATTTAATTCAATGGAAATCGTTTTAATTAACACCAAAAGTCAAAATTCAGAAATTTTTTCCTTGTTAGATCTAAATAATATCCATGAAACTTTAAAAAGATTTTCTTCCATCAAGGAACCTTTAGAAGTAAAAATTTTCTCAGTCAATGAGTCAATAAGTTCTCATCAATTATCAAAATTAAAAAATCATTTTGAAAAAATTAATATTTGTTCCTTATGCATCTACTCAAATAATAGAGATACTGTATTAAGTGGAAAGTTTTTAAAAATAGATTCAGCTTTTGTTAAAGAACAAGAGATTAAAAATAAGTTACAGTTATTCAATTCAAAAAAGGAAGACGATATTCTTCACAAAGGAACAGTACGATCAGGTGAAAGAATATCTTCAAATGGAAACCTATGCATCATTGGAGACGTTAATCCAGGAGCAATAGTTTCAGCTAAGAAAAATATTTACGTCTGGGGCAAATTGCTAGGGATAGCATTCGCAGGGAAAAATGGAAATAAAAATGCCTCTATTGCATCACTTTATCTAAACCCTTTACAGTTAAGAATTGCAGATGTGATAGCTATTGGACCAAAGGATAAACCCAAAAATTGTTATCCAGAAATTGCAGTAATAGATAAACAAACGATAATTATCAAACCACACATAATAGAAAGTAAAAATTAATCAATCATTTGCAATAAATTAATTCAAACTAGATAAATTTAAGAATTACTTAATCTTTAAAATATTTAACTTTCTGCAAGTGGCTTTATTATTTGGAAAATCTTAAAAATCGTGGGGAAGAATACTCGCACAATATTAATTTGTTCAGGCAAAGGTGGGGTTGGCAAAACAACTTTAACTGCAAACCTAGGCATAGCACTTGCTAATAGTGGAGCAACAACTGCTGTATTAGATGCTGATTTTGGCTTGAGAAATTTAGATCTCCTTCTAGGATTAGAAAATCGCATCATTTATACAGCTCAAGATGTTTTAGACAAGAATTGTCGTCTTGACCAAGCATTGGTTAGACATAAAAAGGAACCTAATCTTGCTCTTCTACCTGCTGGAGATCCAAGAATGTTGGATTGGATGAAGCCCGAAGATATGAAAAAGATTAGTGAGCTACTTAGTGAAAACTTTGATTTTGTGTTAGTAGATTGCCCTGCTGGAGTAGAAGATGGCTTTAAAAATGCTCTTGCAGCTTGTAAAGAAGCTATTGTTGTTACTAACCCAGAATTATCTGCAGTACGCGACGCCGATAGAGTTATAGGGATTCTCAACACTTCAGATATTGATCCTATCCAACTTGTAATAAATAGAGTTCGCCCTAACATGATGGCTAGTCAAGAAATGTTATCTATCGAAGATGTTCAAGGAATTCTCTCTTTGCCTTTGTTAGGTATTGTTTTAGAGGATGAACAGGTAATAATAAGTACGAATAGAGGAGAGCCACTGACACTTTCAGATAGTAGATCTCCTGCAAAAAAATGTTATTTGAATGTATCACAAAGACTTACAAATAAAGATGTGCCAATTATCGATCCAAAAAAAGAAGGAAAAAGTCTTAAAGATAAATTTATGAGATTAATGCAAACAAAGGTTTTTTAAAATGATGACTCTCAGAGATCTTATAAATAAATTACTAGGCAGAGAAACGTCTAGTGCAAATACAGCTAGAGAAAGATTACAACTTGTACTTGCTCATGACAGAGTTGATATGAGTTCCTTAACAACTGATCTTTTAGATAAAATGAGGAAAGAGATTCTTGATGTTGTTGCGAAATATGTTGAAATTGATTTTGAAGAAGTGGCAGTAAGTTTAGAGACTGAGGATAGAATGACTGCATTAGTTGCAAATTTACCAATCAAAAGAACTATTTCAGGAGAAATAAAATTCAAAAAAACTGATAAAGCTAATAAAGATATCAAAAAGTAATAAATTTAAAAAAAAGCTAAAAAAATACTGATAATTGACCCTCCCTAATTGTAAGATGAGAAGATTGCCGGCTTAGCTCAGCGGTAGAGCAGCGCTTTTGTAAAGCGAAGGTCATCAGTTCAAATCTGTTAGCCGGCATTTTGATTTATTTAATTCTGTTCAATATTCTTCACTGAAAATAAACAGATTAAACCTATTAGAGCAATGATAGGAAAAGTTCTTATTTCGAGAACATACTCTAAAAAAGATGAAAGCGGTTCAAATATCCAATAAGTAAAAAATTGAATTAATAAAACAAATAATAATAATAAAAACATTAATGCAATTCCCTTACTAATACTTCTCCTTCTCTAATCAGCTTCCAATCTCCACTTTTCTTCCAAAATATAATAGTACTAGCTTTTCCACTACTTTTTCCCCAGGGGATAGGGCCCAAAATTTTTACAAAAGGGAAGTCTAGAGCAACACCTTCAACTGTAATTGATCCTTTAAAACCTGAAATATTTGCACTTGAAGTTAACAATGGTCCTGTTTCTCTCAAAAGAGATTGTGCCATATATGAATTTGGAATTCTCAACCCAATAGTAAGATCATTGCTGGTTAGGTTTACAGTCTGCTTTTCTGAAGCAGGAATAACCATAGTTAGAGCTCCCGGCCAATATTTTGAAGCTATATTTTCGTAATCTTTTCTAGCTGATTGGTGAACATAATCAATTAAATGTTTATGTTCTGATCCCATAAGAATTAAGGGTTTGTTTCTATCTCTTTTTTTAAACTCATAAATAATATTTGAGAATTTTGGTAAGCATCCAATTGCAGGTAAAGTGTCTGTTGGAAAAATTATAGGAAAACCACTTTTAAGAGTCTTCAAGGCAATTTTGCAGTCTACTAAATTCATTTAGGTATCAACCTATAATAATTTATTTATATCTTCCAATAGTAAACCTACCAATACCTGAAAGATCTTTCACAATTTCTATTGATGTAAATTTATTTTTAATAAGTAGATTTTTTACTTTTTCACTTTGATCAAAATGATTCTCTAAAATTAGCCAACCATTCTCTTTTAAGAATAATGGTGCTTTTTGTATTATTTCCCTAATATGTTTTAAACCATCTTCGCCGCCTAATAAAGCAACTTTAGGTTCAAAATTTTTAACTTCTTTGGGTAATTTTTCATAAATATCTCTGGGAATATATGGCGGGTTTGAAATAACGAGGTCTAATTTTCCTTTCAAACTTTCAAGAGGTGACCACCAATTTCCACAATAAAATTTCAAATTTGATTGTTTAGAAGACTTTATAAAATTTTTAATGGCTATTTCTAATGCATCTTGATCTATGTCAGTTGCTACTCCCTCGCTCAATGGATAAGCCAATGCCAAAGCAATACTAATTGCACCTGATCCAGTTCCTAATTCAGCAAAAAAAATTTTTTCTGATTTCTTTCGAAATATATTGAAGACAATATCTACTATTAGCTCTGTCTCTGGTCGGGGGATAAGTACTTTGTTTGTAACTTTTAGTTTTAAATCTCTCCAAAAAGTTATTCCACAAAGATATTGTATTGGGCAAGATTCTAAAAGATAATCATCCCAAATAGATTCCAAAAGTTCTAAATTTTTTTTTAAATGTATAATTCCCCGAGGATTTATAGCTATCAAATTTATATCACTTCTTGATATGCCGCCAACGCAGTCAAGTAAAACATCAAAAGATTGGTGATCGCCTCCTTTAGAAAGTTGCTTTTTTTTCCAAATTAAAAATTCTTCTGCAGAAATGCTAAGCATTTACAAAAGCTTTAGCGTTTTGGCCCAAGCCTACCTTTACTAGAGTCAGAGTAGAAGCTTGATTTTTCTCCATCTTGAGTAGAAATAAATAAGCCTATAAGGAATATTGTTGGCACCCCTACAAATAAGAGACTAGCTACGAATCCAAAGTTAGTTGTTTCCATTAATTGGTAATTCTATAAATAGGTAATAAGACTATAGACATATAAATTGGAATAAAGTGGAAAAATAAACAAATTTTATAAACTGATTAACAGTCTTAAACAATTTAGCGAGGTAATTTCTTATTTTCACTAATTTTTTTTAGTTCTTCCAAATTGGAGGGGGGGGATTGTGGTTTTGTTAAGATTACTGAAGAGGATTTAATCAATGTTTGGCATGCAAGTCGCCAATTTTCTGGTCTATTTTTGAGTTTTTCTTCTTCAACAGATGTAAGAGGACTCAAAGAATTTTTGTTTCCACCTTCAACTGAAATAAAACAGGTACTACATTGGCCTGCACCGCCGCAATTTCCTAAAATACCTTTTAATCCATAAAGTTGTAAGTTTTCTTTCATTACCAATTCCCTTAAATTTTCACCAGGATTACATTGAACTTCTAAATCCTCACGGATAAATCTGATAGTTGCCATTTTTTTAGTTATTTTTCTTATTTTGGCGTTTTACTTTGAGAATTGTGACCAAAATATTAACAATTTTTAGCTTAAAATTCCTTGTAAGCTCAGTCATACAAATTGATTTGCCCAATTTTTGCAAGAAAATAAATTTATTTACAAAAATCCCTCAAAGACAAAAAAACCCTTACTATCGTGATGTTTAGCTGTTTAATCAGCATAGTTACTAGAAATTAACCGATGGGATTGCCTTGGTATCGAGTTCACACGGTAGTTATTAATGACCCAGGTCGACTACTCGCTGTGCATCTTATGCATACTGCATTATTAGCCGGCTGGGCCGGTTCTATGGCTCTTTATGAATTAGCCATTTTTGATCCTTCTGATGCTGTTCTCAATCCAATGTGGAGACAGGGGATGTACGTTATGCCTTTCATGGCAAGACTTGGTATCACAAGTAGTTGGAACGGATGGGATATTACGGGTGCTACAGGAGTTGATCCTGGATTCTGGAGTTTTGAAGGTGTTGCAGCAGCTCACATAGTATTTAGCGGACTATTGATGTTGGCTTCCATTTGGCACTGGACATACTGGGATTTGGATCTATGGGAAGATTCAAGAACTGGTGAGCCTGCTCTTGATTTGCCAAGAATTTTCGGAATTCACCTTCTCCTAGCTGGACTCACATGCTTTGGTTTTGGAGCTTTTCATTGTGCAAACGTAGGGATTTGGGTTTCTGATCCTTATGGTTTAACTGGTCATGTAGAACCTGTAGCCCCTTCCTGGGGAGTAGACGGATTTAACCCCTTTAATCCAGGAGGAATTGTTGCTAACCATATTGCTGCTGGACTTATGGGGATTATTGGGGGGATTTTTCACATTACCAATAGACCTGGAGAAAGACTTTATAGAGCATTAAAACTTGGAAGTCTTGAAGGAGTTCTAGCTAGTGCTTTAGCTGCTGTTTTATTTGTTTCTTTCGTTGTTGCAGGAACAATGTGGTACGGTTCAGCGACAACTCCAGTGGAATTATTTGGTCCTACCAGATATCAATGGGATTCCGGCTATTTCAAGACTGAAATTAATAGAAGGGTTCAAGCTGCTATAGATGATGGTGCTACTAAAGAAGAGGCATATGCATCTATTCCAGAGAAGTTAGCCTTCTATGATTATGTTGGCAATAGTCCTGCAAAAGGCGGGCTATTCAGAGTTGGAGCTCTCGTTAATGGTGATGGTTTACCAACTGGTTGGCAAGGCCATATTGCTTTTCAAGACAAAGAAGGTAATGAATTAGAAGTTAGAAGAATACCTAATTTCTTTGAAAACTTTCCTGTCATACTAGAAGACAAAGAAGGTAATGTAAGAGCAGATATTCCGTTTAGAAGAGCTGAAGCGAAGTATTCATTTGAACAGACTGGAATTACTGCAACTATCTATGGGGGAGATCTTAATGGTCAAACATTTACTGATCCTGCAGTAGTTAAAAGATTAGCTAGAAAGGCTCAACTTGGAGAAGCATTCAAGTTTGACAGAGAAACTTATAAATCTGACGGTGTATTCCGAAGCTCACCAAGAGCGTGGTTTACATATGCACATTTATGTTTCGGATTGCTATTCTTGTTTGGCCACTGGTGGCACGCTTCAAGAACTCTTTACAGAAACTCCTTTGCTGGTATTGATGCTGAGATTGGTGACCAAGTCGAATTCGGTTTATTCAAGAAGCTTGGCGACGAAACCACAAGAAGGATCCCTGGAAGGGTTTAAACTAAACTTTATTACTTAATCTTATGGAAGCTTTCGCTTACGTTCTTATTCTAACTCTCGCAGTTGTAACCTTATTCTTTGCTGTCGCCTTTAGAGACCCACCTAAATTTGATAGAAAATGAACCAAGAAAAAAAACCCTCTTTAACAAGAGGGTTTTTTTTACTTTTCATAATCAAAATATTACTCTACTATTAGAGTTGAAGTGCTTCTTATTTCACCACATGCAGTGTCCAACCTGTCAAAACACAGATAGCCGAGTTTTGGAATCAAGATCTGCTGATAGTGGTAAAAGTGTTCGAAGAAGAAGAGAGTGCTTAAATTGCAGCTTTAGATTTACAACTTATGAAAGAGTGGAATCAATGCCAGTCTCAGTTATAAAGAAAGACGGCGGCAGAGAATTATTTGATAAACAAAAATTATTTACTGGTATATCAAGAGCATGTGAAAAGACCAATTTCAGTAGTGAAGCAATTATTAATTTCGTAGATGGTATTGAATCACAAATCGTTCAAGACTCTAATAAAGATATTAAATCTTCACAAATCGGAGAATTAATACTTAAAAATCTAAGGAAAGAAAACGAAGTCGCCTATATACGATATGCTTCAGTTTACAGAAAATTTAATGGAGTCAAAGATTTTATTTCTACTCTTGAATCTTTAAAAGGAAGTTCAAAAAACCAATTAGCTTCAATTACATAAAATTCAGCATCTTAAAGTGTAGAATAAAAATCACAAATGTTTTTGCTACTTGTTTGCAGGCTAGTAGCATTCCTTTCTAACTACCTTAGGTAGTCTGCGATTCAACAAATGAACGAAAATTCTTCCCAAACCATTAAAGAACTTTCTGAGGATCAAAAAATTAAAAATTCGTCTGACTTAAATAATGATTCAGCATTCCAAAATGAGGAAGATTTGTCATTCGAGAAGAGCGATATACCTTCAGCAGATTCTTCCTCTAGCAGAACAAATACGGATTTCGACAACGCTGGATTCACACAAGAAGAATTCGCATCACTTTTAGGTAAGTATGACTATAATTTTAAGCCTGGCGATTTAGTTAAAGGTACTGTTTTTGCTCTAGAGCCCAAAGGGGCCATGATAGATATAGGGGCAAAAACAGCTGCATTTATGCCAGTTCAGGAGGTTTCTATAAATAGAGTTGAAGGACTTAATGATGTTTTACAACCCTCAGAAAGTAGAGAATTTTTCATAATGAGCGAAGAAAATGAAGATGGCCAATTAGCCCTCTCCATTAGAAGAATTGAATATCAGAGAGCATGGGAAAGGGTTAGACAACTCCAAAAAGAAGATGCAACTATATATTCTGAAGTTTTTGCAACAAACAGAGGTGGAGCTCTTGTTAGGGTAGAAGGCTTGAGAGGTTTTATTCCGGGCTCTCATATAAGTGCTCGCAAAATTAAAGATGACTTAGAAGGTGAATATTTGCCTTTAAAATTTCTTGAAGTTGATGAAGAGAGAAACAGATTAGTTCTGAGTCATAGAAGAGCTTTGGTTGAGAAAAAAATGAACCGACTTGAGGTAGGCGAAGTTGTTGTTGGTTCTGTAAAAGGTATTAAACCTTATGGAGCCTTTATTGATATTGGTGGAGTTAGTGGTCTATTGCACATTTCTGAGATTAGTCATGAACATATTGAGACTCCTCATAATGTTTTAAATGTGAATGACCAAATGAAGGTCATGATAATTGACCTTGATTCGGAAAGAGGACGAATTTCCTTATCTACTAAAGCACTTGAGCCCGAACCAGGCGATATGCTAACAGATCCTCAAAAAGTTTTTAGTAAAGCGGAAGAAATGGCTGCGAAATACAAACAAATGTTATTTGAACAAACTGACGATAACGAAGAAATCCTCACAGCTGCATCTGAAAAAGTATAATCTCACTTATTTATTTTGTGCACGAATATCAAAACTTAAGCCTCATTATTCTTGTAAAGTATTTTTTTAATTTACAAAAATTGATTTGTAACGATACTCTAATTTAGGATAAAATCTAATTTCAAATTATTTGTAAATGAGTGATTTCATTTTCACTTCAGAATCCGTAACTGAAGGTCATCCTGACAAAATATGTGATCAAATTAGTGACGCTGTTTTAGATGCTTTATTGACAGAAGATCCAGAAAGCAGAGTTGCATGCGAAACTGTTGTTAATACGGGCCTTTGTTTACTTACTGGAGAAATAACTTCAAAAGCAAAAGTCGATTATATAAAACTTGTTAGAAATGTAATTAAAGAAATTGGATATGAAGGCTATAGAGCAGGTGGGTTTGACGCAAATAGTTGTGCTGTTTTAGTAGCACTTGACGAGCAATCACCGGATATTTCTCAAGGAGTAAACGAAGCGGATGATGTTAACGATGATTTGGAAGATAATACTGGAGCTGGTGACCAAGGCATAATGTTTGGCTATGCATGCGATGAGACGCCTGAATTAATGCCCTTACCGATTAGCTTGGCACATAGATTAGCCATTCAACTTGCCAAAGTTAGGCATGAAGATGTCATTAATTATCTACTGCCTGATGGCAAAACTCAAGTAAGCATTGATTACAAAAAAGGGTTGCCAGTATCTATTAACACGATTTTAATCTCAACTCAACATAACCCTGAGATTGATGGAATAACAAATGAAGAAGAAATTCGTCAAAGAATAAAAGAAGATTTATGGACGCATGTTGTAATTCCTGCTACTGAAGATTTAGAAATCAAACCAAACATTGGCAAAACAAGATTTCTAGTAAACCCCACGGGAAAATTTGTCGTAGGGGGGCCTCAAGGAGATGCGGGGCTAACTGGTAGAAAAATCATTGTAGATACTTATGGAGGATATGCAAGACATGGAGGAGGGGCATTTTCTGGTAAAGATCCCACAAAAGTAGATAGATCAGCCGCTTATGCAGCACGTTATGTAGCTAAAAGCATAGTTAAGGCAAAATTGGCAAAAAAAGCAGAAGTACAATTAAGTTATGCAATTGGAATAGCAAAACCAATTTCCATTCTCGTGGAAACTTTTGATACAGGTGTTATTTCACAAGCTAATTTGTCTGAGCTAATTAAAGAGCACTTTGATTTAAGACCTGCAGCAATAATAAAAGAATTTAACTTAAGAAATCTTCCCAAAAAAATGGGAGGCAAATTTTTTAGAAAGACTGCATCCTATGGACATTTTGGCAGAAGAGATCTTGAGCTCCCTTGGGAAAATGTAGAAGAAAAAGCAGCCAAATTAGCAGAGGCTTCTAAAATCTTTTTATAAGATATTTTTTCAATGCCTGATAATTTTTATGGAGGTTTAGATTTTGGAACTAGTGGTGCAAGAATATCAATAATTAATCTTCATAAGCAATTAGTATATTCAAATTCAGTCCCTTATTCATACAGCTTTAGAAATCCAAATTCTTGGATCAATTCTTGCGAAAATCTCTTAGTTAATTTACCTATTGAGGTAAAAATTAATCTTAATAAATTGGCTATCTCAGGCACCTCAGGTACTTTAACAGCATCAAATTTGCAAGGAGAGCTTATAGGAGAAGCAATACCTTATGACCAAGCATGTAATGAACATAAGGTCCTTCTTGAATCACTAACTTCTGGAGAAGATTATCTGCGAACTCCATACAGTAGTCTTGCTAAAGCATTAAAACTATTAGATAAATATGGGACAAATATACTTTTACGACATCAATCTGATTGGATCACTGGTTGGTTTTTAAAAGATTGGACTCATGGAGAAGAAGGTAATAATCTAAAACTTGGATGGGATCTAAAAAAAGAAGCATGGCCAAAAAGCTATCTCAATACTTCATGGCAAAAATGCCTACCTCAAATAATAAAAAGTGGGAAAATTATTGGACAAGTGAATTCTGATTTAGCAGAGAGATTTAACTTGAATAAGAAATTAATATTAATCTCAGGCACTACTGATTCTAATGCAAGTGTAATAGCTGCAGGTTTAGGTAAAGAAGATGGTCTCACAGTTTTAGGAACAACTATTGTAGTTAAGAAAATTATTGATAACCCTATAAAAATACAAGGAATTACAAACCATAGAGTAAACGGCGATTGGATATGTGGAGGAGCATCAAACGCAGGATGTGGCATATTATCTCAGTTCTTCTCTGATTTAGAAATAAAGGAGCTCAGTCGACAAATAAATCCATCTAAAAACACTTCTTTAAATCTTTTGCCTCTTAATAGTAAAGGGGAGAGATTTCCTGTTAATGATTCTAATTTAAAGCCTATACTTGGTCCAAGGCCAGTAAGCGACTCACTTTATTTACATGCATTATTCGAGGGTCTAGCTAAGATCGAATTGAAAGGATGGGAAAAGCTAGGCGAACTAACAGGTTCACTTCCAAAAAAAATTATTACTATCGGTGGAGGTTCAAAAAACCCTCAATGGAGAAAAATAAGAGAAAAAATTATCAATATACCAATAGTTTCATGTAAAAAAACTACCTCTTTTGGTACTGCACTATTAGCGATTAATTCAAGGTAATAATTTTTGAATATTTGATAAAGATATAAAATTTTTAATGAAAAGGGTTTCACAAACTACACATCTTAATTTAGAGTGTATTAGTTAGAGCCGGGATAGCTCAGTTGGTAGAGCAGGCGACTGAAAATCGCCGTGTCCCCAGTTCAAATCTGGGTCCTGGCACCTTTAATCCTAGTCTATGACTGGGATTATAATTTTTAAAGTGGTATGGAAGCGGAATGGAAGTATCGCTTCCTTTTTTGTGATAAAAATTAGTACTGAACTTCCATACTTTCTGCTCTTAAATAACAACTTTGATCTTTCTGGAAGTTAGCAAATTAGTAAATGAACTAATTCTTATTAAAAATCAGAATTTTGAAATAGGGTGAAAAGTAATAAATGTAAAGTAATAACATAATTTTTTTAAGTGATTTTAATCTTGGAAAAATGCTATGAATTTTAATTGATGATAGTATTTTTGTAAATTTCAAAACGATGATGAAAAAAATATTTAAATTAATTCCTCTCTCCTTTGTTTTTCTGGTATTTGCACCAACGTTGAGAGCAGAGGATTTCACACAATCAGGATTAATGGCAAAATCATATTGCAATAAAATAAAATATGAATTAATGCCTTATGAAGATATTATTGATGAATTAGCGCTGTATCTAGAATCGGAAGATACAAAAGAATGGGGAGAGAGAACTATAGAAAAAATGAAAGCAAAAAACTGTTTTAAGGGAGAAGTAACTTTTCAAAAAGAACAAAAGTTAACTCAAATGGAATACTGGAATAACGCTTGGAAAAAATATGATGATGGCGATATTGAAGGAGCGCTTAAAATACATAAAACAGCATCAAGATATTATCCAGAAGATTATAATTTTTATAGGGAAATGGGAAACATATATGGAGAAATGGGTGATAAAACTTCAGCATGCAGTAACTTTCTTAAAGCAGAATTTTGGGGAGATAAAAAAGTTATTAATTTTTTATCAAGCAAAAATGGACAATGGTGTAAAAGAGGGTATGAATATGGCAATTAATACTTTATGACAAACTATTTAAAAAAATTCCATACTTTCAATGATATGACGATTATCTCATCATTGCTTATTTATAAGTTCGCCAGTATGGAAGCAGTATGGAAGTGGTCATTTTAAAAAAGAAGATTTAAGTTGTAACTACGATTTCAAGCATCAATTCTTGTTTAGACCCCGTTCAAATCTGGGTCCTGGCACCTTTCAACCCTGTTTATGACGGGGTTTTAAAGTTTTAAATGGTATGGAAGTAATGGATTCTACAAATAATAATTAAGTTATAACTACGTTCTCAGAGGTAAAGATCTATCGGCGACTCATTCAAATCTGGGTCCTAGCACCTTTAAAACCCTGTCTTTGAAGGGGTTTTTATACTTTCAAGAAATAGTAGGTTTATAAATTTTTCATAATTTAATTTTTATAATTGAAAATTTTTTAGTTTTCAACTCTGCAGACTTGACCAATAACCCCCAAAATCAGTTTATCTCCATTTGGATCTTGCCAATCAGCTAAATCATTGAAATTACTATTTACGTCATCGATAGAGACATCAACATCTCTAAATGATTTTTCAAAACAATTTATATCCATTGTATAGAGAATATCCTTAGTAATTTCACTTTTTGTTTTGGGAATAAATTTGCTCAACACTCTCACAGAACCATCCTCATTTCTTTTAATACTTTGTTTATCCCATAACTGCTCTCCATATTCACTTTTAGGGACTCCAACCCATTCATGAGGCAAAGCATTTGATTGTTTTATTGCAATAAACATGGAAACGATTAACGCAAGGACTAACCCAATGCTATTTCTAATAAATATAGAATTAACTTTATTCCTAGAATCAACCATGAATACTTCTAAAATACAAAAATTCTTTTATCGGGTGTAAATATAAAATTTAAAATTTGTAAAAAATTTTATTGATTAGTATTTCTATTATAGATACAATCAAATATTAAATTGAGAATTTACTTCCAACAAATTTAATTGAATATTAATGAATAAAATACAGAAATTTCTCTCAGTAGTTTTTTTTATCGCAATATTTGTTGTATTGATTTATTTAATCCAAAATTATGGAATTGAACCCCTTAGGAACAAAATAGAAAGTATGGGAATTTGGGCACCCTTTG
Source organism: Prochlorococcus sp. AG-402-N17 (assembly GCA_003216455.1). Taxonomy (GTDB): domain Bacteria; phylum Cyanobacteriota; class Cyanobacteriia; order PCC-6307; family Cyanobiaceae; genus Prochlorococcus_A. Next base: position 124,066 of record QCIV01000001.1, on the reverse strand, counting down.
GAATTTTCGTACTAAGAGGAATAAGTATTATTTTACCAGCTCTTCCAAGTTCAGCTTATTCTCTGCTAGCCGGTTCATTATTAGGATTTCAAAAAGGTTATATGACAATAATTTTTTCTGATATCGTTTTTTGCCAAGCTGCCTTCTTTATTGCAAGAAATTATGGGCGAGTCCCTGTAAGGAATTTAGTAGGTCCAAAGGCGATGAAAAAAATTGAAAGTTTTAATCAAAACCAACTAGAAGAAAATTTTTTTCTCATGACAGGTCTGCTAATGACTGGTCTTTTTGATTTTCTAAGCTACGCAATTGGTATTGGAGGAACACGCTGGAAAATATTCACTCCAGCATTATTAATAAGTCTTCTAATTAGTGATTCCATACTAGTAGCTGTAGGAGCTGGTGTTAGTCAGGGAGCAGGATTATTTCTAGGAATAGCTCTTTTAGGAATGTTTGCATTAGCTACCATTTCAGGATTAGCAAAAAATAAAATGCATAAATAAAGAACAGTTAAAAATTTAGTAATCAAAGAGGAGAGATATGACATTTTTGCAAACAACAACTTTATAAATAAGAATTCATGCAAGAATAGAAAGCGATTAATTTTTTAAATGACATTAGATGACTCCATTTAGACCAACTTCACATGATCGCCCTGGAGAACAAATATCAACCACTCCTTCTGGATTAAAAGTAACTTCTGCTAAGAGATTAATGGTGGATTCAATGGTAAGAATGATTCAAAAAGCAGAAAATCATTCCGTAGAAGATAAACTTGACGAAGAATCTAACAACAATTAGTCAATTCATTGAAAAAAGTATAGGAGAGTGGAAATCCATACGAAGTACTCATTCTTTAGCTTTTCAGGAATTTGAAAACTCAACTAGTAAAATATATATTAAAAATATCAACTCAAAAAATAAAAAAGTTATTGAAATTTTTAAAAATTACAAATTAAGTTTAAACCTAGAGAGCATAGCCATTTCTATAAAATGGCAAGCTTTTAGTGATTGGGAAGAAGATAATATGAGTGAGGCAGATGAAACTATTTTGATATTTTTACCAAATGATGAGAAATCAGGAATTGTTTTACGAAATAAAGGTTATACAGAATCCTTTATTTCATCATCCAATTATTTTTTTGATGAAGAAAATAATTTACACATTAAAACTATTTACAAATCAAAAGTTTCCGAAGAAAGAATTTCCTTTTTATCCACTCACATAAGATCCAGATTTTCTACTATTAGAAATTTGGAAAATTACTCAGTAATCCAGACGTCACATACTTCAGAGATAAGGAATTTAGCTAGTTTAAAAGATTAATTATCCTTTCAAATTGAAACTTTGTTTCAGATACTAATTTAGGAAGAAAGCCTTTGTTTCCTTGCATATTATTAACTGTTGAATTTAAATCAGAGATTGTTGCATCTCGCATTAATTCAATAACCCTTCTTGCATTACTTAAAGGTACCCCAAGAGCAAGATAAGTATTTTTAAGATCCTTTAAACAACTTTTTTCTAAAACTGATTCGTCATTAGAAATTAAAAGATAAGCAACAATCCTTAGGATTATTTCTCCATCTCTTAAACAAACGGACATTTTGTTAGTTGTATTTAAAGATATTTTCGAATTAATTGAGTCTTGATTTTCACAAATCATTGCCGTTACAGCGTCTGCTGCAATTGCATGTGAATTACTTGTTATTGAAGTTATTGCATCTAATCTTGAGTTTGCGCTATTAATAAATTCTTTTATATTGCTTAAATCATTTAATTTCTTATCAGAGGACAATAGTTGATTTTTCTTTGAAACTGACATTCCTGAAGTAAAAATTTAAAGATCGACCTTAAGACTAATACAAAGCTAGTAAAAACAATACAATTTCATACTTAAAGCAACGCTTCTTAATTAATAACTTCATTCCAAAGTGATAGTTGGAATAATTCAAATAAAAAATTTTTTTTCCGCTAATATAAAGTTACGTTTTAATAAAGTTTTGGATAAACAAGATTTAAAATTATCAAAGAAACTTATTTCTTCATATAAAAAGAGATTGGAAAAAGAAATTCTAGACAGAAGTATGAAATTAAAGATGCCTCAAAATAAATTTGAAGAAATAATTAATAACAATAATGAACTTATAAATTTAAAAAAAGCGTTAGAAGATCTAGAAACGGAATCTGAATTTCATAGTAAAGTCTGATTTTTGAAAAACCCTTCCAAAAGTGCCTCAAACCAACAATTTCCTTTTTAAGTCCCTAAACAATCAACAACTTCAAGCAGTAAAACATGTTTATGGACCACTATTAGTGGTAGCAGGTGCAGGTAGCGGAAAAACTAAGGCTCTTACTCACAGAATTGCCAACCTTATTGAGGGTAACTCTATAGATCCCTATAACATTCTCGCAGTCACTTTCACTAACAAAGCTGCTAAAGAAATGAAAGCAAGATTAGAGGTTCTTCTAGCCCAAGAATTAGCTTTTAATCAATTTGGTCAACCTTGGACAACTCTCAAAGAAATTGATCAAAATCAATTAAGAACAAACGTTCACCAAGAAAGGCTTCAGAACCTTTGGATCGGTACTTTCCATTCTTTATTTTCAAGACTTCTGAGATACGATATTGAAAAATATACTGATCCAGAAGGCCTAAAATGGACGAGGCAATTTTCAATTTACGATGAAACAGATTCTCAAACATTAGTAAAAGAAATTATCAGTCAAGATATGAATCTTGACCCAAAAAGATATGATCCCAAAAAGATTAAAAGATTAATAAGTAATGCTAAAAATCAATGCTTAACTTCTAATGATCTTTTAGAAAAAGCAGATAATAATTTTGATAAAACAGTTGCAGAAGCCTATAAGAGATATAGAATTTCGCTCTCAAAGAATAATTCTTTAGACTTTGATGATCTTCTACTTTTGCCTGTTTTCTTATTAAGGCAAAATGATATAGTCAGAGATTACTGGCACAAAAGATTTAAACATATTTTAGTTGACGAATATCAAGATACAAATAGAACACAATATGAACTTATAAAATTAATTACGGCTGGAAATACTGAACCAAAAAAATTCTGCAATTGGGAAGATCGGTCAATTTTTGTAGTTGGGGATGCTGATCAAAGTATTTATAGTTTCAGAGCAGCTGACTTCAGAATTTTAATTGGTTTTCAAGAAGATTTTAAAACTTCAATCAAAGACGATACAAAATCATCTTTAATTAAATTAGAAGAAAATTATAGGTCATCTTCTAATATCCTTGATGCTGCAAACGCACTAATTGAAAACAACTCCGAAAGAATTGACAAAGTTTTAAAGGCTACTAAAGAAAAAGGGGAACTTTTAACGTTACTCAGCTGTGATGATGAAATTTCCGAGGCAGAAGCAATTACCAATAAAATAAAATCACTCAATAATTATAATCAAAACCCAATTTGGAAAAATTTTGCAATTCTATATCGAACCAGAGCTCAGTCAAGAGTATTAGAAGAATCTCTTGTAAGGTGGCGCATTCCTTATACAATTTTTGGAGGATTGCGTTTTTATGATAGAAGAGAAATTAAAGATGCAATAGCATATTTGAAAGTTCTGGTTAATTCTTCAGATAACGTTAGTCTTTTACGAATCATAAATGTTCCTAGAAGAGGGATTGGTAAGGCTACTATTCAAAAACTTAATGAATTATCTAATAGGTTAAATATCCCATTATGGGAGGTTCTTAATGATAAGCAAAGTCTCGAAGAAACAATAGGCCGATCATCAAAAGGAATTAATAAATTTACTGAAGTTATGAATGATCTACTGTGTTACCTAGAAAATTCAGGCCCCGCTCAACTACTACAACTTATATTAGAAAAAAGTGGTTATTTAAGTGACTTGCTCTCTAGTGGGACTGAAGAATCTGAAGATAGAAGAAATAACTTACAAGAACTAATTAATGCAGCTACTCAATATGAAGAAGAAACAGAAAGTGGAGATGTAGAGGGATTTCTTTCTACAGCAGCCTTAACAACTGATAATGATACGAAGAAAAATAATCCCAACTCTGTAACTCTCATGACTCTGCATAATAGTAAAGGTTTAGAATTTCAAAATGTTTTTATCACTGGGCTAGAACAAGGTCTCTTCCCTAGCCATAGATCAATAGATACTCCCTCACTTCTTGAAGAGGAAAGAAGATTATGCTATGTAGGTATTACTAGAGCTAAAGAGAGAGTTTACTTAAGTCATGCCAGAGAAAGAAGATTATGGGGTGGAATGCGTGAAGCAACAATTCCTTCAACATTTCTTTCAGAAATACCTGAAGATTTAATGGATGGCGAATTACCACAAACTGGTGGCGCTTCAATTAGAAGAGATTGGCATCTTGATCGCTTAACTAGAGTTGATCGAAACAATCCAAATGAATTTGTTAACAAACCAATAAATGCAGTAAGGAAATTATATTCAGGTCCCAGTAAAGGGAAAAGCTGGATAGTTGGAGATAAGCTAATTCACTCAAAGTTTGGGAAAGGTGAAATCATACATATTTTTGGGAGTGGGGAAAAAATATCTTTAGCAGTAAAATTTGGTGATAAAGGAAGTAAAATTCTAGATCCCAGATTAGCTCCAATTCGTTATGTAAGTTAAAACTCATGAACGATATCTCTGATTATATCCAAGGGGAATTAATCAAAACTCCATTTAATCTATATAACCTAATTGCTAAATACATAGAATCTAATAACAATACTAAAGTAGCTTTTGTTGGCGGTTATTTAAGAGATTTATTAATTAGTAAATTCCACAAAAAATCGTTTTCTAATCCTGTAGATATTGATCTTGTTATTGAAGGATCCTCTCTTTCTCTTGCAAAATTTATAAAAAAAAATATTGTAAATGTAGATTTATGTTTAATCAAAGAATTTAATTTATACAACACTGTAGAAATAAATATTAATGACTATAAAATTGATATTGCTTCTGCAAGAAAAGAAATTTATTCTGCTCCAGGCTTAAATCCCACGGTAGATAAAAGTACTATTGAGGAGGATCTTAAGAGGAGAGATTTCACTATAAATTCAATAGCCTTCGAGGTCTCGAAAAGGAAAATCTATGATCTTTATGGAGGAATTTCTGATATAAAAAGTAAAAGATTGAACTTACTTCACAGTAATAGTATTTCAGATGATCCAAGTAGATTAATAAGATGTGCAAAATATGCTTCAAGGTTAAATTTCAATATTTCAAATAATTCCCTCAAACAATCTCAAGAAACAGTTAGACAATGGCCATGGAAAAGTTCAAAAACTAATCAGAAAATGATTTATCCTCCTGCACTAGGCATACGAATAAGGATGGAACTAGCTGAAATATGCAAACACGATAATTTGACTAATGTAATTTCGATAATTCATAAATGGGAAATTATCTCAATCTTAAATGAAAATATTAAAGTCGATAAAAGGTTTTTAAGAGGACTAAATTGGATTAAGAGGTTAAAGGGAAATCATATGCTTTACTTATTAAAAGAGTCAGAAGATTTAGAAAAAGCATGTCAAAGATTTTTGGTAAATAATAGTGAGATAAAAATATTAGAAGATTATTTAAATATCAAGAAGATATTAAATACAAACCAAAAAAATTTCAATCATTTTTCTCCATCAAGTTGGACAGAATTTATTGAGGACAGAAACCTTAATGATGAGACAGTCAAATTATTAATTTGTGATGGAGGACCATACTGGCATAAATTGTTTAAGTGGTTATTTATTTACAAATTCATAAAATCAAAAAAAGATGGAGAAACATTAAAAAAAGAAGGATGGGATCCAGGGAAGGAAATGGGAAAGGAAATTAAAAGATTAAGATATTTGGAAATTGACAAATTAAATAGAAATTAATTACATTTTTATAACTTCTCCAACCTTGTACCATTTATCCTTTAGAACATTTTCATATTTACGATTGCAACTAATCAACAAGGGTCCACATGTTTGAGGATCTAATAGTAATGATATTCTCTCGTTAAAAGTCTTTTGATCTAATGAATTTTCTTTTAAAAAATTAATTATTCTTTTTTGCTTATTTACTTTATAAATTTTGTCAAAAATTTCTTTATTAGATTCAAAGAAAGTACTTTTAACATCTTTTCTTATTAAATCAAATACTCCAGGATAAGCTTTAAATGCAAATAAATCTAATAAAACTTTTAGTGGCTCAAGATTATTGCTTTTCCTATATAAATTAGATGATTCAACCATTTCTTTAAGATGTCCAATAAATCCATATCCAGTAATGTCAGTCGCAGCATTGACTAATGATTCTTTAAATTGATTTTGAAAAAGATAAATTTCATCGATCAAATATTGCTGACTCTTTACTAAATTATTAATTATTTCAGAAGAACTACCTAGCATATTAATATTTTGCATTTGACCAGCAAAGTAAATCCCAACGCCAAGAGGTCTAGACATCATGAGAATATCTCCAATATTCATTCCAGATTTAAGCCATGGTTGTGTTCCATTTTTTAAAATACCTTGAACTGTTAAAGAAATATCTATTCCTAGTGAATAAGGTTTATTTACTAAACTTCTTGCCTCGAAAGTATGGCCTCCAAGTAATTCACCTCCATGATCCTCAACTGTTGATTTAATACCTTGCAGTGATTGAGAAAAGAGGAAACTCTGAAATTCCCTTTCAACTTTTGGTAATGAAATTAAAGCCTGCGCGGATGAAAGTTTTGCTCCGCATGCCCACAAATCTGAGCAAGCATGCAAAGTAGTAATTTTTGCATTAAGCCAAGGATCACTTACCAAAGCAGGAAATCCATCTACACTTTGCAAGATAATATCTTGACCATTTTGATATATCTCAACTGAATCTTCAGGTGATGAGGCAAAAGAATTTAAATTAGAATTTATTAATGATTTATTCAAAACAAACTGAGGAATTTTAGCTGCACATCCTCTGCAATCATTCAATGAAATATTTTTTTCACTACTTTTCATAATTAGCCTTTTTGATCTGAACTTTTTAATGAAGTTGAGATCAATCTTATACTTTAAAATCCAAAAAAGAAAAGAAGGGCCGAAAACAAAATTGCGATAAATAGCAAAAGCCTTTGGATGATGGCTTGGAAATATATTTACTATTTGCAATCCGATCTTTTGAGGAAACCACTTTTTTAATGATCTCCCTTCTATATCTTTTTTTAGATTTTGCACTAATGTATTTACAACTTTTACTGCAAAAACTCCCGATGCTGGTCTTTTTGCTGAACCTACAACTGCACAATCACCTACAGCAAAGATTCCAGAGAAACTTTTTATCTGCAAATTCTGATTTGTGATTATTCTGCCATGAGAATCCGAATCTAATAATTTTTTTTGTGCCCATAACGGAGATGTATTCCCAGTACATAAAAGAATTTTGCCATAATCAAAATTAAGTTTTTCAACTAAATCAATATTGGAATTACGTAAACTTTTTAGAATTGTATTATTAATTTTTCTTGAATCACATAATAGTTTTAAAGATCTATCTCCCCATCTTTTTCTCAAAGCATATGATACTTCAATTGCAGCAAGGCCACTCCCAACAACTACAAATGGAAGTTGATTAACTGAATCAAAAATGTCCTCTTTTAGTATTGAATCATAAGCCCTTAAAAAAGGTTTAATTGAAAAAGCATTTCGATTTTTAACTAGTGATTCAAATTCTTTTGGAATTATTGTTTGACTTCCATAATTAAGCACCAACTTCGAATAATTAATTGAAGGTCTATTACCTAAAACAATTTTCTTTAAATTGAAATCAATATCCTTTACTTCTTCTTCTATAAAAGATACTTTTGCATTTTTTGCTAAAGATTTTATATCAATTAAACTCTCTTCTAAAGTGATTGATTTTGAAATCACCGATGGGAATATCGCCGAATAAACCAAATGAGAATCTCTAGATATAATTGAGACAGGAATTTCTGGCTTTAATTTCGGAAACATTAACCATTTCTTCAATAAAGAAACATTTGAGTGTCCTCCTCCAATTAGTACCAGATGATTAAAAGTCATTTACATCACTATGAATAAAGAACATTTATTACCAATTGAAAAATCAAGATTAGGAGTGATTGGTGGAAGTGGATTTTATTCAATGGATCAAATAGAGTACTTAAGAGAACTAGAAATCAATACTCCCTATGGTAAACCTTCTGATTCAATAAAAGTATATAATCTTGGAAACCTAGAGATAGCATTCATTCCTAGACATGGCAGAACACATAGTTTAAATCCTTCTGAAATCCCTTACAAAGCTAATATTTGGGCTCTAAGATCAATAGGAGTAAGATGGATTATTGCTCCATCAGCAGTTGGTTCATTACAAGAACAGATAAGGCCACTTGATTTAGTAGTTCCAGATCAATTTATAGACAGGACAAAAAATAGACCTGCAACCTTCTTTAACGATGGAGCTGTTGCTCACGTAACTATGGGAGATCCCTTCTGCACAAATTTATCACGTATATTAAGTGAAATCGGAGAAAAAAATATTCCTGGCGGTAGACAATTGCATAGAGGGGGTACCTATCTAGCAATGGAAGGTCCCGCTTTCTCAACTAGAGCAGAATCTAATTTATACAGGAGTTGGGGATGTTCAATAATTGGAATGACGAACCACACAGAAGCAAGATTAGCTAAAGAAGCTGAAATAGCTTACTCCTCCTTATCTATGGTTACTGATTATGATTGCTGGCATCAAACTCATCAAGAAGTTTCTGTAGAGATGGTTTTGGATAATCTTAGATCAAATACTGAAGTGGCTAATAAAATAATATTTGAAGTAGCTAAATTAATTGAAAAAGAAAGACCAAAAAGTAAGTCTCATTTTTCATTAAAAGATGGATTGATAACCCAAAAAGAAAATATCCCAAGCTCCACAAAAGAGAAACTAAGGATATTTACTGATTCTTATTAGGCTTATTTGATATAAGTGATTATTAGGTCAAGGTAAGGATTTGCTAGCCTCCAGCTCCAACGCCTTGGTATGAACCATAGAAGAATATACCTAAAACGAAGATAACTGCGATTCCACCTGCTGTAGCAACAAGCCATAGAGGAAGGGTTCCTTCAGTCCATCTTCTTTCCCATGCAACTGCTGGTCTACCGTCGGGAAGTCTATCTGGAATTCTTCCATCAGGTCCTTTTAATTTACTCATAGTTTTAATTTAGTTGAAAAAGTAACTGGAAAATAAAATTCCCAATACAAAGACTGATAGTAAGCCTAAATAAAGGCTTGTACGATTAAGTTCAACTGGAACTTTGTTAGGATTTTCGTTTACTTGCATGATTGTTAAATTTATCGGGCTACGAATTGCATAGCAGCAATGGAACCCAAAAAGAATACTGATGGAATAGCTAAAGCATGAACTGCTAGCCAACGAACAGTAAATATAGGATAAACGCGGACTTCAGCAGCCTGCATTGGAGCTTGAGAATTAGACATAGTTATTTTGTTCTTAAATCAAGTTGAGACTTCGCATCAAATCTTTGTGTTACAACAGGAGCTTTTGCTTCAGATGCCTGAAAATAACTATCCGGACGAGGAGTACCGAAAGCGTCGTAAGCCAAACCTGTGTATACGAATAAGAAGCCTGCTATAAAAATAGCTGGTAATGTTACTGCATGAATAATCCAGTACCTAATACTGGTGATTATTTCAAAGAATGGGCGTTCACCCGTTGAACCTGCGGCCATAATCACAAATGTTTACCATATGATCTTACAGTGTAAAATCATAAGTTCGCGAAGAAATTAACAGCTTGGTAACAGACAGTTGTTAAATTCATCCAAAATTAAGATTTTTTTTATTATTTTCTTAAGTTATTACAGATTTAGCCATTCCATTTAAGAATATAACCACGCTCGCCAAGTATGAATCCTTTATGATTATTTAAAGACTCCTTATCAAGAAAAACTATTTTTATATAGTTAGTAGGCAATGCAGAAGCAAGGGGATCTGAATTCCAAGTTTCACCTTGATCTTTACTTACTATTAAAGTGCCATTACCACCGCCTGCCCATATGTCACCATTTGGATCCCATCCCATATCTAAATAATTGTAACCATTAAGAATAGGGATTATAGGCTTTGACCAACTTTCTAGATTATTAGAATCTTCATTAAATCTAATTTCCGCACCTCTTGAAAGCATCCATAAACTTCCCTCCGGATTGAAACCAATGCTTTGCACTCTCTTACTACTTGCTCTTTGGTGAGCAATCCAAGTATTGCTATCACTATCAAGAGTAGAGAAGAAATTTCCAAGACTGCTTACGCTAACATAATCACCGCTTGATGTTCTTCTTAAATCTCTTATACCTCCCTGTTCCGAAGGGTCTGATACTTTTGCTTCCCATGTTTCACCGCTATCGGAAGTTTCATAAATAGCTGCTGATGTTGTCGCCAATTGTGCAACTCCTTCATCAATAGTAGTAACTAAGAAAGGCTGGCCTGGTAACTTCCCAAGTGAAAGCCTAGTCCAATTTTTACCTTCATCGAAAGTATGCATTACTAGAGAAGGTTGCCCTATTAACCAACCTTCAGAACCCTTGAAATCAATATCGAGAAGGCGAAAGTTCTCTTCAGCAGAAATATCTAATGATCTTTTTTCCCATGTTTCACCACCATCAGTAGATTCCATAATCAATCTGTTTGAGCCTACTAAAAACCCATGATTATCATCTATAAAGTCAACATCTAAAGCATTAGCCTGATCTTCAAACTGAATTGTTTTCCAAGGGCTGCTTTCATTCATCTTGACACCTGTAGATGAACAACTGCTTAAAACAAAACAGAGAACTACAGATAAAAGAAGATTAGGAATACTGGTAAAAAAATTTTTCATTTAATTATATTAATGCAAAGAGTACAAAGAAAGGAACATAGCAGCAGCAAAGGCCAGACCTCCAAAAATCAATATGTTTTTTTGTCCAGGAGGTAAACTATTAAATCCAAATCCATAAACTAAATTCTCTTCAAATCCACTAGGTTTTTCTCTAGGTCCAATATCCTTATAAAAATTTTTACCGGCTCGACAAACAGGGCAAGCAAAAGAATTCCCATCCAACTCTGAAAAAGGCGTATTTTTAGGTATGTTTAGTTTTTTATTTCCTTCAGACGGATCATAAATGTATCCACAACTTCTACATTCGAATCTATTTTGTTCTAAATTAAGAAGAGATTGTTCAACATTTACTCCTGTGGAGTTTTCAGAAAGGTTTTCTTTCTCAAAGTCTTCAACTATTTTGTTTTCCTCAGAGGCTGGTTGAATGTTTTCACTCACGGTTTATTATTGTTCTTTAAGAACTTTAAAAGATTTTGCTTAATTAAGCGACTTTTATTCAAAATTAATTTTTTAAGATGTTTTTATTAACTGGCTATGAATATTTTTTAGGTTTCCTTCTAATTGCCGCAGCTGTACCAATATTAGCCTTAGTTACTAATCTCATCGTTGCCCCAAAAGGCAGAACCGGGGAAAGAAAACTTACCTATGAGTCTGGAATGGAGCCTATTGGAGGAGCATGGATTCAATTTAATATTCGTTATTACATGTTTGCCTTAGTTTTCGTTATATTTGATGTTGAGACGGTATTCCTTTATCCTTGGGCTGTTGCCTTTAATAGATTAGGCTTATTAGCCTTTATTGAGGCTCTTATTTTCATTGCAATACTTGTTATCGCTTTGGCATACGCATGGAGAAAAGGTGCTTTAGAATGGAGTTAAAAAATTGAATCCACAGTTATCCCCAAAAGCAATAAGAGAAATTCGAGAAGGAACTTGCAATCCTCTTGGTGCTCCACAAGTTACTACAGATTTAAGTGAAAATATCATATTGACAAGTTTAGACGACCTTCATAATTGGGCTAGACTAAGCAGTCTATGGCCTCTCTTGTACGGAACAGCTTGTTGTTTTATAGAATTTGCTGCCTTAATCGGATCTAGATTTGATTTTGATAGATTTGGATTAGTACCCAGAAGCTCGCCAAGGCAAGCAGATTTGCTAATAGTAGCAGGAACAGTAACTATGAAGATGGCTCCAGCCCTAGTGAGACTTTATGAACAAATGCCTGAACCAAAATATGTTATTGCGATGGGTGCTTGCACAATCACAGGGGGAATGTTCAGCGCAGATTCTACAACTGCTGTAAGAGGTGTTGATAAATTGATACCAGTTGATTTATACCTTCCAGGATGTCCACCAAGACCAGAAGCAATTTTTGATGCTGTAATTAAATTAAGAAAAAAAGTTGGTAACGAATCAATCTTAGAGCGCACAAAAACTGAACAAACCCACAGATACATAACAACTGATCATGAAATGAATCTTGTTTTCTCAGAAAATACAGGTGAGTACCTAAACAAAACTTCCACTAAAGCCATTCCTTCCTCCAAAAAAGAAAAAATAACTCAACTACCTGAGAAGAACGAAAAAACTGAAATTATTAATACTTTAGAAGATTAATGGAAAAAGACGATTTAGCCAAATCCTCAGATACTTCAATAGAAAAAGAAGGTTTCATAAGCCAATCTTTGTCTAAAGATGGAATTCCAAATCAACCTCTATCTGATGATCACATAGGAATTGAAAACATTTCTGTGGAACCTAACAAACTATTTGATGCAGTATCTGCCTTAAGAAATTACGGTTTCAACTATCTCCAATGTCAAGGAGGATATGATGAGGGACCAGGCAAAAATCTTGTTAGTTTCTACCATTTTATAACTGTTGATGATTTACAAAAAATCGAAAACATTAAAGAAGTCAGATTAAAAGTTTTCTTAAAAAGAGATTCTGATTTATCAATCCCTAGCTTGTATAAAATTTTCAAAGGAAGTGATTGGCAAGAAAGAGAAACTTTTGATATGTATGGAATAAATTTTATTGATCATCCCAACCCTAAAAGACTATTAATGCCTGAAGATTGGAGAGGATGGCCATTACGAAAAGATTATATTCAGCCAGATTTCTATGAACTTCAAGATGCTTATTAGTTTATTTTTTTTAATTTACGGTATATAAACATAACTGCTCTTGCAAGCCTCCTTGGATCATGTCTAAGAGTTGGAGTTATTCTTTTTGAATATAATGGTGCTTGTAAAACATAATAACCTTCAGATAATAATTTTTCTTTATTACATCGGACAGGCTCTGCCCCTCTACTTTCGTAATAATCTACTAATGGAGACTTTTCAAATTGAATCTGAGATAATATTGAATTAAAAATTCGAGTATTAATTCCAAAATTTGATAATTGTTTTTCTATTGACTTAATATGTTGATAAACATCAAGTCCGTCTGTTTCTCCTGGCTGAGTCATCAAATTACTTATGTATATTTTGGGAGCATTACTTTGCAATAATGCATCAACTATTTCTGGTACTAAAAGATTAGGCAATAAAGAAGTGTATAAACTTCCTGGACCAAGAACAATTAAATCAGCTTCTTTTAGAGATTTAAGAGCACTCGGAAGAGCTGGAGGATTTTCTGGTATGTAACCAATCCTCGAAATTAATTTTTTGGATTTGCTGATCTTGCTTTCACCAAAAACTTTTTCACCATCTTCTAATTCGGCCCACAACATAACATCAATATTTGTTGCCGGCAAAACTTGACCTTGTACCGCCAAAACTTTACTGGATGCTTGCACTGCTTTTTCTAAACTGCCCGTTATTGTTGTTAACGCTGATAAAAATAGATTCCCAAAACTATGTCCTTCCAAACCACTTCCCTCTGAAAATCTATACTGAAATAATCTAGTTAAAATAGGCTCTTCGTTTGATAATGCTGCCAAACAATTTCTAATATCTCCTGGAGGCTGCACACCTAATTGTTTTCTAAGAATCCCACTACTTCCACCATCATCGGATACAGTTACGATTGCTGTTATATTACTGCTGTAATTTTTTAACCCTTTCAATAAAGTAGATAAGCCTGTGCCTCCCCCAATCGCAACAATATTTGGACCTCTGTTTAATTTACTCTTAACTCTTAATGCATCAACTAAAAATGTATTTTTTTCTGGAACAAGTGCTTTTTGAATAGAATTAATACTTCTATTTTGTCCAATACCTATTAATACTAGTCCAAAAGAAAAAATTAATGGTCCCAGTAATGAAACAGGTAAGATTTTAGTTAAACCTGTCAATAAACCAAAAAATATTTCTGTAAACCAATACAGGGGGCTTAAATTTGTCCAAATTGACAGGCCTAATAATGCAGTAAGAAATCCTATTGCAGATGTTAACATCCATCTTTTTATTACTAGACCTGGCAAAAACCAACTAAAAATTCTTGAAATTTTATTTAATAGATGAAAGTTGTTCTTTTTATGGTATTTGTACAGTCTTCTAACTCTTTTTTTGCGCTTATTCATTAAAAACCTCTTTAATTATTATCTTCAAATAAAAAATTCTTTTAAATTGATTATAAATCAAATTCATACATCCTTTTTTTTATTTCTAAAAAAAGGCAATATATAAATGAAGATGACTTTTTCTCTATTTCGTTTTTGAAGAAATCAAAGCCTGCAGTTGAAACAAAAAACCTCTCAATAAGCTGGGGGGAAGTTAATGTGCTTAATCAAATAAATTTTGAACTTAATGATGGAGAGAAATTAGCTATTGTTGGCCCCTCAGGTTCTGGCAAATCAACCATATTAAAAATACTAGCAGGACTCATTTTACCTACTAAAGGAGAACTGAGAATTTTTGGAGAGAAGCAAAAATATTTGAGATTAGATCAAAATAATCCTCCTGATGTAAGACTAGTTTTTCAGAATCCCGCTTTATTAGGATCTTTGACTATAGAAGAAAATGTCGGTTTCCTCCTTAAGAGAAATAAAAACCTATCTAAAAAGTTAATTCATGAAATAGTATGTGAATGCTTAGCTGACGTAGGTTTATTTAATGTTGGGAATAAACTTCCAAATGAATTAAGCGGAGGCATGCAAAAAAGAGTAAGTTTTGCTAGAGCATTAATTACTGATCAAACTCTTAACGCAAAATCTAAACCTTTATTACTTTTTGACGAACCAACTGCAGGACTTGATCCAATTGCCTCATCAAGAATTGAAGATCTAATTAATAAGACAAATCATAAAGCTAGCGGATCATCTATTGTTGTCAGCCATGTTCTTAGTACTATAGAAAGGACTTCAGATAAAGTTTTAATGCTTTACGGGGGCAAATTTAGATGGGCAGGTTCCATTAATGAATTTAAAGAGAGTAAAGATCCTTATGTATTTCAATTTAGACATGGGAAACTTGATGGTCCAATGCAACCAAAAGACATTTAGAAATTATGCGTAGAAGTTTACGAGATTCAATAGTTGGTTTTTCTTTATTAGGAGGTATTTTAATATTTACATTTTTTTCTTTTTGGCTAAAGGGATTAAGATTATCTTCAAAAAATTGGCACCTTTTTGCTGAATTCAATAACGCGAGTGGTTTATCAAAAAAATCTCCAGTTACTTACAGAGGAATTTTAGTTGGATCTATAGAAGATATCTTGTTTACGAATGAATCAATTAAAGCAAAAATAGTTTTAAATAATCCTGAAATTATTCTTCCAAAGCCCGCATTTGCTAGGGTAGTTACAAATTCATTCCTTGGAGGAGACGTTCAAGTTGCTTTAGAAACTAGTGATAAGACAATTCCTAAAAACATTGCACAACCCATATCCGAAAAATGCGATACCAAATTAATTATTTGTCAAGGAGACACTATCACAGGTAAACAACTATCAAGCCTCTCAAATATAACTAATAAAATAAGTCAACTTTTAAAAGAAACAAATCAAGAAAACTTAATTGAGAACATCGTTAACTCAATTGACAAATTCGACAGAACACAAGAAAATCTTGATGAATTAATTTTTTTATCGAAACAAGAAATAAAAAGAGTCGAACCTCTACTAAAAGAAATTACATTTGCTGCTAATCACTTAAATAACATTTTGTCTACTATCGATGACGAAGAAACCCTTAATGACATTAAATTGACGATTAATGCTGCAAGGTCTATTTCAACCAAAATAGATGATATGAGTGATGATTTTGAAAATTTAACACAAGATAAAGAATTAACTAAATCTTTAAGAGATTTAACAATTGGACTTTCAAAATTCCTTAACGAAATTTATCCATAAGAAATATTTAGAATTCATTGATAGCATTTAAAGCCATAGCTGCGATTGTTTTATCTGTAGCTTTTGGCAATTGGACGTATTTCCCTTGAGCAGCCTCTGCTAATTCTTTACCAAATCCACTTGCTATAAATTTTCTCTCTGTATCAATTACTAAAAGTTTTATCCCGAGCATGGGATATTTTGCAGCAATATCTAGAACCTCCTGTTTTAAATTGACATTTTCATTTTCGTTATCTTTTCCCTCAACTTCATTTTGACCTAGAGATAATCCTAATGGAACATTTCCTCTTCCATCGGTAATTCCAACAACAATAACTTGACCTATATCTCCAGTAGAAAGAGCATTTTTTGCTACTTTTGCTGATTGCGTTAGTCCATGAGCTAAAGGCGATCCACCTCCACAAGGCATTGTTTCTAGCCTTCTTTTCGCTGCAGTTATTGATCTTGTTGGAGGCAAAAGCACTTCTGCTTGATTACCTCTAAAGGGTATTAGGGCAACTTCATCTCTATTCTCATATGCCTCGGTCAAAAGTCTGATAACTGCACCTTTAGCACTTTGCATTCTGTTAAGAGCCATCGAACCACTAGCATCAACAAGAAAAATGACTAAAGCACCCGCCTTTTTTTGGAGAAGCTTTGCCCTAAAATCATTCTCTTCAATGACTATTGATTTATTAGGATTCCTTAATCTTCGTGATTTTTGATAAGGAGCTGCAGCTCGCAAAGTCGCATCTACCGCAATTCTTTTTACTTTACCTCTTGGAATTATGGGTTTCACATACCTTCCTCTACTATCACTGAATATCACTGATCTACTTCCGCTATTTCCTGCTTTTGCTTTGGCTGATGAAAAAAGTAACAAATCAGGATCAACCATACATGCCTCAGGATCTAAAATGAATTCTTCAGGTATTTCGGGAGTAGATTCTTCTTCTCCATCAGAATTATCTTGTTCTTGTTCTTGCTCTTGCTCATTATCATTTTCATTAGCCTCAGGTTCAGACTCTTCATTGTTTGATTGAGGTGAAGGTGGGGGACTCTGATCCTCTGGAGGGGGGGGTTGAATATCATCATCTTCTGGAGGAATTTGCATTGCTCGTGGGAGAATAACTAACCTAACTGCGACTTTTAGGTCTTCAGAATTTACATTCTCATCGCCTCGAAGAGCTGCATTAGCCTTTGCTACTTTCACTGCAAATAATTCTGACCTATGACCTTCTACTCCTCCTCTAAGAGCTTCATTAACTAAATAGGTTATTTGCTCTTTTGTTATCTTGACATCCTTTAACCATTGCCTTGCCAAAATTAATTGAGTGGATAAATTATCAGATTCTTCAGACCATTTTTCTGAAAATTTAATATTATTTTCTGCATGCGATAAAACAGATTTTGTAATCTCAACTCTTTGAGCATTATCAATAGATTGATCTGCAGAAAGCACGATGGCAAAACGATCTAAAACATGATCTCTTAGAGCACCTTCTTCAGGATTATAAGTTGCTATTAAAAGTGAATTACAAGGATGAGAAAGGCTTAAACCATCTCTTTCAATATTATTTTTCTCTCTTCCTGTAGCTTCAAGAATTAAATTTACAATGCCATCATCCAATAAATTTATATCATCTACATAAAGAACACCTCTGTGAGCCTCTGCTAAAATTCCAGGTTGAAAAACTTGTACCCCCGTACTTAATGATGCAGCGACGTCAATTGATCCAACAAGCCTGTCTTCAGTTATGCCAATGGGAACTTGAATAAATGGAGCCTCTCTTACTTTTTTCGGAATTTCTTCAATTTGATTCAAATAATCACTTCCAATTACCTCCTCCAACAATTTATTTGTACTAATATCCCATTCCTCTGGTTTATCTGGATCTAGGTTCCTACCAATAGGTGTTAATGAAGTTCCACTATTTTTCTCAGTTAGCTTTTCCAGTATTAATTCATTATCTAATACCTCAATAGGAGGAAGTAAAGTATGTAAACCCCTTGCTAATACTGACTTACCAGTACCTCTCCCGCCAGCAATAATCACTCCCCCTAAACTGGGATCAACTGCTGCCAAAAGTAAAGATAATTTCAATAAGCTATGACCTGTAATTGCTGCCAAAGGGAAAGCTCTAAAAGAATCCTTTGACTTCATTAAATCTTTTATTTCTCCTTTTTCTTTTAACTCGGGGTTCAAAATCACTTTAAAAATGCCTGATATAGAATTTATCCAATAACTTTGTTTTTTGTAGTGGAATTATCAAATCTTAATATCAAAAATGGACTATGTATATCCCTTGGAGCAAATATTGATAGTAAATTCGGAAGCCCTCTTGAGTCACTATTAATTTGCAAACCAAAAATAGAGGAAATAATAAATGAGTGGGGAGATAGTTCCAACGAAAAAAAAGAAGAGAAAAGCAAATTTCATGCAAACTTTTTTTGGTCTTCAATTTATGAGACATTACCTCATGGTGTTGAAAATGAGCAGCCAAATTATTTAAATACTCTATTACTTATAAAAAGTAATTCTTTCCCAAAACCATCAAATAAAAACGCGAAATTACTTTTAAAAGAGCTAAAAAAGTTAGAGAGATTTTTCGGCCGAGAAGAGACGCCAAAGGGTAAGAAATGGCTATCAAGATGTCTCGATTTAGATATTCTTTGGTGGGAAGATTTGCATTCTGTTGATGAGGAATTAACATTACCTCACCCTAGATTCATGAATCGGAATTTCGTTATTACACCACTATCTGAAATCTTAAGTAGAAGCCAAAAAATCATAAAATTTGATAACCTAAAATGGTCTATTGATTGATTTACAAAACCAAAAAATAACTGTTAGGCTATTTTTATTTAAAAATAATGGGTAACAAAAACCGTATAAAAAGAGCAATTTTTAAAGAAAAAATATCTGAGTTAAAGTCAAAAAAATTTAGTTTCGAAATAAATAGAATTGAGCTTCCAAATGGACATGAAGGTGAATATGGATACATTAAGCACCCTGGGGCAGCATTAGCCGTACCTATTACAAAAGACAATAAAGTTATAATTCTTCGGCAATATAGATTTGCTGTTTCAAGGTATTTATTAGAATTTCCAGCAGGTACATTAGAAATAGGTGAAACACCTATTAATTCAATTCAAAGAGAAATACAAGAAGAGACTGGATTCAGTGCAAACAAATGGGATAAACTAGGCACTCTTGTCCCTTCTCCTGGGTATGCAGATGAAGAAATTTATTTATTTTTAGCTCGTGATTTAAACAAACTCAATTCCGAGGTTAAAGGAGATTTAGATGAAGATATAGAAGTATTAATTTTAGACCTCGACGAACTAGATAATCTTATTTCTAGTGGGGATGAAATTCTTGACGCAAAAACCGTGACGGCTTGGTTTAGAGCTAAACAATTTTTAGATAAATTATGAATAAACCTAGAATACTTTTTTGGCATCGAAAGGATTTAAGAATATTTGATAATCAAGCTTTAATGAAAGCATTTTCATTATCAAATGCTATTACTTCAACTTATATATTTGATAAAAATTACTCACACGATTTCAACGCAAGTTCGAGAGCTTGGTTTCTAGGAAATTCGCTTCAAGAATTAGGAAAAAATTGGAAAAAAATGGGTAGTAGATTAATTATGGAAGAAGGAGATCCGGTATTAATAATTCCTCAATTAGCAAATAAAATAGATGCTAAATTTGTTTTTTGGAATAGATCAATTGAACCTTATGAGATTAATCGCGATTTACAAATAAAAAAAAATTTAATAGAACAAAATATTCAAGTTGTTGAAACTTGGGATCACTTATTAGTAGAACCTTTAAAAATATTTTCCGGGAATAATAAACCTTATTCAGTTTATGGACCTTTTTATAAAAACCTTAAATCAAAAATGTATTTATTAGGTTTATATGACCAAGAAAAAGTTGTTTTCCAATTTAAAGATATAGATAATAAACTCAAAGAAAATAAGATAATAAATTCATCTGATTCGGTTCTAGAGAAATTTATCAAAAATATCAAATTTCCTGGTTCGAATATTTGTCCATGTAGACCTGGAGAGAACGCAGCAGTAACATTATTAGAAAATTTTATTAACGAAAAAAAAATATATTCTTATAATTCTGCAAGAGATTTTCCTTCCCATAATGGGACATCATTTCTAAGTGCATCTCTCAGGTTCGGCACCATCAGCATTAGAAAAATTTGGAACGCCACATTAAATTTAAATTCAGATTTCGCAAATCAAGAAAATTACCTATCAATTGAAACTTGGCAAAAAGAACTTGTTTGGCGTGAATTTTATCAACATTGCTTATTCCATTTCCCAGAGCTAGAGAAAGGTCCATATAGAAAAAAATGGAATCACTTTCCATGGCAAAATAATAATGAATGGTTTCAACATTGGAACAACGGAGAGACCGGAGTACCTATAGTTGATGCTGCAATGCGTCAACTAAATAGTACTGGCTGGATGCATAACAGATGTCGCATGATAGTCGCTTCATTTCTCGTAAAAGATCTTATGTGCAATTGGCAAATGGGCGAGAAAAAATTTATGGAGACTTTGGTTGATGGAGACTTAGCTGCAAATAATGGGGGATGGCAGTGGAGTGCCAGTAGCGGTATGGATCCAAAACCACTTAGAATTTTCAATCCATATACCCAAGCAAAAAAATTTGATCCTATTTGCGAATATATAAAATCTTGGATTCCTGAATTATCTAAAGTTTCAAATTCAAACCTATTAAATGGGGAGATATCTAATTTAGAAAGAAATAATTATTCAAGCCCTATTGTCAATCACAACATACAACAAAGATTATTTAAATCACTTTATGCAGAAATTTGAATTTCCTCTATACAATTCTTTAAAACTTTATTTAAATTTTCTGCTACATAAACTTGCTCTTCATAAGAAATTTCAGGAAACATTGGAAGGCTAAGAACTTCAGTACAAATCCTCTCTGTATTAGTAAGTTTTGTTCTAGAAAAATTTTTATTTTTATAAGCTATTTGCGCATGTATTGGAATTGGGTAATAAATAATTGAGTTAATTCCTTTTTCAAAAAGTTGTTGTTTTACCAAATTCCTTAAGGAATAGTATTTTTTGCAATCCGTATCAAATAAATTTGAAAAATCTTGATTTAAAAAATATTTATCGTTTCTTAATTTGATGACAAATTGATTCCAAGAATGGGAAATTGAATCAGAGCTAATTTTTGGAAAACTAATAAATGGATTTTTTTCTAATAAATTAAGATAATTATGGGCGATCTTTTGGCGATTATTAATCCACTTAGAAATATATTTAATTTTGATATTTAATATGGAAGCTTGAATGGTATCAAGTCTGCTGTTATATCCAATTTGAGTATGGTGATATCTTATTGGACTACCATGAACAGCTAGTTCTCTAATTTTTTTGGCAATCTTCTGATCTGAAGTTGTCACTGCTCCACCATCTCCAGCAGCTCCTAAATTCTTAGTAGGGAAAAAGCTAAAACAACCTATATCACCGATACTACCAACTTTCGAATTTTCCCACATTGTGCATGTTGCCTGAGCACAATCTTCGATCACTTTTAAGTCATATTTGTTGGCTAATGATTTTATTAACGTCATATTCACTGCATTCCCAAATAGATGAACGGGCATAATTGCCTTGGTATTAGAATTTATTTCTTGTTCTATTAGTTGAGTATTTATGAGATAAGTTTCAGGATCTATATCTACCAAAATAGGATTAGCACCAACTGCACTAATAGCCTCTGCAGTCGCAAAAAAGCTAAAAGATGAGGTAATAACTTCATCACCCACACCAATATCTAATGCGCGCAAAGCTAATACTAAAGCATCAGTTCCACTGTTACATCCAATAGTATTTTCAACACCAATTAGATTAGAAAAACTCTCCTCAAATTTGGAAATCTCTTGTCCTCCAATATACTGGCCTCCTTTTAAAACTTTAAAAACCTCATTCTCAATTTCAGAGCCAATTTCTTGGTACTGCCTATTTAAAGTAAATGGAGGTATCTGCATAGTGAATATATTAACCCTAAACCATATTTCTATGGGTATAAAAACATCTTAATTCATTTAAACCAACTCGGTTCTTTACCAGGAGTCCATTTAATATTGCAACCTAAAGAGGGCATCTGATTTGAAGGATAAGAATTATCTTGATTCAAATCTCTTACAGCAGTGCGCAAATCTTTTCCAGACAGAGGGATATTATTACCTGGTCTACTATCGTCTAATTGGCCATGATAAAACAATAAAAAATCACCATCTCCTTTATTTGAAAAAAGATAAAAATCTGGGGTGCAAGCCGCTTTTAATGCCTTAGCAAAATTTTGATTTGCATCATATAGATAAGGAAAACTCCATCCCTGTGATTGTGCTTGTAATTTCAAATTTTTAGGAGAATCTGAAGGATTAGTGACAATATCATTACTAGAAATTGCAACCGTTTGAACTTCATTTTCAATTTCTTTACTCAAGGTAAAAATCTGATTCTCAATATATTTAACAAATGGGCAATGGGCACAAATAAACATTAAAAGTAAATGCCGATTATCTAGATTATGAGAATTAAAATATTGATTATTTGTAGAATTAGCATTTAACATTTGGAAATTAGGTAATTGAAAACCTAATTCCAAAACCATAGAATTTGTTCTGACCATGTTCAAGTAAAATATTCTTTGATATTTGAAAATTATTGTATATTTTGCAGTAATCCGTAAAGATAGGTACTTCTATATAGGAGAATAATAGAAATAATAAACAAAATGCTTCTAAATTTAACTGGCAAAAAAATTCTTGTTACAGGAATTGCCAACAATCGTTCAATAGCATGGGGTATCGCTCAACAACTTTCAAAAGCTGGCGCAGAACTTGGAATAACATATTTGCCTGATGATAAGGGAAGATTCGAATCTAAAGTTAGAGAACTAACTGAACCTTTAAATCCATCATTATTTTTACCTCTTGATGTTCAAAATCCAGCTCAAATAGAAGAAATCTTTAAAAATATAAAAAACAATTGGGGGCAAATTGACGGATTAGTTCACTGCTTAGCATTTGCAGGTCGCGATGAATTGATTGGTGATTATAGTGCTACCACTTCAGAAGGTTTTGATCGGGCTCTTAATATAAGTGCTTATTCTTTAGCACCTTTATGTAAAGCAGCAAAACCACTTTTTAGTGATGGTGCTGGCGTTGTCTCATTAACTTATTTAGGATCAGAGAGGGCGATTCCTAACTATAACGTTATGGGAGTAGCTAAAGCAGCTTTAGAAGCTTCAGTCAGATATCTTTCAGCAGAACTTGGTCCAGAAAAACAAGTCAGAGTTAATGCAATAAGTGCTGGACCTATAAGAACACTTGCGAGTTCCGCTATAGGTGGCATTTTAGATATGATTCACAATGTTGAAGAAAAGGCTCCTTTACGCCGAACAGTCACTCAAACAGAAGTAGGTAATACTGCTGCTTTTTTATTAAGTGATCTCTCTAGCGGCATTTCAGGCCAAACAATTTATGTTGATGCGGGTTACTGCATTAATGGAATGTAAACTAAGTTTTTTGCATAAAAATGTCACCTCTAAGGCAATCTGAAATAAAAAGAAAAACGAATGAAACAGATATTTCTGTAGTTATAAACTTAGATGGAAATGGTATTTCTGAGATTGATACCGGAATACCATTCTTAGATCATATGCTTCATCAAATATCCAGTCATGGTTTGTTCGATTTAAAAATAAAAGCAATTGGTGATACTCATATTGATGATCACCATACAAATGAAGATGTAGGAATTGCATTAGGCAAAGCATTTTCAAAAGCCTTGGGAGAAAGAAAAGGAATAAGCAGATTTGGACATTTCTTCGCCCCATTAGATGAAGCATTGGTTCAAGTCACTTTAGACTGTTCTGGCAGACCACATCTATCATATGATCTTCAATTAAAAGCTCCAAGAATAGGAAGTTATGATACTGAATTAGTAAAAGAGTTTTTTATTGCCTTTGTTAATAACAGCAGTATTACTCTGCATATTAATCAAATACAGGGTAGTAATTCACATCATATAGTTGAGGCTTGCTTTAAAGCTTTTTCAAGAGCAATGAGAATGGCTACCGAAATAGATCTGAGAAGATCTGATTCAATTCCAAGCAGTAAAGGAATGCTAGAAAAACAATAAAATTGGAATTTTTTCGAATCACCCACAATTCAGTTGATTTTTGGCGAAAATATAGAAACTAGCCATTTTTATTGTGACTAATTTACAAGATAAAAAAATTGATAAAATAAAAAGCTTTAATAAAGAAGATTGGTCCAGTGCATATCAAAATGTAAAAAAGGAGCTAACGAAGGAACCTCTAACAATTAGCAAAGGTAAGAATATTGAAAGTTTAAATGGGACATTATTAAGAAATGGCCCAGGGATATTAGAGAGAGGAGGACAATGGGTACATCATCCATTTGATGGTGATGGTATGATCACATCCATAAAATTCGAAAATGGTAAGCCATTCTTCACAAATAGATTTGTTAAAACTAAAGGCTATTTAGAAGAAGAAAAAATAAATAAATTTATTTATAGAGGTGTTTTTGGGACCCAAAAAAGTGGAGGGATTATAAATAATGCACTAGATCTAAAATTTAAGAATATCGCTAATACTCATGTCGTTAAATTGGGAGATGAAATTCTTGCATTATGGGAAGCAGCTGGGCCACATGCCATGGATCCTGACAGCCTTGACACCTTTGGTTTAACAACATTGAAGGGGGTACTGAAGCCTAATGAAGCATTCAGTGCTCATCCCAAAACAGACCTAAACTCGAGCGCATCTCCAGAACTTTTAGTCACTTTTGGAGTACAAACCGGTCCAAAAAGTATCATTAGATTAATGGAATTTAATAATGCTGGTGAAAATGCTGGTGAGCTCATTATTGATAGAAGAGATACCTTTAATGGATTTGCATTCCTTCATGATTTCGCAATTACAACTAATTGGGCAATATTCTTACAGAATGCTATCGATTTCAATCCTCTGCCATTTGTTATGGGCCAAAAAGGGGCAGCACAATGTTTAAAATCGAATCCAAAGAAAAAGGCAAAGTTTTTTATCATACCCAGAGAAAGTGGATTATTTAGAGGGCAGCCACCCTTAACAATCGATGCACCAGAAGGATTTGTTTTTCATCATGTAAACGCTTTTGAAAAAGATTCCAAAATCATATTAGATAGTATTTTTTATGATGATTTCCCATCAGTTGGTCCAGACGAAAATTTTAGGGATATTGACTTTGATAAATATCCAGAAGGAAAACTGAAAAGATCAACTATTGATCTAAAGAAAAAAACTAGTGAACTTGAAACTTTAAGCGATCAATGTTGTGAATTTGCTGTTGTTAATCCTAAAAACTTAGGATTAAAAGCAACTTTTAGTTGGATGGCAAGTACATCTCAAAAGCAAGGGAACGCTCCACTTCAAGCCATAAAAAAAATAAATTTAACATCAAAGGAAGAGATTTCTTGGTCAGGAGGTCCAAGTGGATTCGTTAGTGAACCAATTTTTGTTCCAGCAGAAAAATCCACAAAAGAAGATGAGGGATTTTTATTTATACTTCTATGGAATGGAGAACGAAGAGGAAGCGATTTAGTAATATTAGACGCAAAAGACTTAAAAGAATTAGCTGTTTATGAATTACCCATTTCAATTCCCCATGGTCTTCATGGATCTTGGGTTAATTGAATTTAAGAAAAAATTTCAATTAAATCTGGAATAATTTTTTTTAATGCTTTACCTCTATGACTACAAGAGTCTTTAATATCATTATTCATTTCTGCGAAAGTTAATCTAGTAGAACTCTCCTCAAAAATTGGGTCATACCCAAAACCACCTTTTCCTCTCGGTTTTAGAATAATATTGCCTTGACATTTAGCCTCAGATTCTATAATCACTTCACCATTTGGGGAACAAACACAAATATTGGCAATAAAGAAAGCACTTCTATTCTGAACTCCATCAAGTTCTTTTAAAACTCGTTCAATTCTCTTCTGATCATTTTCTGCATATCTAGATGAGTAAATACCGGGTTTACCATCTAATGCTTCAATACAAATTCCTGAATCATCTGCTATTGAGAAATTATTTATTTTTCTCGAAACTTCACAAGCTTTTTTCATTGCATTATCTCTAAATGTCAGTCCATCCTCTTCAACTTTTAATGTTTCTGGCTGGAGTAGTAATTTACAATTAACTCCAGCAAGCAATTTCTTATATTCTCCAATTTTGCCTTTATTCTTACTCGCTAAATATAAATTTTTCACCTTTATTTTCCTGCTAATTTTATAAATACTTGACCCCACTCTAATAAATCATCTAAATAAGATTCTTTTGGTGCTTCACAATATAACCTTAAAAGAGGTTCCGTTCCTGAAAACCTAAAAAGAAGCCAAAAATTTTTATCAATTCTCAATTTTATTCCATCAATTTTTGAGATACTTTTTAACTTGTGATTATTAATATTCTCAGGAATATTATGTATGATAAATTCTTTTACATTATTTTTTTCTGCCTGATTTGGAAATTTAATATCAATTCTTTTATAAAAACTTGGCCCAAAATCTTTTTGTATTGCATCTAAGGTTTCGTATAAATATTGAGATTTTTCAGCAATTCCATTTAATAAAATCATCGCTGCATATAGAGCATCTCTTTCAGGCATAAAGTCACCAAAACCTACTCCCCCAGATTCCTCTCCTCCAAGAAAGATTTTCTCTTTAATCATTTTTTCAGCAATATATTTAAAGCCAACTGGAAGTTCAAAAACATCTCTATTTTGACTCTCTGATATATTTTTAATAATATCTGAACCACTAACAGTCTTTAAAACTGGATAAGAATTATTTTTAATTTCACCCAAATAGCTAATAAAGTATGGGAGTAAATTCTGAGTACTAGAGTATCTTCCTTTTTCATCAATTGCCGCAATTCTGTCACCATCACCATCAAATATAATTCCTAGAGTTTTCACTTCATTTGTTGAATTTTTCATTAGTGTTTGATTAAGATCATCTACATAATTTAAAAGAGGTTCAGGAGGTTTTCCTCCAAAAAAAGGATCAGAATCTTTCCTGATTTCTGAAATAACTTCTGAATCATAAGACGCAAAAATCTCAGCCATACAATTTGCAGCTGAACCATGCATAGAATCTACAAAAATTTTTAATTTCATTTTTTTCAATCTATTGGAAATAAATTCAATATCAAAAAGGTTTTTAATTCTATCTAAATGAAATTTCTTAATATCTACCAATTGATTAACACCATCTATTTTTTCAATTGAATTTCCAAGCATTAATCTTTTTTCAATTTCACTTGTAAAAGATTCGTCAACAGAACATCCATTAAAGCTCTTTATTTTCAGACCTAGCCAATTATATGGATTATGACTGGCTGTAATTACTAACGCTCCAAGACAACCGACTTCTTTGGCATAGTAACTACAAGATGGTGTTGTAACAAAGCTATTAGATAAGATCGGTTCGAAACCACATCCTCTTACGAAAGGAACTATTTCCTTGGCAAATTCACTGGCCATAAATCTACGATCATATCCAATTATAATTTTCTTTGAATTAACTTCTTTATAGTATTGATAATGCAACTCCTGACATGCAGCAACAACAACCCTGGAAAGATTGGATAAATTAAAATCAAATCCAATAATTCCTCTCCATCCGTCAGTTCCAAATTTTATCTTATCTAATTTATTAGCTGTCAAATTTAAAAGTTCCCTGATTTCTTTTAATTATCTATACTAATTTATTATGAGTAAATTTTAAAACCTCCCTTAAAAAATAATTTGAATTCTCTTCATTTAAAAAGTTTTATAAGATGCAAAAGAAAAGCATGGCTAGATTTTAAGGGTAAAAAATCTTATCAAGTTTGGTCTCCCCATAAAGCTATAGATAAACTTAAACAGTTTCAAATTTTCTCTGAATTTTGTAATAGTGAAATATATACAGGATTAAAAGCATGCAAAAATGGATATCAAGGGGTAATTGGATTAAAAATCAAAGGGAATCTTTTCCAAAATATTAACGCAGAGATACGTCCACAATTACTTGTGAAGACTAAAGGTAAAAGTAAATGGGGACAATATAAATATTTACCTGCTGTTTATAAGTTAGGCCACAAAACCACTAAAGAACATTTACTCGACTTAGCTTTTAGTTCTGTTCTATTGGAAACTTTTCAAGAATCTAAAATTGAAAAAGGATTAGTAATTTCAAGTTTTGATAAAAAAGTTAATGTTGAAGAAATTCATTTAAATAAGAAATTAAGAAAAAAAGTTTTGAATGTTTTATTAAGTTTGAATGAGTGCTTGGAGGGATTTATGCCAGAAATAACTCAAGATAGAAAAAAATGTACTATTTGTTCATGGCAAAAATTTTGTGACAAAGAAGCAAAAGAAAATGGATATCTAACAGATATAGATGGAATAGGATCCAAAACGGCCTCATTACTCATAAAAAATGGAATATCTGATACCCAAACATTAGCTTCATACAGCGAAAAACAACTTGGAGAGAAATTATCTAAATTCAACGATCAAAAGTATGAAAAAGCCTCCGTATTTGTAAAGCAAGCAAAAGCTTATATTTCTGGGGAACCATATCGTATTTCCAATAAAAATGATATTGATGATCTACTAGAAAAAACAAGTTCGGGATTTTATATATTTGATATTGAGTCAAATCCAGATGATAAGCATGACTTTTTATATGGTTTTTTAAAAATAAATAATTTATTTACAAAAAAAGAAGATCTTATCTATCAACCAATTTTAAATCTCAAAAACAATAACGGAGAATCTTACAGGAAAATTATTGAAATACTTTTTTCACAGAAGGAATGGCCAGTTTTACATTACGGAGAGACTGAAAAGATAGCAATAATAAATATTGCTAAAAACCTAAATTTTAGTTTTAAAGAAATTGATTCGCTTGCCTCAAGATTTATAGACTTACATACCTTAATACG
The DNA here is from genome assembly GCA_003216455.1 of Prochlorococcus sp. AG-402-N17. Classification (GTDB taxonomy): domain Bacteria; phylum Cyanobacteriota; class Cyanobacteriia; order PCC-6307; family Cyanobiaceae; genus Prochlorococcus_A. The sequence goes on along the minus strand of QCIV01000001.1, from coordinate 94,814 downwards.
AAAGTCTTGGATATTACCATTAAAAAACTATGGATTAAAAACTGTTTCTAATTGGCTTGGATTTGAATGGATGCAGAAAAATGTAAGTGGCTCGAAAGCCCTTTATTGGTGGATTCAATATCAAATTACAGAAAACGAATTATTTTTAAAAAAAATTATTCAATATAACAAAGATGACTGTTTGGCTACTCTACAAATTGCAGAATATTTAATCAAAAATCAATTAAAGAAAAATTGATCCTATAGATTTATTAATAATAATTTTTCCAAAAGTTTCTGAAAAAAAATAACTTCCTTCCTCTAAATATTTTCTTTTTATCATTGCTAAACCTTTTATTTGAGAATCTGATTTAAAAAAACTAGTGATTTTGCCTACAGAAATATCCTTGGTAGAATTTATGTATAAATTTTTATCTTCAACGTCTAAATTAAAATTAGATTCAAATGATTTCCAAGTTCTTATTTCCTGTTTTAAAGAAGAAACATTTTTTATTTTTGACATTGTTTCTTGTCCTAAATAACAACCTTTATTAAAATCTATAAGATCTTGTAATCCAAGCTCAAGAGGATTATTTTTTCCGTTTATTTCCATTTCTAATGAGGGTATTGCCTGATTAATCTTCCAAAGTTTTAATTCATTGGGATTTAGTAAATTTAGTTTATTTTTATATATTTCAAATTCTTTATCTTCTTTTTTGAAGAAAGTAGGCTGGTAACTTCTCCATGAACTAGATTCATCAATTGCCTGAATTCTATTTATCAAGAAAGGTTCACTTAGAAGTACATCGTCCGCTGGAAAAATAATTTTATTAAAGTAATCAATTATTTCATTAGTGTTACCAGCCAAGATAATTACTTCTATGTTTCTTTCTAAAAAAATAATTTCAATTAATGACCTTAGGACTCCATTTGGAGTTAACCAACAAGTTTTGATAATTTTATTTTCTGATTTAAGAATATTACCAGTTGTTATTCCATTCAAAAATTTTCTGGCATCTTTTCCAGTAACAGAAAAACAATAAAATTTTTCAAGCCAAAACTTTTTTTTTATATCTTGCATTTTGAAAAAATTATAAAAAGTCTTTTATTGTAAAAAGACTTTTTAATTTTACATTTTCATCTTCAAGGGCTTCTAATCCCCCTTCTTGCCTATCAACTATAGACAAAACTTCCTCAACAACATAATTATTTTCTCGTAACTTTTTTATAGCTTTTATCACTGAACCAGCAGTTGTAACGACATCCTCTAAGACAGTTACCAAAGTTCTTTCTTCTAATGTAGGGCCCTCTATTCCAGCTTTGGTACCGTATTTTTTGATTTCTTTCCGAATTATTAAACCATCAAGGTCTTGGCCATGCAAAGCTGCTTTTACAATTAACCCACTTACTATAGGATCTGCACCTAATGTCAATCCTGCTACAGCTTTTGACCTTGAGTCCTTTAACTCTAAAAATAAATCACTTATTAAGTTTAAGCCTTCGCCATTTAAAGATACTGGTTTACAGTTCAAGTAATGACTGCTTTTTTTACCTGAAGATAAAGTGAAGTTTCCTTTCTTATAAGATTTTTCAATTAACTGTTTTAACAATTTTGCTTTATTTAAATCATACTTAGCCGAAAATTTGCCCATTAGTAAAAGTTAAATTTATATTTAAAGATTAGAAGAAAAAAAAGAAATCTCACAAAAACTTCCTAATGAGGTGTTTTTTGAAATATTATTTTTATATTGTATATTGAAATTCAATGTAATTTAAATTACATAAATTTCCATGGGGGTGTAGCAATCTGGTGAATGCACCAAACTCATAATTTGGCTAAGGCGAGTTCGATCCTCGCCACCCCCACTATTCATTTGTCATTGAATGAAAATAACTCTACTTTTTTTTCTTTTATTTTTACCAGCTTTTTTCGCAGCTAGTGAACTCTCTTTTTTATTAATAAGGCCAAGTAAAGTTTTAAGGTTAATAGAAGAAAAAAAGAAAGGAGCATTTTCAATTTTAAAAATTCAAAAACGCTTTAGATCTTCATTAATTGCTTCTCAATTTGGAGTAACAATTTCATTAATTGCAATTGGATGGCTCAGCAACAACCTGGCTAATGATTATTGGAAAAGCAATATTTTATCAAATAGATTTTATGATCTTCTATTATTTTTATTTGTTGTTTTAGTTGTTACTCTTGTTTCTGGACTAATTCCAAAGGCTTTAGTAATTAATAATCCAGAATCTGCTGCATTAAGGTTAACCACAATATTCGATGCAGTAAGAAAGGCTATGAATCCTGTAGTGAAAACAATAGAATTCTTTGCTAGCGCCTGTTTAGGCTTATTCAATTTAAATAACAAATGGGATTCTTTAAACTCGGGTTTATCTGCTGGAGAATTAGAAACTCTTATAGAAACAGATAACGTAACAGGTTTAAAACCAGATGAGAAGAATATTCTTGAAGGAGTTTTTGCTTTAAAAGATACACAGGTTAAAGAAGTGATGATTCCAAGATCTGAAATGGTAACTTTGCCAAAAAATATAACCTTTTCAGAACTTATGAAACAAGTCGATAAAACTCGACATGCTCGCTTCTTTGTGATTGATGAGTCTTTAGATGATGTATTAGGTGTATTAGATTTACGTTATCTAGCTAATCCAATATCTAAAGGTGAAATGGAAGCCGATACATTATTAGAGCCATTCCTATTACCAGTAACAAAAATAATAGAAACATGTTCACTAGCAGAAATATTTCCAATAGTAAGAGACTATAATCCGTTCTTACTAGTAGTTGATGAACACGGTGGGACAGAGGGACTCATAACTGCAGCTGATCTAAATGGCGAAATAGTTGGAGAAGAAATGCTCAATAATAGAATTTATTCAGACATGAGAATGTTAGATAATTTCTCCCAAAAATGGTCAATAGCTGGAAAATCAGAAATTATTGAAATCAATAAAAAGTTAGGATGTTCTATTCCAGAAGGTACTGATTATCATACTCTTGCTGGATTTATGTTAGAAAAATTTCAAATGGTTCCAAAAATTGGCGACGTTTTAGATTTTAATAACATTAAATTTGAAGTTATTTCTATGTCAGGTCCAAAAATTGATCGTGTTAAAATAATCCTTCCCAAAAGCTAAATATGACTCCCCATAGAGGATAATGATAATAAATATATGGATTTGAAATTATGCAACCAACCTCATCACCCGTAAAGGTTGGAGTCATAGGTATAGGGAATATGGGATGGCATCATGCTCGAGTACTAAGTTTACTCAAAGATGCAAATCTCATTGGAGTAGCAGATCCCAATGAAGAGAGAGGCAAATTAGCTATTAACCAATTTCAATGTGAATGGTTCAAAAATTATAAGGAGTTAATTCCAAAAGTTGATGCTATCTGTATTGCTGTCCCAACACTTCTTCATCACAAAGTAGGACTAGATTGTCTCAAGGGGGGTGCTAACGTTCTCATTGAAAAACCAATTGCAGCTAACGAGTTGGAAGCAAAATCTTTAATAGAGGCCGCTAATGCAAGTAACTGTCTATTGCAAGTTGGGCATATTGAAAGATTTAATCCTGCTTTTAGAGAATTAAATAAAATAGTAAGTAATGAAGAAATTGTTGTTTTAGAAGCAAGGAGGCACAGTCCTCATGCAGACAGAGCAAATGATGTATCTGTAGTAATGGATTTAATGATTCATGACATTGATCTTATTTTGGAGCTTGTAAATTCAAAAATACAAAAATTAGCGGCAGTTGGAGGAAGAAATAGCGAAGGATTAATAGATTATGTCAATGCTACTTTAGTTTTTAAAAATAATGTTATTGCAAGCCTAACTGCAAGCAAAATGAGTCACAAAAAAATTAGAAATTTAAGTGCTCACTGCCAAAATGGCCTAGTAGAAACTGATTTCTTAAATCACTCTTTACAAATCCATCGAAAGTCACATGAATCATACACAGCAGAGCATGGAGAATTAGTTTATAGAAATGATGGATATGTCGAAGAAGTTAGCACAACCTCCATTGAACCTCTTTATGCAGAACTGGAGCATTTTCTTAAATGTGTTCAGGGCAAAGAAATGCCTGAGGTAGATGGTGAGCAAGCCTCAAGAGCATTAAAAATTGCTGATTTTATAGAGAGTGCTGTAGATAATTCTGGAGATGCGATTTTACTTGAAAATCCCTTCTAATAAAAACAATTTAAACTAAAATAATTTTATTTAAATCCAACTGCAGCTTGCCAAACGAATACCAATAAAAAGAAAAATAAAGGAATAAGTGGAAGAACATCAACAGTTGGAGCAAAGGCCTTGTAAGCCTCGGGCAATTCAGCGAATGTATTAAATAGAATGAGCACCTTTTTTGATAATTTAATTAATTATGTTAAGACGTTACCACGTATAGTGAGCAATAGAGGATGTTTCCCAAGGAGCGAAATCATTTGTAAAACAATTATCTCTAATTGCAGTAGAAATTGCATTTGTAAATCTTATTAAGTGAGCAATATTATGCAAACTTATGAGGGTTAGGCCTAATATTTCGTCATTTCTGATTAGATGATGCAAATATGCTCGAGAATATGATTTACATGTCTCGCATTTACAAGTTTTGTCAATTGGAGAAAAGTCATTTTTAAATCGAGCATTTCGCAAATTCAATCTTTCATCATTAAAAAATGCAGTCCCATGTCTTCCTAGTCTTGTAGGCAAAACACAGTCAAATATATCAAATCCATTTGCAACAGCTAAAGAAATTTCTCTTAAAGAGCCAATTCCCATTAAATATCTTGGTTTATTTATTGGTAAGAATTTCGGGACGTACTTAATTACACTATGTATTTCTTCGACTGCCTCGCCAACACTTACACCTCCCACTGCTATTCCAGGCAGATCAAAAGAACTTGTATATTTTGCGCTATATTCTCTCAATCTCGGATACTTACCACCTTGAACTATACCGAATAATGCTTGATTAGATTTCTGATGAGTCTCGACACATTTTTGCAACCATAAATGAGTTCTTTGTAAAGAGTCCTCAATATCATTTTCGTTAGCTGTATGGGGAGGACAATGATCAAAAGCCATCGCAACATCCGATCCAAGATCCATTTGAATCTGTATTACTTTTTCAGGAGATAAAAATACATGACTACCATCTCTTGGATTTTTAAATTCCACTCCTTTATCAGAAATATTATTTAGTTTAGCCAAACTAAAAACTTGATATCCTCCTGAATCAGTAAGTATGGGCTTATGCCAATTCATGAACTTATGTATTCCACCAGATTCTTTAACTAATTTTTCTCCAGGTTGTAAATGTAGATGAAAAGTATTTGAGAGAATCATTTCTGATCCTGTAGAAGTTAACTGCTTAGATGAAATTCCTTTAACCGTTGCCAAAGTACCCACTGGCATAAATTTTGGTGTATTTACCTCACCATTTGGTGTATGAAAAATACCAGTTCTTGCCCCTGTATTACTACAATTAGATGTAATTTCAAATTCAAACACGATAATTTATAAAATTTTTTGATCCTTTTTAATTAATCTAACCTATTATTTAATATTGAATCTATTTTTATCTCATCAAAAAATATTTAATAAAAAATTTGGCAGGTTCTTGGATTTTCTATACGACATTTCCAAAGATACCTTTAATTAATCCGGAATTTAAAAATATTGCACAATTTGCGCCGCCTTTAGGATTTTTTATTGGAACAATACAGAGTTATATTTTTCTTTTTTTAAGAACAAACTCTTGGTCAATTTATGCATCTGCATTAATTTGTTTGGCTTCGGGATATTTAATTACTGGTGGTCTACACCTAGATGGTTTAATGGATACTTTCGATGGTATTTTTGCAGGTAAAAAGAAACGTTTAAAAGCCATGAAAGACAGCAAAGTTGGATCCTTTGGAGTTCAATCTTTAGTTTTTATAACTTTAATTCAAATTTCTTGCATACTGAAAATTCAAAACCTAATAATTTTTGTTTTACCTATATGCTTATTTTGGGGAAGATTTTCAAATTTATTTTTTATAGAAAGGTTTAAATATATGAGTTATAAGAAAAAATCTATTAGTCACAAAAAGTTTTGGAATGGATTTAAAAAAGAATCTTTGATCTCCATTATTTTTCTTTTAATTTTCATCGCATACCAATTTATTTCAATTACATCCCAAGCAATATTAATTAAATTTTTAATTCTTATTTTGATTGGTATTTTTCTAAGTTTTTCTATCCCAAACATACTGGGGAATAAAATTGGAGGTTTTAATGGAGATGCCTGCGGTGCAAGTGTTGTACTAGTTGAAACTGCAATGTTGTTTATGCATGCAATTCTTTTATAGGAAGTTCTAAATAGAAAATATTTTTCTTCTTTAGATTATTTAATTTCTCAGTATTATTAATCGAGTTATTTTCCAGCAATCTTAATTCTCCACCAATTTGTTTTGCTAATTTCCTCGCTAAAAAAAGTCCCACACCAGTACCGTCCTTCTTCTTAGCGGCAGATCCTCTATAACCTTTTTCAAAAATTTTCTCTTTTTCATTTTTGTTTATTTTTTTACCATCATCAAATATACAAAGTCCATTACTCGTAATTACGAGTCCAATTTCAGCATCTTTTAGGGCATATTTAAACGCATTTTCTAATAAATTGGCCACAATTTCAGCGATTACAGCATATTTTGCCTTTAATGGCGAAATAGTCCAATCTGGCCAAAGAGAAGGTTCAGTCCAATCTCTATTCCCTAAGTCCGCATTAGCTTTACCCCTCTCTAATATTGGCCTCAATAAACTCTGAACAGTTATTAACTTTTTATTATCTAAATTTGGTGGTAATAATAATCTTTCCTCTCCAATTTCCAGAGGAAGTTGAATAGGTGAATTTAATTGCGCAAAAGAATCCATATATTGATTAATTTGTTTTTGCTCTATTATCATGCGTTCGACTATTTCAATAGAATCGTCATCTGAACCAAGTCTTTTTATCAATAATTTTGCATATGTCCTAATAGCAGCTAATGGATTCCTTAATTGATGAATTATGACATTGACTTGATTTTTTAAATAATTGACTTCTTCATTTTTATTTTGACGTTCCAATTCGATAGAGACGCATTTAGCTAAAGATATTGAAAGCGCTTTTAATCTAGAATCAAGAGATACTGGCCAATTCCCCCCTTTCAAATCAGTTTCTACCCTAAGGACCCCAAGTAGAATATCGTTTTCTTGTAGTGGGTACCATCTTCTATTAGGCGATGAAACCTTTAGTGAAGGATCATCTTCTATTGAAGTAAGTAGCCTATCAATTCGTGGCCATTGACCAATCATTTCAAAGGATGCTTTAGTTCCTTGCTTAGCTGAAGCAAGATACATAACTATATTAGTCACGCCCATTGAGCAACCAAAACTCTCTAGCTGTTTTATGATTAGTTCTTCAAATTTTTTTGAAAGATTCATAATTAATAAAATTTTGAGAAATTTTTAAAAAAAAACTTGAAAAAGGCTTGTAAAATATGAAAAAAGTATTAAGATATATAAAGAGGTCTGACTTTAGCCAGCCTTAAATATGAGTATTTAATCATATTTTAAGCTACATCAGGGGTTGATGGGTCCTCTATGTAATTTGAAGTGAATTTAAAATCACATATAGCAAGATTAGTAAAAATAAATAAGACTAATCTCATTAATAATTTCAGGAGTACCAATCAATGTCAAAAAAAAGAAAAAGAATCAGCAGAAGAAGATTGGCTGGCCAAAGAGTAATGGCACATGTACCTATTTATCATATCGAAACTGGCAAACATAAACCAGTTACAGCAGCAAGAAGATTCATAGCTGAAAATAGTCTCTCTGCGCCTTCAGTTTTCAATGTCAGAAGAAATGAACACACCACCGATAGATTCTTTTGGGGGGAAAAAGGGTTATTTAGCGCACAATATGCTGAAGAAAATCATTTTCTATTTCCATCACTAAAAGTTGTCGTTGAAGGAATTGGTGAAGAAAAAATATTTGAGGGTCTTGAACTTACTGCAGATGATTGGGAAGAGATTGAAGAATATGAATATGCTTTTGTTTAAAAAATATTACTTATATTCGAACTTATAAAATTAATTAAATTTGAATCAATTTGATGGAATCCATCAAATTCTAATAATTCACAAAATTTAGAAGACTTACTCTTTACCTTTTCATAAATAGTCCTAGAAGCATCTATGGGCACAACGTCATCGAATAAACCATGACTAATAATTAATGGCGAGAATTTTTCTCCCGGGGCCCAGTTCGGGTGAGGATAACCACTACAAGCAACAATTAATCCTAAATTTAACTTAAATCCCGCATCAATTGCCATTGCCGCCCCCTGAGAGAACCCCAACAAAATTGTTTTTCTTAGTGGAATCTGATCAGTATCAAATTTTTTTAATGTAACTAAAAGTTTATTTACTTCAACCTCAGCTCCATTCCAATCATGTGGATATAATCCATACCACTGTCTTCCCTGACCGCTTGGGTGTAATCCAGGAGCCCTCAAAGAAATTACCTCAAAATCAAGATTTATTTTTTCAGTCATATCCTTTCCAAATGTTAAAAGGTCATCTGAATCAGCTCCCCAACCATGCATCAAAATAATTCTATGAGTTGCAGTTTGAGAGCTAATCGAGACAAATTCATGATTCATAGCATATTTCATGTTTATATTCTTAAGTAAGTAAACTTTCCCATAATGTCTCCATTAGCTTTAGTAAGTGTCTCTGATAAAAAAAATATAATCCCATTTTGTATGGAATTGGTAGAGCAATTTAATTATAAAATTCTATCAAGTGGAGGAACTGCCAAACATCTTATAGAGGCTAAAATTCCAGTTATTAAAGTTGCTGATTTTACTAATTCTCCAGAAATTCTTGGAGGAAGAGTTAAAACTTTACATCCAAAAATACACGGGGGAATATTAGCTAAAAGAACTGATGAGGAACATAAAAAAGATATAGAAGCCAACAATCTTGAGTTAATTGACTTAGTAGTTGTAAATTTATATCCTTTTAAAAAAACTATAGATCAGGGAGCTAAATGGGAAGATGCTATTGAAAATATCGACATCGGAGGGCCATCTATGATTCGTTCTGCAGCTAAAAATCATAAAGATGTTTCCGTTTTAGTAGATCCTAGCCAGTATCAAAATTTTCTTGCAGAAAGTAAAAAAGGTGAATTGAAAGCCTCATATAAAGCAAAATTAGCACTTGAAGCTTTTCAACATACAGCAGACTATGACACTACAATATCTAATTGGATAAGAAAAGAAAGAGATTTACAATCCTCCAAATATATTGAATCATATCCACTAATCAAAACCTTAAGATATGGGGAGAATCCACATCAAAAAGCTTTCTGGTATGGTTTGAGTAACATTGGATGGAACTCAGCAGAACAATTACAAGGAAAAGACTTAAGTTATAACAATCTATTAGATCTAGAGTCGGCACTTTCAACAGTTTTAGAATTTGGCTACGCAGACAAAGATGGACTTACAAAAGACATGTTTGCTTCTGTTATTTTAAAACACAATAATCCTTGTGGTGCCTCCATAAGTAATTCAGCTTCTAAAGCATTTTTGAATGCCTTGGAATGCGACTCTGTCAGTGCATTTGGAGGAATAGTTGCTTTTAATTCAAATGTTGATAGTGAGACGGCAATTCACCTCAAAGATATTTTCTTAGAATGTGTCGTCGCTCCATCTTTTGATAAGGAAGCTTTAGAAATTTTAAAATTTAAAAAGAATTTAAGAATTTTAAAGTTTTCAAAAGATCAACTTCCAGAAAAGAATCAAAATTCTACTAAATCAATAATGGGAGGATTACTAGTTCAAGATACTGACGATAGTGAAGAAAAAACTGAAAATTGGATTTCAGTAACTAATAAAAATCCGAGTAATCAAATTAACTTAGATCTAAATTTTGCATGGAAAATTTGTAAACACGTTAAATCTAATGCAATTGTTATTGCAAAAGACCAAAAAACTATTGGAATTGGAGCTGGACAAATGAATAGAGTTGGAGCAGCAAAAATTGCATTAAAAGCAGCTGGAAAGTTATGTTCTGATGCTGTCTTGGCCAGCGATGGGTTTTTCCCATTTGCAGATACTGTGGAACTAGCAAATGAATATGGAATAAAAGCTATTATTCAACCTGGAGGAAGTCTAAGAGACCAGGAAAGTATTGATATGTGTAATTTAAAAGGAATCTCAATGGTATTTACGCAAAAAAGGCACTTTTTACATTAAATTATGTCGATTTTGGATAATATGTAATCTTGTTAGTTTTTCTGAATAAAGATAGCCTACCTGGACCTGCACATAGAAAGTAGAGAGAAATAGCACCATATATAAAAGACAATTCGAAAGCATAATTATGACCTTCAACCACCGCCAGGGGAAAACCTTCTAGTCCAGTATCAAGGAGATGAAAATAAACTGCAAATGCCATGGTGGAGAATAGACCAAGAGAAGAAAGCCTCGCAAAAATCCCTAAAGCCAATCCAACTGGGCATACCAGTTGAGTAATTGCTGCTCCAAAAGTCCAAATAACAGGATCACCAGGCAAAAATGGAAAATACTTACCAACTACAAACTCGGCAAAACCCTGGGGATCCTGAAGTTTCTCAAGGCCATGATGAATCATCAAAGCACAAAAACCTATTCTTAAAACAAAAATCGATAGTTCTCCGAGGATATTTACTTCTGAACCTGAAGATGAATTGGCAACTACAACTTCAACTTTTTGGGGCGCTTTAGTTCTATTCATACTTGCAGTTTGAACCTGATTAGTTTGTGCTTTGTCTTCCATACTTCATTAATTTTTCATTATTCTAGTTAATAAATTAGATCTTTTGGAATTATCTGACTAATAAATTAAAAAAACTAAGCAAATTTATAAATGAAAAACAAATTCAGGAAGCAATATCAATTAACTTTTCAATAACATCAGCAACAACCTTATCAGGAGTGGATGCACCTGAGGTAATTCCAACATTAATTTTTCCACTAGGTAGAAAATTATTTTTAAGTTCTAATTCTGATCCTAGTGGTTTATGAAATATAGTGTTTTCTTTAACTGATATCCTCTCTGGCGTATCAATGTGAAAAGAAGAAATATTTTTAGTAATTGCTATTTCTTGTAGGTGAGTAGTATTAGAAGAATTGAAGCCTCCAATAACTACTAAAATATCAAGGTCTTCATCAACCAAAGAGAACATTGCATCTTGCCTTTCTTCAGTTGCATCACAAATAGTATTAAAAGCTAAAAAGTGACTATTTAAATTTTCTGGTCCAAATTTCTTTAACATTGTCCTTTCAAAAACCTTTCCAATTTCCTCAGTCTCGCTCTTAAGCATAGTTGTCTGATTTGCAACTCCCACTCTATCTAAATCTTTATCAGGATCAAATCCATTAGAACAAGCTTTAGCAAATTTGTTCATAAACTCATTTCTATTCCCTCTCCCCAGAATATATTCAGAAACGTAATTCGCTTCTTCTAGATCAAGTACAACTAAATATTTACCTGCAAATGAACTTGTAGCGAGAGTCTCTTCATGTTTAAATTTTCCGTGAATAATAGATGTGAAAATATGTTTTTTATGTTTTTCAACTGTATGCCAAACCTTAGAAACCCATGGACAAGTTGTATCAATAATATGACAACCTTTCTCATGCAAGAGTTTCATTTCTTGAACAGTAGCTCCGAAAGCAGGAAGTATAACAACATCTCCATTAGAAACTAAAGAAAAATCTTTAATTCCATTTTTAGCTGAGATGAATTTTACATTCATTTTTCTTAAATGATCATTAACCGAGGGATTATGAATTATTTCGTTTGTTATCCAAATATTCTCATTTGGGTAATGTCTTCTAGTTTCATAAGCCATTGCAACAGCTCTTTCAACTCCCCAACAGAAACCGAAGGCTTGGGCCAACTTAATATTTAGTCTACCTTTAGTGTAAGTAAAACCATTATCTCTAATAGAACTTATCAAATCACTTTGGTAAGCTTCTTCTAACGCTTGAGCTCTTTTTGTTGGAGAATCGAAACCCCTTCTATTGTATCTATCAGAATGATGAAGGGATCTTCTAAAAGCTTGTGTATCCATCTACCTATATTACAACGTTTTAAATAATTTTTCGTAAAAAAAAAGAAACCTGACATAAGTCAGGTTTCTTAAATCAATATTCAGTTAGATTACTTAGCAGACGCAAAGTCTGGATATGCTTCCATTCCATGCTCTCCTATATCTAAGCCTTGAGTCTCTTCCTCTTCAGATACTCGGATTCCTCCGAATAAACCTCCAATTACAGACCAGGCAATCCAACAAGTAACAAGTGTCCAGATAGCATAAGCTGCGGCACCAAGAGCTTGAACTAGAAGAAGGGTAATACCTCCACCATTGAACAATCCCATACCTGCTCCATCACCTTGTACAGCTGTACCCCAAAGGCCGATAACCAGAGTACCCCATACACCACAAACTCCGTGAACAGAGAATGCACCAACAGGATCATCTATTTCAGCGGCATCAAGTGCTGCAACTGAAAATACAACGATAATTCCGCCTACTAGTCCTGCAAACCAGGCTCCAGCAAGAGTCATATCACCACAACCAGCAGTAATACTAACCAAACCAGCAAGGATTCCGTTAATTATCATTGTAAGATCAGGCTTACCAGAAGTTAATGTTGAAACAATAGTTGCACCAATAGCACCAGCTGCTGCTGCCAAAGTAGTTGTTACAGCAACATATGGAACCCATTGATCCATAGCAAGTTGAGAACCGGGGTTAAAGCCATACCAACCTATCCATAGAACTAATGCGCCTAGAGTAGCTATAGCCATGTTGTGTCCTGGCATAGCCTGTGGTTTACCATCAGAGTATTTGCCAATTCTTGGTCCAAGAAGCATAGCTCCTACAAGACCCGCCCATGCTCCAACTGAGTGAACAATTGAAGAACCTGCAAAGTCTACAAAACCCAAAGAATCAAGCCAACCACCATTCCATTTCCAGCTACCAGCAATTGGATATATAAATGCAGTTAATACAACAGCAAAAACAACAAATTCTCCAAATTTAACTCTTTCAGCAACAAGACCGGAAACAATAGTTGCCGCAGTTCCTGCAAAAGCAGACTGGAACAAGAAATCAACAGTTGGGACTAATCCAGCATCAGTTACCATATCTGCAGTAACTGTTGGATCAAAAAATAAGCCGCCAAAATAAAGCCATCCGTCAGCAACACTTCCTCCGTACATTAATGAATAGCCGATAAACCAATAAGAAGTTACAGCTAAAGCAAATACAAAGAGGTTTTTAGCAAGAATGTTAACAGCGTTCTTAGAACGGCACATACCTGCCTCAACCATAGCGAAACCGGCGTTCATAAAGATCACTAAAATAGTAGCGATCAAAAGCCATAAATTGTTAGCAAGAAAAGCTGCATTCAACTCAGGTAAATCAGCTGCGTGAGCTGAAAGATTAAAAATACCTAAACCAAACAAAGCTAGGGGAACAGTTGCAAGCCACAACATAGAGCGGTTTGAACTAAATCCTCGAATACTCCTCAAAAGGAGCATAGGTCCATTTACAAGACTTGCATCTTGAAGTTTGGACCTAGAGCGCCTTTGAGGCGTTTGCAAAGCAGTGGTCATAAAAAAAAATTAGATCTGCAAAAAAACAGTTTGTGCTGTTTCCTTTCAAATTTAAATTTATTCAAAAAACTTATCAGTGTCTAGTAGTTGTTTATACCATTTTTATAGTTGCACCTCAAAAAATTATTTGTTAAATTTAAAAATTATTTTTTTTGGGTTTCAAAATATCAAGTTTTTCGACTATTTCAAAGGTTTAATTCCATTCCATGATACGTGGTCTAAATGGAATTCAAAAGAGCATGGAATAGTTATCATTCCTGCACTTAAAGATTCTCTAAAGAGATTGCCGTAGAAGGGATCTGCATCATCTCCGGGAGCAAAAAAACAAGCGTCTTTTCTTGTAATACAAAGTACTAAAACACTTTTACTTTCGGGGATTAATTCCTTTAATTCCATGAGGTGTTTTTGACCTCTTTTCGTTACTGTATCTGGGAATAGAGCTACATTTTGTTTAATCCAAGTAGTATTTTTAACCTCAATGTAAATGTTACGTTTATCAGGATTTGAAGATTTTGGAGTTAAAAAAAAGTCAATTCTGCTTTTTTTATCTTTTCCATAGGGAACTTCAGATTTAATTGTCTCTATTTCTCCTATTATTTGGTTTAACAAATTTTTCTCAATAACCTTTTTGATTAACTTATTTGCAAATAAAGTATTAATTCCCACCCAAACCTCCTCATTTTTTGCATCTAAAACACATATCTGTTCCCAAGTAAAAGGTAATTTTCTTTTTGGAGAAGGGGAAACACTTATTCTTACTTTTGCTCCCTCACTCAAAAGGCCCTTCATTGGGCCTGTATTAGCACAATGAGCAGTTACTACTTTTCCACTCTTTAATCTTATATCTGCAAGAAACCTTTTATACCTCTTAATTAAAACCCCTTCAATTAGTGGATCAAATTCAATTATCCGATCATTCATAAATATGTCGTTAGTTAAAAATCAAATATAATTGAAACTTAAACTTCTTGAAAAATTTAGACAAATCCAAATGCATTCATTTTTAAAAAATAATGTTTTTTCAATTTCGTTTGGTACTAGTCTTAGTAAATTAGCTGGATGTATAAGACAAATATTCATAGCTGCTGCTTTTGGAGTTGGGGTAACATACGACGCATTTAATTATGCTTATATAATTCCAGGTTTTTTGCTAATAATCATTGGAGGGATTAATGGTCCCTTACATAACGCAGTCGTTGCAGTTCTAACTCCCCTCAACAAAAAAAATGGAGGGATTGTTTTAACTCAAGTAAGCATAAAACTTTCAATATTATTAATCGGTGTAGCTATATTGATTTACTTTAATTCCAATTTATTAATCGAATTATTAGCGCCCAATTTAAGTTACGAAGCTAAATCTATTGCAACTTACCAATTAAAAATACTTACACCTTGTATCCCTTTATCCGGATTCATAGGGTTAAGCTTTGGCGCCTTAAATTCCCAAAGAAAATTCTTTTTATCAAGTATAAGTCCAGCGATAACAAGCCTAACTACTATTTTTTTTATTTTATTAAGTTGGATTTTCAACCAAGAAAATGCATATTTTCAATTCTTTACTTATACGGGATTACTAGCTTTTGCAACTTTGATAGGAACTTTAATTCAGTTTGTTGTTCAAATTTCGGAAATAAATAAAATCGGTCTCTTGAGCTTAAAGTCAAACTTCCAATTATTTAATGATGAAGAGATGAGGATTTTCAAACTAATTATTCCAGCATCTATCTCATCAGGTCTCAGTCAAATTAATGTTTTTATCGATATGTTTTTCGCTTCAAGTTTTCAAGGAGCAGCATCGGGACTAGCCTACGGAAACTTTCTGATACAAGCTCCATTAGGCATATTATCTAACTCTTTGATTTTGCCATTACTTCCAAAATTCTCAAAATTGAGAAGTGTTAATGACTATAAAGGCCTCCAAAAAAAATTGATCTCTGGAATAGAGTACTGTTTCTTGACTACTATTTTTTTAACAGGATTTTTTATAACATTTAATAATCAAATAGTACAGTTAGTTTTTCAGAGAGGATCTTTTGATTATTCAGCGGCTTTAAAAGTAAAGAATATATTAATTGCTTATGCAGTTGGCATACCTTTTTATCTTTATAGAGATTTATTAGTAAGAACTTACTATTCAATAGAAAAAACAAACTTCCCTTTTAAGACATCATTTGCAGGGATAATATTAAATATTTTTTTTGATTGGTTTTTAATTGGTGCCCCAATTAATAATTTTGGGAATCTTTCACCATATAATTTTGGAGTTGTAGGAATAATTTTATCTTCAGTAATAGTCAACTTTATGGTTTGTATTTTGCTTTCTTTTAATCTGAGAAATGAAAATATCAATTTGCCTAACTTGGATTTATTAAGGAAAATTATTATCATGTCATTAGCGGCATTTATAGATAGCACAATTTGTTTTACTATTCTCAAAACTACAAATAACTTCAATTCAAATCTCGGAGAATTTTTATTATTTATATTTGGATCTCTAACTTTTTTTGTAATCTATTTTTTTCTTACAAAATACCTGAAAGTAAATAGATTTAAAGTTTATAAAAAAAAGATTTAGTTTTTAAAAAAACTTTCCAAAATCTCCTCTAATTCTAGAATTTGTGAGGTAGTTATTAAATTAATTAGTGGAATACTGTTAACACCATTACCTACTTTTACATTTATTGCTTTCAAACTTATTTTCGCTGCCTCCAATGGGCCTTGATCTTTATTACTGATACATTCAATAGCAAGATTTCTTGCTAGGCCAGCATCTCCAAGATATAAATTCCACTTTTCTATTTTTATAAAAACCTTTTCTGAAATAATATTTTCTAGATCGCTTATTCGTATATGAGAATCCATAAAATTAAAAATTAAATTAAGTTGATTGTTTTGAAGTATCTTTAGGTTTTTTTATAATTACAAAAAGCAAATGGGAGGCTAAAAGAATTGACCAGAAAATTGCAAAATTATTAAAAAAAGCGATTTCATATTTAATTTCTTTTAAAAGCCAAGTGCCACTTACTATCGCGGTAAATATCATGCAGTGAATAACAAAATTTACTATTCGAGAAAAATGTTTATAGATGGGATCTTCTAAATCACCATTTCCGTACCACTTTATAGGCATATTAATAATTAGATTGTTAATAATAGATATTTTACCCGAAATCTAGTTGACTAAGAGCCCCTGAAACAGAGATATTACATAATTATGCGCCTGTAGCTCAGTGGATTAGAGCACCTGACTACGGATCAGGGTGTCGGGAGTTCGAATCTCTCCAGGCGCGTTTAAAATTATGAAATATTCTTTTTATATTTTTCTAAAAAATATCGTCTATATTATGGTTATTACTTATCAAATTAAATGAATATCCTTCAAAATCTTAAAGAAAGTGATCCAGTAATATCCAATTTTATTAACTCTGAAAAAAATAGACAGGAAACTCATCTTGAGTTAATCGCAAGCGAAAATTTCGCATCAATTGCCGTCATGCAGGCTCAAGGATCAGTACTTACAAATAAATATGCAGAGGGATTACCACAAAAAAGATATTACGGAGGATGTGAATTTGTTGATGAAATCGAAGAATTAGCTATTCAGAGAGCGAAAAAATTATTTAATGCAAATTGGGCTAATGTTCAACCCCATAGTGGAGCACAGGCAAATGCTGCCGTTTTCTTAAGTTTACTTAAACCTGGCGACACAATCCTGGGGATGGATTTATCTCATGGTGGACACCTAACTCATGGATCTCCAGTAAATATGAGTGGTAAGTGGTTTAATGCAGTTCATTATGGTGTAAATAAAGAAACTAGTGAATTAAATTTTGATGAAATAAGAGAGATAGCACTAGAAACAAAACCAAAATTGATCATATGCGGATATTCCGCTTATCCAAGAACAATCGATTTTGAATCATTTAGAAAAATCGCAGATGAAGTTGGTGCATTCTTAATGGCTGATATTGCTCACATCGCAGGTCTTGTAGCAAGTAAACTACATCCAAATCCAATTCCTTATTGTGATGTGGTAACTACAACTACTCATAAAACATTAAGAGGGCCTAGAGGTGGACTTATATTGTGTAAAGATGCAGAATTTGGAAAGAAATTTGATAAATCTGTTTTCCCTGGAACCCAGGGTGGGCCCTTAGAACATATTATTGCAGCTAAAGCAGTTGCATTTGGAGAAGCCTTACAGCCAGATTTCGTTAATTATTCCCAACAAGTAATAAACAATGCCAAAGTTCTAGCTTCAACTTTAATCAATAGAGGTATAGATATCGTTAGTGGAGGCACTGATAATCATATTGTTTTACTCGATTTAAGAAGTATCAATATGACTGGAAAAATTGCTGACTTGCTCGTAAGTGAAGTGAATATCACTGCAAATAAAAATACTGTTCCATTTGACCCCGAATCACCTTTTGTAACCAGCGGCCTAAGGTTGGGTACTGCTGCTTTAACTACTAGAGGCTTTAATGAGAATGCTTTTGCTGAAGTTGGAGAAATTATTGCTGATAGATTACTTAACCCAAACGATTCACTGATTGAAAGTCAATGTAAAGAAAGAGTATTAACTTTATGTAATCGTTTTCCTCTATATGAAGGCAAACTTGAAGCATCAATTAAATGAGTTCTAATTCCAAGGGAGTTGAGATTCTTTCTATTGGAACAGAGCTACTTTTAGGAAATATCATAAATACAAATGCTCAATGGATTTCTGAACAGTTGTCGCTATTAGGGTTAAATCACTTTAGGCAATCAACTGTAGGTGATAATTGTGATCGAATTATAAAATTAATTCAAGAAATATCGAAAAGAAGTAATCTTCTAATCACAACGGGTGGCTTGGGACCCACCCCAGATGACTTAACTACTGAAGCAATCGCCAAATCTTTTAATGTATCTCTTTTTGAAAGGCCGCACTTATGGGATGAAATTAAACAAAAACTTCCAAACTCAAATCTCAAAGACGATTCCTCTAGCTTAAGGAAACAATGTTTCTTCCCAAAAAATGCTCAAATAATTAATAACCCTAGGGGCACTGCCCCAGGAATGATTTGGGAACCAGTAAAAGGATTTACTATTCTTACTTTCCCCGGAGTACCTAGTGAAATGAAAACTATGTGGGAAGAAACGGCCTATGAATTCGTTAAAACTAAATTCTCAGATAGTTATTCCTTTTTTTCAAATACTCTTAAATTTACTGGAATTGGAGAATCTAGCGTTGCAGAAAAAATTAACGATCTATTAAATCTTAAAAACCCGACTGTTGCACCATATGCAAACTTAGGAGAGGTTAAACTCAGAATCACAGCGCGAGCAAAGAATGATATAGAAGCAGAAAATATAATTAAACCTATTAAAGAAAAATTAAAAAAAGATTTTCCGAAATTTATTTTTGGAGAGGATAAAGATACTCTTCCAAGCGTTTTAATAAAAGAATTAGGCAAGAGGGGCCAAACTATTGTTTTTGCTGAATCCTGCACCGGAGGCCTTCTATCTTCATCGCTTACATCAATATCAGGCTCTTCTCAAGTTTTTCAAGGTAGTATTGTTTCTTATAGTAATAAGCTAAAAAATTCATTACTCAATATTTCTGAAGAAAAGCTTACAAAATACGGAGCTGTTTCTGAAGAAGTTTGTGAAGCCATGGCAACTAATGTAAAAGAGAAATTAGGAGCAGATTGGGCAATAGCAACTAGCGGAATAGCTGGTCCTAATGGAGGCAGTCAAGATAAACCAATTGGACTTGTCTATATCTCAATTTCAGGACCTAATAATCACATAACTAATATAAAAAAACTATTTAACTCAACCCGAAATAGAAAAGAAATTCAAACACTAAGTGTAAATGTGTGTTTGAACAGTCTCAGATTAATCCTATTATCGAATAGTAAGTAACTATTTTTACAAATTGAGTCAAGATACCCTATTTGATAAAGTTTGGGATTTACATAAGGTTTCAACTCTTCCTGGAGGATCTGATCAAATATTTATTGGTCTTCATCTTATCCATGAAGTGACAAGTCCTCAAGCATTTGGAGCTTTAAAGGATAAAAACTTAAAAGTTAAATTCCCTGAAAGAACTGTTGCTACTGTTGATCATATTGTGCCAACAGATAATCAGAGCAGGCCTTTCAAAGATAATCTAGCTGAACAGATGATTGAGACCCTGGAGAATAATTGCTTAGAACATAAAATAAGATTTTTTAATATTGGTAGTGGTAATCAAGGAATAGTTCATGTAGTAGCACCGGAATTAGGGTTAACTCAGCCAGGAATGTCCATCGCTTGCGGAGATTCTCATACTTCAACTCATGGAGCTTTTGGGTCAATTGCTTTTGGGATAGGTACAAGTCAAGTCAGAGATGTTCTAGCTTCCCAAACATTAGCCATGAACAAATTGAAAGTGAGGCAGATTTGGTGTGACAATAAATTATCTAAGGGTGTTTATGCTAAGGATTTAGTTCTTCATATCATTAATAAACTTGGTGTAAAGGCAGGAGTAGGTTTCGCATATGAATTCGCAGGACCTGCGATACAAGAATTATCAATGGAAGAAAGGATGACGATATGCAATATGTCTATTGAAGGAGGAGCAAGATGCGGCTACATTAATCCCGATGAAAAGACCTTTAGTTACATTCAAAATAAATTATGTGCTCCAAAGGATGGTCATTGGGATAAAGCACTCAAATGGTGGAAATCATTAAAAAGCGATGAAAATTCAATTTTTGATGATGTAATTAAATTAGATGCTTCTAAAGTAGAACCAACCGTAACCTGGGGGATTACTCCTGGCCAAAGTATAAGCATTAATCAACAAATCCCTCTTTTAGATAACTTATCTCCTAATGATAGATTAGTTGCAAAAGAGGCTTATGAATATATGAGTTTCAAGCCAGGACAATTAATTAAGAATACTCCTGTAGACGTTTGTTTCATAGGTAGTTGCACAAATGGACGAATCAGTGATTTGAGAGTTGCAGCTAAAGTATTAAAAGACAAAAAAGTATCTAAAAATGTCAAAGCATTTGTAGTTCCAGGTTCAGAAAAAGTGGCCCATGAAGCAAAAAAAGAAGGTATTGATCAGATATTTAAGGATTCTGGATTTCAATGGAGAGAGCCTGGCTGCTCAATGTGTTTAGCAATGAATTCAGATAAGCTAATAGGTAATCAAGTTAGTGCTAGTTCTAGCAATAGAAATTTCAAGGGTAGGCAAGGATCTCCTAATGGAAGAACACTTCTCATGAGTCCAGCAATGGTTGCTGCTGCTGCAATTAATGGGAAAGTCAGTGACGTTAGAGAATTGATTCACTGATGAAAATAGAGTTTAAGCCACCAATTGGAAAAATTTCGAATATAAACGGGCAATGTATCTCTTTGATTGGTAACGACATTGATACAGATCGAATAATTCCAGCGCGTTTTTTGAAGTGTGTTAACTTTGATTCATTGGGTGAATCTGTTTTTGAGGACGATAGAAAAACTTTAAAAGGAAAGCATCCTTTTGATCTAGAGGAAAACAAAAATGCCTCAATACTAATTGTTAATAGCAATTTTGGATGTGGTTCCAGCAGAGAACATGCCCCCCAAGCGCTTATGAGATGGGGTATAAAAGCAATCATAGGCGAGAGTTTCGCCGACATTTTTTATAGTAACTGTATTGCGATAGGAATTCCATGTTTTACGCTATCTAAAAATTTAATAGAAGCAATACAAAACCATTGTGATAATCAATTTTTATTTTTAGAAATTGACCTGAAAAAATCCTTAGCAAAATCAACAGATTTAAATTTCAATCTTGAGATTAAGGAAAGCTCAAGAAAAATGTTTTTGTCAGGAGAATGGGATGGTACTTTAACACTACTTGAAAATGAAAATTTAATAGAAAGTAAATTTACCCAATTACCTTATATAAAATTTAATACTAATTTAATATAGCTATTTAAATCCAAAGAGACTAAAAGAAATACCTCCCGCCTGATTATGAGGTTGATAAAAAATACCTAATTCATAGGATCTTTTTTTCCAATTTAAAGAAATTTTAGAATCTATAAATTCACCATAATTATTTGAATCGTTTGTTAAGTTCAAAATCCCAAAACTTTTGAGAATAATTGGTCCATATAATTGCTGATCAAAAGAAATATTTAAGGTGAAGTCCTCATAATTCTGATCAAACTTAAAAACACTTCCGCCACTATCAAATTTATAGAAAGGTAGAAGACTTATACGAGTATAGTCAAAAGTTTTATATTTAAAATTACCTAATATTAATTCTGGGCCTATACCTAGCCCTAAATATTCTTGATGATCTCCATTTTCATAGAAAGAATATAACGCTTCTAATCTTGTATTAAGACTTAATCCTTTTGTGATTGGTTCAGGAATGTACAAATATGAAATATCAATAGATTTCTTGTTAGGATTTACAATACTAATTGGAAATTTCTGTTCAAGAGAATAAAACAAATTACCTTTTAGGTTAGTTACAAGATTTTTTGAATTTACAGCCTCTGCTGTTATGTTGGCCAAACCTAAAGATAAAAATTCTGACTTTTCAACGCCATCAACAATCCAAGTATTTTCTTTTTGCAATTTTGAACCATAACCTGAGTAAATTTCTGCTTCACCTAATGAACCATTCCATACTCTCTCTCTATAAATTCCATAAAAACTTTTTTCCCATTCTGAATCAAATAAATCAATTTCTTTACTCAATTCAGTTTTAAATCTAAATGCATCTGAAAATTTATTAAAATCAAAGGAATTTAAATTATTTTCTATTTCTAAATCCCAACTTTTTATTATGCCTCTTATCTTGGATTTTAAAGCAAAATAATCTTCAAAACTTGAATTTCTCTTAACCCTATCTGAAGTTATTGATTCCCCCTGATTTACAAAACTTTTTGTATAGCCTTTGAGTAAGCGTTGAATCAAGAATTGAGGTTCTAAATCAAGAACAAAATCATCATTTATATCTATTGAGTTAATTTTCCTGCCGATAAAATACCCATCCTTTTCTAAATTTTCATATCCAAAGTTCCATTTATTTGCAGGTTGAAGCTTTTTAAAATCAAAATTTCTACTGCCTAACCAAAAGGGGATTGATACTTTTTCATCAAGTATTAAGTAATTTAATGAAGATTTAAATCTGAGTTTTTCATTAATAGGAAAAACTTCTAATGAATTTATTGCTAATTTTGCTTGTTTTAATTCAAGTAAATCATTACTAAAAGTAGCCTTCTTACTTTTCCATTTATCGCCATCTATAGTCATTTTTTCTGTAAAAAACAACCAATTCTGTATATTTTCAGGAGTATTTATAACTTCCTTTTGATTTAAATCAATTAAATTTTCTAACTTTTTAGAATCTGATAAGCTGAAATTTGAAGATATGTCTTCAATCAATGAATTGGTATTGATAACGCCTTTAACATCTAATAGATAACCTTTTTCACTAATAAAGCTGTATTCAAGTTGTGAAACTCTAAAGATTTGATCTCCTAATATGAATGTTATATTTCCTTCTGCTTCAATTTTTTTATTTAACTTGTCGTATATTAATTTATCAGCTTTAAATATTTTGCCTCTATAAGAAACAGATACATTGCCCTCTGCATAAATAATATCACTTATTTCCGACTGTTTATCCGATTGTATTATTAACTCTTGTTGATTTTCGGCTTTAGCAACCAAAAGTGACTCTTTTTTTTTTTTTGAAAATTTTACATAATCACTATCATTACTAAGATCTTTATTTATAGAATTATTACAAGAAGATGGAGGATTTTCTAAATTAAATGATCCTAATCTAGTTAACTCAGTATTGCGGTTATTAATATTTTTATTGATTATTAAGAATTCAGCTGATTTTGATGGCTGTATGAAATTAACAAACAAAAAAGAGATAAATATTATTTTTTTTGAAATTCCAGAAATCAATTTAAAATTAAATTAAGAGATTAATCTTGAGGACTTTCTAGATCTTTTCTGTTTGGAGTTCTTGTTGGGTCACTTGCTAAAAAACCGAAAAGAAATATTCCAACAAAGAAAAAAACAATAGTGTAAACAGAAATTTTTAAGGCAAGCATGGAATTACTAGTGCTGACAGATTTATATCCTATTAAATTTATAATCAAACTATGGTTATTTGTTTACTTTTTGTATTTTTGGAAAAATTTGAAATACTTTAAAGATTAATTAATCATCATGATCATCCCAAGGATCAGTAAGCTTTGCTGCTTTAGGTCCAAAGGCAGTCCAAAGACCAAAACCGGTCAGAGCTAAAAGTATTGCCAGAATTGTTACTGCTATAGAAGCTGCAGGATCTGGAGCTGATGATAAAGTTTGCATCAATTTTGCTAAGTTTGTAAACAATTTATGTATTAGTTCTTATACAATAACGAAATAATATTCGATTTTGTGAATTAACATGGGTCAAAAAACAGCATTAGGAAGTCTTTTAAAAGCAATTGGCAATTCAGGTCAAGGTAAAGTTGTACCTGGTTGGGGAGCAGTTCCTGTCATGACAGTAATTGGTCTTCTACTTTTGGTTTTCTTAGTTATTCTTCTACAAATTTATAACCAATCCTTGCTACTACAAGGTTTCTCAGTAGATTGGAACGGAAACTAAAATTTCAATAATTCCTCAAAAAGTTATTTGGTTTATGTGAAAATTACCAAATAATTTTTTTTTGAAATTTTTGTTTTTATTAATTAGTTATAGTTTGTATATATTCATAATTCTCAACATAAAGAGATTTAGAAATAAACAATGAAAGAAATATTTTTAATTGGATTAGGAAATCCTGGGAAAAAATACTCAAAAAGTAGACATAATATAGGTTTTTTACTGCTTGAACATCTCTCAAAAAAATATAATTCAAATTTTTTATTAAAAGATAAACTTAAAAGTTCCTGCACAGAATTTCAAATCAATGATTCTACTTTCAGACTATTTTTACCAAATACCTTTATGAATAACAGTGGTGATGCTGTCCGAGCAATAGTTGATTGGTACAAAATTAATTTAAATCAGATTTTCATAATAGTCGATGATAAAGATCTTCCCCTTGGAAAAATAAGATTTAGAAGAAAAGGAAGCTCAGGGGGACATAATGGGCTTAAAAGCATCATTGAACAACTGCAGACACAAAACTTTAAGAGAATAAGAATTGGTATTGGGTCACCTCCTCTAATAAAAGAAAAAAATAATTTCAATACTATTTCACATGTATTAGGAAATATTTCTCTAGAAGAAAAATTAGTATTAGATAAAGTGTACAAGCGAGTAATAGAATCTCTCGAACAACTAAACACTAAAAAAGAAGAATATATAATTAATAAATTAAATTCTTTTGACAAAGACCAACCTTAAGAAATGCGTTCAAAACCTGAAACGATTGCAAATGTAAGTGTTAATGAGTATTGCTTCTCAAAAAAGCAAATTCAGGGGGTTGTGGAAGCAAGTCAATTTAAATGGACTTTCAAATACTCTTTTAATAAAGGTCTATTAAAGGTAAATCCACCTTTGGGAAGAGCATTAATTGAGGATGCCTTATTGAAATTTTTACTAAAAAAAGATTATGAACTAGAAATTGGGAATGAATATAAATTTTCTATTTTAGCCAAGTTTTAAAATCTATATTTTGATTCAAAGTAAACTTATTTTTGCAATAATCTTCTAAAATTATCAACGCTGATATGGCATCAAGATTTTTATTAAGAATAAAGACCTCTCTAGGAATTAAAAACTTAAGACCACTAATTGGGAAAAGTTCGAAATATCTTGCTTTAGCCCTGTAGGTGGTATTTTTTTCCTCAAAAGTTATTATTTCTTTTTTTAAAAAATATAGTTTTTCTTTAATTTCTCTGCTGGTTGTACCATTGCCAATAATAATTTTTGATATGTCCTCAGCAGCAATTACATTTCGGACATAATTCTCAAGTAATTCACTTTTAAGAATGATCGCTTGATAAACTTTTTTTTCACTTATATCAGCTAATACTAAGCCGCATTTACTTTTCCCGGGATCAATAGTTATGATTCTAGGCATTTAAGATTCAATCTTTAAAATATTGATTTCAACGACTATTGGTTCTACAGTTTTACTATCTCTCAAAGATACTACTTCTAACTTAAATTTAATATTTTGATTTTCTTGAAGAAAGTCTCTAATTTTTTTTACAAAATTTCCGTTTGTATTAATCTCACTAACTTGTGATCCTTTTGACTTGATTTCATCCCTTGTTTCTCTAAGCAATGATTTAATTTTTAAATTTATTGATTTAAGATTTAAATCACTTTCTCCAAGAATTGAACTTGTGATAACGTCCCCTTTTTTGACTATAAATTTATTCTCTAATAAATCAGGAGATACAAAAACATAATTATCCCCTTTTAAAACATTTGTTGCTGATTTAATTAGTAAAATCCAGTTACCTCCCCTAGTAGCTATTGACTCAATTTTTGTAATATCACTAGGTCTCCACAAAAGAATATTTTTTGCTTCTTTATTAATTGGGATAACAATTTTCCTAACAAATTTATCAGCTTGATTATAGATTTTTGTAAAGTCTTGTTTGAAATTTGAGCTAGAGCTAGAATTAATTTCAGCAATAAATAAAGTTTGTCCTCTTTTAATAACAATATTTCCGCTCCTAAATTCTTTAATATTATTTTTTAATTGATTTAACTCCTTTTCTTTTTGAATAATTTTACCTTCAAGTTCTTTTTGTTCTTCCTGTAAAGGGATTAAAGCCTTCTTACTTTCATCTAAAGTTTTTTGCAAAAAAGGAATATCAACAAAAAGCCTTTGCCTGAATTCCTCACTTACTAAAATCAATAACCCTATTGATATTGAACTAATAAAACCGCCAGTAATTATCGTTATTATAGTTGCCGTTTTTTTTGGTCTTAATTTTAAGATACTAAATCTTGCTTTACCAATCTTTGTTCCAAGAATATCCCCAAATGGTGCAATTAATCCTCCTAGTAATATTAAAAAAACAATTAAAATCGAAGCCACACTTTTGCATACACTCAATACATCATAATTTATGATGAATCAATTAAATCTTTTTGCTAGAGCAATTGGATCGAACACAGTAATCTTTTTTCTTTCAATATTAAGAAGCCCTGAATCCTTCAAATCTCCCAATAATCTTGTAATGGTTACTCTTGTAGAACCAATAGCTTCAGCAATTGCCTGATGTGAAAGCCTTAGATCTATCGTAATACCTTTTTCGCCTGCAACTCCAAAGTCTCTACAAAGGACCATTAAAAAACTTACTAAACGAGAAGACATATCTCTATGTGTAAGAGTTTCTATCATTGTTTCAGTTTGCAGGATCCTACTTGAAAGCCCCTGTAAAAGTAACAGTCCTACTGATGCATCTTCCTCTATAGCTCTTAAAACAGAATTTGCAGGTGCTGTTATCATTTCAACTCTTGTGAATGCTATAGCATGGTAAAAACGATCGGATCTATGGCCTGTTAGAAGAGATAAAACACCAAAGAGACTATTCTCTCTTAAAAGAGCAACAGTTATTTCTTCACCTGACTCATAAACTCTTGATAGTCTTACTGCTCCTCTTCTTATAAGATAAACCCTTTCAGCAGGGTCTCCAGGGAAGAATATTGTTTTAGATCTCTCAACCATTTCTGTGCTTGCACCATCTAGACCTTTAATAACTTCCATTAAAGTTCTATTAATTGGAAAACGTTCTCCAACGGAGTTAATTTTACTTTGTCCGGAATTTTGCGAACTAAAGCGATTGAATCCTCTTGAAGCAGGTATCATAAATATCTTGACTATTAAAAAATTTAAGGAGACACCCTAAAATATCTTGTATCAACAGTAACAATTTTCAATTCTTATCAGTTTATCAAGAAGCTTTTTTCAGTCAGTTTCAAATTGCTTTAACCTTTTTTAAGTAAAATTACACTATATGCAGCGTCATTAGATTCTAATTATACTGCATGTAGAAAGAATCTAAATAATGGTAATGAGCTCATCTCATATTTATTCCAAAGGTAATCTTGATGTTGTAAAAACAAATACTACTAACAAAAGTAACGTAAAAAAATTTTCACAAAACGGACAAATTCAAATCTTTCAATCTTCATATAGAGGTAGCTACACATCTATCATCAGAGACTGTCTAAGAAATGCTGCTCTCGGCAGGAAAGTGCTACTAATACAATTTATGAAAGGAGGGGTCAAGCAAGGAGTTGATTATCCAGTAAAGCTATGTGGTAATTTAACCTGGGTAAGATCATCAAATTCCTTTGATCAATATAATTCTGAAACAATTGAAAATAATAAAAATTTAAAAAAATCTATTTATGAATCTACTCTTGAATTATGGAATTTTTGCAAAAGAGAACTACAGTCTGGCCTGAATGACCAAATCATACTTGATGAAATTTTTTTAGCTATTGAAATGAAAATTATCGATAAAGATGATTTGATTTCAACACTTGAAAACCGATTTATATCAGGAGATGTAATTCTTACTGGTACAGACATACCTAAAGATTTTCTATTAATGGCTAACCAAATTACCGAACTTCGCTCATAAAACAATGCTAAAAAATGATCTCTGGATAAATCAAAAAGCTTCGGAAGGCATGATAAAACCCTTTCAATCAAATTTGGTGAGACATCTTGAGCCTGACAATAAACAAAAGCCAGTTTTAAGTTATGGATGTTCATCTTATGGCTATGATTTAAGACTTTCATCAAAAGAATTCCTAATTTTCAGACATATACCTGGGACTGTGATGAACCCCAAAAAGTTTAATCCTAATAATTTAGAGAAAACTGTTCTTCACCATGATAATGATGGAGACTTTTTTATTCTTCCTGCTCACTCCTATGGTTTAGGAGTTGCTTTAGAAAAGATGAAAGTGCCAGAAAATATCACTGTAATCTGTATAGGCAAAAGTACTTACGCACGACTTGGAATTATTGTTAATACAACGCCAGCAGAGGCAGGGTGGGAAGGTCATCTAACGTTAGAGTTTAGTAATAGTTCAGGTGCAGATTGCAGAATTTATGCTGAAGAAGGTATTTGCCAACTACTCTTTTTTGAAGGTGATCCTTGCTCTACAACCTATGAAGATAGAAGAGGTAAATATCAAAACCAACCAGAAAAAGTAACTCTTGCAAAGATTTAAAATGAGTAAAGTTGAACTAATTTCGCTAACTCCTGATGCAGAAAAGACAATGGCTTACATTGCAAGAGTTAGTAATCCAAAAAACCAGGAAAATGAAGACTATTCGAAATTATTGAGTTATTGCATTAAAAATGAACATTGGAGTGTTTTTGAACAGTCATTTATGACCTTGCAAATAGAAACCAACAGAGGAATCGCTGCCCAAATTTTAAGACATAGATCATTTACTTTCCAGGAATTTTCACAGAGATATGCAGATAGTACCCAATTGGGTAATATTCCCTTACCAGAGTTAAGGCGTCAAGATTTTAAAAACAGGCAAAATTCAATTCCTGATCTCCCTGATGATTTAAAAAAAAGATTCAATGAAAAAATTGGTTTACATTTTCAGGCTGCTTTAGAATTATATGAAGATTTACTTGCTGAAGGCGTAGCCAAAGAATGTGCGAGATTTGTTTTACCATTAGCAACTCCAACAAGAATCTATATGTCTGGATCATGCAGATCGTGGATCCATTACATTCATTTAAGATCAGCTCACGGCACCCAAAAAGAACACAAGTCTATCGCCCAAAATTGCAAGTCTATTTTTAAAAAAAGTTTTCCAATTGTATCAAAATCTTTAGAATGGTAAATATTATCCATGACTACGAGGACTAACCTCATTATTTTTATTTTCTTGAATTGTTGAAAATTCAGCATTAATACTTTCCTCATAAGGGTTCTCTTCTTTTTCTAAATCGTTAATAGATTTTCTAATTTTTATTTCATCTTGTTTACCAATAAAAGTAGATATTAGATTACCCTTTTTATCAAAAAGATTAACTTGAGGAATCCCGTTGACAGCAAACTTCTGGATGTAATTACCCCATTTTTGATTATCAACATTTAAAAAAACAAAATTAATATCTTTTTCGTATTCATCTTTAAAAGCAGAAACTTGTGGAGCCATTTCTTTGCAAACTTCACACCACTCAGCATAAAATTCCAGAAATGTAGGCTTATTATTTGTAAAAGCTATTTCAGGGTCAACAGATAATTCTCCAAAACTCTTTAGAAGATAAGTTGATTTAAACAAGAAATTTCTAAATAAAAAAAGTGAAATTAGAACAATTGATATAATCAAAACAAGTATTGTTTTAAAATTTGTCTTTAAAATTTGTTCTTTACTCTCAGATTGCACTATTAAGGAATTGCTAACTAAAAACATCTTAAATAAGTTAAACAAATAAAGGGAATTGAAATCTATAAGCTTTTAATCAACTGATAAGATAATAAATAAATAATTATTAAAATTTCTTTGATTCCGGAAATCTAATTATGAAATCAATCTTTGGAACTGATGGAATAAGAGGGAGATTTAATGAAGAGATAACCTATTCATTAGCCTATAAAGTAGGATATGCTCTAGGTTCGAGCTTAGAGAATAAAAGTCCAATAATAATTGGAAGAGATACAAGAATTAGTGGAGATATTCTTCTTCAGGCGATAACACAAGGTCTAAAAGATAGTGGTAAAAAATTTATAAATCTTGGAATCTGCCCTACCCCAGCTATCCCTTTTTTAATTAAACAAGAGAACCTGAGTAGTGGGATCATGATATCTGCAAGCCATAATCCGCCAGAATATAATGGCATAAAAATTTTTGATCATAATGGTCAAAAAATTACCAAAAATTTTGAAAATAAAATCCAAAAATTAATTGAAGAGACAAATCACAATATCTCAGTTCCTAAAAAAGTGATCCCACTAAATACAAATAAAGATCTTATGGATAATTATATCAAAAGCCTAAACGAAGCAATGGGTGGGGAAAATCTAAGCGGGTTGAAAATAATATTAGACACATGCTATGGATCAGCGGTAACCTGCGCAAAAAAAATTTTTCAGTCTCTTGGTGCTGATGTAAGAGTTATCAATAACTCTAAAAATGGGTTAAAAATTAATATGACTTGTGGTTCTACTAACCTCGAACCATTAAAAAAAGCATTAAGAGAGAGTCCTGCAGATATGGGTTTTAGCTTCGATGGGGATGCCGATAGAGTAATTGGAATAGATTCAAAAGGCAATGTTTTAGATGGAGATCACATGCTTTTTCTTTGGGGAAGAGAACTTATGGAACAAAAAATTCTCACAAATAATTTGCTAATCTCAACGCAAATGGCCAACTTAGGCTTTGAAAAGGCCTGGCAGAAAATTGGAGGAATTTTATATAGAACTGATGTAGGAGATAAACATGTGCATGACGCAATTAAGGAAAAAGGAGCAGTTTTAGGTGGTGAACAGTCAGGGCATATACTTTCGAAAATTAATAACTTTTCTGGAGATGGGATATTGACTGCACTTCAAATTTCTAAATTTTGTAAAAAGAAAAATATTAATTTAAACGATTGGCTTAAAAGTAGTTTCGAACCTTATCCTCAAAAACTAACCAATATAAATCTAGATTTTAATATTAATAAATTAAATCCAGAAACCAAAATCTTGATTGATCAAACTATAGAGATTTTTCAGAAAATAAATTCGGATATTTGTAGAGTTTATATAAGGCCTAGCGGCACAGAACCCGTTATGAGAGTTCTAGTCGAAGCCAAAAATCATAAGAAAGTTGATTCTTTATCAAGTGAAATAACAAACAAACTCTCTTTAGAAATTGATAAAATAATAAAATAGCGATCCATTAAATTTTTATATAAATCCTTTCAAAAATATCAAGTTGGTTAACAATCACATATTTTTCTCGATTAGTTTTAACTTTATTTGGATTAAAACTTTCAGAATAATGAAAATCTTTTTTATCTATTGTTTTAAAATAAAAATTACTTGATATGGTGTAATCCATATAATCGAATAAATCCTTTACATCCGTTTTTATAAAAATTAAGGTCCCTTTTTGCAATGAATTTGAGAGAATGTTAATAAATTCTGGCTGAATTATACGCCTTTTATAATGTCTCTTTTTAAACCATGGATCAGGAAAATTAAAAGAAATACTTTTTAGATTTTTGATAATAAATTTACTTTGGACATCATTCAAAATATTATTAGCATTACCAAATATAAAATGTAGATTTTTGATTTCTCTTTCAAGCACTTTTAATTTTGCATTTTTGACTAATTTCTCACGGATTTCAATTCCTAAATAATTCCAACTGGTATTAACTAAAGCTAAATCAAATAGAAAATCACCTGCAGCACAACCTATATCCAAATGAAGATTCGATTTAGAATCACCAAACATTTCGCTCAATGATGGTATTATCTCTATTTGATTGAAATTACTACTTAGGGGATTAACATGCTGTCGCATACAATTATCAATATATTTCTTGGCAATAATATAAGGATGCATAATATTCATAACTATGACAATAGTAATTTCAAAAGTAATAGTTTGATGTTTAATTATTATGTGTTTAAAAAGAAAAAGTTTTGAACGTTTTTAATCAACTTTCTATTTGGCTATCCTTTCAACTTTCAATAATTTTCCTTATTGGTATCCCTGTTACTCTATCCTTATGGTCAATTAAAAAAAGAAATAAAGCAGTTATTAAACTTCTATCAATTTATTGGAAAATATCCCTTTTATTTTTTATAAGTCTTCTCCTCTTAATAGGAAAGTATAATTATGCTCTTGTGATAACAAATATTTCAACATTATTAATGACATTTTCAGTTTGGTTTTGGAACGATATTAATGATGAATTAAGAGAATATGATTTTTCTTACTCCCTTACGACAACGACAAAAATATGGAGATGGACGATAACTTTTATATCTCTCAATTTCTTTATTCAGAGTTCACAAAACTTCAACTGCTTTTCTTCTATTAATATGGATGCATGTGCAATATGGCTTCAGCCTTCTTCAAATTTATATAATATTATAAAAAATTTATTTAATTTTTTCTTTGGAGCTAACTTTACTCAGCCGATAGCAAAATCCTTAGGATTATTTTCATTATTAATCTATATTATAGGCCTTATTCAATGGTCAATAATCAAATTACCTAAAAATGGAAGAAACTCTTGCTTCTCAGAAAATGTCAAAAATTGATTTAATAAATATTCTTGAAAAAATAAGTTCCGAGATACCTGATAGGATACTTAAACTAGAGGGTTACATTCTAAAAAAAAATCAAAAAGAACAATTAGAAATACTTATTTTCAGAGGTTACAGTAGCTCAATAACTCATTCAATTGAAATAGATTCAGAAAAAAAAGTAATAGCACTTAATTATATAATTACAAACTTTAAACTTTATAAAGCACCTTTAACAGAAACTGAAGAAAATTTTATAAGAGAAAATCAAAACTCAGTTTTCTTTTTGAATGAAAAAAACTGGATTTAAATAAATTCAGAATTAATAATATTTGAACATCTTTTGCATAATTTTGTATTTTGAATTCCATTAAAAGTTTCTTTTTGATAATGCCAACATCTATCACATTTTTGACCTTGAGCTTTTATTATTTGAATTTTGCCAAGTGCATTCTTATCAATAATCAGAGAATTCTCCACCAAATCAGATACAACTTGGAATTTTGATACTATAAGCCAATCACTAAATAAATCTACATCTTGATTGCCAAATTCTTTTAGCCAAGTCAGTGAATCTTTTAAAACTTTATCTTCAGGTAAATAATTAACTTCAGTTTCTAAAGCTGCGCCAATTATTTGTTTGTTCCTACATCCTTCTATAGCCTTGTTAATTTCAACTCTCAAATTTCTTAAATTTGCAATGTGCTCATTAATTATTTGATTTCTCCATGACTGCGAAAATATTGGCCATCCCCTTTGAAAGACTGATTTTTCTTTAGTTGAATATGGAATATTTTGCCAAATATCTTCAGCCATATGACAAAGCACTGGAGAAATAAGTACGGCTAAATTTTCAACAACTTTTGACATGACGAACTGACATGATCTTCTCCTGAATTGTGATTTAGAACTTACATATAACCTGTCCTTCGCAATATCCAAATAAAAATTTGATAAATCTACAACGCAAAAACTTTGCAAGATTTGGAAAAATTTTGAAAATTCATAATTTTCATAAGCATTTGTTATTTGATCTGTAACCTCAACTAATCTGCCTAACATCCATTGATCTAGGAGAGGAAGTTGATCAATTTCAAAACTATCAATTTTAGGATCATAATCATGAATGTTACCTAGAAGATATCTTGCAGTATTACGAACTTTTCTATATACGTCTGAAAGTTGCTTGAGTATATTTGAACCAATTGGAACATCTACTGAATAATCTACAGAGCTTACCCATAGCCTTAAAACATCAGCACCATATGCAGGGTTAGTTTTTTTATTATTTCCTCCATTAATAATCATATTTGGATCAACAACATTTCCTAAAGATTTGCTCATTTTTCTTCCGTTTTCATCAAGTGCAAAACCATGAGTCAAAACTTTCTTATATGGAGGTTTATTATTGACTGCAACAGATGTTAGCAAAGAAGACTGAAACCATCCTCGATGTTGATCTGAGCCCTCTAAATAAAGATCTGCTGGATACTTTAATTCACTTCTTAGTTCACATACTGCGGCCCAGCTAGATCCTGAATCGAACCAGACATCCATTGTATCTGTTCCTTTTTTCCATAGATCCGATTCTTTTGCATAATTTTCTGGCAAAAGATTCTTAACCTCCCAATCCCACCAAATATCTGCTCCATGTTCACTAAAAAGTTCTTGAATATGATTAATTATTTCGTTGTTAAGAAGAATGTCATTACCATTTTTTTTATAAAAAACTGGGATAGGGACTCCCCATGACCTTTGTCTGGAAATACACCAGTCTCCTCTACCAACAACCATAGAAAAAATTCTTTTCTTTCCAGTCTCTGGCATCCACTCAACATCCTCGATCGCCTTTAATGCAGATGATCTAAATCCATTGACAGATGCAAACCATTGTTCTGTTGCCCTAAAAATAGTTGGTTTTTTGGTTCTCCAATCATAAGGATATCTATGCTTATAATTTTCTTGTAATAGAAGCAAATTATTTCCTTTTAAATATTCAATAATTAAGTCATTTGCATCTTTCAGGACATTTGATCCTTTGAATTGACCAGAATATTCATTTAAGTTGCCTTTTTCATCAACGACACATGTTATTGGTAAATCATATTTTTGACCCACATTAAAATCATCTATCCCATGACCAGGCGCAGTATGAACAATCCCAGTTCCTGATTCTGTAGTAATATAATCACCTCCAATTACAATTCTGCAATTTTTATTCTTAGATGGATGTTGATATTCAATATTTTCCAATTTAGAGCCTTTAACCTCTAAAAGCACCTTGAAACCTTTATTAAATTTCTTACTGATTTGAGAAGATAAATCCTTTGCAAAAAGGTAAATTCGTGTCTCTTCATCTATAGCAAAAACGTAATTTATTTTTGGATTTACTGCAACAGCTTCATTTGCGGGTATGGTCCAAGGAGTAGTTGTCCAAATAGTTATGAAAGAATTATTTTGAAAAAAATCTTTTTTGATATTAGGATTCTCTTGGATGAAATTTAATTGAATTTCCTCAGGTATTTTAGTGATTCTCAACGAAACATAAATACTTTTTGAATAATGTTCATCAGGATATTCTAATTCTGCTTCTGCAAGTGCAGTCCTTGAACTTGGACTCCAATGCACGGGTTTAAGACCTCGATATATATAGCCATTTAAAAACATTTTCCCGAATACTCCAATCTGAGCAGATTCATAACTTTTCTTAAGTGTTAAGTAAGGGTTATTCCAATCTCCCCATATGCCCCACCTTTTGAAACCCTCCTTTTGATTATTAATTTGGATATGGGCATAATCTGTTGCTTTTTTTCTTAGCTTTAGAGTATCAAGATTCTTTCTTTCATCAGATTTTAAATTCTGAAGAACTTTTAATTCAATAGGTAATCCATGACAGTCCCAACCAGGTACGAAATGAACCCTAAACCCTCTTAAGGTTTTGTACTTATTTATTATGTCTTTTAAAACTTTATTAAGGGCATGACCCATATGAAGCGCACCATTTGCATAAGGAGGGCCATCATGTAATGTAAATATTTCGCCTGAATTACTTGAACCTAATTGGAAATCAATATGATTGCTAGCCCAAAAATTCTGAATCTCGGGTTCTCTTACAACTGAGTTAGCGCGCATTGAAAAGTCAGTTTTAAGTAAATTTAAAGTTTCTTTATAAGAAAAATCTGATTTTTGTTCTTTGCTATTTTGAGATTTCATACGACGATATAAGAAATATTGGTGATCGAAAGAATTATTTAAATAAATCTAATTTATTATATTCCTTCTTAATTGACCTGTAGTTTTTTTGGGATGTTTCAAATGACCAATATATTTGATTTCAGACTTTTATATTATCATTTTTATCATTTCTTACCCACTTTTTTTGGGTTGTATTTTTACTATTACTACCAAAATTAAAAAAATTTGAAGGTTTCGTTAAATCACCAAATAAAAGGTTAATAGATTCTAATATTTTCGAAAAGTTATTTTTAAACGCCAAAAAGGTAGTTAATTTTTTCTTTTCATTATCTGTCAATTGGTACCATCTAGATAAAAAAAGTTCTACTAGATAAAAAATAACTAGTACTGTTAAAAAAAGGAAAATTACAAAAAATGATACATCTAATGTTTTATTTTTAATTATTAATATGAAACCTATTAATAAATTTAAAAAAGCTTTTATTAAGTCTTTTGGTTTGCCAAGCTCAAGATAAATTATCGGAACAGTTAGAAAAATGGTCCCAATTACAATATAAAAAGCTCCCAAATAAAATATCAAATTATCCATTAAATTAATTACTTAATTAAATTATAAGAGTAGATATGGATAAGCAAACTATCTATCAGAATTCCCTTAAGTGCGGTCGGGGAGACTTGAACTCCCACACCCGAAGATACGAGTACCTAAAACTCGCGCGTCTACCAATTCCGCCACGACCGCTCAAATAAAATAATAATTGAAAGAGGTATATTTTAAAAATTTTTTTTCTTAAGATGATTAATTTGACACATTAAATTTAATTAAAAATTTCTTAAAAGAAATTTTATATCTTTGAGTATGCAATCATCTTAAAATATTAGTTATATTATTTAAAGAATAAAAGAAACGATTTCAAACCTAACCAGTAAAAATACAACAACAAACACTATTTCTTCAAAAACATTTAATTGGCAAAAAGAGATTAAAAATTACGTAGATCCGCCAAGTTTTTGGAATCC
The DNA here is from genome assembly GCA_003216455.1 of Prochlorococcus sp. AG-402-N17. Classification (GTDB taxonomy): domain Bacteria; phylum Cyanobacteriota; class Cyanobacteriia; order PCC-6307; family Cyanobiaceae; genus Prochlorococcus_A. The sequence goes on along the minus strand of QCIV01000001.1, from coordinate 57,669 downwards.
AACATTAGGTTTATTTTTTGGCGGTTATTTTCTTGCTTTTCTTAGCATATGGCAATGGTATAGGGGTGTTTGGCCTTTACCTTTACTCGTAGCCACTGCATTTTTAGCTTTACATATCGAAGGTACTGTTATTCATGATGCTTGTCATAAAGCTGCTCATCCAGTTCCTTGGATAAATCAAGCAATGGGTCATGGCTCAGCAATTCTATTAGGGTTTAGCTTCCCAGTTTTTACGAGAGTTCATTTACAACATCATATCCACGTAAATCACCCCAAAAATGATCCAGATCATATTGTCAGTACTTTTGGTCCAATTTGGCTAATTGCTCCAAGATTTTTTTATCATGAGGTGTTTTTCTTTCAAAGAAAACTTTGGAGAAGATATGAATTACTACAATGGGGAATTGAAAGATCTATCTTCATAACAATTATCTTGGCAGGTTTGAAATTTGATTTTATGAATTTAATTTATAATTTATGGTTCGGTCCAGCATTAATGGTAGGAGTCACTTTAGGAATATTTTTTGATTATTTACCCCATAGACCATTTCGATCAAGAAATAAATGGATAAACTCGAGAGTTTATCCAAGTAAATTTATGAATTTATTAATAATGGGACAAAATTATCATCTCATTCATCATCTTTGGCCTTCGATTCCTTGGTTTGAATACAAGATAGCTTATGAAAAAACTAAGCCTTTATTAGATAAAAAAGGATCCCCTCAAAGGGTTGGAATATTTGAAAGTAAAGAAGACATTTTTAACTTTATTTATGATTTATTAATAGGTATAAGGAGTCATAGCAAAAAGAGGGGGAAAATAAGAAAAATCATAAATTTATATCCAGGCTTTAAAATAAAAAAATTTTTATTAAAGATAGTCAACAAAACATTTATTGGAAGCAACTAACTTACTCATTCATTAATAATTTTTGGTACTTTAAAATATTTATCTTCTCTCGATGGACCCAATTCTAAAAGTTCTTCATTGCAATTAGAGTTTTTCTTTTCGTCTTTTCTAAAAACATTTACAACCTCTATAGCTCTCGTTGTACAGGGAACATCATCTGTATCAATTTTTTCAAGTTGTCTTATATAATCCAATATCTTTTCTAATTGTTCTGCATGATTATTAATTTCATTCTCGTTAAGTTCTAATCTCGCTAAATGTGCAACTTTTTTTACTTCCTCTTTAGTTATTTTTGTCATACCTTTAATATCTTTCTTATTAAATAGTAGTTTATCAAGAACAATTTATTTACATATCCTTTGAATTTCAAATAATTCAAAAAAATAATCACATCTTTTTGAAAATCAATATCAATTAATAGCCTTAATTATTTTTCTCAGCTAAATATGTTATTAGATGGATATTAAAAAATAGAAGAAGAATTATTTCCAAAAAATTTTTTTTATCGGCACTCTAAACTTGTTGCTCCTGATTTAATAGGCTGTCACCTTATAAAAAAAAACAATGAGATAGATCAAGTAAAAGGGGTTATTGTTGAAACTGAAGCTTATTCTCAGGAAGAAGAAGCCTGTCATGGCTACCGCAAAATGACTGAATCAAACAAATCATTATTCGGCAAACCTGGCACATTTTATATTTACAAATCTTATGGCATTCATCATTGTTTAAACATAGTTACTGATAAAGAAAATTTTGCGAGTGGTGTTTTGATAAGATCAGTTTTTATCTCTAATAAGAATGAAAGATTAGCTTCTGGTCCTGGTCTAGTAAGTAAAACATTCAGTGTAGACATTTCATTTAACTCACTTGAAGTTCTTAATAAAAAATCTTTATGGATTTCTCCACGAGACTCCACTCTAGAAGAAAAAGATCTTATTCAAACTACGAGAATTGGCATATCAAAGGCAAAAAATATAAAATGGCGTTGGTATCTCAAAAATAGTAGGAGTGTAAGTAAAAGATTAAAGGGTGATAGAACACCTAAATTTCAATAATCATTTATCTTTTTAACCGTAATGCAAATTTGGCCTCATAAACATATCCACACACTAGCTAATTTTTCAATTAAAGATTATGAGTCAGTATTTGAATTAGCTAATAGATTTGATGCACTAAAGAATGCAGGAACAAAAAAGATACCGGCCTTACAAGGGACTTTGGTAACGTCTTTATTTTTTGAAGCTAGTACAAGAACAAAAAATAGTTTTGAGCTTGCAGCAAAAAGACTCTCTGCTGATGTCCAAACGTTTGCGCCATCCTCCAGCTCTTTAACAAAAGGCGAAACAATAATTGATACAGCCATAACTTATTCTGCTATGGGGGCGGATACATTAGTTATTAGACATTCATCAAGTTACATAACCTTTGAGATTGCAAAAAAACTTGATGCAATAAATTCCAAGACTTCGGTTCTTAATGCGGGAGATGGATTACATAGTCACCCCAGCCAAGGATTGCTTGACATCTATACATTGATAAAATTCTTTTCCCAAAAAACACTGAATCCAGAGGTTTTAAATTCCAAAAAAATTTTAATAATTGGAGACGTTAATCATTCAAGGGTTGCCAGGTCAAATCTTTGGGCTTTGAGTGCATTCGGCGCCGACATAATCTTATGTGGTCCTAAAACATTAATACCTGATGAATTTATCAATTTTTTAAAAACCCCCGCGCCAAATCAAACCGAAGATCCCGTTAAATCAAGAGGTTCCATAACAATTTCTAGATCATTGGAAGAATCAATAAAAATTGCAGATGCGATTATTGTTTTAAGACTCCAGAAAGAGAGAATGATAGAAAATTTACTAAGTAGCATTGATTCATATAGTTTGGATTTTGGCTTAACCCCAGAGAAATTATCTTTAAATAATAAAGAAATTCCAATTTTACATCCTGGTCCCATTAACAGAGATATTGAAATAAGTAGCAAAGTGGTTGATCGATATCCTAATTGTTTAATTAATAATCAAGTTGCAAATGGTATCCCTATAAGAATGGCTTTGCTTTATCTATTACAAAAACACAACAAGTAAATTTATAGCAACTTAAGACTTTCAGTAAAGAAACCATAAAATAATCCCAATCTTAAAGAATCTAATAAAAGTACTAAAAATTTCTTTTTCCTTTCAAATCTAAAATTTCTTCTTAGAACTATTAAAAACTCAATAAAAAATACTGATAAAAAAGCGGCTACAGGATCCATTAGTTCCACAACGGCACTTACCATACCAAGAGAACTTCCAAAAAAGTAGCCGATTAAAAGTGTAATCAATGAAATTGAATATCTTCGCCATGGATTATTAGCCCAAATACTTAATGTCTGAATATTTTCCACAATTTTTAGCTGAAATTTTGTCTTTTGAGGTTTAACAACCATTTTGCATTGAACTAAGCGGCTTCAGAGTTTGATTGAATTTTAGTATTTCCTTCTATTAATTCAAGTAATGCTTCCAACTGAGCCATTAATCCTCTTAATTCGCCTGGTTCAGGGAAAAGGTCATCTTCTTTTATTCCTAAATGCATTTCTCTGAGCTCTTGCCTTAAATATCGAATATGACTGATGACTTGCTCTCTTTTTGTTTGCGTCATGATATGTATTTTTACACGAATATTTTAAGAAAGAATATTTTTGAAAAGGAGAGTTTGCATATTTATGACTGAGAATGAAGATAAATGACCTAACAACAATTTGAAAAGATTATGAAAATTGAAAATTTATCATATCTCTTGAAAATATGTACTTAATTCTCATATCAATTTTAAATAATTACTTGAGGCTTTATTATTAAAGTATATTGACTTTACTCAATATGAAATTCATTTCTGAAAATAAAATAAGTGAGGAACTAGTAAATTCTTTTGATGAAGAAATGACACTTGAGCTCGCTAAAAGGCTAGAGGAAGATAATTATAATACTCCATTTGATGGTTTAAAAGACTGGCACTTACTGAGGGCTCTTGCAATCAATAGACCTGAATTAACAACTAATTATACGCATCTCCTCGATCAGGAACCTTTCGATGAAAACTAAAAATAAGGACTCCAAAATAAAGGTTCTTTTATTAATAACTGGAAGTATTGCAGCTGTAAGAATTCCATTATTAGTTAGCCAATTAGCGAAAGAAAATTATGAAATAAGATGCGTTTTATCAAAAAATGCAGAAAAATTAATAAAGCCGCTTTCTCTCTCTATTTTAAGTAGAAACCCTTGCATTTTAGAAAATGATCAATGGTCTGATAGTCAATCAACACCTCTTCACATAGAACTAAGTAATTGGGCTGATATTTTAATCATTGCCCCTTTAACAGCGACAACATTAGCAAAATGGGTAACTGGAAATGCAGAGGGATTGATCCCAAGCATCTTAATAGCAAATATAAAGCCAATTATTGTTGCACCAGCAATGAATACACAAATGTGGCTAAATAAAGCTGTCCAAAAAAATTATGAGAATTTACAGAATTACGAAAATGTTTTGTCTTTGCAACCAAGTGAAGGCCTCTTAGCATGTGATGCTATTGGCATCGGTAAGATACCTCCAAATGATCTAATCCAATTAGCTCTTGAATTTATAGCTTCACACAAACAAAATGAATATCGCAAAGATTTACTTAATAAAAAAATTTTAATAACTGGAGGGTGTACCTCAGAGAAAATTGACTCTGCAAGACACATTACTAACAAAAGTTCTGGAGCTATGGGCCTACTTCTTTCTCAAGTAGCGAGGTTCAGAGGAGCACAAGTAAAATATGTTCATGGGCCTCTGAAAATCGATAAGAATCTTACTGATGGAATAAAAAGATATGAAATTGAAACTAGTGTTGATTTAATTAGAGCAATTAATAATAAAATATCAAGTTGCGATTATTTTTTCATGAATGCAGCAGTATCTGATTTCAAGATAACCTCTGATACTTCAGCTAAAATTCCAAAAAATCAAATTAATGATCATTTGAATAAAAACTTTGAGCTAGTCCCAGATATTTTAAAAACAATTAGTAAATCAAAAAAAGATCACCAAGTTTTTGTAGGCTTTTGTGCTTTTACAGGATCTATCGAAGAAGCACGAATGACAATTAAAGAAAAGATTATCAAAAAGGGTTGTGATTATCTATTCGCAAATCCAATTGATCTTGAAGGCCAAGGATTTGGTTTTTTGGCACAAAATGAAGGTTGGCTATTCGATACTAACAATATGGAACACTACATTAACAAAACATCAAAAATTGATTTAGCAAATAAATTAATAACCCAAATTATTTCATTAAAAAAATAAAAAAAAAATTTTTAATTTGTATTTTTTTGTAATCTTAATCATTAAAAATTATGTGATAGCTTAAAATAATTCCAGTTTTTTAATATCTAAAAAGCTACGGGTTGTTTCGAGGATTTAAAAGTCCTATCTTTTATGGTCCTTTCCCTTGTAATATCCGTACTGAACTTATTAGATGACCTTTAATCTATCGTCACAGAACTTTACTGCAACTTTAATTATGAGAATTCGTTCTTTCTTAGCTTTTGTTATTTCAATTTGTATAACTTTTGCTTTCGTACCTGTTAAAACATTTGCTTTTTCTGAAAGAGGAAATGCACAATTCACAGATGTTGTTAACACAGGAAAAGCTAATGATTGTCCTTCATTAGACTCATCTCTTGTCGGATCAATATCTCTAGGGAATGGAGATAGCCTTAGAGGAATATGCATGCATCCAACAGAAGTTTATGTAAAAGTGCCAGGAACAAAACGAAAAGCTGCAGAATTTGTTTCTACAAAAATTATTAGTCCTAGAAATAACACCACAGTAACAGAAGTTTATGGAGATATAGATTCAGGAACTTTTACTGAAAAGGGTGGTATTGATTTTCAACTTATTACTGTATTAACTCCTGGTGGTTTGGAGGTGCCATTTGCATTCTCAGCAAAAGATCTTACAGCTGATTTACCTTCATCTATTGAGCCAGGCACTGAGGTTAATGGTTCAACATTTACACCTAACTACAGAACTGGTGACTTTCTAGATCCTAAGGCAAGAGCTAAAAATACTGGTGTTGAATATGCTCAAGGTTTAGTTGCCTTAGGAGGAGATGACGAAGAACTTGCAAAAGAAAATATTAAAGTTGATGTAAACGGTACTGGCGTTATTACTCTTTCAATCAACAATGTAGATTCTGACACAGACGAATTTGCTGGTACTTTTGAAGCTATCCAACCTTCAGATACAGATATGGGTTCAAAGGATCCACTTGATGTAAAAATAATTGGGGAGCTTTACGGAAGAAAGGCATAAATCCTACTTAATAGAAAAAGGGGGTTAAACCCCTCTTTTTTTTTCAAAATTTTTCTTTATCAATTTAAAAAATGGAATTACAACAAAAAACTAAAACAGATACTGATGGACTAATACCGCCTTATGGAGGGGAACTAAAAAATTTAATTATCAAAGATCAAAACCTTAAAAATGATCTTATATCTAAAGCTAATTATGAGTTTGAATGTAGCGAGAGAAATGCATGCGATGTAGAACTTTTGATGGTTGGCGCTTTTTCGCCATTGGAAGGTTTTATGGATAAAAATAACTACAATTCAGTAATTAATAATAATAGAAATATAGACGGGTTGCTTTTTGGCTTGCCTATTGTATTTGATTCAAATAATGAAAAAGTAAAAGCTGGAGAGACAATATTGCTTACTTATAAAAAACAAAAAATAGCAGTTTTAGAAGTTAGCTCTAAATGGGAGCCTGACAAATCCTTGGAAGCTGAACTTTGTTATGGTACTAATTCTTTAGATCATCCTGCTGTTAAGATGATTTTTAACGAGAGAGAGAGATTTTATATAGGCGGAAGAGTCTATGGTTTCGAACTACCAATTAGAGAATTCCCCTGCAAAACCCCAGAAGAAGTTAGATCTACACTGCCATCAAATCATGATGTAGTTGCATTTCAATGCAGAAATCCAATTCATAGAGCACATTATGAATTATTTACTAATGCCTTACTTTCAGATAATGTCTCCTCTAACTCAGTTGTTTTAGTTCATCCAACTTGTGGGCCAACTCAACAAGATGATATCCCTGGAAAAGTTAGATATTTGACCTATAAAGAATTAGAAGAAGAAATATCTGATGAAAGAATAAAATGGGCTTTTTTACCTTATTCAATGCATATGGCAGGGCCAAGAGAAGCTCTTCAACATATGATAATCAGAAGAAATTATGGCTGCACCCACTTTATTATTGGTAGAGATATGGCTGGTTGTAAGTCTTCATCAACTGGTGAAGATTTTTATGGTCCATATGACGCCCAGAATTTTGCAAATAAGTGTGCAGATGAATTGATGATGCAAACTGTTCCTTCAAAAAATTTAGTTTATACGAAGGAAAAAGGATACATAACAGCTGAAGAAGCTAAAAAATTTAATTATGAAATTATGAAACTTAGTGGTACTGAATTTAGAAAGAAATTGAGGAATGGCGAACCAATTCCTGAATGGTTTGCATTCAAAAGTGTAGTAGATGTTCTAAGACACTCTTAATATTGTTTTATTATTAGTATTATAGATTTATTAAAGATTTTTTATCGTGAACAAACGTTGGAGAAACGTAGGACTTTATGTCCTAGCTGTTATTACTGTAATTTTCATTGGTACTTCAGTTTTTGATAAACCTAGCACTGAAAGTTCTACAAAGACCTTGAGATATAGTGATTTTATAGAAGCCGTACAAGATAAAGAAATCAGTAGGGTCCTAATATCTCCAGATAATGCCACAGCTCAAGTTGTTGAAAATGATGGGAGCAGGTCTGAGGTCAATTTAGCCCCTGACAAAGATTTATTAAAAATACTAACTGAGAATAATGTAGATATAGCTGTAACTCCCACAAAATTAGCCAATCCATGGCAACAGGCTGTAAGTAGCTTAATTTTCCCAGTACTTTTGATTGGAGGCTTATTTTTTCTTTTCAGAAGATCCCAAAATGGTAATGCTGGTGGTGGTAACCCTGCCATGAGTTTTGGTAAAAGCAAAGCTAGACTGCAAATGGAACCATCTACACAAGTAACTTTTTCAGATGTTGCTGGAGTTGAAGGTGCAAAATTAGAACTCACAGAAGTTGTAGATTTTCTTAAGAGCCCAGATAGATTTACTGCAGTCGGAGCAAAAATTCCAAAAGGAGTTCTTCTTGTTGGTCCTCCTGGCACAGGAAAAACATTGCTAGCAAAAGCAGTAGCTGGAGAAGCAGGTGTACCTTTTTTCTCAATATCTGGTTCAGAATTTGTAGAGATGTTCGTAGGAGTTGGAGCTAGCAGAGTTAGAGATCTTTTTGAACAAGCTAAAAAGAATGCTCCTTGTATTGTGTTCATTGATGAAATAGATGCAGTTGGAAGACAAAGAGGTGCTGGTATGGGCGGAGGAAATGATGAAAGAGAGCAAACACTAAATCAACTCCTAACCGAAATGGATGGTTTCGAAGGTAATTCAGGAATAATAATAGTTGCTGCGACCAACAGACCAGATGTCTTAGATTCAGCTTTAATGCGCCCTGGAAGATTCGACAGACAGGTAACAGTCGATAGACCAGATTACGCTGGAAGATTACAGATATTAAATGTACATGCGAAAGATAAAACTCTTTCAAAAGACGTAGATTTAGATAAAGTAGCTAGAAGAACACCCGGATTTACTGGTGCAGATTTAGCTAATCTCTTAAATGAAGCAGCAATATTAGCTGCTAGAAAAGATTTAGATAAAGTAAGTAATAATGAAGTTGGTGATGCCATTGAAAGAGTTATGGCAGGCCCAGAAAAGAAAGATAGAGTTATCAGTGATAAGAAAAAAGAATTAGTTGCTTATCACGAAGCTGGTCATGCACTCGTTGGAGCATTAATGCCTGATTATGATCCCGTAGCAAAAGTTTCAATAATTCCTAGAGGTCAAGCTGGAGGTTTAACCTTCTTTACTCCAAGTGAAGAAAGAATGGAATCTGGTCTTTACTCTCGTTCTTACCTTCAAAATCAAATGGCTGTAGCTCTGGGTGGAAGAGTGGCTGAAGAAATAGTCTATGGTGAAGAGGAGGTAACAACTGGAGCTTCAAATGATTTACAACAAGTTGCCAATGTAGCAAGACAAATGATCACTAAATTTGGGATGAGTGAAAAAATAGGTCCAGTCGCTCTAGGTCAATCTCAAGGTGGGATGTTTCTAGGAAGAGATATGAGTTCTACAAGAGACTTCTCTGAAGACACAGCCGCAACAATTGATGTAGAGGTTTCAGAACTTGTTGATGTTGCCTATAAGAGAGCTACAAAAGTTTTATCAGACAATAGAACTGTTCTTGACGAAATGGCTCAAATGCTAATTGAAAAAGAAACTATAGACACTGAAGATATACAAGATTTGCTCAACCGATCAGAAGTTAAAGTAGCAAATTATATCTAGTTCAAAAATAAATATTTAATGAATGTTAAAAAAGATCCTTTTTCTGATTTGCTTCTAAAAGAATCTTTCTTTTTACTCGTAAAACCGGAAGATAATATTTACTCAAATACCTCTATAAGAAATTTATTTTTGGAAGAATTAGGTAACTTAATAAAATTAGGATTAAATAATATTGAAATAAGTTGGTCAAAAAACAAAAAGTGGTTGGATTTTGTATCCGAAATCAAACTCAATTTTCCAAGAATTAATTTAGGCTCTGCCTCCATAGTTAATAAGCAATCAATAGAAGATTCATTACAAATTGGATTAAATTTTTCTATGATGAAATTTTGGGATAAAGATCTTTTCAATTATTCGAAGTCCAAAAATTATTTATTAATTCCTGGAATTAAAAATTTAAAAGATCTTGAGGAAGCGATAAATTTAAATTGCAACATTATCAAAATTTATCCAATAAAAAGTAAAGCTAGTTCCATAAATATACTCAACTTTGAAAGTATTGATTTCATTGCTGCTGGAGGCCTATCAATCAATGATGTAAAAACTTATAAATCTTTGGGATATAAAGCAATCGTGATTGGAGATAAAGGTATTATTAAAAAAAAATTTGATCCAAAAATATATGAATGGCTCAAAAATAATTAAATCAAAGATAAATATAATTTATTTAACTAAACTACTAATTATCGATTAAGCCACATTGAGCTTGATTCAATAGTAAATGATCAGCAAGTACTAAAGCCACCATGGCATCAACCATAGGAACTGCTCTTGGTAGAACGCATGGATCATGTCTTCCTTTTGCTTTCATCAAAACTTCTTTTCCTTCAGCATTTACTGTTTTCTGTTCTTTCCCAATAGTTGCTGTAGGTTTAAAAGCTATCTTCATCTCAATATTTTCGCCATTACTTATTCCTCCCTGTATGCCGCCTGAATTATTAGATATTGTTCTTAACTTCCTAATATCATCAGATTTAATGAAGGCATCATTATGTTCGCTTCCTTTTAAATAAGTTCCAGAGAAACCTGAACCTATTTCAAAGCCTTTGGTGGCAGGCAAAGACATCAAAGCCTTCGCTAAATCAGCTTCTAATTTATCAAAAACAGGCATTCCAAGACCAGAAGGGACATTTCTTACTAGACATTCAATAACACCGCCACAAGAGTCTCCTTGACGCTTTAATTGCTTAATCCTCTCTATCATTTCTGCTGATACCTGTTCATCAGGACATCTAACAATATTAGAATCTATTTTGTTGACAGTAATCTTTTCTTTATTTATATCAGAATCAATATCATGTATACGCTTTACCCAAGATAGTATTTCAGTATTACAGAAGTTTTTTAATAATTGTTTTGCTACAGCACCAGCAGCTACTCTCCCAATTGTTTCTCTTGCAGAGGCTCTTCCACCACCAGAACTTGCCTGAATTCCATATTTCAGATGATATGTACCATCTGCATGAGAAGGTCTAAATACTTGCTCCAAATTATCATAATCTCCTGGTCTTTGATCCTTGTTTCTTACCAACATCGCTATTGGAGTTCCAAGTGTTAACCCTTCCTTTATCCCACTTAATATTTCAATTTTATCTTCTTCATTTCTCGGTGTTGTAATATCACTTTGGCCAGGTCTGCGCCTATCTAATTCATTTTGTATCAAATTTATATCTACTTTTAACTTAGGGGGACATCCATCAAGGATAACTCCTACTGCACCACCATGTGATTCTCCAAAAGTACTAACACGAAAAATTTTTCCAAAACTACTACCCATAGAAATATGAAATGTTTTATTTATATATAAACATTATATGAAACCAATTGAAAATTAAACAAAAAAAAGCCCCCAAAAAAGGGGGCTTGTAAATTTAAGAACTTTAAGCTTAACCGATAGCTGGAGCTGAAAGAGCTACTGTTGTAGACTCAGCTGCTGCTAGATCAAGTGGGAAGTTGTGAGCGTTGCGCTCGTGCATTACTTCCATACCTAGGTTAGCTCTGTTAAGAACGTCTCCCCAAGTAGGAACAATCTTACCGTTTGCATCAACAACTGACTGGTTGAAGTTGAAACCGTTAAGGTTGAATGCCATTGTGCAGATACCCATTGAAGTTAACCATACACAAACAACTGGGAATACAGCTAGGAAGAAGTGAAGACTTCTGCTGTTGTTGAATGAAGCATATTGGAAGATCAAACGACCGAAGTAGCCATGGGCTGCAACGATGTTATATGTTTCTTCTTCTTGTCCGAACTTGTAACCATAGTTCTGAGACTCTGTCTCAGTTGTTTCTCTGATTAGAGATGAAGTAACAAGTGAACCGTGCATAGCTGAGAATAAAGATCCTCCGAACATACCAGCAACACCAGCCATATGGAATGGGTGCATAAGAATGTTGTGCTCTGCCTGGAAAACAAACATGAAGTTGAATGTTCCAGAGATACCTAGAGGCATTCCGTCAGAGAATGAACCTTGACCGAATGGGTATACAAGAAATACTGCGAAAGCTGCTGAAACTGGTGCAGAGTATGCAACACAGATCCAAGGACGCATACCTAAACGGTATGAAAGCTCCCACTGTCTTCCCATGTATGCTGAGATACCAATTAGGAAGTGGAAAATTACAAGCTGGTAAGGACCACCGTTGTATAACCACTCATCTACAGTAGCTGCTTCCCAAATTGGGTAGAAGTGTAGACCAATAGCATTAGATGAAGGAACAACTGCACCTGAGATGATGTTGTTTCCATATAGGAATGAACCAGCAACTGGCTCTCTAATTCCGTCGATGTCTACTGGTGGTGCTGCGATGAATGCAACGATGAAGCAAGCCGCTGCTGTAAGTAGGCATGGGATCATTAAGACGCCGAACCAACCAACATAAATTCTGTTGTTAGTTGATGTTACCCACTCACAAAACTGTGGCCAACCTTTTAACAGCGAAGAACGCTGCTGCTGAATAGTTGTCATGAGTTCGTAAAGTATGTCTCTAAAATGAGACGTGTAAATAAAAACGGAAAAAAAATTCCGCTCCAAAGATTTTAGACCAAAATCGCTAAAAATGTGTAAATAGTTTTTCTTTAAGTAAATTTATTTTTTGGAAAACAGAGGAAAAGAACTTCCATGTCTTAAGATTTCCTTTGTTATTGAGGATTCTACTTGGTAATAATCGAATGGCTTCTTAACGGAAAAAGATCTAGAGAGGTAGTTTCTTTAAGAGAGGCCAAGCATAGAAGACTGCAATTAGAGGCTTTTGGAGCTGTTATTTATTGGAGTGAAAGAATTTAGGTTTTTAAAGTTAGCGAGTTAACAAAAAAAATAAAAAGTATTGAATATTAAATAAACTTATCTATTAAATAAAAAATACTTATTAGTTTTCAGCAATTTATTGTTCTGGTTTCTTAATTTAAAGACTTTCAAACTCTTGAACCCATTGTTTTTTTGAACTAATCACTTCTTTTTTTGTGTAGCTCATGGCAATTTTTTTTTCCTTATAAGCGACTTCTCCAATAAAAACAGGCCAAATCAATTGGTCTCCGTCATATTTATGAATTATTCCTTGGCTATCCAGAAATAATGAATCTCCTTTTTTAATAATTTTCCAATCTTGGTTTATTCTCTCGGGATGAATTAGACCATCAATATCTCCTTTTTCATCTCTTGGATAATCTATACTCCCTTGATGAACGTGAACAACTAATTCCTTTGGAAGTTCTATAAGGTTGTTTTTTAATTTATCTATCTCTTCCCTTAGGGAGCTAATTATTAGAGAGAATCTATCTATGATTTTTGGATCGTAAAAATTTTGTGCTACAGCTCCTATTTCAATAACTAGACCACATGGCCAAGCTTCTACAAGAAATCCTGTTTGAGCTTTGTCTTTTTCGTGCAAATAAATAGGCAATCCAAATTTGTTCTGCAGTAATGCAGCTAAACAAAAATCTTTCAACCTCCTCCCATACAAAACAATGCTAGTTCCCATATTTGCAGTAGTAGTATGCAAATCAATTACAATTTGACAAGGTTTAGATCCGTTAATTCCAAATTCATCGACTAAAAAATTAGCTCTATTTGTTTCATAAAAGCTATTCTTGTATTGATCAAAACTCTCACTTTCTTTAAAAGATCTATTTAAATCTACATCTATATATCTGCACCCTTTTTCATAGGCGACAGGATTACCTATGATGTACTCATACTCAATACCATGATTTAACCTATTTTCCTCTCTATTAAATTTCTTAACGGCCCAAACAGAATTAATTTCATTGCCATGAGTGCCTGAAACGATAAGAATTCTTTGAATAGTCATTTTTTCTTTAAAAATAAAATTTCATGCAAAATAAATACCTAATTCATGCCTCAAAAAAATTCTGGTTTTGGTTTTGGAACAAATTAATGAATGGCTTCGCACCATCAGACTTATATGGTAATTATAAAAGGCCTAAAGGTATAAAAATTGATAGTGAATACGATATTAATAATGAAAATGGACAAATTTATTTATTGGTAGGGAATTCTTGTCCATGGTGTCAAAGAACTTTACTCGTCCACGAAATAAAACATTTATCTAAAAAAGTTAACGTTATTTTTTTAAAAGCAGATGTTGAGCATGGCGAATGGATTTTCAATACCAAGATTAAAGGATGTATGAGACTTTCTGACCTTTATAAAAAAGCTAATAAAAAGATAATTTTTAGAGCGACATTACCGCTTTTAATTAGATTTGTAAAAGATGAAGTAAATATTTTGTCTAATGAAAGTTCCCAGATAATTAAACTTCTCAATTCAATAAAAAATCAATCAAAATATCAGACATTAACTATTGAAGACTGTAATCAAAAATTTTTAGATTTAATTAATAACAGCATTAATGATGGCGTATATAAATGTGGTTTCGCCAGAAACCAGTCAGCTTACGAAAAAGCAAGTCAAAATCTTTTCGCAGCTATAAATGAAGTTGAAAATTTACTACAGAAAAACAAAGGGGGCTGGATATTAGGAGAAGAGTTAACCTACGCAGATATTTACCTTTTTCCAACGCTTATAAGATGGGAATTGATATACAGCAAACTTTTCAAATGTACTGAAAAAGAACTATCAGGTTACGAAAAGATTATTGAATGGAGATTAAAATTCTTTAACTTATCTAACGTAAATAGGACATGCTTCGACAACGAATGGAAAAAAGATTACTACAAAGCTTTATTCCCTTTAAACCCAAATCAACTAATCCCAGTTTTCCCATCGTTAGAGGAAATAATAAAATTAGAGTCATAAAAAATACATAAATCAATTTCGAAAAAAAAATGATGTTGTAATGAACACTTATTTAGTTCATAGATAATGCAATTTCATTAGAAATTAACTATGTTATGTATGTCTACTAAAGTACGAAAAGCTTAAAATGAAATCCATTGACGAACACATCCAAAAAGATCAATCGGAAATCGAATCTGCAAAAGCAGAGGGCAATCTTCCAAAGGTCAGACATTTAACTGAAGAGCTAAAAGAACTCGAAGAATATAAAGATCATCATCCAGAGGATAAACATGACCCTAATGCTTTGGAACTATTCTGCGATGCCAACCCTGATGAACCAGAATGTCTTGTTTATGATGATTAAGTTTTTTTGATAGATAATGCACATTAAAAAAAGGGCTTTTAGAGCCCTTTTTTTATTTGTTAAATTCTATTAGTAATCTCTATTAAAGTCGGATGGACTTCCTGTAAGGGAACATACAACCGACTCCTCATTTTTCATTTCCTTGACTTCTACAATTGGTCTTCCCATTTTTTTCAAAACCTCAATATCTTGAATAGTTTGACATCTAGCTATTATTTTTCCTTTTTGATCAAAGCAAGTATAGAAATTCATATTGTGTTTAAAGAAGTATCTTATTTATGACTAATTTTGATTATTAAATCAAGTGTTTTTTTACAAAACAATTTTTAATTTAAGTTAGATCCTTTTCCATACTTCAGAAAGCAGTGAAGATAAACCTTTTTTTAAAGATGAAGAAATAACTAAAACTTTCTTTTTAGATAAATCTTCTAACTTTTTTGAAATTATTTTCAAATAATCATCATCTACCAGCTCCATTTTATTCAATACTATTATCCTCTCTTTATCTAAAAGACCTTTCCCATATTTTTTTAATTCCTGCTCAATTATCTCAAAATCATGTAAAGGATTTTCTGCAATTGCATCAATTAAGTGAACAAGTATCTTCGTTCTTTGGATATGCCTTAAAAAATCATGCCCTAAACCTACTCCATCTGCTGCTCCTGATATTAATCCAGGAATATCGGCAAAAAGGCAACCATTCCCATCAATTTTTCTTACTACACCTAAGTTAGGTATTAAAGTTGTGAAAGGATAATTTGCGATTTTTGGATGGGCAGATGATACAACAGAAATCAAAGTACTTTTTCCAGCATTTGGAAGGCCTATAATCCCAACCTCTGCAAGAAGTTTTAGTTCTAATTGGACCTCCCATATCTCACCATCTTTTCCTTCAGTGAATGATTCTGGGGCTCTATTTTGGTTACTTAAATAGTAAGCATTACCATGTCCACCTCTTCCTCCAATGGCGATGGTTAAACTCTGTTTATCTTGAGTTAAGTCTCCTAAAATAATGCCGGTTTTAATATCCCTTATTTCTGTACCGCAGGGAACTTTAAGGATTGTATCCTCACCTGAAGCACCTGATCTCTTATTAGGGCCACCTTTGCATCCATCTTCAGCAATTATTTCGCGTTTGAATTTGAAATCTAATAATGTTTGAAGATTATTATCAGCCATCAAAATAACTGAACCCCCTCTGCCACCATTTCCCCCCGAGGGTCCTCCAGCAGGAACGAATTTTTCTCTTCTAAATGAAACTATTCCATTTCCACCTTTTCCAGCTTTAAGAATAATGTTTGCTTGATCAATAAATTGCACTTAATACGCTTATTAAATAGTTTTCTAGGTATTTTAAATTTTATTTTATCCACGCAATACTGCAACCAGGTCCACCCTCGTTGTTGGCTGCATCTTCAATCTTATCAACATAATTTAAACCTGATAACCAATTTCTTAGTCCTTTTTTTAATTTCCCTGTGCCAATTCCATGAACAATCCATAGCGGTCCATGAAATTTTCTAATTTTCTCCTCAATAATTATTTCGGCTTCATGAACTCTTAGTCCTCTTACGTCAATTGTATTTTTACTCGTTCTAATTTTAGAAAAAGAAAAATCTTCTCTTGTAGACTTGATTTCAATTTTTGATATTTTGAAATTAGGCTTTTCTCCATTAATACCTTCAAAGTCATTTACAGATAATGTGCTTCTGAATGAACCACATTTAACTTCGTAAAAACCACCTTTTTTATCTAAATCTACAATTTGTCCAGTACTATTTAGACTTTTAATTTTTACAAAATCGCCTACCTGAGGATCCCATGATATTGACTTTTCAAATTTTTTTTGGGTTAGATGTTCCGTCTCAATTTCTTTTAATCTTTTTCCAATAATTCTCGTATCCTCTCCATTAACATTTTTATCTCTTAATTTTTTAATCAAATCTATTACCTCTTTTTTAGCGGATACAATATGTTTTGATAATTTAGACCTTTCAATTTCCTGGATTTTTTCTGCATTTATTTTTTGATATTCATAATTTTTCTTCAGTTCATCATGTAATATCTCAGTCCTTGCAATGAGTTCTGCAGCGGCTTCTGCAGAATTTTGTTGTTTAATCCTCTCTTCCTCAAGTCCTTTTATAATATTGTTGATATTATCAACTTCTTTTGGCTTTAGATAATTTGCAGCTTCATTGAGTATGCTTTCATCGAGACCAATTCTCTTTGAAATTGACAAAGCATTACTTCTCCCAGGAATACCCCAGTTGAGTATATATTTTGGCTTCAAAGAATACTCATCAAAGGCAACTGATACGTTTTCAAATCTTGAGTCATTATATTTTAGAGCCTTAATATCTCCATAATGTGTAGTTGCTAAAGTGATATCAGACTTATTTGCAAATTCTTTTAATAAAGCCATCGCAAGAGCACTTCCTTCAAGAGGATCTGTACCTGATCCAATCTCATCTAACAAAACAACCGATAATCCTTTCTTATTTTCAAGTGAATCTAATATCTCTTTTATGCGGGATATATGCCCACTGAAGGTAGATAAATTTTCTTCTAATGATTGATTATCTCCTATATCCACATATATATTTGGACAAAAAGGGATAATAGGATTATTAGTTGAGGGTATCAATAATCCTGCTCTAGCCATAAGTAAAGACAAACCCAACCCTTTTAAAGCTGCTGTTTTACCTCCAGTATTTGGCCCTGTAATAGCTACAACCTTAATATTTCTATTTATATGAAAATCGACAGCCACCGGAGGAGGGGCTCCTTTTTTCTTATGTTCCCAAATCAATAAAGGATGAGAAAAACCAATTAAAGAAATAGTAGGATTTTTCTCAAAGGTAGGAGTTTTGCCTCCAATCCATTTCGAATATCTTGAACGAGTTAAAGCATTTTCTAATCTCAATAAAATGGATGCCATTTCAATAAGATTTTCTGAATTATCACTAACAACTTGGGACCATTTCTTAAGTAATTTAAATTCTTCTGCAGTAATCCTAGCCTCTAAAGAAGCAATCTTATTCCCTTTAGTTACTACACTTTCAGGCTCAAAATATACTGTATTTCCTGAAGATGAAGAGTCATGAATTATGCCTTTAAATTTATCTACATAATTAACTTTCACTGCTAAAACAGGCCTCCCATATCGATCTCCAATAGTAGTATCTTGCAAATAAGCTAAATTCTTTTGAATAAATTTCTCAACTAATATTTTTCTTTCAAGTTTCTTAGATAATAATTCTTTTCTAAAAATAGATAGTTCATTACTAGCATTGTCTGAAATCCTTCCATTAGATTCAATACCTTTTTTAAAAATCGTTTCGATATTCTGATGGTCAATTAAATTTTTTGTGAATGATGAAATATAAGGCCTTTGTTCAAAATCTAATAAGATTTTTTTTAAATTTCTTGCTGCAGCAATTGTTTTCGCTATTTCTAACAATTCAGAAGATGAAATTACACCTCCCTTGGAACAAATTTGAATAGTTCTACTAATATCAAAAACCCCAGAAAAACTAATTGATATATCTAAATTATTTTCTAGCTCATTTATTTCAACAGTTTCATTCAAAAGTCCTTTAGATGTTTCGTATTCTGAAGGAATACCAAAACTTAAAATTGCTCTTTTACCCATTTCCGTTGAGGCGAATGTAGATAAATGCACTTTTAATGAATCCCACTCTAAAAGGCTTATAGATTCGTCTTCTAAGGTGTTATCTGGATAAGAATTTTTAGAATAACTTTTCTCTTGCATACAAAAAAAAAGAATCAAACATTAGATTGAATCCCTTCAGGAGGAACATAAAGCATCTCGAGCCAGTTTCCTTCAGTATCCTTCATATAAAAAGATGCTGTTCCATCTCTATGTTCATGTAAAGGACCAACTTTTACACCAGAATTTTTTAAATCATTTTGAATTTTTTCCACTTCTTTTTTATTTTCAAAATGAAAAGCAAAGTGAGGTCCCGCAGCTTTGTAGCTAGGGCTTAACAACGCAAGTCCATCTTTCCCTTTACCAGCTTCTAAATAAGACCAATCTTTATCATCCCAAACTAAATTCATACCCAGCTTAATATAAAAAGATTTCGCCCTTTCGAGATTCTCTACTCTTAGTGCAATGTGACCAATCCTATTTACTCCTTGTGAAAACTTCAAAACAAAGCAGTTAATGTATTACTTATCTAAGAATAAACCAAATTTTTGTTAATAATGAGTTTTTAAGTATCCTGCAACCATTGAGATGCATCACACGCATGATAAGTGAGTATTAATTTTGCTCCTGCTCTTTTAAAACTAAGCAATGTTTCTAAAACAATATCTTTTTCGATAATCCAGTTCTTCATAGCAGCAGACTTTACCATGGAATACTCCCCACTAACGTTATATGCAGCTATTGGTTTATTTGAAAAAGTGCTTAATCTATAAACAATATCCAAGTATGAAATTCCTGGTTTTACCATTAAAATATCAGCTCCTTCATACTGATCCAATGCAGATTCAATTAAAGCCTCTTTTGAATTGGAAGGGTCCATTTGATATGTAGACTTATTGTTTGGAATCATTTTCTTACTATTTTCTCTAGGAGCCGAATCTAAAGCAGTTCTAAATGGTCCATAATAAGCAGATGAATATTTTGCTGTGTAACTGATAATACCTACATCACTAAATCCTTGACTATCTAGAGCAGCTCTGATTGCTCCAACTCTCCCATCCATCATGTCACTAGGGCCAATAAAATCTGCTCCAGCTCTTGCTTGTGTTAAAGCTTGTTTTTTTAAAATTTCGATTGTTTCGTCATTCAATATTTTTCCAGTTTCATCAACTAATCCATCATGACCATCACAAGAGTATGGGTCCAAGGCAACATCTGTCATTATTGACATTTCTGGAATCTCTTTTTTTAATATTCGAATAGCTTTAGGTATTAAACCTTTTTCATTAAAACATTCTGATCCATCTTCAGTCTTTAAGCTATCGTTAATTTTTGGGAAAAGAACCACACACCTTATTCCCAATTCCCATGCCCTAGTAACCTCCTTTATTAAGCCATTAATATCCCATCTATAAGTTCCGGGCATTGCTGAAATTTCATCTTTAAAATCTTTTTCATGAATAAATAATGGATATATAAGGTCCGATGCCTTTAGATGGTTTTCTCTAACCATTTCTCTAATTGCCTCAGTTCTTCTTAATCTTCTAGGACGAATAATCGAATTCATTTGAATATTATTTAAATTGAAAAATATTTATCTAATACATTAATCGCTTGCCTCGCACATAAATCAATCAGAGACTACTTTTGTTCAGGAAAATTAACTAAAATTTATTTAATAAGAGCAAAAAAAGTTACAAAAATATTTTGCACAAACTTCATTTTTCACAAATTTACGTCATAAAGAGATAATATCTTCTAGTTAAGTGTTTATTTTTAGGAGAGAATCTTTGAAAATAATTAATGGATTGCATCTAAATAATGTAAGAGGAGATATTCTTGGAGGGATCACAGCCGCTGTTGTGGCTTTGCCTCTAGCTCTTGCTTTTGGTAATGCTGCTTTAGGACCAGGCGGGGCAATTTATGGACTATATGGGGCAGTAGTAGTTGGGTTTTTAGCAGCATTATTCGGCGGAACGCCTGCTCAAGTTAGTGGACCTACCGGTCCAATGAGTGTAACTGTTGCTGGCGTAGTAGCAGGATTAGCAGCAGTGGGGGTACCAAGAGATCTGTCTGCAGGACAAATTTTACCTTTAGTGATGGCAGCAGTAGTAATTGGCGGCTTACTGCAAATATTATTTGGAATTCTCAAACTAGGTAAATATATTACTTTAGTTCCATATTCTGTTGTTTCAGGATTCATGTCTGGTATTGGAGTCATAATCATTGCACTTCAGATTGGGCCATTACTAGGAATTAGCACTAGAGGTGGAGTAGTTGAATCTTTATCCACTGTATTTTCAAATTTCCAGCCAAACGGTGCTGCTATTGGAGTAGCAATAATGACACTAGGCATCGTATTTCTAACACCTAGAAAAATAAGTCAATGGGTTCCTTCTCCTCTCTTAGCCCTGTTAATAGTAACTCCAATATCAATATTAATTTTTGGAGATGGATCTATTGATAGAATTGGAGAAATTCCAAGGGGAGTTCCATCTTTAAATTTCCCAAGTTTTAATCAATATTTTCCAATCATTTTTAAGGCAGGATTAGTCCTCGCAGTACTTGGCGCAATTGATTCCTTACTAACATCTCTAGTAGCAGACAATATCTCTCAAACAAAACATAATTCTGATAGAGAACTTATTGGTCAAGGAATAGGGAATGCTATTGCTGGTCTGTTTTCAGGCTTACCTGGAGCCGGAGCAACAATGAGAACAGTTATTAATGTTAAATCTGGAGGATCCACTCCCATTTCTGGTATGGTACACTCAGTTGTCTTGTTGATAGTTTTAGTTGGCGCAGGTCCTTTAGCTGAGCAAATACCAACTGCGTTGCTAGCAGGAATTCTTATAAAAGTTGGTTTAGATATTATTGATTGGGGGTTTTTGAGGAGGGCTCACAAATTATCTTTAAAAACTTCAGTTGTTATGTACGGAGTACTCCTAATGACAGTTTTTTGGGACTTAATTTGGGCAGTTTTAGTCGGAGTATTTATAGCAAATATGCTTACTATTGATTCAATAACCGAAACTCAACTAGAAGGTATGGATGAGGATAATCCTTTATCAAAAGATGATCAAGCTAAAAATGCATTACCTGCTGATGAAAAAGCACTACTAGATAGGTGTTCAGGAGAAGTAATGTTATTTAGACTTAAAGGACCACTTAGTTTTGGAGCAGCTAAAGGTATCTCTGAGAGAATGATGCTAGTAAGAAACTACAAGGTTTTGATATTAGATATCACTGATGTACCAAGACTAGGAGTGACGGCGACTCTCGCAATTGAGGATATGATGCAAGAAGCAAAAAATAATTCCAGAAAAGCATTTGTTGCTGGGGCAAATGAAAAAGTAAAGGATAGATTAGCTAAGTTTGGAGTTGAAGGCATTATTGAGACAAGAAAAGAAGCTTTAGAAACCGCCCTGAATGAAATAGCTTAATAATTTATGGAAATAAATCCAATTCTGCAAAATGTATTAGCCCCACCAGTTCTTTTCTTTTTAATTGGAGCAATATCAGTATTCTTTAAATCTGATTTAGAAATACCAGCTCCATTACCTAAACTTTTCTCCTTATATCTTCTCCTAGCCATTGGGTTTAAAGGAGGTATAGAGATACAGAAAAGTGGGTTTACTGATCAAGTACTGCCGACTTTAAGTGCTGCAATACTTATGTCACTGGTAATCCCGCTGATTGGATTCTTAATTTTAAGATTTAAGTTTGATGTCTTTAATTCAGCCGCAATAGCAGCAGCATACGGCTCAATAAGTGCTGTTACATTTATTTCTGCAGAAAGTTTTTTAGAAAGTCAAAAAATAGCTTTTGATGGGTTTATGGTTGGCGCCTTAGCTTTAATGGAATCTCCTGCAATCATTGTTGGATTATTACTTGTGAAATTTGCAGCTCCAAAAAATAGACCAAAATCAAGAAAAATGCATCTAAGCTCAATATTACATGAATCCCTATTAAATGGATCAGTTTATTTATTGCTTTCAAGCTTAATTGTGGGATTTCTGACTGCTTCCAGTAATCCCTCAGGGATTGCAAAAATGGAGCCTTTTACTGGACAATTATTCTATGGAGCAGAATGCTTCTTCTTGTTAGATATGGGAATAGTCGCCGCTCAAAGATTGCCGAGACTGAAGAGTGCGGGTTCGTTCTTGATTGCCTTTGCTATTTTTATGCCCTTGTTTAATGCATTTATTGGTGTTTTCATTGCAAGATTTTTATCTTTAGGACCTGGCAACGCACTTTTATTTGTGGTTTTATGTGCAAGCGCCTCTTATTTAGCAGTTCCCGCAGCGATGAGGATGACAGTTCCAGAGGCTAAATCTAGTTATTATATTTCAACAACACTAGGACTAACTTTTCCATTCAATATAGTTCTTGGCATTCCCATATATATGAGTTTAGTAAATACCATTATCCCACTTTCCCCTTTATAAAATGAAAAGATTAGACCTAATATTTAGTGAAAGAGAACTAGATGCAATCATTAAAACTTTAGAAAAAGCAAATGTTCCTGGATATACAGTTATGAAACATGCCACAGGCCGAGGGCCTGAAAGAGTTGTTACTGAAGATATGGAATTTACAGGATTAGGAGCAAATGCTCATGTAATCGTTTTTTGTGAGCAAGAATTAATAGATAAAATGAGAGATAACATCAGAGACGATTTAAGCTACTACGGAGGAGTCGCCTATATTTCTGAAGCAACACCCCTTTAAATAAAAGAAAAGTATTTATTTTTAAGAATGAATCCAATCTACTCTTATATTTTTTCTACTGTTTAAATATCTATCAATTGACATTGCGGCAATACATCCATCAGAGGCCGCAACAACAGCTTGCTTAAATGGCGTATTTCTTATATCTCCAATAGCCCATACTCCATCAGAGTTTGTAGACATAAAGTCATCCACTATAACTCCTCCATCTTCTTTTAAAGCAATTTGATTCCCTAAAAAATCAGTAATCGGCTTTGAACCACTCATATATACAAAGACTCCATCTAAATTTAGATTGATAGGATTTTCTTCTTGCTTATTTTTCACAATAACCCCATTCACACCCATATCATCACCCAATATTTCCAATAATCTTGTTCTACTCCAATGTTTTATATTTGAACTATCCATCAATTCCATAGCTTCTTCATTATCTGATTTAGGATCACTTGATGTAATCCAATGCACAGTTGATGCAAATTTAGTTAGAACAGTTGCCTCTTCAATTGCCTCCTTGTTTACTCCAACAACGGCAACTTCTCTATTTTTATAAAAAGCCCCATCACATGTAGCACAATAACTTACTCCTTTGCCTAGAAAATCCGCTTCGCCCTTAAATGATGCAGGCCTACCCATAGCTCCACTTGCAAGTACAAGTGCTTTAGCTTTGAAAGTACCTTCGGGTGTATAAACCATTTTCCATTCTCCACTAGTATCTATTCCAAACACTTGTGCTCTTCTATAGTCTGTGCCGTATTGCACAGCCTGCTCTCTCATTAGAGTAAGTAATTTCTCCCCACTAATATCAACGGGAACACCTGGATAATTAGCGATTTGATGAGTTATTGCTAAGGCACCAACAGATGGATTCTTATCTAAAATGACTGTCTTTAAGTTTGAACGAGATGTATAAAGTGCGCAAGTACATCCGGCCGGGCCTCCTCCGATAATAACTACATCTGACTCAATGATTTCCAATTTAATAAAACTCCTTTTTAGTAGTTAATTAGATGAGCTTTTGGTTAGAAGATAGCTTTAATGTAAATACCTAACCTTGTATATAGATATAAGTTAAAAGAAAAAAAAGAAAAAAGCATAATATAGAAACAAACTTACATAGGAAAAAATAAAAAATTAATTTTCAAAATGAACAGTTACGTGAAATGTTCTCTATTGATCTATTATTAAATCAGATCGAAAAATCAATTGCTGTAGAAACATTATATTTTTCATGACCAACTCTGACTACCTTTTAAAAGCTACCATTAAAAAAGTAACCGAGAAATTAAACGAGATATTGGTTGAAAAAATTGAAGAAGCAACAAATATCGCTCAGGATGTCCCAGAAATTCTCAAAAAAGAATTTGATAGTTTGAAAGAATCCATAATCGAAGAAGCCTCAAAAATGGAGAAAGCCGAAAATATTCAAGAAAATAAGTCCACAAATACTTACGAAGATTCCAAAATAAAAAAAGCTTTAAATGAAATTGAAGGTATCAATAAGCAAATTGATCTCTTTAATAAAACCATCAATAATCAAATTAAATGAGTCATCACATTCTTCATTATCGTTTAAAAAAATTGAAGAGAGCCTTTCTTATCTGGATTACTCTGATTTCTCTTTTAATAAAATTGTGGATAGATAATATTAGATTTGCAATTTTCCAAACTAAAAGTAATGAAAAAAGTAGGATCCAAATTAAGAGAGCTAGGTGGTTTACTAATCAATTAATAAAACTTGGTTCAGCATTTATAAAAATTGGACAATTATTATCAGCGAGACCTGATTTAATTCCTAATACCTGGATACAGGAATTATCTAAATTGCAGGATCAAGTTCCTAATTTTTCATTTGCGCAAGTTGAAGTAACTATAAAAGAAGAACTAGGGTCTAAGTTTAATGAAATAGATCAAATAATATGTGATCCTGTTGGATCAGCATCACTAGCTCAGGTGCATAGGGCGACTTTAAAAGATGGTAAGAAAGTAGTATTTAAAGTTCAAAGACCCAATTTAAAAGAATTGTTTATTATCGATTTGGGCATAATGCAGCAAATAGCAGGATTGTTGCAGAAAAATAAGAATTGGAGTCGAGGTAGAAACTGGGTTGAGATTGCTAAAGAATGTAGGAAAGTTCTCATGAAGGAGCTTGATTTTAATTGTGAAGCACAATATGCAGCAAGATTTAGACAGCAATTTCTTGATGATGAAAATGTTGAAGTTCCTGAAGTTATTTGGAATATGAGCAGTGAAAAAGTGCTTTGTTTAAGTTATGTAGAAGGAACGAAAATAAGCGATTTAGAAAAACTACAATCACAAGAAATTGATTTGCCTAAAATTGCTGAAATAGGTGCCATCAGCTATTTAAAACAATTAGTAAATTACGGTTTTTTTCATGCAGACCCTCATCCAGGGAATCTAGCAGTTACAAATAAAGGTAAATTGATTTTTTATGATTTTGGAATGATGGGCAATATCTCAAATAATCTTCAAACAAGATTAGGGGGAATGGTTAAGGCTGCTGCTTTAAGAGACGCCTCATCACTTGTTAATCAATTACAACAAGCTGGGTTAATTTCAAAAGATATTGATGTAGGACCAGTTAGAAGATTAGTCAGATTGATGCTTAAAGAAGCCTTAACTCCACCATTTAGTTCGAATATTATTGAAAAATTATCTGGAGATTTATACGAACTTGTTTATGAAACACCTTTTCAACTGCCAGTAGATTTAATCTTTGTGATGAGAGCCTTATCAACTTTTGAAGGAGTTGGTAGAATGCTCGATCCAGGGTTTAACCTTGTATCAGTTACCAAGCCTTATTTAATAGAACTTATGACTTCAAATAATCAAACTCCTAACGATTTAATTAACCAATTTGGAAGGCAAGTAGGTGAACTAGGATCTAAAGCTGTTGGAATTCCCAAAAGAATAGATGAAAGTTTAGAAAGATTAGAGCAGGGCGATTTGCAATTGCAAATAAGAATGGGAGAGTCTGATAGGCAATTCAAAAAAATGTTTACTGCTCAAAAAACTTTAGGCCATTCAATTCTTATAGGAAGCTTATCAATTGCATCTGCTTTACTTGTAACCAATAAACAAAATAATTTTGCATTGTTGCCACTTTTTTTTGCACTACCAATAAGTATTGATTGGATAAAATGCCAATTAAGTATGAGAAAAGGCTCACGTTTAGAAAAACTTAAGCGCTAAAAAAACTATATATTTTTGGGTCCTAAACCTAAAGCTCCAGCGAATCTTGCTTGATTTCCCAACTCCTCCTCAATTTTTAAAAGCCTATTGTATTTTGCAATCCTTTCACTTCTACTCAAAGAGCCAGTCTTGATCTGACCCGATCTTGTTGCGACAGATAAATCTGCAATTGTTGTATCTTCAGTCTCACCACTTCTATGACTAATAACACTTGTGAAACCGGACATTTTAGCCAACTCCATAGCTTCCAAAGTTTCAGTTAATGTGCCAATTTGATTTACCTTTATTAGGATTGAATTAGCAGATTTTTCCATAATCCCTTTCCTTAACCTTTCTGTATTAGTAACGAATAAATCATCACCTACAAGCTGAACTTTATTTCCTAATTCTTTGTTTAATTCTGACCAACCCTCCCAATCATCCTCAGCTAAACCGTCCTCTATTGAAACTATTGGATAATTAGAAACTAGTCTTGAAAGATATGAAATCATTTCTGAACTATTTAAACTTTTCCCTTCATATTTATAAGTACCATCACTATAAAATTCAGTACTAGCAACATCTAAAGCTAAAGATACTTGCTCACCAGGCTTAAACCCGGCTTTTTGAATTGCTTCTAATAATAAGTCCCCTGCCTCTTCGCTTGATGACAAATTCGGGGCAAATCCACCCTCATCGCCTACAGCAGTAGATAGACCTTTTTGATCAAGTAATGATTTTAATGAGTGAAAAATTTCAGTACCCATTCTTAATGATTCACTGAAATTATTAACTCCATGTGGGACAAGCATAAATTCCTGAAAATCAAGACTATTTGGTGCATGAGCACCACCATTTATTACATTCATCAATGGGACTGGAAGAAGATTGGATAATGGATCTCCAAGATATCTATATAGGGGAATGTCTAAAGCATTTGCTGATGCTCTAGCAGTCGCAAGACTTACTGCAAGGATTGAATTTGCTCCAAGGTTAGACTTATTAGGAGTTCCATCAATTTCAATCATTAATTTATCTACTGCAGTTTGATCTAAAGCTGACAAACCACATAAAGCCGGGGATATTGTTTCATGAATTTTATTAACAGCATTCAAAACACCTTTTCCCATATATTTTGAACCACCATCTCTTAATTCATGTGCCTCATGAGCACCAGTGCTAGCTCCGCTGGGAACAATTGCTCTACCACTTGCACCACATTCCAAAAATACTTCTGCCTCTACAGTTGGATTACCTCTTGAATCAAGGACTTGCCTTGCTTCAATAGTATCAATAAGGAAATCAATAGTTTCTTTCACAATTTAATTACTACTATTTAAATCCTATTAATAGCTGAACTATTTGGCTAATATCTGAAATATATATTTTAACCAATTATAAGCTTCTAATTCCAGAACGACTTAGATATTAGTTAAAACTTTTATGAATTTCAAAGTTCTCGCAACCCCTCTCAAAAACATAATTTTCAAATTCATCTTACAATTTGAAAATTATTGGATGATTATTAATGCAGATCCTATTTAGAATATAAATTAATATTCAACTATAGTTTTTATAGTTTATGAGAGAAACACTTACATCAAGTCCTGAACTTTTTAGCGATTTCAGTTGGAATCTTCTTTTATTAGGAGAAGAAACCGCAAAAAAATGGGATCATAGCGAATTTAATATTGAACACATAATTCATACATTGTTCTCATCAAGTGAATTCTTTGCTTTCATTGAAAAATTATCAATCGACCAAGATACAGTTTTAGATATAACAGAAGATTTTTTAGAAGAGACACCAACAAATGAGTCAGATATTTTTACTATCGGAGAAGATTTAGAAATTTTATTAGATAATGCGAATCAGATAAAAATCCAATGGGGATCAAGATTAATTGAAATCCCTCATTTACTAATTGCTCTTGGAAGGGATTTAAGAATTGGAAATTATGTTTTTGAAGAAGGCAACCTTTCAATTGAAAAATTAGAGGAAGAATTAAAGTTTTTCCCAAATATTAATCAATCAAGAGATTCTTTTAATTATAAGAACGTAATTGAGATAAATAATCAATCTAATTTTGAATCAAACAATGAGACTTTAGTAAAAGAAGAAAAATTAAAAAAAGATATTGTTCCATTGCCAAAAAGTGAACTTCAAATTGAAACCAAAAAACAAGTTGGAAAAGATGAAAATGCTCTTTCAATATATGGAAAAGATTTAACAGAATCAGCTCAAAAAGGATTACTGGATCCCGTTTTAGGAAGAGAAAATGAGATCAATAATTTAATGAGGGTACTCTGCAGAAGAAACAAAAATAATCCTATACTTATCGGCAATCCTGGAGTTGGTAAAACCTCAATTGCAAAATCACTTGCCCAGTTAATTGTAGAAAAAAAAGTTCCTGATTCTTTAAAAGACTTAAAAATTATTTCACTTGACTTAGGTGCCTTAGTTTCTGGAACAAAATTTAGAGGCCAACTAGAGGAACGGCTAAGCTTAATAATGCAGGAACTAAGCAATCCAAG
Organism: Prochlorococcus sp. AG-402-N17; assembly: GCA_003216455.1. Lineage (GTDB taxonomy): Bacteria > Cyanobacteriota > Cyanobacteriia > PCC-6307 > Cyanobiaceae > Prochlorococcus_A. The sequence goes on along the minus strand of QCIV01000001.1, from coordinate 28,509 downwards.
CCAAGGAATGATTCTATTTATTGATGAAATTCACTCAATATTAAGTTCTGATAGATCTTCTACCGACATCAGTAATATCTTAAAACCTTTACTAGCTGAAGGAGAACTTAGATGTATCGGTACAACAACACCTGAGAAATTTCGTGAAACTATTGAAAAAGATCAGGCATTAAACAATTGTTTTCAAAAGATAGCTGTTAATGAACCTTCAGTAGAATTAAGCGCAAAAATACTGCAAGGTATCAAAAAGAAATATGAATCACACCATGGCATAAAAATTTCTGAAGAGGCTGTAAAATATTCTGCAAAATTGGCTGACAGATACATCAGCGATAAATGTCTGCCTGATAAAGCAATAGATTTAATTGATGAAGCAGCTGCACAGTTAAAAATCGAGTCTTATAATAAGCCTCAAATAATTCTCCAACAAGAAAGCAAACTTTATACTATTGATGAAAAACTGAATAATTTGCAAGGAAAAAATATCGAAGCTCAAGAAAAACTATTGAATATGAGACAACAAGCAGAGGCAAAATTGAACATTCTTTTGGACAATTGGAACAATCTGCGGGAAGAAATGGAGCAATTATCTATTTTAATGAAAGAAGAAGATAGGCTAAACAAACAAATTAAAGATAAATCAAATCGCGAAATTGAACATGACCTGGATTATTTAGCAAAGCTTGAAGAAGAGTTAAGTGAAATAGAGAATGAAATACAAAAAGTTGAAGAGAACTTTAATAAAATAAAGAAAAATAGAAATTTCCCTTTTAAATATCAAGTTGAACCTGATGATATTGCTGATGTTATCTCAAAAATCACAGGCATTCCAATTTCTAAAGTTGTTTCAAATGACCGTAAGAAATTAGTCAATCTAGAAACAGAACTAAGTGAAAAAGTTATTGGACAAGAAAAAGCAATAGAAGCTGTTTCTGCAGCAATTAGAAGAGCTCGCGTTGGCATGAAAAGTCCTAAAAGACCTATTGGATCTTTTTTATTTATGGGTCCTACTGGTGTCGGTAAAACAGAATTAGCAAAATCTCTTGCAACAGCTTTATTTGATGAAGAAGACGCACTTTTAAGATTAGATATGAGTGAATATATGGAGAAAAATGCCGTAGCAAGACTTTTGGGAGCTCCTCCAGGTTATGTTGGTTATGAAGAAGGAGGCCAATTAACTGAAGCTGTAAGACGTAAACCCTATTCAGTAATACTTCTTGATGAGATAGAAAAAGCACATACAGAAGTATTTAATATTCTTTTGCAAGTCTTAGATGAAGGAAGATTAACAGATTCTCAAGGAAGGACCGTAGATTTCAAAAATACCGTAATCATTATGACAAGTAACCTAGCTGGTAAATCTATACTGGAGTATTCACAAAAGATTTCTAAAAATGAGGGAAATTTAGAAAAAGATAAACAAACTCTAGATGATTCCATTAATAATGCATTGTCTTCAATTTTTAGACCTGAATTTTTAAATAGAATTGACGAAGTAGTAAAGTTTGATCCTTTATCTATTGATGAACTTCAAAAAATAATAATTTTACAAACAGAAGATTTAAAAAACCTGCTACTTGAACAGAAAATAAATATTGCTATTGATAAAAAAGTTATCAATAAAATTGCGAATGATTCTTACGAACCTGAATATGGTGCTAGGCCACTTAGCAGGGAACTCAGAAGACAAATAGAAAATCCCTTAGCCGCAAAACTTTTGGAGGATAACTTTAAAAACAAAAAAAATATCACAATCAAACTCAATCCCGCTAAAAAAGATGAGATCGTTTTCAAACCTAGCTGAGGAGTAAATCGATAAGCTAAAATAAGAATTAAAGCGAAAAGCTTAATTTCAAAAAAAATTTCGTGACAAGTCCAACTACTAATAAAGAACCTCTAAAAAAGGATTCTCCTGAAATTAAAGAGCCTAAAAAAAAGAGTAATTTTTTTAGATCTACCTACGATGAGCTTAAACTTGTCGTGTGGCCTAACAAACAACAACTTTTTAGCGAATCTGTGGCAGTTATAATTATGGTATCCTTTTCTGCAGCAGCCATAGCTTCTGTTAGCAGATTCTATGGATGGGCAGCCTCGCAAATTTTTGGTTGAATTATCCCCCAATATCCATTAATAAAGATCTTAATTAAGCTTCCAGAAAAAAATGAGTAATGAATCAACTACAAGCCTCGCTTCTTCAAAAGCAAATACAAGCATCGCAAGATGGTATGCAGTTCAAGTAGCATCAAGCTGTGAAAAAAAAGTAAAAGCGACTCTTGAGCAGAGATCAGTAACTTTAGGTGTTAATAATCGAATCATTGAAATTGAAATTCCCCAAACTCCAGGAATTAAATTAAAAAAAGATGGAAGCAGACAAACTACTGAAGAAAAAGTTTTCCCAGGTTATGTCCTCGTAAGAATGATTTTGGATGAAGATACAATGATGGCCGTTAAAAGTACTCCAAATGTAATTAACTTTGTCGGTGCTGAAGACGGTAGAGGCAGCGGAAGATCGCGAGGTCATATCAAACCTCGACCATTATCAAGACAAGAAGTTAATAGGATCTTTAAGCGCGCATCAGAGAAAAAAGCTGTAATCAAGTTAGATATTGAAGAAAAAGATAGAATCATAGTAACTAGTGGTCCATTCAAGGATTTCCAGGGAGAAGTTATAGAAGTTTCCGGGGAAAGAAATAAATTAAAAGCATTACTTTCAATATTTGGGCGCGAGACTCCTGTAGAATTAGAATTCTCCCAAATCAATAAACAAAATTAATTTCTAATTGTTCTTGTTTATCGAGTAAAATTATTTTTTTCTACTTCAGCTTAAATTCTCTAATCTAATGGCAAAAAAAATTGTTGCAGTTATCAAGCTTGCTCTACAAGCAGGAAAAGCAAATCCTGCTCCTCCTGTAGGGCCAGCTTTAGGACAGCATGGTGTCAATATCATGGCATTTTGTAAAGAATACAACGCAAGGACACAAGATAAAGCAGGTTTTGTAATTCCAGTCGAGATTTCTGTTTTTGAAGATAGAAGCTTTACTTTTATCACAAAAACACCTCCTGCTTCCGTCTTAATAACAAAAGCAGCTGGTATAGAGAAAGGATCAGGTGAATCCGCAAAAGGTTCTGTTGGGAATATAAGTAAAGCTCAATTAGAAGAAATAGCCAAAACCAAGCTTCCTGATCTAAACTGTTCTAGTGTTGAATCAGCAATGAAAGTAATTGAGGGTACTGCTCGTAATATGGGCGTCTCAATCACTGATTGAGTTCAATACAAAATTTCTCACTATTTAGGGGAGGTTAATTAATAACCGTTTGCACCCAATATTATTATGAAAAAACTATCCAAAAGAATGGCGGCTTTATCAACAAAGATAGAAGATCGCATTTATCCGCCACTTGAAGCACTTAGTATTATCAAGGGAAATGCTAATGCAAAATTTGATGAAACTATTGAAGCACATATACGTTTAGGTATTGATCCAAAATATACTGATCAACAATTAAGGACCACTGTTGCATTACCACATGGTACCGGCCAAAGCATCAAAATTGCAGTAATTACAAGCGGTGAGAATGTATCGAAAGCTAAGGCTGCTGGTGCAGATTTATTTGGCGAAGAAGATCTTGTGGAAAGCATCAACAAAGGGAATATGGAGTTCGATCTACTTATTGCAACTCCAGATATGATGCCAAAGGTTGCAAAATTAGGAAGAGTTTTAGGACCTAGGGGTTTAATGCCTAATCCTAAAGCTGGAACAGTAACTAATGATATTGCTAATGCAATAAAAGAATTCAAAGCTGGCAAGCTCGAATTTAGAGCAGATAAGGCGGGAATCGTTCATGTACGCTTTGGAAAAGCAAGTTTCACAAAAGAGGCTCTATTTGACAACTTAAAAACCTTACAAGAATCAATTGATAAAAATAAACCAAGTGGAGCTAAGGGAAAGTATTGGAAAACTTTTTATATAACTTCCACAATGGGGCCTTCAGTTCAATTAGACATCAATGCAGTACAAGATTACCAACCTGAAGGTTAACTCTTTGTAGTATAATTTAAAGTGCAATAATACGGCCAAAGAAAGTAGGTTTATTTAGTTATTCTAAATTTTAAATTCCTACCGAGGACTCGTCTTAAATTATTTCTTTTTGGATCTAATAAAAGCGGCCTCTTTAAAAGGACTTTGCCGCATTTCCTGCTCTCCCTAAATTACGATCCAAAAAACAACAATGGGCCGAACCCTAGAGAATAAGCAACAAATCGTTACTGAGATTAAATCTCTATTAAACGACTCGGAAATGGCTGTAGTTCTTGACTATAAAGGTTTAACTATCAAAGAGATGTCAGACTTGCGATCTAGATTGCAAACAACTAACGGCATCTGCAAAGTTACTAAAAATTCATTAATGCGTAAAGCTATTGATGGAGATAGTAATTGGAATGATCTTGAATCTTTACTGTCCGGAACAAATGCTTTTGTCTTAATTAAAGAAGATGTTGGCGGTGCTGTAAAAGCGATCCAATCTTTTCAAAAAGACACCAAAAAATCCGAAACCAAAGGAGCTTTATTTGAAGGCAGACTTCTAAGCGATTCTGAAATAAAAGAAATTGCAAGTCTTCCATCTAAAGAAGTATTGATGGCAAAAATTGCTGGCGCTCTTAATGGCGTTGCAACAAAAATTGCGATCTCTATTAATGAAGTACCTTCTGGACTTGCTAGATCACTTAAACAACATTCTGAAAAATCAGAATCCTAAATTCAAAACCTAATTAACTTTTAAGAAAATGTCCGCAAAAACTGAAGAAATTCTTGAATCATTAAAATCTCTATCACTTTTAGAAGCATCTGAGCTTGTAAAACAAATTGAAGAGGCTTTTGGTGTATCTGCTGCAGCTTCTGCAGGTGTAGTAATGGCAGCTCCAGGAGCAGCTGGCGGTGACGCAGATGGTGGCGCTGCTGAAGAAAAAACTGAATTTGATGTAGTTCTCGAAAGCTTTGATGCAGCTGCAAAAATCAAAGTCCTTAAGGTTGTAAGAAATGCAACTGGTCTAGGTCTTGGCGATGCAAAAGCACTTGTTGAATCTGCACCAAAAACAGTAAAAGAAGGCATCGCCAAAGCAGATGCTGAATCTTTAAAGAAAGAGATTGAAGAAGCTGGCGGTAAAGTTACACTTAAGTAAGAATACATTTTTTCAAGCCGATAACCTTAATATCGGCTTCAAAAATTATGAATAGTTATAGTATTGCGATAGAAGCCGCAACAGATGGAGCCTGCAGTGGTAATCCAGGCCCAGGTGGTTGGGGCGGTTTAATAATTTTTGACGATAACAGCGAATTAGAAATAGGTGGTTCCGAGCAAAATACTACTAATAATAGGATGGAACTAACTGCGGCTATAAAAACTCTTGAGAAATTAAAAACCTACAAATTAAAAGAGAACTTTAAACTCAGAACTGATAGTAAATATGTCATAGAGGGTTATACAAAATGGATTATTAATTGGAAGAAAAATGGATGGAAAACAAGTTCAGGAAAACCAGTTCAAAATCTTGATCTATGGCAAAAAATTGATCAATTGAGAATCAATGGCCTAATAATGGAATATGTTAAAGGTCATAGCGGAGATAAACAAAATGATAGGGTTGATAAAATTGCAACTAATTACAGCAAAGGTATATCTATAGAAAGTAACTTAAAAAAAGTAGAATCCTCAGTTGATTTTTTTGAAAAAAATGCACCTGCAGAAATTCAGGAATTATTTTCCCGCAATGAATTAATTCAAAAATTTGCAGAAAAAAAGTACCTGTTAAGTTCACCTGAACTAGACACCTTATTAGGTGATGAAAACCACTTAAAGATAAAACAATATTCACTTTTTGAATGGCGTAATTGGAGATTGATTCCTAAAGATGAAAAATATTGGATAATAGAAAAAAAGAAGCCTAATTTTTTATGAATGAACAGAAGAGGATATTTAAAAATCTTTATAAAAACTTGATTACCCCTGTATTAAAAAAAGACTCTGGAATTGATGCAGAATACTTAACAAATTTATCTCTTAGTCTCCTATCATTCAGTTCAAGAAAATATAATTGGCCTATAGTATCTTCTATCTTAAAAAATCTAAATGAAGAATTTTCTGTAATTGATAAAAGGTTAACTCAGAACATATGTGGAATAAATTTTTGTAATCCAATTGGTTTAGCTGCGGGTTTTGACAAAAATGGAAATGCCGCAAATATATGGAAAGATTTTGGTTTTGGATTTGCTGAGCTTGGTACAGTAACTAAATTTGCTCAGAATGGAAATCCCAAACCAAGGTTATTTAGATTGGCAGAAGAAGAAGCAGCATTAAATAGAATGGGTTTCAATAATAATGGTGCTGAAAATCTAGTTAAAAACTTTGTCGAACAAGGTATTGAGTTTAAAAAAAACAGGGAGAATATTTGTTTAGGGATAAATTTCGGGAAGTCAAAAATTACAGGTTTATCTCAAGCAAAAGATGATTATTTAACTTCTCTAAAATTATTAATTCCATATTGTGATTACGCAGCAATAAACGTTAGTTCTCCAAATACTGAAGGGCTAAGAAAATTACAAGATCCAATTCTTCTAAAAGAACTTCTTAGAGAAATTAAAAACTTACCTAATTGTCCACCATTATTTGTAAAAATTGCGCCAGATTTAGGCCTTAAAGATATTGAAGATATTTGCCAATTAATAATCGAGGAAAACATCGATGGAATAATTGCTACAAACACCAGCATTGATAGATTAGGTCTTGAAAATAGAAAGATCAGGCAAACTGGATTATTACTCTCTCAAGAGAATGGAGGATTAAGTGGAAGGCCTCTCCAAAAAAAAGCAAATCAAATAATAAAACATATACATAATATTGATAAAAAGATTATTTTAATTGGCGTTGGTGGAATAGATAGTCCTGAGTCAGCTTGGGAAAGAATTTGTTCTGGAGCATCATTAATTCAACTTTATACAGGATGGATATATAAGGGTCCAAAATTAGTACCAGATATACTTGAGGGAATTATAAAGCAACTCAATAACCATCAATTATCTAGTATAAAAGATGCAGTTGGATCAGATTTAAAATGGGTTGAATAAAAATAGAGAATGAATAATGAACCTCATGATTACTCAACATTAGCCATGCAAGGATCAAACTTGAAGCACGGTGGAAATGTATATGCAACTGCGAAAAAATTAAATTTATTACCCTCCGAAATCATTGATGCAAGTGCATCATTAGTACCCTTTGATCCACCTCAAATACTAATAGATTCAATAAATGCGGAAATTAAGAATCTTGGCTTTAGATATTACCCAGAAAGAAACTTGAGTGATCTGAAAGAAATAATCGGCAAATTTCATGGGATAAATCCAGACAATATATTGCCTGGAAATGGAGCTTCTGAATTAATAACCTGGGCAGGTTATGAAGCATCCAAATTCGGAATAAGTTGTATTCCTTCTCCATCATTTGTTGATTATGAAAGATCTTTAAATTGTTGGAATAGCAATTTTATACATTGCGAATTACCAAAAAACTGGAATGATATTTTTTCCTCAATCATTTCCGCTTCATCCAAAAGGTGATGTTATTTGGATAACAAATCCACATAACCCTACCGGCCAATTATGGGACAAGAATTCATTGGAGGAAGTTGTGAAAAAATATAAATTAGTTATCTGCGATGAAGCTTTCTTATCGATAACACCTAATGGAGACAAAGAATCTTTAATACCATTAACCAAAAAATTTGATAATTTATTAGTCTTGAGAAGCTTGACCAAAATCTTCAATATTCCTGGTCTTAGATTAGGTTACGTTATTGGCTCTTCGAAAAAACTTAAACAATGGGAAATAAATAGAGATCCTTGGCCTTTAAATGCATTTTCTATTAAAGCCGGAATTGATCTACTAAGTAATAAGAAATTCTATGAACAGTGGACAAAACAGATTCACAGCTGGATAAATATTGAAAAAAAGAGAGTATTTGAAAAATTATTAAAAATAGAGAAACTTAAAATTCATAACTCTTCAACCAACTTTTTTTTTAATAGAAAGTGAAACATCCTTGTCGCCGAATATAAAATACTTAGAAAATAAGGGAATATTGCTTAGAGAATGCACTTCATTTAGATTTCTTGACGAAAAGTGGGCAAGAATAAGTCTGCAGAATAGAAAAAATAACACTCTTTTATGTGAAGAAATTCAGAATTCCTTTAAAAAATAATTAATATACTTTTTGATCTCATTTTTAGATTTATTTTTATTATTATTTTCCATATTCTTCTTCATGAGATCTAATATTTCATAATGATTTTTTCCCTTTTTTGATTTTATTTTAAAAATTCTTTCTAAAGTTTCTTCAAAAACTTCTTTGGACATTTTATTCTGATTGATTAAAACTGAGCCTCCACTTGCAGCAAGAATGATGGCATTTTTCTCCTGATGATTATTTTTAGAATCTGGATATGGAATTAAAATTGAAGGTTTTTCAGCCTCCATTAATTCATTGATAGTTCCTGCACCAGATCTCGATATTACAAGATCACAGTTTTGAATTAAAGCTGCTATTTCATTAGTAAATTTCTTTTGAATATAATTTTTGGAGTTTTTTACATGAAAAGGTTTTAGATTAAATTCGCCAACAATATGAACTATCCGAAATTGTTTTTTTATTAAAAATTCTAGAGATTCATAAAGAATTTGATTTATAGCTTTTGCTCCTTGACTACCTCCCATAACAATCAAAAGAGGTCCATTTCCTTTTGGAACCCATTTTGGCAAAAAATTAAATTTATAGAATTGCTCTCTTAAAGGTGTTCCAGTGAAAATAGTTTTACAATTTTTTAAATAAGAATTTGTTTCTTTAAATCCTAAAAGAACATAGTTACATAAAAAACCAAAATATTTCGTGACCATTCCTGGAATTACATTTGATTCATGAATAATGATAGGTATCCTTAGAAGTTTTGAAGCAACAATAGTAGGTGCTGATATATAACCGCCAGTCGCAAAAACTAAGTTAATTTTTTTTTCTTTTAAGATCCTAATTATCTGAAAAGTTGACATTAAAATTTCTATATATTGATAAAACAAAAAAATATTTTTTCGTGGTGTCTTTATATTCAAAGTCCTCAAATTATATTTTTCGGGAATAAAATTTGAATCAAGTCTTTGTCTAACACCCAACCAATGAATATTCCATTCATCTTCCACCTCTTTAGAAACTGCTAAGGCTGGGAAAATATGCCCCCCTGTCCCACTTGCTGCAACTAATAAATTATTTTTTTTAGACATAAAAACCTAAAATAGTAGAATAAAATAACCAATGATTAATATGTTTAATTTAAACTTATTCAAAAATATAAGATTTCTTCTCTACTTATTTGTTTATCTTATTTTTCCCTATTCAGCAATAACGCAAACTTTGAAAGTTGATTTTATAAGAAATCTAGAAAACTCCTTAAATGCAAAAGATTTAGAATTCATTAGAAAAAATTTTAGAAATGAAGAAAGCCAAAATATACCAAAACAATTTTCAAAGATTATTAATGATTTCCCTAATAGCAAATGGAAGATCAAAAGATTAAAATCTAATATTCCAGATGAAGATATTTTGCGAATAAAAGTTTTTGGGGAAAAAATAATTAATGGAGAAATATATATACTCGAATCCAAATTTGATTATTTATTTTCAATCGTAAATGGGACAATAGATGAAGGAATTATCAAAAATTTATTCACCACAATAAGAAACGATAATAAAAAAATAGATATTAGTTTTAATATTCCTGATAGAGTTCTTACTGGTTCAAAATACGATATCGATATAATTCTAAATAAGCCTCTTGAAGAAGTGATTATTGCTGGAGCTATAAAACCTCATCAAGTTAATTCATTGTTTGAACAAGAAATATTATTGGAGCCATTGGCGTCTGGAGGGATTTTTAAAATAACAAGAGCCCCTTCAAAACCAGGGATACAAATTTGGTCAGGAATCATAGCTCATCCTGAAGGAATGATTACTTTCACAAAGAGCATTGATATTGTTGATAAGATATAGCCTAAACGTCGTTTAACGAAGCCACACCTGGTAAAGTTTTACCTTCTAAAAGTTCCAAACTAGCCCCACCTCCAGTAGATATATGAGACATTTTCTCAGCTAATCCTGCTTTTTCAACTGCTGCAACTGAATCTCCACCTCCAATTATTGTACAAACTTCAGAAAAAGCACTTAAGTCCGCAAGAGTCGTAGCTATTGCATTTGTACCGTTTGCAAATTTATCAAATTCAAAAACTCCCATTGGACCATTCCAAATAATTGTCTTACATTCTGCAAGAGCATTCTGAAAAACTTTAATGGAATCTGGACCAATATCTAGACCCATCCAATGCCCACTAATTGCATCAATTTGAGATATTTTACTATTGGCGTCAGGAGAAAATTCATCAGCCAAAACAACATCAGTGGGTAATAGCAATTCTACTCCTTTTGCTTTTGCTTTTGCTTCTAAATCTTTAGCAAGCTCGAGTTTGTCTTCTTCTACAAGGCTCTTTCCGACATCTAAACCTCTAGCTTTATAAAAAGTGAAAATCATACCTCCACCAATCATGATTTTGTCACACTTATCTAGTAATGAATCAAGTACTCCTATTTTGCTACTAACCTTTGATCCTCCAACTATTGCTGCTAATGGACGATTTGGGGAATCTACAGCTCCTTGTAGGTATTTCAATTCTTTTTCTAAAAGGAATCCAGCTACTGAGGGACTTAAATATTTTGTAACACCCTGAGTTGAAGCATGCGCTCTATGAGCAGCACCGAAAGCATCATTTACGTACATATCTGCATGTGATGCTAATTTTTTAGCAAACTCCAGGTCGTTCTTTTCCTCTTCACCAAAAAAACGAACATTTTCAAGTAAAAGAACATCTCCACTAGATAAGCTATTTGATTGTGCAACTGCTTCATCACCAATACAACTGTTAGTAAGAGCAACATTTTGCCCCAACAATTCACTTAATCTTGCTGCTACTGGAGTTAATCTCATTTTTTCATTTACCTGACCCTTTGGTCTACCAAAATGAGCAGCTAAAATAACTTTTGCGGAATGATTAATAAGATATTCAATAGTTGGGATCGCTGCACGAATACGCGTATCGTCGGTTATTAGACCATCTTCATTTAATGGAACATTAAAATCTACTCTTACAAGAACTTTTTTTCCTTCTAAATGAGTCTTATCAAGACTGGAAAGAGATAATTTTGACATTAAATAAGCTATATTTATAATCTCAAGACCCTAACGTTAATTTGGGCTTATTGGGTTAAAAAGTAATTACTGTTACCTATGCCTTAATAAATTTTAAAAATTAACGATTATAAAAATTTTTTAGTCATTAAATTTATACTAAACTTTAGAAGTAAATACTTTTGAAACTTATAAAAACTAAAAGGAATACAAAATTTTATTTGATTTATTGAAGTGGACATACCCAAAATCCAATGGTACCCAGGCCATATCGCAAAAGCGGAAAAAAAATTATCTGAAGTTATCAATAAAGTAGATTTAGTCATAGAAGTTAGAGATGCACGAATTCCTTTATCCACAGGACATCCACATTTAAATAAATGGATAAATAATAAAAAACATATTCTTGTTATTAACAGATCAGACATGATCTCCCCTCATACAATCAATAGTTGGAACAAATGGTTTAATGCTAAAGATCAATATCCTCTTTGGTGTGATTCTAAAAGAGGAATAGGGATTAAAGAAATTTGTAAGTCAGCCAAAGATTCTAGGTCGTCAATCGACGATAGAAGACTCTCTAGAGGAATGCGAATTAGGCCAATTAGAGTCCTTACACTTGGTTTTCCAAACGTAGGAAAGTCAGCATTAATTAATAGAATTGCAAAAAAAAGAGTTGTAGATAGCGCTAGGAAAGCAGGCGTGACTCGTAATTTAAGATGGATAAAATTAGAAAGTGGTATAGATCTGCTAGATGCTCCTGGTGTTATACCTCCAAATTTAGAAGATCAAAAATCAGCACTGAATCTTGCACTGTGTGACGATATTGGTGAAGCTGCTTATGAAATAGAGAGTGTCGCAATTGGGTTTATCAAAATTATATCCACTCTCAACAAAGATAAGAATGCGAATATCTCAGTTAAACAAATATCTAATAGATATGGAGTTGATATTACCAAAGGCTTTAAGAGTCCTTCCGCTTGGATCAACGAAGCAGCTTCAAAACATACCTCAGGTGACAAAAGGAGAATGTCTCATAAGTTATTGGAAGATTATAGAAATCAAATGCTGGGTAAAATTGCTTTAGAAGTCCCACTATGGAATTAAATAATCAAAATTCTTTCGGCATTGGAGAAGGTGAGCTTATAGAAATTATTTATGAGCTACCTCTGCCTATGAGGCTAGACAGATGGTTGGTAAGTAAAAGGCCAGAACAAAGTAGAGCAAGAATTCAACATTTTATAAATTCAGGTTTAGTACTTGTTAACTATAAGACCGCAAAAGCAAAGACCCCATTAAAAAATGGCGACAATGTTCAAATATGGATGCCTCCTCCAGAACCTCTTATTTATTTGAAACCCGAAAAAATGGATTTAAATATCCTTTTTGAAGACGAGCACATCATAGTCATCAATAAACAATCAGGTCTAATAGTTCATCCAGCCCCTGGACACAAATCTGGAACTTTAGTGAATGGATTACTTTTTCACTGTAAAGATCTGCCTGGAATTAATGGGAAACTAAGACCTGGGATTGTTCACAGATTAGATAAAGATACCTCCGGATGTATGGTGGTTGCAAAAAGCCAAGAGGCATTAGTAAATCTCCAGAAACAAATTAAAGAAAAAATAGCTTCACGCGAATATATTGCAGTAATTCATGGAGCACCTAATTCTGAAGAAGGCCAAATAGTGGGACACATTGGCAGAGATAAATTAAATAGATTGAAATATAAAGTAGTTGAAGAAACTTCAGGAAGGTATGCTTGTACCTATTGGAAATTAGAAGAAAGATTTGGCAATTACTCATTAATGAGTTTCAAACTAGATACGGGGCGAACGCATCAAATAAGAGTTCATTGCGCTCACATTAATCATCCAATTGTGGGTGATCCATTATATGGAAGATGTAAAAAACTACCATGTAAATTAGATGGCCAAGCTTTACACGCCATCAAGCTTGGACTTATACATCCAATAAATGGTAAAGAAATGATATTTGAATCAGAATTACCATTAGATTTTCGAAAATTACTAAGTGTTCTTAAAAGTTAAATAAGATTTAAAGAGGAATTTAGAAGCGATTTTGTATACGGGTTTTGAGTTTTAGTAAATATTGTAGAACTTTCTCCTTCATCAACTATCTTTCCATGATTCATAACTAGCAACCTATTACAAAATCTTTTAGCAATGCCTAAATCATGGGTAATAAAAATAATCGTTAAATTCATTTTTTCTTGAAAGACTCTTAGTAATTCAAGAATCTCTATTTTTACTGAAGCATCCAACATATTTACGCTCTCATCACAAATTAAAATTTTTGGCTTCAATAATAGCGCCCTGGCCAATGAAATTCTTTGCAATTGACCACCAGATAATTGGTTAGGATAAGAATTAAAAAAATCATTATTTAAGGGAAGATTTAAATTTCTTAACATTAATTTTATTTCTTTTTCAATTTTTCTTTTATCTGAAATTTTTTGAATAAAAAATATATCTTCCAAAATATTTTTAATTGTCATTTTCGGATTCAAACTTGAAAAAGGATCTTGAAAAATAATTTGTACTTTATTGTTTTTTTTAAAAGATTTATTTTTTTTCGATGCATGATTTTTATCATAAATTTTGATTTCACCACCTCTTACTTTAAGAAGTCCAATTAAAGCCCTACATAATGTACTTTTACCACTCCCTGAAGAACCAACTATTCCAAGAGTCTCATTCTCATATAACTTGAAACTAACTTCATTTAAAGCCTTATTCCATTTATTAATGAAAATTGAAGAATTTAATTTATACCAATGTCTTAGGTTATTTACCTCTAGAACGACCTCATCTCGAGCATTATTTTTAGTATTTGGTTCTAATACTATTTTTGAAGCATTTACTAACTTTTTGCCGATATCTGATTTTGGTGATTGAAAAATATCTAATATATTTCCTTTTTCAACAATCGATCCCTTTTCAATTATTGCAACTTTTTTACACCACTTTGCTGCAAGATTAATATCATGACTAATTAAAATTAAAGTTGTATCAAATTCATTACATAGATGAATTATTTCTTGCATAATTTCAAAACATGTTTTGGTATCTAAGCTTGTAGTAGGTTCATCAGCTATTAATAATTTAGGTTTCAAAGCAAGTGCCATTGCTATAGAAACTCTCTGTCTCATTCCACCGCTAAATTGATGTGGGAAAGAATCAAGTCTACTTTCTTCAATTCCGACTTTTTGAAAAACTTCTCTTACTAATTTTTTAATAGCTAAAGATGATTTAGTTTGATCATGTGTTTTAAATAATTCATATAAATGATCCCCAACTCTCATTAGCGGATTAAGTTTTTTTATAGAGTCTTGATAGATAAATCCAAAATTCTTTCTTCTAAATAATTGTGCATCTTTATTATTTATTTTCCTAGGATCTACACTAGAAATCGATAGATACCCTTTAGAAGTGGCCTTTTCAGGCAATATATTTACTAATGTTTTTGCAAAAGTGGTCTTTCCACATCCAGAAGGTCCTATTATGGCCAAATGATCTCCACTATCTATTTCCAAATTAAAATTTTTGATAATAGGTTGCTGTTTTAGACCATATTTAACGGTAAGATTTTTAACTACAATAATTTTTTCTTTATTTTTTTCCATGATTCATAGCAAATTTTTCTAGACCTAAATAAAATACATCTAAAGCAATATAAAATGTCCGAGGCAGCTGCAAATTCAAAAGAAAAAAACGAAATTGAAGTTTCCAAAACTATTGTGCCTGAAAATAAAAAATATGAAAGTGAATCTTTGAATTATCAAATAAACATTCCCGATTGGCTTCTTAAAGATATTCATAATTTTGAAAAATCAAATAAAGAAAATGATGAGAATCAAAACCTTATAGTAAAGGCTTTTAAACTTGCTTATAAAGCTCATGATGGACAATTCCGCGCGAGCGGCGAGCCATATATTATCCACCCGGTTGCTGTTGCAAATCTCCTTAAAGAAATAGGTGCTAGTTCATCTGTTATTGCTGCAGGCCTTTTACATGATGTAGTTGAAGATACTGGCATTGATTTATCCGAAATAGAAACAAATTTTGGATTAGAAGTAAAAATACTTGTAGAGGGTGTAACAAAATTAGGCGGCATTCACTTTAACAACAGGACTGAAGCACAAGCTGAAAATCTTAGGAAAATGTTTTTGGCTATGGCCAGCGATATCAGAGTTGTCTTAGTAAAACTTGCAGATCGACTTCATAACATGAGAACAATTGAATGGCTAAATGATGAGAAAAAACTAAGAATAGCTAGAGAAACAAGAGAGATTTATGCACCATTAGCTAATCGACTAGGAATAAACAGATTTAAATGGGAATTAGAAGATTTAGCTTTTAAATTCCTAGAGCCTAAAGAATATCTAGATCTTAAAGATCAAATCGCTGTTAAAAGAAGTGATAGAGAAAAAAGATTAAAAGTAACTTTGAATCTTATGAAGGAAAACTTGATTTTAGCAGGTTTGAAAAATTTTGAAATAACAGGAAGGCCAAAACATCTTTATGGCATCTGGAGCAAAATGGAAAGACAACAAAAGCATTTTCACGAGATTTATGATGTTGCTGCCCTAAGAATTATCGTAGACAATTCAGATAGTTGTTATAGAGCTTTAGCAGTTGTTCATGATACTTTCAAACCAATTCCAGGTAGATTTAAAGACTATATAGGATTACCAAAACCCAATGGATATCAGTCCTTACACACTTCTGTGATTGGAAGACATCGACCTATTGAAGTTCAAATTAGAACTACTTCGATGCATCAAATTGCTGAATATGGTATCGCCGCTCATTGGCAATACAAAGAGGGTGGTTCTCCTGCTAAAAGTAATGCCGAGAGATTTAATTGGCTAAGACAATTAGTAGAATGGCAACAAGAAGGTAATGAAAGGGATCATAATGATTATTTAGCTTCAATTAAAGAAGATTTATTTGATGAAGAAGTATTTGTGATCACTCCAAAAGGAGATGTTGTTGGTTTAAGGAAAGGATCTACCGCGATAGATTTCGCCTACAGAATTCATTCTGAAGTTGGCAATCACTGTAATGGAATAAGAATTAATGAAAAGCTTTCTCCATTATCTACAGCACTTCAAAATGGTGACTTCATAGAAATTTTGACAAGTAATAATGCTACTCCAAGCTTGGATTGGCTGAACTTTGTAGTTACGCCAACTGCTAAAAATAGAATTCGCCAATGGTATAAGAAAAGCCATCGTGATGAAACGATTAAAAGAGGTAGAGATTTACTTGAAAAAGAAGTAGGTAGAAACGGTTTTGAATCATTACTTTCTAGTGAAGCCATGAAAAAAGTTGCAAATCGATGCAATTTAAAAACTTCTGAAGACCTTCTTGCATCTCTTGGTTTTGGTGGTTTAACTTTGCATCAAGTATTAAACAGACTAAGAGAAGAAATAAAATTACAGACAGAAGATGTAAAAAATGATTCTGACTCTGAAATAGCAAAATCTCTTAAAAGTAATAGTAATTTATCCACTAATCAATCTCATACAGCAGCTAAATCGCCAATTTCCGGGATAGAAGGTCTTGATTACAGAATAGGTAAATGCTGTGCACCACTCCCAGGCGAGGGTATTATCGGAACTGTGTCGCTCGGCAACCATGGGATAACTATACATAGGGAAGATTGTGAAAATGTAATACAAATTCCAATAGAGAGAAGATTACCTGTCGGTTGGAATCAAGATAATAAAACTGGCGATAATAAGTTTCCAATTCAGCTACGAATAGAAGTAATTGATCGAGTTGGAGTTCTTAAAGATATTCTTATGCGGTTATCTGATAAAGGTATAAACGTTAGCGATGCCAATGTTAAAACTGCTTATGGTAAACCAGCTATTATCAATCTTTGTGTAGGTCTTGAAAGTTATAATCAACTTCACAAAACAATTGAACAAATTAAATCAATGGCAGATGTTTTAGATATTGCCAGAGTTGGACAAAGTTAATTTTAAAATCAGATCAATCTATCTTTTACTTTTTATCTTGTAGATAAAGAAAACAATACTGCCGCAAATCAAAGCTAATAAAATACCTACACAAGATGAACCTAAGAGTAATTTTAGGGAAAAAATTCTACCTTGTTTCCATAAGTCATCAATAAATAAACTTTTTTCAAGAATTTTATTAGAAGAATTATTTAAAAAAATCGAACCAACTTTATAGTTAAAATAATAAAGTGGAATATAAGTAAAAGGGTTGCTGATCCAGGTACCAACTGCAGCTAGAACAATATTTCCTTTAGCTATTTTCGCAAAAAATACCCCAATTAAAGTCTGAAACCCAAAAAAAGGAAAGCAGCCACTAAATACCCCTATAGCTAAACCTTTAGCATTAAAAAAAGGACTTCCATTCTGATTCCTAAATAATGATAGAATTTTCTTATAGGTAATATCTCTTTTAAATCTCATTCAGAAAGAAAATTTCAAAATTAAATTCTTGATAATCTTACTTAATTATCCATAACAAAGCTAGAGATGCATTCGATAGTTACTACAGAAGATACGATAGCCGCAATTGCTTCAGCTATAAGTATAGGGAAAGGAGGAGTTGCGATAATAAGAGTATCAGGGAAAGACTCAATTAATTCTTGCAAAAAGATTGTTCAAACTAAATCTAAATATGCATGGGAATCACATAGAGTTTTTCATGGTTTTATTCAGGAAAATAAACAAAATAAATTTATAGATGAGGTTTTAATTTTAGTGATGAAATCACCAAATAGCTTCACAGGAGAGGATGTAGTTGAACTTCATTGCCATGGAGGAATTATCATAGTAAATAAAGTTCTAAAGAGATTATTATCTAGTAATTCTAGAGTTAGACTTGCAAACCCAGGAGAATTTAGTCAAAGAGCTTTTCTTAATGGAAAAATAGACCTTACTCAAGCCGAGTCTATTAATCAATTAATTAATGCAAGCAATACAAGATCAGCAGAGTTAGCTTTTAGTGGGATTCAAGGAGAAATAAAGAAAAAAATTAATGATATTAAAAATGACCTTATAAATCAACTTTGCGAAATAGAAGCGAGAGTTGATTTTGAAGAAGACTTCACAGATTTTGATTACACCAAATATCTAAAAAACATTAAAAAAGTAAAAGAAAAAATAGAATTGCTAATAGCAAATGCAAAAAGAAATGCATATATTCACAATGGAATATCCATTGCGCTTATAGGTAAAACAAATGTTGGTAAAAGCTCTTTACTAAATTTACTTGCAAAAAAAGAGAAAGCAATCGTAACTAATATTCCCGGAACAACTCGAGATGTTATTGAAGTTAATTTAACTATTAATGATATTCCAATGAAAATAATTGATACTGCTGGCATAAGAGAAACTCATGAACAAATTGAAAGTATTGGAATTAAAAAAAGTTTTGAGAAAATTAAAGAGTCTGATTTTATAATTTATATTTATAGTCTTGAAGAAGGATTTAATGAAGAAGACAAAAAAATAATAGAAGAAATCCCCAAAGAAAAATTAATTACTATTTTGGGCAATAAAAAAGATTTAATTGATTGCAAAAATATTAATTCAAATGAGTTAAAAAACACAATTCTTATGAGCATAAAGAATAATAATGGTGAAAGATTATTAATCGACACAATCATAAAAAAATGTGGATTAAAACAAGTAGAAAATATCAATATATTTTTAAATGAAAGACATCTAACAAATTTGTCTGCTTGCCTATCTAATTTAAATGATACTGATGAAATCATAAAAAATAAATTGCCATTCGATTTGTTATCAATTGAACTGAGAGATGGAATTCAAAACTTATCTAAAATAACTGGTCAAGAATTAACGGAGGAACTTCTAGATAATATTTTTTCTAAGTTTTGTATTGGTAAATAAATTTGAGTTAAATTAGATAGTGATATATAGTTGATTCTCTAACTTCATTTGAATTTTTGTTAATTAATTATTTTTTAGTTAAGTGGATTTAAATACTCCAATAATAAGTAAGATCATTGATAATTGGATCGATGAAGATATAGGAAGGGGAGATCTTACAAGTCCTTCTATTACGGAGGAGAATGGTAATGCATATTGGATTGCAAAAGAAGGTGGTATATTTTGTGGTGTCGAGATTATAAAAGAAATTTTTAAAAAAATTGATTTAAAAATCAGTTCAAAATTTAATATCTCTGATGGAGATCAATTTGTTAAAGATCAAAAACTCCTGGAAATATATGGACCTTCAAAAAGTTTGCTAGCTAGTGAAAGAATAGGTTTAAATATAGCAATGCATTTATCTGGAATATCAACATATACAAAGAATCTTGTAAATAAGTTAGAAGGTACAAATATAAAATTAGCAGATACTAGAAAAACTACTCCTGGATTAAGAATATTTGAAAAATATGCATTTAAATGTGGAGGTGGAGTGAATCATAGAATGGGATTATACGACGCAGCTATGATAAAAGAAAATCACATTGCATGGACAGATAATCTTAATAATACAGTAAAAAAAATTCGATTAAATTCGCCTTTTACAACTCATATTATAATTGAAGCTGAGAATATCGAACAGGCAAAAGAAGCAGTATTAGCAGGAGCAGATAGTGTCTTATTGGATGAACTTAGCCCTGAAATAATCAAAAAAAACGTTCAAGAATTAAGAGATTTATCAATGAATAGCTTAAAAAAAGAAGTCAATAAAAATTTGATAATTGAAGTTTCTGGAATTAACCCTGAAGAAATTAGCAAATATCTAATAAAAGGTATTGATTTGATTTCAACAAGTTCTTCAATCACCAAAAGTAATTGGATTGATTTGAGTATGCGTTATATTAATTAATTATATAGATAAATAATTGAATAATTAATGCTAATCATTTTTAAAGAATTAACAAAACAATTTGAACAATCTCTTTTAGATAGTCTTGAAATAAATGATAAAAAAGGAGAATTCGAAATTCTTAGAAAAAATTTAATTACACAATCATCAAAAGAGGAATTTGGTGATTATCAATGTAATGTTTGTTTAAGTTTATCTAAAATATATAAAAAGAATCCAAGAGATATTTCTAATGATTTTATTAACCTTTTAAATAAAAATAAAAGCATAGCAAAATTATGTAAGAGTCTAGAAATAGCTGGACCTGGATTTATAAATATAAAATTAAAAGATGAAGTTCTAATAAATGAAATTAAATCAAATATTCAATGCCAAAGGGGTGGAGTACCCCAAATTAAAAAAGATTTAGATAGTGGCTTATCAAATAAAGTCATTATAGATTTTTCTAGTCCTAATATTGCTAAAGAAATGCATGTAGGGCATTTAAGATCAACAATAATAGGAGATTCAATATCCAGAATTTTCGAGTTAAGAGGTTATCAAGTATTAAGACTAAATCATGTTGGCGATTGGGGAACGCAATTTGGAATGCTTATTACTCAGCTCAAAGATTTATATTCAAATGATTTAGAGGAGGTAGGCAAAATTAAGATTAGTGATTTAGTTGAATTTTATAAAGAATCAAAAAAAAGATTTGATAATGAATCTGAATTCCAAAAAAGATCTAGAGAGGAAGTAGTTAAGTTACAAAGTGGAGATATTAAATCGATTAAAGCTTGGAAATTATTATGTGATCAATCTAGAAAAGAATTTGATGAAATCTATAAAAATTTAAAAATAAAAATAGAAGAAAGAGGTGAATCTTTTTATAATCCCTTCTTAAAATCTGTTATTGAGGATTTGAATTTAAAAAAAATATTAGTAGAAGATCAAGGAGCAAAATGTGTATTTTTAGATGGGATGCATAATAAAGAAGGCAAACCTTTACCGCTAATTATTCAAAAAAAAGATGGAGGTTTTAATTATGCCACCACAGATCTTGCTGCTATAAGATATAGATTCAATAAACCTCCTAATGGGGATGATGCTTCGAGGATTATTTATGTAACTGATCATGGACAAGCAAATCATTTTGCTGGAGTTTTTCAAGTCGCAAAAAAAGCAAAATGGATCCCAGACAATTGCCAAGTAGACCATGTCCCTTTTGGATTAGTTCAAGGAATTGATGGCAAAAAACTAAAGACAAGGGAAGGTGAAACAATACGTTTAAAAGATTTATTAAAAGAAGCCGTAAGAATAGCAAAAGAAGATTTATTGAAAAGATTAGAAAATGAAAATCGTTATGAGACAGAAGACTTTATTGCAAATACTTCAAGAATAATTGGATTAGGAGCTGTTAAGTATGCAGATTTAAGCCAAAATAGGATTACAAATTATCAATTTAGTTTTGATAAAATGCTTTCCCTAAATGGTAATACTGCTCCTTATTTGTTATATACACTTGTAAGAATTGCAGGAATTAAAAGAAAAAATGATTTCGTTTATGACTCTAAAGATTTTCAATATACAAATTATGAACATAAATCTGAGTGGAAACTTATCAGAAAATTACTTAAGTTCGATGAAGTCATAATATCTATTGAAAAAGACTTAATGCCAAATAGATTATGCAATTATCTGTTTGAGCTATGTCAAACTTTTAATAGATTCTATGATCAAGTCCCAATACTCAAAGAAGAAAAATATATAAAAATTTCTAGACTGAATTTATGTGATCTAACTGCAAAAACACTAAAATTAAGCTTAGAGCTTCTAGGAATTGAAACTTTAGAAAGAATGTAATGAATGATTTTGATCAATTAAATAATCTTTTCCCAAGGCCAAGAGAAGAAATAATAAATATGCAGTCTTACTCTGCACCTTTAGAAAATAGAAGAAATTTACTCCGCTTAGACTTTAATGAAAATACTCTAGGTCCAAGTCCTAATGTTTTCGAAGCTTTACAAGCGATAAAATTAAATGAGATTGCAATTTATCCAGAATATAATTTATTAAAAAATTTTTTATGTGATAAATATCTTGATTCAAGAAAATTTGATAATGATGAAATAGGAATTTTCAATGGAGCAGATGCAGCAATAAATTCAATCTTCAATTGCTTTGGAGAAAAAGATCAAATATTTCTAACCACGAATCCAACTTTTGGTTACTATTCTCCTTGTTCAGAAATGCGAGGAATGAAGAAAATAACTTGTTCTTACATTGGAGAAAATTTTCTATTTCCCATCGAAGAATTTGGTGAAAAAATTATAAAGTATAATCCAAAGTTAATATTTATTTGTAATCCAAACAATCCGACGGGAACAGTTTTAAGTGCTCAAGAGATAATTAACTTAGCAAATATCAAAAACGATTCATTGATAATTGTTGATGAACTATATGAAAAATTTAATGGAGATAGTCTTCTTGAATCGATAGATTTTGAAAAGAATAATAATATAATAATAATCCAATCTCTCTCAAAAACAGCTGGTTTAGCTGGCTTAAGAATAGGTTTTACTTTTGGCAATAAAAATTTAATTAATTACATTAATAAAGTTACAGGACCATATGATGTTAATAGCTTTGCTGTAACAGCAGCATTAGCAGCACTTAATGACAAATCATATATTGATAATTATGTTTTAGAAGTAAAAAAAGCGAGGGAATGGATTTTAAATAAATTTAAATCAACAAAAATCAGAACGCACTTTAGTGGAGGTAATTATTTCTTAATTTGGCCAAAAAAAGATCCTAAAATCTTAATACAACAGATGAGAGAAAAAGGTATTCTTATTAGAAGTATGGAAAACAAAAAAGATATTGGTAAGTCAATAAGGGTTAGTATTGGAACTAGAGAACAAATGATTTTTTTCTGGGACAATTACAAGGACTTAGATTTAATAAATTAATTACGGAAAATATAAATCGTATTTTTATCGATTCTTTTAGGTTTTATTTGCAAATCTTTTTCAACATAATTTACTTTAAAATCTTTCATATTTTCAAGAAATAAATCAGCATTTGAAGAATCACATTCTTTATTAATTTGTTTGCCAATTGCAAAGTGAACAGGAATAACTAAATTAGGTTTTAAGATCTTAACTATTCTTGCGGCTTCTTCTCCATCGTAAGATTTTATTCCTCCTCCAACTGAAATAAATAAAATATCTGGGCGAGACAAAACAATTTGACTACTAATATCAATATCACCAGCTGCTCCTCCCATATGCACAATTTTAAGATCATTCTGCTCCCAACTCCAAACAGTTGCCATACCAAATCTTCTTCCTTCTACTCTGTCATGTGGAACAGAAATTCCTTTTAATAAGATATCCTTAAATTGATAGATGCCAGGCTCAACAAACATTAATTGATCATTTGGATTATATCCCTCATCTGGAAGCCTAGAACTAGCCAAAATAAAATCTACCTTAACTTCATTTGGCTCCTTAAAATTTCTTGCACAACCTATTGCTTTAAAGGGATTTATAAGGATCGAATTTTCTGCACTATTAATTAAAAAACTACTATATCCCAGACTTTTTATTACTAAATTCTTTGCCAATAATGAGGTAGGTAAAAAAGAGCTAAATAATATAAAAAAGAAAAATTTTTTAATGTTTGAAATCATAATAATAATTTTTTTTATTTTACTTTTGTTCAGCCATTTTTAGAAAATTACTAATTAATTTATGACCAAATTGTGTCAATACACTTTCAGGATGGAACTGAACCCCATGTAAATGTTTATATTCTTTGTGAGAGATAGCCATAATAGTTGAGTCTTCTAAAGTCGCAGTTATCTCGAAACAAGATGGTAAAGAACTTGAATCAACTATAAGACTATGATATCTAGTAGCTACAAATGGAGTCTCGATATTTTTAAACAATCCTTTTTGATTATGAAATATTTTGGATGTCTTACCATGCATCAGTTCTTTCCCAACTACAACCTTACCTCCAAAAGCTTGGGCCAAAGCTTGATGGCCTAAACAAACTCCCAATGTCGGAATATTTTTAGATAATTTTTTTAGTATTGGGAGACAAATTCCAGATTGATCTGGATTACCAGGACCTGGAGATAATAAGATACCACATGGATTGAGTTTGATAATTTCTTCTAAAGTAATTTCATCATTTCTTTTAACTATTAATTCTTTAGTTATCTCATGTTCAACTGAAAGTTCTCCTAAATATTGCACAAGGTTATAAGTAAAACTATCGTAATTATCAATAACAAGAAACATATTTATATGAATTTAAAATAACAACTTTATTTTAGGAATAAAAATATATACAGCAATAATAACAGAATTAATGGAAGCTAATAACACTGCTCCTGCAGAAGTATCTTTTGAAATTTTAGCCAAACTACTAAATTCTTTTTTCACTACTAAATCAACTATTGATTCAATAGATGTGTTTAATATTTCTAATATTAAAACAGACATAATTGTGGCAATCAAAATTACATAATTACTTAGACTAATTTTCAGTAAAAAACCAATCATTAAACTTGTAACTGCAAAAATTAATTGAATTTTAAAATTTCTTGAAGTTTTTAATACGTAACTAATTCCACTAAAAGCATATTTAAAACTTTTTAATACATTACTAGAAGTTTTATATGATTCTATTCTATTTTTTAGGGAGTTTATTTTTTTGTACATAGATTTTTAATCTAATTTTTTAATTAAATATTCCTGAAAATTTAACATATTTTCTAAATCAAGATCATTATTATGTTCCCATCCCAAAAGATGTAAAAATCCATGACTAGCCAGCCAGAGCATCTCTCTATAGATTGAATGTTTATATTCATAAGATTGCTCAAGTGCGATCTCTAATGATATAAATATATCTCCCAACTCTATATGATCTAAATTATTTAGAGATTCATCAGAAATTATTGGAAAAGATAGAACATCAGTAGGTCCATTTTTTTGCATCCACTTTTTATTCATAGAAGCAATTTCTTTGTTAGATATTATCTGTAAGCCTAAAGAAAAAGATTTTTTTTCAAAAATGAAATTTGGCAATTTATAATCATCTTTTTTTAATATTATTTTTATCCAAGATAAAAAAACTTTCTCCCAAAAATTAGATTCAAAAATAAGATTATTTTTTGAATCTTTTAACTTATTTGAAAAATGAGAAAATTCAATACATTTAAAAACCAAATCTAAATTTATTTCAGAAATAATTTTTTCTTTCATACATTCTTAAACAGGAATATTGGGCTTACCTATTGTTGCAACAAGTATTAAAATCCCAATTAAAACTAGAAAGGTTATTGAAAAATGAGAAATACTTTTTGAACCCTTTCTTACCATATTTCTCATAGCAAGCTTTATAAAGCTTGGAGGAGCAACTTTTTTTTCTAAATTTTCGTTTTTATTTGCCATTAGTTATTAAATAGATTCCTTAGAAGAAATATTCATGCGTAATAATTCATGAATAAACGGTTCTAGTCCACCATTTAAGACACTATCTAAGTCGTTAGTCTCTTGCATAGTCCTAAGATCTTTTACCATTTGATAGGGATGGAAAACATAATTTCTTATTTGATTGCCCCATGCAGCTTCCACAATATCACCTTTAATATCAGCAACTTCTGCAGCTCGTTGTTCTTTAGCAATCACAAGTAGTTTAGACTTAAGAAGTAACATGGCCTTTTCTTTATTTTGTAATTGAGATCTTTCTTGGGTGCATCTTACTGAAATTCCTGAGGGCAAATGAACAATTCTTACTGCTGTTTCTACTTTATTAACGTTTTGTCCTCCCGCTCCACCTGATCTACTCGTTGTAATTTCTAAATCTTTTTCAGGTATATCAAGTGAAATATTATTATCTAATTTTGGCATAACCTCTACCCCAGCAAAGCTGGTTTGTCTTTTGCCATTAGCATTAAAAGGAGAAATTCTTACTAATCTATGAGTTCCTTTTTCATGTTGCAGATAGCCGTAAGCATATTTTCCATCAATTTCAAACGTTACACTTTTAATACCTGCTTCTTCTCCTTGAGATAATTCATTGATTATAAAGCTCATTTGATTATTATCGGCCCATCTTGAATACATTCTCAATAATATCTCTACCCAATCCTGCGCATCTGTTCCACCCGCACCTGCGTTAATAGAAACTACTGCTCCTTCCTTATCGTATTCACCACATAACAATCTTTCAAATTCCCATTTATCTAAATTCTCTCTCAATTTCTTTAATCCCTGCTGGGATTCCAAAATCATTTCCTCCTCAGGTTCTAAAGAATAAAGCTCAAGAGAGGCATTAGCATCAGAAATAAAAGTTTTCCATTTATCTAACAATTTGAGTTGTGCTTTGACATCATCAAGGATTAACATTTGCTTTTTAGCTGCTTCTTGATTTTCCCAAAATTCAGGCTGAGCAGAAATTTGCTCTAACTCTCTCCTTTTCGCTTTTAATCTTGGAACGTCAAAGACAATCCTGAGCATTACCCAGGCGCTCTGTTAGTTCCGAAAGATCTTTTTTGAAATCTGTAATATCTATCAAGATAGAATTTAATCGTTATTTATAATCTAACAGGCACTTTTGTTTAATAGTATAAACTAAGTATTATTTTAAAAAAATGTCCAAAGTTGAAATTTATACTTGGCAATATTGCCCATTCTGTATTCGAGCAAAATCACTACTCAAGAAAAAAAATGTAAATTTTATAGAATATAAAATTGATAACGACGAAGATTCCAGAGCATTGATGATTGAAAGAGCTGATGGTAGAAGAACATTACCACAAATATTTATAGATGATGAGGGTATCGGAGGCTGCGATGATCTCTATGCATTAGAAAATGAAAATAAATTAGAAGCATTATTAAACTAGATCTTATGAAATTTCTATTCGTAATAGATCCAATAAAAAATATAAATCCCTTAAAAGATTCAACTGCTGCTTTAATGCAAGCATCATCAAAAAAAAATATTGAAATCTGGAGTTGTACGCCCCAAGATCTTGAAGCTAGAGGTGATGAAGTATGGGCATCTTCCTTAAAAGTTGAAGTCAATCCATGGATTTCTTTCAAAGAGAATGATTGCATACCTCTCGCCGAATTTAATTGCATTTGGATGAGAAAAGATCCTCCTGTAAATGAGGCTTATTTATATGCAACCCATCTTTTAGAAGTTGCAGAAAGAAAAGGAGTAAAAGTAATTAACAAACCTTCATCGTTAAGAGCATGGAATGAAAAGCTAGGTGCTTTGAGATACAGTCACTTAATGGCACCTACAATAGTTGCGAGTAAGGTAAAAGATCTTATTAATTTTGCAAATATAAATAATGAAGTAGTCATAAAACCTCTTGGAGGAAAAGGTGGTCAAGGTGTTATAAGGATCAATAAAAATTCTCCAGGAATTAAATCGATCGTTGAATTAATCACTTCTCAAGAAGAATTACCCGTTATGATGCAAAAATTTATTCCTGAAGTCATAGAGGGTGATAAAAGAATAATTATTGTAAACGGTGAAGCAATTGGATCTATAAATAGGATTCCTCAAGGAGGAGATTTTAGGAGTAATTTAGCGATGGGAGGGCAGGCTGAACCCACATTATTAACAGAAAAAGAAAAAAGTATCTGCTCAGAATTATCTCAACACTTCAAAGATGAAGGTTTATTTTTTGTTGGTATTGATGTAATAAATGGAATGCTTAGCGAAATTAATGTAACCAGTCCAACAGGTTTAAGAGAAATAGAAAATTTATCCAATAAGAATGTTTCAGAGGAAGTTATTGAAAAATTAGTAGAAATTATCTAGGATTTTTAGCGAAATACATCTGTTTTACTATAGATTCAAATTTTAATTTAATCTCATCTATTTCTTTCTCTAAAACGGAGCCAGAAACTATACCTGAACCGGCAGTAAATTCAATATTTTCTTCAATACATCTTGCGCCTCTTATTGCTAAAAGAAATGAAGCATTTCCTGATGAATCAACCCAACCCATTGGAGAAGCATAATTTCCTCTAGGAAAAGACTCAAGAGTGTTTATCCAATCCAATGCTGCATTTTTTGGGTATCCACAAACTGCCGGAGATGGATGTAGGTTTTTAAGTAATTCAAAAGGACAAATATTTTCAACTTTAGAGAAAATGCGTGTTTGCAAATGAGAAATATCTCCAAATGAATTTACCTTGATATCACTTTTTTTAAAGTTTGTTATTTTTGAAACTTCTAAACATTTAATCAAATACTGTATTACATAATTATGTTCCTTTAAGTCTTTAGTACTGTTTAGGAGTTTCTTAAAATTTGAATTAGTAGAGATAGTTCCAGCA